>CAZBER010000006.1:83561-84189 GCA_964490985.1 uncultured Desulfovibrionaceae bacterium | reverse complement strand
TTGCCGGCCGGCGCGGCAGTCGCGGCCTCGGCCACGGCCACCAGGGGAGCGTCGGCCGGCGGGGCTGCCGGCGCGGCCGCGCTGTCCGGCAACGGGGCAGCGGGCGTCGGAGCGGGTGGAGAAGCAGGTGCCGGCGTGGGCGGCGCAGCAGACGGCGCAGCGGCAACAGGGACGGCGGAGACGGCCTGCCTGACCGGCGCGCCTTGGCCGGGCGCGACCTCGAAGCGCTTTTCCGCCACCAGCACGCCTCCGGCGTACAGGCCCAGGGTCCAGGGGCCGGGAACCACCTCCTCGGGCCGGGCAAAGACATAGGCCGCCACAGCCGCCTCGCCCCGCCGGGCCGAGACGAACCAGCGGTCCACGGCCTCGCCCCCGCCCACAGCGGCCGGCCGGGACAGGCGGGCCTCCACCAGGGCAAAGCCGCCCTTTTGGCCGCCCGACAGGACAAAGCGGCAGCCAAAGGCCCGGTCCCGGGACGAAAGCGCCTGGCCCGGCCGGGCGAGCTTGAGGTTGCCCATCCCCTCCTCGGCCCCGGCCGCGCCTGCGCCATCCGGAGCCATGGCCCCGCAGGCCTCCAGGACAATGCCCTCCGGCCTGCGGGAGGCCGCGTCCGGCCCGCCGGCAGCCC
>CAZBER010000006.1:11950-83551 GCA_964490985.1 uncultured Desulfovibrionaceae bacterium | reverse complement strand
GGACCAGGAGGCGAGCAGGCCCAGGCAGGCGAGAAAAAAAACCGTATGGCTCCAAAGCACGCGATAGATCATGGAAAAATCCCGAAAAAAGCTACTGCCCCAGATATCCCAGGAGCCGTTTGGCCGGCTCGTATTCGGGGTCGAGCTCCAGGGCCGCGGCCAGGTATTTGCGGGCTTCGTCCAGGTTGCGGCAGCGGTGGTGGGCCGTGGCGATGTTGTAGGCCACGGACGGGGTCTGGCGCAGGAGGGTCGGGTCCGCTTCCAGGGCTTTGTCGAAAAAGCGCAGGGCCGTGTCGAAATCCTTGCCGTCGGCATGGGCCACGCCGATGTTGTAGTGCAGCCCGGCATCCCCCGGGGCCACGGACAGGGCCTTTTTGTAGTTTTCCACGGCCTCCTGCCACAGACCCTGGCGGCGCAGCAGGATGCCCCGGTTGTTGAACATCCACAGGTCGTCGCGGCTGAGTGTCTCGCCCTTGACCTCTATGGCCTCGGTGATGAAGCGCAGGGCCATGTCCTGGTCCTTTTCCCCGATCTTGCGGGCGATCTCCATCAGGGAATCGCTGACCATGTCCGCGGCCACCCGGCTCACCACCCGCCGGGCCTCCTCGAAATAGGTCTTGGCCTTTTCGGTGTCGTCCTTGGCCAGGTAGACCTCGCCAATGGCCACCTTGCGCTCGAAATTGAGCGGCGAGAGGGCATCGAGCCGGTTTAAGTAAAACAGCTTCTTGTCCAGCTCCCCGGACTCGGCGCACAGGTCCACGAGCTTTTTAAGCGGCTCGATATAGAGCTTTTCCGCCTTGGCCGCGGCCAGGTAGTGCTTTTCCGCCCCCGCGTAATCCCCCCGGCGCATGGCCACGTCGCCCAGAAGCAGATGCCCCTTGAGGCTGTCGGGCTTGATTTCGAAGGCCTTGGCCGCAACCGACTCGGCCTGGTCCAGGTCGCCGGATTCGATCAGGGCGGCGGCGCGGTCCAGCAGCACGCCGAGCTGGTTGTTGGGCTTGATGGCGAACGCCATTTTTTCCGTAATGGCGTTGGCGGAAATGGGCTTGGTGATGAAGCTGTCCGCCCCCACTTCATGGGCCAGGACGATCTCGTCCTTGGACACCTCGGCGCTGACCACCACCATGCGCACCCGCTCCCCGTAAAAGCTCTTGAGAACCTTGACGGTCTTGATGCAGGTGGCCTTGTGGATGCGCCGCTCCAGGAAAAGGAGCAACGGAGCGCTTAGGCGTTCCACGACCTTGTTGGTGAACGTCACCAGCTCGTCGTAGTCCGCGGCCTCCCGGTACACGGCTTTGACGTCCACGCGCAGGTTGGCCAGGGTGAACTTCAGCATGCGCGTGAAGCTCTCGTCGTCGCTGCACGCCACCACCATGCCGCCCTCGGCGAAATAGTCGGCGACAATGCGCTCGTAGCGCTTGGCCGCCTGATCGACCTTGACCCGCATGACATTGGACATGGATGTCTTCTCCAAGCCTCAGCGCCCGGGAGGGCAGCGCCTGACCTTGCGCAGCAGGTCCAGCAGCTCGGGATCGGCCATGGAAGGAGGCGCTTCCTCGGCAATGGGCATAAGGACCCGGACCGGGCCGTCGTGGCCAAGCTCCAGGCCCGGCAGGCGCTCAAGCAGGCCAAAATCCACCATCTGGCCGGCTGTGGCCGCTGTCTCGCCGGTGCGCAAGCGGACATCTTCCTCCAGAATCATGCCCGGGGTCAACGCCGCGGCCGCGACCTCGCTTCGGGCATAGCCTTCCCGGGAACCGGCCAGATCGCGCAGCAGGTCCAGGAGCCGGGGGTCGTAGAGCCCCTGGCGGCCGGCCATGATGTCCAGGGCCTGGGTCCGGTCGTGGCCCGAGGTGAGCAGGCAGTCGTAATCCAGGGTCACCTTGAGCAGCCGCGCCCCCAGGGCAATGGCCTGGCCCGAAGGGGCGGCCCCGGGTCGGGAGCCCCCGTCGAAGCGGTCTTCCTGACGCCGGATGATGTCGGCCACCTCGCGCAGCTTGGGGATGTTGTCCAACAGGTCTCCGGCAATGGCCGGATGGCGCGCAAAAAGCCTGGCCTGGTCCCCCTCCAGGGTTCCCCGGGCGCGCAACTCGGCGAACAGGGACTCGGGCATGACCACGCCCCCGAGCTGGGACAGCATGACCGCCAGTTCGATGCGCCAGATGTCCGGCGCGTCCAGGTAGCGGGCCATGTCCATGACCAGGCGCTTGACCCGGGAAGCCCGGGCCATGGCCTCGGGGTTTTGCAGGGCCAGCAGGTCGGTGAGCACCTTGATGATGCCCCGCAGGGCTCCTTTGAGGAAATCCTTTTCCGCCGTGGCCTGGACGTAAAAGGCCACGGCCGCGCCAAGGGCCTCCTCCAGGTCCTCCTCGGCGCAGGGTTTGGCCAGGAATCGAAAGACGTGGCCGGTGTTGACCGCGTCCATGGCCACGCGCATGTCGGCGTAGCCCGTGAGCATGATGCGTACGGTGTCGGGGCAGGCTTTTTTGAGGCGGCTGAAAAATTCGACTCCGTCCAGGCCCGGCATGCGCAGGTCCGAGACGATGACGGCGTACGGTCCCCGCTCGGCCACGGCCTCCAGGGCCCGGACCGGGCCCGCGGCAATGTCGACCTGGTACTTCTTGCGGAAGCGGCGTCTGAATGTCGCCAGGATTTCGGGATCGTCGTCAACGAAAAGGATTTTCTGCTTCCCGCCCATGCGTACACCTTCCCCTGCGGCCCGGGCCGAGCTTATACCATTTTCAATACATCAGTGAAATGAACATGAAGGTACAGGAAGCCACAGACACCGGAAAATATTTTTCTCAATCATAACTGCCGTTATGATTGAGAACTCGAATTACGTCTCCAGACGCTCATGCGCCGACGCCTCCCCGGCCGGAAACCGGACGAAGAAGGTGGTTCCCTCACCCAGCCGGGTCTGGAAGTCAATGCCGCCGCCGTGGCGGGCCATGACGGCCTGGCTGATGGCCAGGCCCTGGCCCGTGCCCTTGCCGGCCTCCTTGGTGGTGAAAAAGGGATCGAAGATCCGTGCCTGGACGGCTTCCGCAATGCCCGGCCCGGTGTCCGACACGGACACGACCACGCAGCCGCCAGAGACGCCGGTGGCAATGCCGATGCGCCCCCGGGTCCAGGGCTCCTGGCTGACCCGTTCCTCCACGGCCTGGGCGGCGTTTAAAATCACGTTGAGCAGCACCTGGGACACCTCATGGGGCAGCCCGTACACCAGGGGCAGGTCCCCGGCCAGGTCCATGTCCACCTCGGCCACGTGCTTCCAGGCGTTTCGCGTCACCGTGACAATGTCCCGCACGGCCGCGTTGCAATCGAAAAAGAGCATTTCCCCGGTGCCGGGGTGGGACATCTGGCGCATGGCCGATACGATCTCGGTCACCTGCCGGATGCCCTTGCGGGTGTTGGCAATGGCCGCGGGGATTTCCTCCCGCAGGTATTCCAGATCGATTTGTGCCTCCTGGTCTCGGACCGCCTGGATGGCCTCGGCCAGGCTCCCTGTCGCGTTGGCGGCCGCCTGCTCGGCCAGATGCCGGTAGGCGGCCAGGCAGCCCAGCAGATCGCCGAAGGCCTCGTCCAGAAAACCGGCGTTGTAGCCCACGTACTGGATGGGGGTGTTGATCTCGTGGGCAATGCCGGCGGCCAGGCGGCCGATGGCCTGCATGCGCCGCTCGTGAAAGGCCTTGAGCTCCCGGACCTTGATGTCGGAAAGGTCCTGGCCCAAAATGAGCACCCCGGGCGCGGCCCCTTCCACGGCCGGCACGGGATTGACCGTCAGCCCGAGCAGCCGCTCCCCGCCCGAGGGGGTGCGGCAGCGGACCTCGTCCACGCGCACGGGCTCCAGGCGCTGCCGGCTGGCGGCAATGGCCCGGCTTACGGCCTGCCCCTCCCAGTGCACGCCGATATCGAAAAAGTTCCGGCCCACGGCCGCTTCGGCCGAAAGGCCCAGGGCCTTCTCGGCGCTGGCGTTGAACCGCCTGACCTGGTCCTGGCCGTCCAGGCCGACCAGGATGGAGCGGATGGAGGACAAAAGCATTTCAATGTCCTGGGAAGCCAGGAGCATTTCCCGCTCGGTCCGCCTGCGCCGGGTCACGTCGCGCACCACCTCGGCCGCGCCGAAAATCCGTCCCGCGGCATCGGCCAGGGGATGGCAGACGACTTCCAGATGCCGGGGGTTCCCGCCCGCATCCGCATCCTCGAACAGCCGGGAGACCGGCCGGCCCGAGGCCAGGGCCTCGGCAGCGGGGCAGCGGCCGCAAAGTCCTTCCAGGCCCCCGGGAGTCTCCTGGCACGGCCGGCCCTGGAGGAAATCCCTGGCGGCCAGCAGGCGGCGCAAGGCCGGATTGACGGCCACCACGCGCAAGTCGCGGTCCAGGAAACAAATGCCGGTATCCAGGGTATCGAAGGCGGCCGCGAAAAAGGGGCCGAGGCGTCCGCAGCCCGCCGCTTCCGGGGGCGTTGCGGCTCCATCGGGGGCCTTGGCGCGGGAGCGGCCCTGTTTCATGCGCAGGCCTCCTGGCGCCACAGCAGCCCGCCGGCCGCACCCGAAGGCGTCCGGCAGCCCACGAACACGTTATCCTGGGGCAAGGAGTGCGGCGTCCAGTCCCGGGCCATCCGGCCCTGCTCCAACAGGAGCGGGCCATCCCGGAGCATGTCGCCAAAGGCGCGCGGCAAGGCGAAAAAAAACGCCTCCCAAAACATTCCCAGACAGCTCATGACACCCTTCTCCGCCCCTCCCTGCGGCCGCGCGGACGCGGCCTTGAGTATCGCGCCCTCGAAGTTCGAGCATACGAATTATGAGGATAACACATCGATATAATGTATTTTTTACGGGACGCCACGCTACCCGGCCAAGCGCCCCTGGGGCTGGACGCGCGCAAAGCGGTCCTCTTCGGCCGCCTTCTTTTCAATGACCCGGGTCAGGGCCAGGCCTTCCTCAAAGGCGGGATCAAGGGCCAGGGCCATGTCGCAAAATTTTTTGGCCAGCTTGAGCTTGTCTTTTTCGTAATAGGTCCTGGCGATGTTGTAGAGGAGGTGCTCGTCGTCCCGGGTCAGGCGAAACGCCTTGAAATAATAGCGCAAGGCCTGGGCATACATGCGGTTTTTGCGCATCTTGATGCCGAACTCGTTAAAAAGGTGCTTGTGTTCGGCGCTAAAGGCCGCCTCCAGGGTGATGATGCGGCGGCAGACGAGATTGGCGTTTTCCACCTCGCCCCGGTCAAGATACGTCAGGCCCAGGCCAAAGGTGGCCCGGATGTGTTCCTCGTCCACGCGCAGGGCGCTTTTGTATTCGAACTCGGCGGACATGAGTTCGCCCTGGACCCGGTGTTCGTCGCCCGCGTCCACGGTCTGGCGCACCTGGCGCATCATGGGCACGACCTTGTTCATGTACAGGTCGGGCTCGGGCAGGTATTCGGCCAGCAGCTGCTCCCGGGTCACGACCACGGACCGGCCGGTGGGGATATAGTGCTTGTTCAGGCTGCGCAGGACAAACGTCCCGTCCGGCTGCTCCTCGGCATAGACGTAGATGTTGAGCTTGACCTTGCGCTTGGTCGAGCCGAATCCGATGGCGGACTGGCTCTGGGTGGAAAAGGCGCCCTTGAAGCGTTCGGCGGCCTTGTTCGCCTCAAGAGGTTGCGCCTGGGGTGCTGCTGCCATGGCCTTGCCGGGTTGGGGTTCCACGAAACAGACGGAACAGGGCCAAGCCGGGCTTTTGGGCAAGGCCTTCTTTCAATTGGCCCAAAAACGATCAGGCATCAAGGAGCCTGGCAAAGGCCAGTCTGTCGGCCGGCGGCACCAGCACGCGCCAGCGCGCGCCGCCGCCCTTGTCCGCGGCAATGCAGGCCAGACGGCGGATGGAGGCGGCGTTGAGCTCCAGGCCCCGGCCAAGCGCCAGCCCGCCCGTCACATCCGCCACATCCTGATCCAGAAGCATGCCCGGCTCCAGGGCTTCGGCCCCCAGAAGCCCGGGCGTGTATCCGTCCGGCAGGGTAGCCAAGGATTCCAGGGCGCTCAATACATCCGGATCATACCATCCCTCCCGGTCGCGCATGCGCTCGATGGCGTCCAGCACCGGGGTCTCGGACTGACGCTTGACCCGGTACATGGCCTCCAGGGTGTCGAAATCCAGGGCCACCTTGAGGATGCGCGCGCCAAGGGGAATGCGCTCGCCGCTCACCTTGTCCGGCGGCAAGCCGCCCCCGTCAAAGCGTTTTTCCTGGTAGGCGATGATCTCGGCCACCTCGCGCAGGCGCGGGATGTTGGACACCAGATCGGCGGCGATTTTGGGATGCATGGCGAATTCATAGGCCTTGTCCCCGGGCAAGGGCTCGCCCCGGTAGGCCTTGCGCAGGGTGTCCTGGGGCAGGGCGGCGCAGCCGATCTGGGAGAGCATGGCCGCCAGTTCCAGACGCCAGGCCTCCTCCAGGCCGAGGTAGCCGCCGATCTCCACGGCCAGGCGCTTGACCCGGGAGGACTTGCCAAAGGCCTCGGGGTTGACCATTTCGAGCAGGTTGGTCAGGAGCTTGATGGTGCCGCGCACCGTGCCGCGCAAAAGCTCCTTTTCGGCCGCCAGAAGCTGGTATTGGCGCAGGGCCGCGGCCAAAACCTCCTCCAGGTCCTCTTCCGGGCAGGGCTTGGTCAGGAAACTGAAGACCTTGCTCTTGTTGACCGCAGCCATGGCCACGCCGATGTCCGCGAAACCGGTGAGAATGACCCGCACGGCGTCGGGGCGCAGGTCCCGGACCCGGCCCAGAAATTCCACGCCGTCCATGCCGGGCATGCGCAGGTCCGAAACCACCACCGCCACCTCGGCCCCGGCCGCCAGCCTGGCCAGGCCCTCTTCCGGGCCGGCCGCGACTTCCACAGCATAGCGCTTGCGAAACGCGCGCATGTAGGACGCCAAAATCTCCTGGTCATCGTCCACGAACATGACGCGCGGCTTGTCCATGCGCCCTCCTGACGCCCTGTTTTTGTCCCGGCTGACTGGAAAAAACAATTTTGACCAAGAATATGCTCTTTTGCACTCCGGCTCAAGGCGCGGGCCGGTTCGAAGCCTCCTGGCGGGCGTTGTCCACGCCCCACAGCAGGGCCAGGCCAGCCACGAAAAAGACCGCCAGAGCCAGGGTCGCCGGCCGGGACGAACCCGTGGCCTGGCGCACGGCCGCGAACACAAAGGGGCCAATCACCGAGGACAGCTTGGTCATGACGGAAAAAAAGCCGAAATACGACGCCGAGACGTCAGCCGGGATCATGGCCGCGAAAAGCGACCGGGAAAGGGCCTGGGAACCGCCCAGGACCAGGCCCACGGCCACGCCCAAAATGAAATACTGGACCGGCCCGGACATGACCGAAGCATACAGCACGATGCCGATCCACACGGCCAGGGAAAGGGCCAGGGCGTCTTTGGCCCCCCAGGCCTGGCCCAGCCGGCCGAAGAGCAAGGCCCCGCCGTAGGCCACGAACTGGATGACCAGCAAGGTGACCATGAGCACGGTATTGCCCAGGCCAAGCTCTTCCTTGCCGTAGATGGTGGCCATGAAGATGGCCGTCTGGATGCCGTCGTTGAAGAAAAAATAGGCCAGAAGAAACCGCCGCTGATTTCGGTGGCGCAAGACCCGCCTGAAAACCGCCCAGGCGTCCCGCACGCCCTGGACGGAAGCGGCCAGCCAGCCGACACCGGACCGGCCGTCCCAGGCCGGTCCGGACTTTCGGGGCTCGGGCACCAGGATCAGGGTGCACAGGGAAAACCCGCCCCACCACAGCCCGGTCAGGACCAGGGACAGCCGGGCCGCGGCTTCCATGGTCAGGCCGAACCGGCCGTGCAGGGCCATAAGGGCCAGGCACACGGCGAATTCCAGGCCGCCGCCCACATAGCCGTAGGCAAACCCCCGGGCCGAGACCGCATCCAATTGCCCGGGCGGGGCCACATGGGGCAAAAAGGCGTCGTAAAAGACGTTGCCGGCGGCCAGGCAGGCCTGGGCCAGGATGAACAGGGCCAAAAAGAGCCACACATCCCCTGGCCCGGTCAGGCCCAGGGCCATGGTGGCCAGGCTGCCGCCGCCGCAGCACACGGCCAAAAAGCGCTTCTTGGCCACCCGGCGGTCGGCCATGGCCCCAAGCCACGGGGAAAGGGCAAAGACCAGCCAGGCGGCCACGCCAACGGCCAATCCCCACAGCGTGGTGCCGGACAGGACCGTGCTGCCGAGAACAAGGCCCCCGGCCGGCATGACGGCCCCGGAAAAATAGACCGGCAGCACGGCCACGGCGGCCGTGGTGGCATAGGCCGAATTGGCCTAGTCGTACATGACCCAGCCGAACACCCGGCGTCGGACTTCTTGTCCTTCCTGAGGGTCCATGTGACGGTCCATGCGCCTTCCTTACGTCCTGCCGCTGGTCCGGGGCAAGCCGTCAAACCGGCTGCGGCCAGGCCAGGCCGTCCACAATTGCCTGCACCGCCTCCGGGCTTTCGGCCGCGCCGACGCGCTCCTTGGCCGTGCGGCGCACCTGTTTGACGGCCGCGCCGTAGGCCTTCCAGGCAGCGGCCTCGGCCGCCACCACCTGGGCCACGGACCGCAAGGTCACCTGGCCGTGGACGGCGGCCTGGGCCACGCGCTCGGCCTCCAGAAACTCGAACACGGCCGGGTCGAGGGGGTCCGGCGTTTGCTCGGCCAGGGCGGCTTCGGCGGCCGTGAAGGCATACTCCTGGGCCTGGCCGGCCCCGGGCGTGATGACCAGGAGCCGGCGGCGCTCGGCTTCGGCGTCGATGCAAGCAATGGCCATATCCTTGGCCACGGCCAAGCCGGCCGTAGCCATCTCCTCTTCCGTGGGCCTGGGACCAAGCACCGTCTCATCCCAGCGGGCGAGGTACGGCTCACCCCCAGACTCGGCGCAAACCAAGTAAGGACCATCGATTGTATGTGGGATGCCCGTAATGCGTTCGAGTACGGCGGCCAAATCTACCATGGGTTGACCTCCTCAATGCAAAAGCAGGGCAAAATGGAAGCATAGGTTTTTTGTGATGATCCTGTACTTTGGTAGGTCCGGTATTTATAGGCGGCTCCCGCCTGAAGCTGACAAATTGTAGCAATTTCGGGTGAATAGCCGGACACGGCCGGGGTGCCAACTATTGCCGAAAGTCCAGGACCATAAACATTGTGCTGGTATGCAATGCTTTGCTCCATGACCATGCTGGCAAAAACCCTATATACTCCGGCCCGGCGTGGTGTAATTGAGCTAGCTACTGGATTTGCCATGCTACCGATATTAATACTGGCGACATTAAATGTCAGATCGGTATACGCTCCTGACGGAATTGTCTGAATGGCGCTTGCCTGAAGCATCGCGAGCATGGGAATTGACCGACCCGCGATCTTTGTCCACCCCGTGCCGTCGCACAACAAAACAGCGACTTCGCCAGCCCACATGGTCTGGGTCAGGGCGCCGTCAATGGTCTCGCTGCCGTTGCCGCCCAGGATGACGAGTTTGGTGCAGGCCCGGGCGATGCGGATGCCGAGAAGTTTGCCGGCATTGCCGCTGACGGCCGGCAAGCCGAGGGCGCCGTCGGCGGACAGGTTGACCACATGCATTTTGCCCAATGCCGCCGGGCTCAATATGCCGGCCGCCGTGACCGACACCTCGGCCGCGACATCCAGGCCCAGCGCGCCGATGGCGGCCGGGAGCAAGGGGTCCCGGCCCAAAGCCCCATGCTGGCCGGCGTGGTTGCACAGGCTGTCCGGGATGTCGTTGCCATGCCAAACGCCGGCCAAATTGCCGGTCAGGGACTGGCCGGCATCCATGGCCAGGGTGACCGTGGCGTCGGCATATCCGGCCGACGTCCCGAGCCGCAGCCCGTCCGCGCCGCAGTCGACCAGGACGCGGACCCCGCTTGGAAATTCAGACGCCTTATCGTTGGCTACGGAAAAAGAGTTGGCCGAACAAAATGTTGCGCTGATGGTCATGCCGCCTCCTAGGAAAATCTGGCGCGCACGGAAAGCTGTGCGGTTTTGCCAAGCCCGGACCAGTCGCCCAGGGAAAGGCTGGCCTGAACCTTGTAGACCCCGGCTTCGGCCAGGTCGCCGGGGCTGGTCACATAGCTCAGGTAGCGCGTCTCGTTGTTGACGGTTTTGGTCGTGGCCGGCCAGGCCACAACCGCGCCCGAGGGCGTCCTGACCACCAGGCCGGGGCTGCCCGCCCCGGCAATGTCCCGGCCGCAGTCCACCAGGATTTCCGTACCTGCGTCGCCTTGATAGATCGTATCCGCCATGGCTGCCGCCTTAGGTTTGCATGGTTTCGATCGGAGAAGTCAGCCGCAGCCTGGTTGTCAGGGGCGAAGCCAGCCAGGCCGCCGTGGCAACCGGCGCGAACAGCCGCACCTGGGTCGCAAAGGGCGACCACAGCCGCGCCACCTCGCGGATTCCGGTGCCAGCCACGGCCGGCCGGCCCCGGATGTCCAGTCGCGCGGCTGCAACCGGAAGCCCGGTTTCCCCTCTGGCGCCGGCCGGCCGGACCTCCAGGACCAGGCATGCGGCCCCAACCGGAACCAGGACCAGCTTTTCCGTGGCGGCCACGGCCGGCCAGGCAACCAGGGCCAAGCCGGCCGCAGCAGGCGTGGCCGCTGCCTGGGAATGCGCGGCGCTACCCGGGACCGCACTCCGCAGCTCGGCCGCGCCAACGCCCTCCCCGGCCAAGGAAACGGCCCGGGCCTGGTGGCCGGTTCCGGTAACCGCAGTGGCCGCCGCAGCCGCGCTCCCCGCCACTGCGACCGTGGCCGGGGGCGCGCCGCACCCGGCCGTGGCCCAGCCGGGTACGGCCGCCACGGCCAGGCCGGCCACGGCCCCAGGCGTTGCCGCCAGGAACGCCGCAGCCGCCACAGGCGCGGCCATGGCCGCGCTGTCCAGAGGCAGCCAGGCCGTGGCGGCATCGACCCAGGCGGTGGCGGTGTCAGACCAGGGGCCATTCATGTCAGTTCAGGGTCAGGATGCCGGCCGCGTCGAATTGCACGGTAAACGTGCCGCCGGTCACGCCCTTGTCCGCGCCGAAATCCAGGAGGCACACCAGGGGATCGACCAGGCTGCCTACGGTCTTGGCTGCGTAGATAACGGCGTAGCGCGCCGTGACGCTGGTTGCGGTCCACTGCGGATCGTCGGCGTCGAGCCGGGCTCCGGTTCCGGAAGTGGCCCAGGTCACATTGGCCAGGGTCTTGCCGCCGGCCGCATACCCTGCGCCCGTGGCCTCGGAAGCGGCCACGTCGGCCCAAACCGAATGCCCGGCACTCGGCGCATAGGCACTGGTCAAAAGCGCGCACTGAAACGTGTCCGCGTCCATGTCGAACGTGCCGTCGCCAATGAACTTCTTGAAGCTGCTGAAAACGAGATCGGCCATGGGCGATTCCTCCTGGGCGTCGGTTACGCCTTGTAGTTGTAGTTGTGGTTGTAGCTTTCCCGGAAACCGGTGGACTTGGTGGTGGATTCGCTCACCGAACGCTGGGTGGAATCCGTGGTGGAGGTGCTGACGCGCTGGCCCAGGGATTCGCTGTAGCCGATCTGGGCCGAGGCATTGACGCTGCTTAAGGCGCTGGCCGCCATCTGGGCCGAGACCTGGGCTCCGGAGCGGATTTTCTCGGCTTCCAGGCGCAGCTCGCCCAGGGAGTTTTGCAGGAGCATGTCCGCCTCCTTGATGGAGACCTCGGCGGACTTGAGATACGCGTCGACCTGGGCGGCATGGTCCCGGGAGCGGACCTGGGATTCGGCTTCCCGGGCCGCAATCGCGGCTTCGTAGCCGCGAAGGGCCAGCTCCTTGTCCTTGAGCAGGGCCTCGGCCCGGGCCTGGGCCTGACGCAGCTCGGCCTCGTAGCGGGTCACGTCGGCCTTGTAGGCCTCGATCTTGACCGTGTTTTCCTCGGTGGCCAGAGCCAGCCGGGTTTCGGCCACGGTCTTGGCCGCCTGCACTTCCTGGGCATAGGCCTTGACCTGCTCGGCATGGACCCGGGCCTTGGCCTCCTGGCCGGCAATGGAGGCGGCATGGGCGCTTAGGCGGGCCGTGTTGGCGTTGACCCCGGCCACATAGGCCGCGACCTGGGATTCATAGGCGCTGATGCGGTCCCGGTTCAGGGCCGCCTTGGCGGCCGCGCCCTCCATGCGGGCCTTGTACAGGCCCACCAGGGCCGTGACCCCGGACAGCTCGGCCAGATAGAGATCAGACGCACGCTTCTGGGCCTCGCCCGAGAGCCTGGCCCCTTCCAGGCGGACCTTGTAGGCCTCCAGATCGGACAGGGCCGCCCGGATGCGGGCCTCGAACACGGCCGCATCCGCCTGATAGCGGGCCAGTTGGGCGTTGTGCACGGCCACTTCGGCGTGAAGGGCTTCGTAGCCGAACTGGGCCAGGGCCTTGGCCCCTTCAAAGGCCCGGCCGGCCGTCTGGTTGAAGAGCTCGATGCCCTGGGCCTCCAGGGCCAGGGCGTGCTCCAGGGCGGCCCGGTCGTTTTGCGCCGCCAGATCGGCCTGCTTGGCCATGATGGCCACATCGTGCTCCACCAGCTTGTCGGCATGGTCGGCGTAGGCCTGGCGCAGCAAGGCGGCCATGGGACCGGACAGGGCGGCACAACCCCGGGCGGCAAACCCGTCGCCGATTTCCTTGAGCCTGGCCCCAAGCTCCTCGTCCAGGCGTCGCCGCCCCCGATCCCACAGGGCGGCTTCCAGTTCCGGCCCATACCCGACCCCGCCCCGGGCCAGCGCATCCGTGAGGCGGTCGGTGAGCGTTGTACGCAGGGGCGAGGCATAGGCGTCCTGGGGCGGGATCACGAACAGGTTTCCCGGCGCGACCAGCTCGGGCATGGGCGGCCGCTCACCCTCGAAGGTGGGCGTGATGGGGCCGGGCAGGTCCGGAACAGCCACCGGGTCAAAAACCGGCGGGGCCGGCAACACCAGGGCCGGATCGGGCGGCAGTTCCACGTCCGGCAGGTTCGGGGCCGGCCCCGGGGCCGGCGGCAGATCCAGTTCCGGGACATCGGCCAGGACAATGTCCGGCGGGGCCACGCTAAAGCGGGGAATGTCGATGCCTTCCAGGGCCAGGGACGAAAGCGCGGGCGCTTGCGGCGCGGCCACTGCCTCCAGGCGCACCGGAGTCAGCTCCGGCATGCCGGGCGCGGCCGGATACTGGGGCAGGGGCGGCACCTCGGGCAGGTCGGCATCGGGATAGACCAGCCGGGCCACGCCGCCCAGGCGGTCGAGAAAGGCCAGGGCCGACAGCCAGGCCTCGTTGGCGTAGTTCTGGGCCGTATCGAACTTGTTGCGGACAATGCCGGCCGCGCCAGTGGAATCGCTCATGCCGCCTCCTTGGCAATGGTGATGGGCGTCAGCCCCAGGGCCGCGGCCTGGGCCGATTCGTGGTCATCGGCCACGAAAAGCCCGTCCAGGGCCTCCAGTTGCAGCAGATAGGCCTGGGCCGGGGACAGGGCGTAGTGAAAAAACCGGGGCAGGGCCACGTCCATGACCGGATTCATGCGGTAGGCCCCGATGACCGCCTGGGTCAGGCCATTGCGCAGGGTCCAGGCATTGACCCCGCTGGCCACATACTGGTAGGCCGCGTCCATGGCGCACAGGGGTTGCTCGCCGGCATAGGCCCAGGCCTGGAGTCGGTCCTGGCGGGCCAGGTAGATGCGGACCGCGCCGTCGGCCTCGTGGGTGAACACCGCATGGTGCCATACGCCGCACTCCAAGGGGTCGGTCAGGGCCGGCGCATGGCCGAACTGGCTCTCGAATCGGGAAATCCTGGCCCCGAGCAGCCGGTTGCCGCCATAGAGGAAAAGCCCGGCCGCCTGGAGCCCGAGGACGAACCCATGGGGGTGCGGATAGGGATGGCCGGCCGCGTCCGTATACGGGCCGTCCCCGGCCAGAAGCGGCGCATCCGGGCAGGCCGCATCCGCGCGTCTGGCCCCGGCCAGCTTTTCCGTGCGGTGCGCGAAGTCCTGGTTCCACGGCGACCAGGGATAGGTGACGGTCTCGCTCCAGCTTGGGTGCACATGAGGCGAGCAAAACCCCAGGACCGGCGAAATGCTGCCCGGGCAGTCCCAGGTGAAGTCCGCGCCGTCCCGGCTTTGCAGGAAATAGGTCCGGATGGGGTTTAAGACCTGCCGGTCGTCGAACACGTAATCGTATTCCAGGGGCTCTCGCAGGCGCACCAGGCAGCTCACGGAAAAAGGCGCGTCATCCGGAATGTGGTCCCGGCCGAACAGCAGGCCCGAGGCCGCTCCGCCGGGCAGGGCAAACACCCCGCCCGGCCGGTCGATGCCGGCCGCCTCCAGGCCCTGGAGCTCGGGCAGCCCGACCTGGCCGCGATCCAGCCCAGCCACGTCGTTGCCAATGCCCATGGACCAGCCGGCAAGCTCCCCGTCGGGAATGGCGTTTTCGAGGCTTTCCAAGCCATCGTAGCGGGCCAGGCATTGGGGAATGGCGTAAAAGCTCCCGGGCTCGGGCATCCGGGCCGGCTGGCGCATCCGGTCAACAAGACGGCCTTCCCGTGGCGGCGGCGCGGTGATTTCCACCACATCCTGAAGCCCCACGCGGCGACAATCTATGATTTCCCCGCTATCCAGACGGACGCAGCGGGAATAGACCGGCAAATCAAGCACGTTTTCCCGGCGCATGGTCTCCAGCTCCCGCAAGGCGGCATGGCGCAAGGCCGCCAATTCCGAGACGTGGCCGGAAAAGCGCAGGCGTTCGGTGGGGCGGAAATCCTCCATCATTTTGGCCTCCGATCCAGGACCGTGAACACGGCCTCAATGGCGCCGATGTCCAGGGCCGCGCCGTCGCCGGCGGCCAGGTCGATACGCCAGAAGCGGCCGTAGCCCCGGCCAAGGCCGGCCATGGCGCTTCCGGGCAAGCCGCTTTCCCCGGCCGGGCCGGCCGCGCCTTCGAGCCTGACTCCGGAATCACTTTCGGCCGAAACCGCCACCTCGCCGCCAAGCCTTCCCACCAGGCGCACGGCCCGCAGCCGCTTGGGGCCGGGCTGGCCGCAATCCGTGGCCGGCAGGCCCAGGCGCACGGCAATGGGCGCGCCGTTGTCACTGTCTCCGCCCACGCGCCACAGGCTTTGGCCGTCGCCGGCCAAAATCGCCTCTCCGTGGCGGCAGACGTCGGCAAAGGGCATGCCTTGCAGGCGCGTGAGCGCGCCGCTGGCCAATTCCATGGAAAATCCCGAAATGCCGCTGCTCATGGCCATGCCTCCCCAGGGGATGTGTCCCAGGTCCATGTTTCCAGGGCCGCGCCATGCGGCCCGCCGCGCCCCACGGCCCGCCAGGGCGGGACTGCGGCCGCGCCGCCGCCGGCCAGGACCGGTCCCCCGCTTGCGGCCGGAAGCAAAAGCCCAAGCCGCGCGCTTCCCCAGGCCATCTGTCCCGGCCAGGCCCAGGCAGCCAGGCGCGGCCGGGGCAAACCGGCCGCAGCCATCCCCTGGCTGCCGGCCAATCCCGATCCAACCAGGCGCGCCCGGGCCAGACCGGCCGCTCCCGAAACCAAAGCCGCCTGCCCGGCCGCGCCGGTCAAATCGGCCCGGACCAGGCGCACATGGCCCTGGCCGTTGCCGCAACACACCGCCGCCAAGCCGCAAACAGGCAGGTTCGATGCAGCGGCCGCGCCCAGGCATCCCTGGCCGGTGCAGGGTGGAAGGGCCAGGCTGGCGGCCACGGAGCCGGCCGAGGCCGCGGCCAGGGGGCGCGGCAAGGCGACCCGGCCCAGGCTTCCGGCGCGCCCCTGGCCGCGCAGCCAGGCCGCGGCCAGGGCGCACGTCGCGTTCGCGCCGAGCGCGGCCCAGGCGGCAGCAACCGCAGCCGGCAGGCAAAGCCCGTCGCCAACTACCCTGGCAAAAAAGGCGGCCACGGCCTGGCGCACCGGAAAAAAAGCCTGGCTGGTCAGGGCGTAATCCACAAAGACGTAGGAGGGATCGTCCACCAGGCGGGGCAGCCCGGCCACGCCGGCCGGGACAGCGGCGGCGGTCCAGTCCAGGGCCACCCACTGGTCGTCGACACGACGGCGATAGGCCACCCAGGCGTGTCCCCGGCGATCGATGCCCGCCCGGCCAAAGGCCGTGACCAGCCGGTCCATGGGCAGGCCCACGGCCAGAAGCAGACCGTGCAGGAGTATGGCACCGTCCTCACAGTCGCCCGAGCCCCGGGCATAGGTGCCCATGGCGCAGGTCCAGCGCTCGCCGCCGGCGGCATCCGCCACATAGGTCAGGTTGCTGGCCAGGCTGGCCAGCATGGCCCCGGCCACGGCGTCGTCGCCCGAAGCGCCCTGGACCAGGGCCGCCCCGGCCAGGGCCAGGGACGGATTGCCCTGTCCGAGCAGGGCCACCACCGCGTCCGAGCCTGCGGCGTTTTCCACCGGGCGTTCCAGGCCGCAGGCCCAGGCCTCGGCCACGGCAAGCGGCAGACTGCAAGAGCCCGCAGCATGGCGGTCCGGGCTGGAAACAGCCAGTCCGGCCAGGCTTGGCAGGACCATATCGGCCAAGCCGCCGGCCAGGCCCAGAAAGAAAAGCGGCGGCAGGACCGCGTCCGCCTTCAGGGGAAGCCGGGCCGCGCCCCAGGCCAGGGGCAGGGGCAGGTCCGGCGATCCCCAGGCCGGCCGCCACAGGGCCGTGGCTGCCGATCCTTCCAGGCCCGGCAGGCGGCAGGCGCCCACGGGCCGCCAGGAGGCCGCGCCCACGGCCACAGGGACCGGCAAGGCCAGGCCTGGTTCGGGCGTGGCCACGCCGCTGGTCCCGCCGGCCGTGACCGCAGCCGCCAGCACGGCCAGGCCCGAGCCCGCCAGGTCCTCGGCCGGCGCGGCCTCCATGGCGAAAACATAGTCCTCAAGCGTCGGCATGGGGCCTCCTTTGGGGACCGGTGGCCGGCACCAGCCGCCAGCGCACCGCGGCAAAGGGCGCGGGCCGGACCGAACCGGCCGGGTGCGGGTCGGCCGCCACCAAAACGGCCTGGCCCGGGGCCAGACTGCCCGGCGGCACCAGGGGAGGGGCCGGCCTAGAGGGTTCCATAGAAAACCAGCTCCGAAACGTTGTAGTTGCCCCTGATGTCCGGCTTAAAGGCCGTGACCACCATGCGGTAGGCCAAAAAATGCGCGTCATTGGGCACGTCCATGCGGTCGGACAGGCCCACGCCGCCGTCCCAATAGGAATCGTCCTCATAGGCAAACAGGCTTTTCACGGCCACCCGCATGCCCACGGCCGCAACCGTGAGCAGCGGGACCCAGTTTGTCTCGTCATTGGAGGCTTCCAGGACAAAGGCCGTGGGATGGCCGCAGGGACTCGAGGCAAAGGGGCAGTTGACGGTCCCGCCCACCCCGGAGGCGAACTGAAAGCCCGTGACCCGAACCGGCACGCCAAAGCGCACGCCCACGTACTGCGGCACGGCGTTTCGCGGCGACGGAGCCCAACAGCCGTTTTTGCCGTCAGCATCGCCCATGTAGAAATCGCGCGCCCATTCGGGTTCGTGGACCCCGGTGGTGGAAAAAAAGACCTGCCCCTCGGTCCAAAGCAGGGCGTCCTCTTCGGCCGGGACATGGCCGAACACGTCCGTAAACCGCCGCACCAGGATGTTGTCGCGGTAAAACTCCGGCCGGCTCGGGTCCGGCCGGGCCGCAAGCACCTGGCCATCCTGCCGGTAATAGACAACCGTCGTCTCCATGCCGGCCTCCTAGATGGCGATGTACGCGTTGCCGCCAAGCTGGAGGCGGCCGGACACCACGATCGCCCCTGCGGGCTTGTCGCCCCGGTACCAGGCCACGCTGGCCTGGTGTGCGTTGTCGCAGTCCTGGACCAGAATGGTGTCCGGGACCGCGCCGGGCTCGGAAAGGTCGCGGCCGGCCGGGATCAGAGTGTCCCAGACGTCCACGGTCTCGAAGCAGCGGTGGATGCCGGCGGCTTCCACCCGCACGCCCTTGATCACGGCCAGAGCGTAGGCGGTCGCGCCCGGGGCGGGCAGGTAGAACCGGCCGTACCCGTAATGGGCCAGCTTGAGGTCAAAGGCATCGTCGTCGCCCGTATCGGCGTACACGACCTCCAGGGCCGGCAGGGGCTGGCCCGGCACGAGTTGGCCCTGGATTTGGCCGCTTTTGGGTGTCTGGGACAGGGTCACGCGGCTGCCGAAGGAAAAGGGCGTGGCCCGGGCCGCCTCGAACGCCCGGCCGCAGATGACCCGGATTCGGGACGGAAAGTCCGTAAACCGGCAGTGCATGGACAGGGGGTAGACGTCGGACATGGCCCTTCCCGGCCGGACTGCGCGGCCCGGCGATTACTGGTTTGCCCGGGGCCGAGGAAGCGTTTCCCCGGCCCATCCATTACGGGTCGCCGCAGGCTTCAAAACGGCTCTTTTTGCAAAAACCTCATGCTTCTCAAGGGCGCACCTACGCGGCCGGCATGGTCACGACGAAGCTGTCGATGGTGGTGGTGGCCCCGGCCGTGATGGCCGTGCTGGACATGTTGAGCTGGGCTCCGGAGGTCGAGACCGAGCCGTCGAACCGGGCGTGGGACGCATCCGCGCCCGTGGTCCGGTCGTTGGCGTAAAAGCGGAACCAGCCGGCCGTGCCCGTGGCCGCGGCCACGCCCGACCAGACTTCCGAGGCGGCCTTGGCCACGGCCCCGCCGGACGGGGCGGCGAAGTTGAGGCCGGCCGCAGCCTGGCCCGGGGTGAAGGCTCCGGACGACACCGTGATCTCGATCAGATGGGTGGCGGCCTCGGCGTCGTCGGCGCTGGCCGGCTGCACGCCCGGAAAGATGCGGATGACGCCGGCGGCCATGATGTCCTTGAAACTCTGGCTGCCGAGCAGCTTGTCCCGAAGGCCGGTGGACAGACGAAGAGCCATGGAGGTCTCCTTGGGCAAAAGGTTTTGGCGCGTGCGCCGTTTAAGGCTGCAAGAAAAGCAGGTACCGGGTGCGGGTGGCCACGGCGGCGGCGCGCCGGGCCGGGGGAAAATCGGCGGCCGCGATGCGCCCCACCCGCCCGCTGCCACGGCCCAGGTACACGCCGTCCCGGCCGGCCCAGATTGCGGCGGCCCCATCCAGCTCCCGGCCGGCCACGGCCTCGTGGCGGCCCGGAACCAGGGCAACGTCGCTGCCGGGGATGGGCGCAACCGGGCAGACCCGGGCAAAGGTCATGGTCCGGGGATCGTTTCCGGCGGCAAAGGTCACGCCGACCTCGTCGCCGATCAAAAGCCCGCCTGCCACGGCCCGCAGCAGCCGCACCGCGCCCACAACAGGCGGCAGAAACCCGGCCAGGCCGTCCACCCAGTCGAAAAGGCCGGCCCCCTCGGTGAAGCAGACCAGGTTTTCCCGGGCAATCCAGATGCGGCCGGCATGGTATTCCAGCAGATGCCCGGCCGGCGGCGGCACATATCGGCCGGCGTGGTCCGGTCCGGGATAGGCCGGCACGCTCCAGGGCCGGACCAGGCCGTCGCGGATCACGCCGGTTTCAACGCCATTGGCAAAGTACACATCCCTGCCAACGGCCACGAAGGACACCCGCGCACCCGGCGTCAGTCCGGTGCGCAAGGACCTGGGCTCGCCCTGGCCAGGCACCAGATACAGGGTGTCGCCGGCTACGGCGTAGCAGTTCGGGCCGTCGGAAAAGAGGGAATGGAATCCCTGGTCCACAAGGCGCGAAAACCCGGGCCGTCGCACCAACCGTCCGCCAACCACATCCACGTTGACCGCCTCGGCCAGCTCGTACCGGCCCGAGGCCGGATCGCAGACCAGGCCCTGGGGCGAGGCGGCCGTGCCCAGGCCCAGGCACTGGGTCAGGCGGCATGCCGGGCTCACGGCCAGTCCTCCCCGAAGCCAAAGGCATCGGGCACGTCCACGGCCGCATCCTGGACCGGGCTGCACAGGGCCAGGAGCTCGGCCAGGGCCGCCTCAAAGCGGCGGCCATAGGCAACGGTCTGCACCTTGCGCTCCCCGGCCCCCTCCTCCAGCCGCTCAAAGAGCTCCCGGCAGGCAAAGGAGACCAGAAGCGGCGCGGTCAGGTGCGCCGGCAGGCAACGCGGCTTGTCCGAGCCGGCCACAAGCCGGTCCGGCAAGCGGAAATAGCCCACCTCCAGGGTGCACGGCCCGTCCGGGGCCGGCCGGCAATGGAGCCGGCCGCCGGCCACGGCCACAAACCGCACCCGGCCCCGGGCGCGAAAGCCGGCAAACCGTTGCCGCAAGGCGGCCAGGCCCGACAGCACCCGGACCCGGCGGCCGGCGGGCAGGAGGAAGGCGTCATCCGTCGGCCCGTGCTGCCAATCGGCCGGCAAGGGCAGGGATTCCTGGCCCGGCTCCAGGTCCAGGGCAGCCACGTCGGCCAGATCGGGAAGCCGGGCCGCGCCGGCCACGGCCAGAAGGCCCTGGTTGAGGCAGCGGGCAATATCCGACTCCGTGACGCCGGGATCATCCACAATGCCGGCCACCTCGGCCGTCAGCCCGGCCAGGGTGTCGGGCCCGGCCGCATACAGCCCCTCGACCCAAGCCCGTGGCAGGAAAACATCCGCCAACGCCATGTCCTTTCTCCGCTGATGTATCTGTTACGATCGGGGCTCTGCCCCGAGCCCCGCTGGGACTCCGCCCCAGACCCGGCCAGGGCTCTGCCCTGGACCCGCCGGGGGGAATGATTCCCCCCGGACCCCCTCAATGGTGGGGTTGGCCACCCCACGCCGACCGCTAATCCAAGGTCAGGAAGCAGGGGTTGCAACGGCCGTCTGCGCCGGCAACGGCAAAGGCCACCCCGGCCACAGGCTGGTCCACGTCCAGGGTCGGATTCATGGCGGCAAGACTGCCGGCCGCAGCCCCGGGCACGAGCATGGCCCCCACCGGGGCCGCGCCGGCAGACAGGCAGCAGGCCACGCCGCCGGTCTGGGCAAAGTAGTAGTGCCCGGCCGGCACGTCGCAGGGCGTGACCCCCACGGGCAGGTTCTCCTCGGTAGCCGAGGCCGACACCCCACCCCAGGGCGAGGGAACAAGCGACACCGTGGAGGTCCCGGCCAGGGCCGCGCGCAAGGGCTCGGCCAGGGTCAGGATGACCGTGCCGCTGGCAGAGCAGGCCGTATTGGACAGGATGCGGTACTGCCGGCCCTTGCCGCCGGCGTCGCCGACCTGAAGATAGCCGTCCTCATAGGCGTTTTCGGCCACGGGCGAGGCCCCCACGGTCAGGGAAAGCACCCGGTCGCCCACACCGGCCGGGCTGGCCGGCAGGTCCAGGTGCTCGGGCACGGCGGCCGGAGCCAGGCCCATGGCCCCGGCCGAAAGCCCGGCCGATCCGGCCTTGGCGTAGCGGAACTTGCGGCCGTCGGCCGTGATGCGAAGGGCCCCCACGGCCTCGCGCTTGGCCACGGATGTTTCGGAAACGTCCTGGGTGAAGCTCAGTTTCATGGGCTGGGCCATGTTTTCCTCCTTCGTGTTTTCAGTGACGCAGGGTTAGGACAAGCTGGAATGGCAGGCGTGGGCCTTGCGGTTGGAGCAGATCAGGTTGCCGTGCCACAGGATCTTCATGGAACGGCCGGCCGGTCCGGCCAGGTCGACCCAGGGCTGGCGGGCGAAAAAGCCGTTTTGGTGGATGGCAAAGCCCAGGTAGTTGGTGTTGACGGCAAAGCAGTGCCCGGCCGGACAGTAGTCGTCGGCGGCCAGGACCATGCCTTCGTAGACCAGGTGGGTGAACCCGGCGTTGGCCGCGCCGGTGTCGGTGACAAAGCGCTGCTGCACCTGGAGGATACGGGAGACCTTGTTGTAGAGGGTCTCGGTGGTGACGGCCACGTTGGGCTTGCCGTCGCGGCCGTCCGAGACCTTGGCCAGGCTGCGCAGTTCCTGGAGCGCCTCCAGGCTCATGGCCTCGGCCGCGTCCTTGGTCTTGCCCTGCCAGGGCTTGACGCCATCGGCGGCGACCAGGTCGTTGGCGGCAATGCCGCCGTAGGGCTTGTCCGCATCGGTGCTGGTCAGGGCGCGCAGGCCGGTCAGGGTGGGGGCCTCGTCGCCGGCGGCGGAATAGAGGGTGGAAGCCAGCCAGCCGGCGCAGGTGCGCTGGGCGGTCTCGATTTTCTGGGTCACGAACTGCACCGCGGCATAGTCCCCGGCCGCCTCCACCTCGTCGGTGAGATAGACCGTGGCATTGCCGTAGGCGTGCTTCCAGTGGAAAAAGGCGGCATTGACCGAGACGCGGTCGTCCGAGGACAGGGGGTCGGCCCGGGTGAAAAAGCCGCCCTCGGCATCGGAGTAATTGAGCGGCATGCGAATCTTCTCGCCCCCGGCCGGGCGCTCGAAAATGCCGGCCTGGCGGTTCATGAGCAGGTCCAAGAGAAAGGAGTTGCGGAAATAGATGTCCACGGCCCGGCCGTTTCCGGCCGCGAAATAGTCGCTGGTGATGGATTCGATTTCCGAAAGCGTCAGGGACATGGGTTCCTCCGGTTTGGGGTTTTAGTTGCCAAACGCCTTGCGCCGGGCTTCCAGCCGGGCCGCCAGCACGGCATTGAGGCCGCCGAACTGCTCGGGCGCGCCGAGTTCGGGATCAAGGCCCTGGCCCCGGGCCGGTCCGGCCGGAGCGGCGCTTAGGGTGGCGGCCAGGCGCTTGGCCTTGAATCGCTCCACCAGCCGGGCCTCGGCCGCGGCCTCGGCCTCCTGGCGGGCCTGGGCCACGGTGGCGGCAGCGGCCTGGCGCTCGGTTTCCAGACGATGGGCAAAGTACGCGCCCACGTCGTCCAGAAGCGGATTTCGGCTCTTGACCGCCTCCAGGGTTCCGGCGGCCGCAAGCTCCCGGAAGTCGGGGTTGTCCGTGGCAAAGCGGGCAACCAGGGCCTCCCGCTCGTCCTGGCGGCGATGGACCTCGGCTGCGTCCAGCCGCGTTTCCACCAGCCGGTCCAGGCGCGTTTCCAGGCCGGCCAGCACGGCTTCCAGGTCCGGGCCTTGCAGCGTTTCGGGCAATGGCACGGTTTCGGGTTCCATAACCTCCCCTTGTCCAAAGCTGGTTAAAATTGACAGTCTTATGGAAACTGACGTCTACGATCTCAGAGCAGGCCGCGCCGGGCCCGGAATCGCTCCATGACCTCGCGGCGCACCGGCTCCATGGGAGGGGCGTTCCGCCGGCCCTCGCCGGCTTCCAGGGGCCGGATGCCTTCGCCGCGCATCCAGTCCCGGTAGGTTTGGCGGCCGGGCGCGGCCACAAAGGCCTTAACGTGGGGCCGGTTGCTGTCTTTTTCGGCCACGGCCACCACGGATTCGATCCAAGGTGCGTCGGCCCGGTAGGCCCGGCCCACGGACACCAGCCGCCCGGCTACGTGATTGCATTCCGGACATGGCTTCGCGCCCTCCTCCACTGCCGCCATCTCCTCGAACACCCTGCCGCAGCCTTGGCAGTGAAAGTCATACAGCGGCATGCTGCCCCTCCTCCCCTTCCCCACCCATCAAGGGGGTCCGGGGGGGATTATCCCCCCCGGCGGGAGAGCCCGAGGGGGCAGAGCCCCCTCGGTCCCCCAACCGCGCCAAAACGGCGGCGCGGTTGGACCAGTCGAGCTTTTCCAGCAGGTCCTGGCGGTCGATGGCCCCCATGCCGTAGAGGGCCAGGGCTTCCTCGCGCTGTTGGATGCGGGAGACGGGCATGGTGGAGCCCGAGACCACGGTGAGCCGGGCCGGCACGCGGCAGTTGGCCCCGTGGAGGGGAACGGCGGCCGTGCGGCCGTTTTCGGAAAAGCTGATCCAGCGTTCTTCGGTGTACCAATTCTGCATGTGGCTGAGAAACATGCGGCCGCGCTCGCGGATCAGGCGCGAGTAGTTGCGGATCTTGCCCCGCATGAGCGTGGCCGCCTGCTCGATCAGCGCCGCAATGGCCTTGTAGGCGATGACCGGATGGTCCGGGTCCACGGCCCGCTCGGTTTCGTTTATGCCGGCGATCTGGCTGAAGAGTTCCTTGTAGATGGCCAGGACACTTTCGATGTCCTTGGTGTTGTTGGCGAATTCCAGGTAGCGGATGCCCTGGGCAGCGGCCATGGAGGCCGGATTGACGATGCCCAGGCGGTTGGTGAAGGCGGCGTTGGCCACGCCCGAGTCCCGGGGGTTGATGATCTTGGGCCGGGCGCAGCGATCCTTGTGGTAGGTGAGCTGGGACAGGCACTTGTTGATTTCCATCTGCAGATCGGCCAGCTGCTCGAAATCCGAGGCTCCCCACAGGCTGACCGGATCGGTCAGGGAATTGGCCAGGGCAAAGGGATAGCGGTCGTAGAGGTAGGTGGCCATGGCCTCGGCCGGGGACAGGGCCGGATTGACCGAGGGATTGCCCCGGTCCGACAGGACCAGGCCGCCCGGCCCGGCCACGGTGACGCAGCGGATAAAGCCCGGATAGCGGGGGCCGTCGGCGGTCATGGTGTAGTCCTTGGCCCAGCACTCGCACACCAGGACCGTGTCCTCGGACGGACCGGCCTCGCCGCTGGCGCCGAGAAGCGTTTTGACCACCTCGCCGAACCGGGCCCAAAGCCCATGCTGGCGGCCGTCGCCGCGCACGATTTCCCGGCGGCCGTCGTTGAGCTCGGCCAGCAGGGCGGCGTCGCTTTTAAGCTGTGAAGCGGCGTGGGGCCAGCGCCGGGCCGCCTCGCGAAGCGATACCGGCGTGAAGTGCAGCACGGCCTCGGCGTCCTGGATGTCCAGGCAGGACACCGGGTAGACGCCAAAGGAAAAGGGGTCCACCGAAACGGTTCGCACCTCGCCCAGGCCGTATTCCAGGTCCGGGTCGAACACGACCTTTTCCACGGCCACGCCGTAGGTTTCGCCGTTTATGACCGAGCGTTCGAGCACGGCCTGCTGCTCCTGTTCGGTCCACCACCAGGCCGCGGCCCGCTCCAGGATGCGAAAGAGTTCCTCATCCCCCAGCGGCCCCACCCGGTTGACGTTGAAGGTGGGGTGGTTGTCGGTCAGGGTGTTGACCGTGCGCTGGCGGTGCAGGTGGAGCAGGTTGGCGCTGGCCAGGGGCACGCCGGCCGGGGCCTGGCCGCGCCAGGGGCGGTTCTGGCCCAGCCGGTAATGGCGGGTCCATTTGTCGTGCAGCCCCAGCCGGCTTTTTTCCCGGACCACGGCTTCGAGGATGTCGAAGACGCGGCGGCCGACCAGGTCCGGGCGCGTATCCGGCGGCAGCAGCTGGCCATGGGTCGAGGCGTCGGGCGTGTGGGACATCAGTTTCCCCGCTTGGCGGTTCGGGTTTTGGCGGCAGGGGCAAGAGGGCGTTCGCCGGCGTCGGTCAAAAGCCGCTCCCGGCCGGCCGGCTCATAGCCCTGGGGGTGGTGGCGGCAGTACGGGCAGCGCGCCAGCTCCCAGGGAACTTCCGGATCAAAGGGCGGGGGAAACCCGGGCTCCAGGGGACCGAACACGGCGCCGGAAAGCGGCGGGTCCAGGTCGGCGGGGTCAAAGGCGGCAATATCGGCGTGACAGAGGCGACAGCGCAGGATCATGTTCGGCTCCCCTGGGCGGCCGTGTTTCCCGCCGCCCACAAGAGCCATCAGTCCATGGAAAGCGGACCAAAACCAGCCAGTTTCCGTCCGCTGGCGCACTTTTTTGCGGAAATTTTACAACAGGCTCGTTTTCTTTTGTTTTTACGAGAAGAGCGATACGGCCGGATCAGGCATTGTCGGCAGGAGCGCTTTGGACTATGGGTAGGGGAACCCTAAATTCCCGTGAGAGGAGACGCCCTATGCTCGGAACGGAAAAGAAAGTGCGGGCCCTTTACGGCGACGATGTCGGCAGCCAGGCCGACAAGCCCGAGGTTCGGGAAAAAGAAACCGCCACGTCGGCCCGGGCCGGATTGGCCATAGCCCTTTTGGCCGTGATCCTGGCCCTTGGCGTTTATGTGGCCCTGGATGCCAAAATCGCCACCGTGTCCCAGTCCGTCTCCGACATCCCGGCCAAGGTTTCCGCCCTGGACGCCAAGGTGACCTCCCTGGAAAACCTGCCGGCCAAGGTGCGCAAGCAGATGGTGGCCGACCGGCTCTCGGAAATGGCCGCCACGGCCCAGCGCCTGGGCGCGGGCCTGGACACCGACGCCCAGAAGGCGGTCATGGCCAAGATCGAGGAAATGGCCAAGCAGCTCCAGTCCGAAGTGTCCAAGTAGGGCGCACCAGGGCCATTGCCGGCGTGCGGGCCTCGCACACGCGATACGACCTTACAAGAGGCCGGAACCGCTTGGTTCCGGCCTTTTTTTTCGACTAGGCTTTGCAAAAAGCAAACGTAACATGAAGCAACAACAGACGTTATGGTAACGCCCTGAATCCATCACGGGTTTCCAAAGGGCAAAGCCCTTTGGTCGTCGAAGGCTTCAAAAACGACTCTTTTGGCAAAACCCTCCAAGTCACTCGCCGGGCGCGAACCGGCCGTCGGCCCGGGTCTCGGCCACGGTTCGTTCCTTTCCCGCCAGCCAGCCCGAGCGCACGGCGCCAAGGGGGGCGTCGAAGGCCGGGGCATAGGGCTTGATGTCCAGAAGCGGCGTGCCGTCCAGGACATCGATGCCGCGCACGGTCAGGATGTTTCCCGCCACGCCCGCCAGTTCCACCACGGACAGCCCGATGGGATTGGGCCGCCGGGGGGCCCGGGTGGCGAAGAGTCCCCGGGGCGTGTCGTCCAGGTAGGGCGTGACCGTCAGCCGAAAGCCCTGGGATTTGTGGAAGCAGTAGATGAGATAGATGTGGGAAAATCCCTCCAGGTCGGCCAGGGCCGGAGCCAGGTCCGGGCGCAGTTCCACCCGGCCCAGCACGTCCCGGGCGCCGCCGGGCTGGATGGGCATGCCTTCCAGGCTGGCAAAGGGCGTGCGGATGACGCCGATGGGCGTCAGGACGACAGGTTCTTCCATGACGGTCTCCCCAGGACGCCGGGCCGGAACAGCCGGCTCAGGCTCCGTTTTCGTAGGCCTCGCTGGCCAGGGTCACGCCAAAGGCAAAGGTTATGGCCGCCACGCCCAGAAGCGGCGCGTAATAGGCCGGCGCGGCCAGGGCAAAGCGGATAAGCAGCGTGGCCAGGGCAAAGCCGGAATTGCGGAATACCGACTGAAAAGCCGGCTGGTAGGCGTGGGACAGCAGCACGATCAGGATGTCGCTGAAAATGAGCACCGTGTAGAAAACCGAGAAAAAGGGACGCAGCTGCCCGTCCACAATGCTTTGCCAGCCCGTCCACAGGCCGAAGAACAGGAAAAAGAGCAGCAGCACAAAGGCCAGAAACTTCTTGTTGGCCACAAAGGGATAGAGCCACGGCCCCTTTTTGCCCTGGGGCCGATGGCGGTGGCGACGGTAGTAGAAGCCAAGCCCGAGAAAGACGAGCAGCGCCCCGGCTCCGTCGCACAGCATGGGCAGGACCACGTCCAGGGAGTCGCCCACCTGGATGGGCTCGGTGAAATGCACCAGCTCCTTGAAGGCGTCGCGCAGCAAAATGAGGCACAGCACCTCGAACTGCTTGCCCAGGGATTTGGTCACCGAGCAGGGCAAAACGAAAATGAGGTCCACCACTTCCTGGATGAGCACCAGGGTGAAGGCCAGATTGATGGCATAGAAATGGGAAGTCGGAGTAATGTGGGCCAGGAAGGCGGGCAAGAGTCCCCGGGAATTGAGCTCAATGCCGGCCAGGCCCACGAGAAAGGCCACGACCTGGATAACGGCCACGGTCCGCCGGGTCTTGGCCTGTTCCCAGAAGGAGTGCAGGGGGTCGAAGAGGTTGGTGGCCAGTTCGTGGAATGTGGGCATGGCGTTTTCTTGCAGTCGGATGTGCCCCAAAACCGGGCAAAAGGGAAGCCGCGGCCAGGACTTGCCCTGAGCCGGCCCATGTTCCGGGCCTTCTTTTTTTCTTGTCGAGCGGCCTTAGCCCTCGGCGGGCGTGATCCCCTGTCCGGCCAGCCCGGCCATGGCCCGGTCCAATTCCCGGAAAAGGGCCTGGGCCAAGGGGGCGAACTCCTGTCGGCGGCCCTGCCGGGCGGCCATCTCCAGCTCCCGGGCCCGGGCAGCGGCCAGGGAAGCGCCGATGGTGCCGGCGTTGCCCTTGAGGGAATGGGCCACCAGGGCCGTGACCTCCTGATCCCCGGCGGCCACGGCCGCTTCGAGCTTTTGTCGGCTTGCCGGCGTATCCCGCAGGAAAATGGCGGCCAGCCGGGCCAGCAAGGCTTCGTCGCCGCCCAAATTCTCCAGGGCCTCGGCCCGGCCGGCGTCGAACGGCTCGGAAGCCTCCGCTTCCACGCCCTTGTCCGGACGCACCGATGCGGCTGTCCGGCCGATTCCGGCCGTTTGTTCCCGCCCGTCCCCTTCAAGGGCCCGGGCCATGGCCGCAAGGAGCGCGTCCAGGTTGACGGGCTTGGCCACATAGCCGGTCACGCCCGCCCGCAGGATGCGGCGGCGATCCCCTTGCAGGCCATGGGCGGTCAGGGCCACGATGGGCACATCCGGATCAACGCCCGGCTCCCGGCCGGACCGGATGGCCCTGGTGGCGGTCAGGCCGTCCATGCCGGGCATCTGGATGTCCATGAGGACCAGGTCGAAGCGGCGCTGGGCCAGGGCGGCCAGAGCCTCGGAACCGTTGACCACCCGGGTGACGCTGTGTCCCTTGGGGATCAGGAAGGCCTCGATCATCTCGGCGGACAGGTCCGAATCCTCGGCCAGGAGGATGTCCAGGCCGGCAGGCAAGTCCCTGGCCGCTGCAACCGGGTCCACGGCGCAGGCCTCCGGAGGCCCGACGATCTTGAACCGGGCGGTAAACGAGAACACGCTTCCCTGGCCCGGCTCGCTTTTGACCCGGATGCGTCCGCCCATAAGGCCCACCAGGCGGCGGCAGATGGAAAGCCCGAGCCCGGTGCCGCCGAAACGGCGGACCACGGAATCGTCCGCCTGGCGGAAGCTCTCGAAAATAAGGCGCTTTTTTTCCGGGTCAATGCCCACGCCCGTATCGGACACGGCAAAAAAGAGGGTCGCGGTCTCGGGCGCGGCCGGCCGCTGTCCAGGCCGCGTCCTGGATTTGACCAGGCGGGCCTCCAGGGTCACGGTCCCGGTTGGCGTGAATTTCAGGGCATTGGTCACCAGATTGGCCAGGACCTGGGTCAGGCGGCCGGGGTCTCCGCCCAGGGTCTCGGGCAGTTCCGGGTCCACCGCCAGGACCAGCTCCAGCCCCTGCCGCTCGGCCTGGAAGGCGTGGGCGTTGCGAACGGTTTGCAGGACATGGCGCGGGCAAAAGGGGATGGTCTCCAGCACCAGCCGGCCGGCCTCGACTCTGGACAGGTCGAGCAAATCGCCCAGCAACCCGCGCAGGACCGTGCCGGCCTCGCGGATCATTTCCAAAGCCCGGGTCAGATCGACCTGGCTGTCCGGCCGCAGGGCCATGTCGGCCATGCCCAGGATGACGTTTAGGGGCGTGCGGATCTCATGGCTCATGTTGGCCAGGAAGATGGATTTGGCCCGGGAGGCCTGTCCGGCCCTACGCCGGGCCTCTTCGAGCTTGGCCGTGGTGCGCTTGTGCTCCTCGATTTCCCGGGAAAGGCGTTCGTTGGCCTGGACCAGGGACTGGTGGGCCCGCTCCCGCTCCAGGATTTCCGCTTCCAGGCGCTGGTTGGCTTCGCGCAGGCTCCGGGTAAGGTCCGGCCGGACCGTGTCCATGGCTTCCTCCAAGGCATGGGCTGGGCTGCGCGTCCATGCCGCATGGCTGCGCCGGAAATGCCGGCCGGTGACATCTCGCGGTCGGATTTCGCCCGGACCGCCCAAGAGGCGGCCCAGGCGGGGTCAATCCGGTCGGTTACAGGATCGGCAGGTAGCGCTCGATCTCCCATTCCGTGACCTGGGTGCGGTAGGCATCCCATTCGGTCTTTTTGTTCTCCACCAGGGCGCCGTGGAGATGATCGCCCAGGACCTCGCGCATAAGCTCGCTTTTCTCCAGATGATCCACGGCCTCGCGCAGGCTGCCCGGCAATGAGGAAATGCCCTTGGCCTCCATCTCGGCGTCGGTCATCTTGAAGATGTTCTCTTCGATGGGCGCGGCCAGCTCATAGCCTTCCTCGATGCCCTTGAGCCCCGCCCCGAGCATGGCGGCGAAACACAGGTACAGGTTGCAGGCCGGGTCCGGGCTTCGCAATTCGATGCGCGTGGCCGCTTCCTTGCCCGGCTTGTACATGGGCACCCGGACCAGGGCCGACCGGTTGCGCCGGGCCCAGGCGATGTACACCGGGGCCTCGTAGCCCGGCACCAGGCGCTTGTAGGAATTGACCCACTGGTTGGTCACCAGGGCGAATTCCGGGGCGTGGCGCAAAAGCCCGGCAATGTAGCTCTTGGCCTCCTTGGACAGATGGTAGGCGTCCGAGGCGTCGTAAAAGGCGTTCTTGGAGCCCCGAAACAGGGACTGGTGGCAGTGCATGCCCGAGCCGTTTTCCCCGAACAGGGGCTTGGGCATGAACGTGGCGTAGCAGCCGTGCTTGCGGGCGATCTCCTTGACCACCACCCGGTAGGTCTGGGCGTAGTCGGCCATGACCAGGCCTTCCTGGTAGCGCAGGTCGATCTCGTGCTGGCTGGGGGCCACTTCGTGGTGGCTGTATTCCACGGCCACGCCCATGGATTCCAGGGCGAAGTTGATGTCGCGGCGCACGTCGTTGGCCAGATCCCGGGGCGGCGCGTCGAAGTAGCCGCCGAAGTCGAGAATCTTGGGTTCCGAGGAGTTGGCGAACAGGAAAAATTCCAGCTCCGGACCGACATAGTAGGTGTAGCCGAGGTCCGCGGCCTTTTTGAGCATGCGCTTGAGGATGTAGCGGGAATCAGCGGCAAAGGGCGTGCCGTCGGGATTTTTCACGTCGCAAAACAGCCGGGCCACCGGACGGTCCGAGGGACGCCAGGCCACCAGTTGAAACGTGGTGGGATCGGGGAAAGCCACCATGTCCGATTCCTGAATCTTGGTGAACCCCGTGATGGAGGAACCGTCAAAACCCATGCCTTCCTCAAAGGCGTTTTCGAGTTCCCGGGGCGTGATCTGGAAGCTCTTGAGCACTCCCAGCACGTCGATGAACCAGAACTGGATGAAGGACACGTTATAGTCCTTCACGGCCTTGAGCACGTCGTCAGCGTTTTTACAATTGAAAACCGCCATACCTTGTCCTCCATCTTAAGGTTCGCGCAACGAAAAATCGGCTCCCCCAGAGAATTCCCTCTTTAAACAAAGAGCCTTCCGAAAATCAACGGTTTAGGTCAGAAATAATCCGCAAGATACGGCAATGCGGCCTCTTTTCCAAGACCGATCCGGCCCGGTCCCCTAGGCTTCCTCGGACAGGGCCCGCAACAGCCGGGCCAGATATCCCGGGCCGCGTCTGTCGAAGCGGGTGATCCCGGCGGCCCGGGCCATGGCCACGGCTTCCCGGTATTCCTGGGACGAAATGGGCCGGTCCAGCTCCGGAAAATCCCCGGCCTCGGCGCAGGGCCGGTACTGGTCCATGATGTTGACGTAGGTATCCGCCGAAACGTCCCGGGCCAGAAAGCGCATCCAGTCCCCGGTGCCGGCCAGGCCCCCGGGCATGACCAGGTGGCGCACGAGCAGCCCCCGCCGGGCCAGGCCCTGCCCGTCCACCTGGAGGTCCCCCACCTGGCGGTGCATCTCCAGCACCGCCCGGCGGGCCACTTCGGGGTAGTCCCGGGCGGCCAGGTAGCGCGCCGTTGCCGTTGGGTCCCCGAATTTGACGTCCGGCATGTAGATGTCCACCACCCCGTCGAGAAGCCGCAGGGCCTCCTCGCTGTCATAGCCGCCGGTGTTGTAGACCAGGGGCAGCGTCAGGCCCTGGGAGGCGGCCAGGGGCAGGGCTTCGAGGATTTGGGCCACCACGTGGCTGGGGCTGACCAGGTTGATGTTGGCCGCGCCCTGGGCCTGAAGCTCCAGCATGACCCGGGCCAGGTCCGCGGCGTCCGGATCAGGGAAGCCGGCCGGATCGCGGCTGATGTCGCAGTTCTGGCAAAAGCAGCAATGCAGGTTGCAGCCGGCAAAAAAGACGGCCCCTGACCCGCGCCCGCCGACCAGCGGCTCCTCCTCGCCGAAATGGAGCATGGAGCTGGCCACCGGAGCCGCGCGCCCGGTGCGGCAAAAGCCGAGCTCCCCGGCCGTGCGGTCCACCCGGCAACGCCGGGCGCACAGCTCGCAGCATTGCAAGGCGTCCAGGGCCGCCTCGGCCCGGCCGGCCAGGGCTTCCCCGGACAACAGCAGATAGGCGGCGGTCATGGCGCGTCTCCTCCGGGCGACTTTCCGGACAACCGTACCCCACGGTCCGGGCCGCGTCCATGGCGGGTCGGAATTTCCCGTTGCCGCCATGCCCGGCCCGGGATACTTACCGTAGAGTGAAGAACCCGCCGCGCCGCCCGCGCGGCCCAACCAAGGAGCGACACGCGCATGGGGTTCAAGACATTTGCCGCCGGGCTGGCCGTCTGCACGCTGGCCGTGGCCCTGGCCAAAGGGGCCTGGGCCGGCAACATGGAGGACATCAAGGCGGCCATGGCCGCCCGGGAACGCGGCGATTTCAAGACCGCCATCGCCATCCTCACCGAGGTCATGCCCAAGGCCAAGGACCCCGAGGACCTGGGGCACCTCTATTTCCTGCGCGGCGAGGCCCGGTTGCGCCAGGGCGACCCCGCCCAGGCCCTGCCGGACCTCGACCAGGCCGCCTCCCGGCTGCCCAAGGAGGCCGTGGTTTTCTACATCCGGGGCCTGGCCCACTATGACCTGGGCCAGGCCCAGCCGGCCCTGGCCGACGCGGAACGGGCCCTGGCCCTGGACCCCAAGGACGGCTCGGCCCTGGTGCTGCGCTCGGACATCCGCTTCGACCAGGGGCGCTATGCCGAGGCTGCCGCGGACCTGACCGCGGCCATCAGCCGGGACAAGAACGATCCGTGGCTTTTGATCAAGCGCGGCCGGGCCCAGAGCCGGGCCGGCAAGACCGAGGCGGCCATCAAGGACTTCGACGCGGCCATCCGCCTGGACCCCAAAAACACCGACGCCCTGTACAACCGGGCCGTGCTCCTGGAGCAGTCCGGCAAGCGCGAGGCGGCCGTGGCCGGCTACGACGCGGTGCTGGCCCTGGACGCCAACTACCAGGAGGCCCGGGTCAACCGGGGCATCTGCCTGCTGCACATGGGCAAGCTGGACGCGGCCAAGGCCGATTTCGACGCGGTCCTGGCCCGGGACCCCAAGGCGGTGCTGGCCTACTACAACCGGGGGCTGACCCTGCGGGAGCAGGGCGACGCGGCCGGGGCCATGCGGGACATGGACGCGGCCGTGCGCCTGGAGCCCCGCTTCGCCCCGGCCTATGCCGTGCGGGCCAAGCTGCGCCAGGCCGCGGGCGACGGCGCCGGCGCGGAGCAGGACCGGCGCAAGGTCAAGGAAATCGCCCCGCACCTGGCCCCGGACCAGCCGTAACCCAAGGGAGGTGAACCATGTTCCTGAAAGCGTCCGCTTCCGGCTGGATGTTGCTCCTGGCCGCCCTGGCCGGCTTGTGGCCGACCGGCCTGGCCCAGGCCGTCACCCAGGAAGACCTGAAGCCCAAGCCCGGCGAGGCCGTGGCCACCTTTGCCGGCGGCTGTTTCTGGTGCACCGAGGCCGACTTCGAGAAGGTGCCGGGCGTGACCCGCGTGTACTCGGGCTTTTCCGGCGGCAAGGAGGTCAACCCCACGTACGAGGAAAATTCGGCCGGAAAGACCGGCCACCTGGAGTCCGTGCAGGTGTTTTTCGACCCGCAAAAGGTCAGCTACGCCGACCTGGTGGAGTATTTCTGGCGGCACATCGACCCCACGGACCCGGACGGGCAGTTCGTGGACCGGGGCAAGCAGTACCGCTCGGCCATCTTCTACCACGACGACGCCCAGCGCCAGACGGCCGAGGCCTCCAAGGCCCGGCTGGCCGCCTCGGGGGTGTTCGGCGGCAAGCCCCTTGTCACCGATATCCGGCCCTATGAAAGCTTTTATCCGGCCGAGGAATACCATCAGCGCTATGCCGAAAAAAATCCCCTGCGCTACCGCTACTACCGCTACGGCTCGGGCCGGGACCAGTTCCTGAAAAAGGTCTGGGGCGAGGGCCGGACAACGGCCGAGGCCGGGTCTGCGCCCGTGCCGCCGCCCCAGCCTTTTGTCAAACCCGCCGAGGCGGAACTCAAAAAGCGGCTGACGCCCATGCAGTTCGAGGTCACCCAGCGCGAAGGCACGGAGCCGCCGTTTAAAAACGCCTACTGGGACAACGAAAAGCCGGGCATCTATGTGGATGTGGTCTCGGGCGAGCCGCTTTTCAGCTCCCTGGACAAGTTCGAGTCCGGAACGGGCTGGCCGAGCTTCACCAAGCCTCTGGAGCCGGGCAACATCGTGGAGCGCCAGGAACGCCGCTTCCTTTTCGCGGACCGCACCGAGGTGCGCAGCAAACTGGCGGATTCCCACCTGGGACACGTGTTCATGGACGGCCCGCCGCCGACCGGCCTGCGCTACTGCATGAACTCGGCAGCCCTGCGCTTTGTCCCGGCGGAAGACCTGGAAAAGGAAGGCTACGGCAGGTACCTCCCGCTTTTCAAGCAGTAGACTGCATACAATTTTAAAAATCATAACACGCCAGGACTCTCGGCTTGACGCCCGGTGTTTTAGCTAATATATCAACATTTGCTTATGTACTTATGAGCAAGAACGTTCCGGAGGGGTCATGGGGTTCGACGCGGGATTGCCCGAGATCGAAGAACAGCTTGCGAACCTCGCTTTCCTGGCCAAGGCCCTGTCCGACGAGAACAGGCTGCGCATCCTGCTCCAGGTAAGCCGCGGGAAAACGTCTGTCTCCCAGATCGTCGAGGCGTTGCGCCTCTCCCAGCCCCTCGTCTCGCACCACTTGCGGGAGCTCAAACGCGCCCTGCTGGTGGAGGTCGAGCGCCGGGGACCGTTCGTCTATTACGGGCTCAGCCGCCCGGACGTCATGGATGTCCTCAGGTCCATGGCCGCCCTGGCCGGCAGCCTCATTTCGGAAAGGAAAAGCTTCTAAGCCGGACGCAAGAGGAGATCGGCATGGACGAGATCGGAAACCTCCTTGGCCGCATGGAGCCCAAGGAGGCGGCATCGGCGGTTGCCCGGGCCGCAAGGGACGTCTTTTCCCTCCTGGACGAGGCGGAGCGGCGGGATTTCATCGAACAGCTGCTTGGAGAGCCCGGCGAGGACAAGGTCGTGGGCATGGTCCACCTCTGACTGGCCGAATGCCTGGACGAAGGTGTCGATCCAACCCAAATGTGCCAAAGCCTGGTGGACAAGGTGGCCCAGTCGAAGCAGCTCATGGCCGTGGCCCATCCGGAAATCCTCAAGCTCTTCGAGAACTGGCTGGAAGAGCTCGAGGACGAGGTCATCGCGTACGCGGCAAACCATGCGCCCGACCCGGCCAGCCTTGCGGAAGCGACAGGACTTTCCAGGTCCGGGGCCGCCTTCCTTATCGCCAAACTCAGGCATGAAGGCAGACTGCATGCCGACCAGGAGTAAATACATGCTCAAGGTCCGGTTCTTTCTGAACGAGCCCAACGGCAAGCCCTGAAGGCACTTCCAAGCCATGATGCCCAGGTTGGGCAAAAAATACGACATCGAGATTGAAGTGACTTCCAAGCCCAAGGCCCAGTACCAGACCGACGCGTATTTCGAGCTGGACCTGCCGGCGGCCCCGGCAATCATGGTCGGGGACGAAATCGTGGTCGAGGGCTCGGATGTGCCGGAAGACAAGCTCGAGGCGTGCATTTGCCGACGCCTCGGGCTTCCGGAGCCCGAGAAAAAGGGGTTCATGGGCCGACTGTTGTCGCGGTAGCCCGGCCGGAGGATCAAAATGACCACCCTCCCCGCTTCCGGCCGCGTCCTCCGGCCCCGCCCGGCATCGGCCGGCTGCCAGGACTCCATGCCCAGCCGCTACGCCTGGGGCGTGCGCGCCCTTTCCATGGCGGCCTTCGCCTATGTGGTGGCGGCCTATCTCAACGCCCGCCTGTTCCACCTGTTCCTCGACGGCAACGGCCAGCCGCCCGTGTGGTGCAGCCAGTGGAGCGAGTACCTCGTCATCACCCTCTTTGGCGTCTGGCGGACCGTGGCCGAGCGCAATCCGTACACCCGGAAGCGATTGGCATTCCTTACGGCCGCCGTATTGGTTCTCTGGTGGATGCTGCCCGCCTATGCGCGCCTGCCCGAGCCCCATGTCGGCACGCTGCCCGGCCAGCCGTTTCTGCCGCAACTCCATACGCCGGGCACCATCACCTTTTTCGTGACGCTCCTGCTTGTCCTTCTGTTTGGCCGGCGCTTGATCTGCGGCTGGAACTGCCCCTGCGTGGGCATCCGGGAAAGCGTGGGCTTCGCCTTCCGCGACCGCACGCCCCGCTCCGAAAAAGCCTGGCGCTGGCGGCACCTCAAATGGGCGTTTTTCGGCCTCTACGCCGGGGTCACGGCCATGATCCTGATTCCCGGGATGCCGGGCGTGTCCACGGCCTACCGGGGCTTTCTCGGTCTGGTGGCCTTGCCGTACTTCACGTCCCTGCTGCTTGCCCCCTGGCTCGGAAACCGCGCCTACTGCCGTTTTCTTTGTCCGTACGGCGCGACCTTCGGCCTCTTGAACCGCATGGGCTTTTTCCAAGTGAAGATGGACCGCGAGCGTTGCGTCGCCTGCGGGCGGTGCGAGCAGGTCTGCGACATGGGCATTCCCGTGCTGCGGCAGGCCAAGATGGCGGGCAGGGTGACCAGCATCGAGGAGTGCATGGGCTGCGGGCGCTGCGTCGCATCCTGCCCGGCCAACGCCCTGTCCTTTCGCGACATCCGCGACGTCCTGCGCCCGGGAGCGCCGCGCCATGCCCGCCGCCTCCTGGGAAAAGGCGCGGCAAGCTGAACACGCCGACGTCGTTGTTGTAACTGAAAACCAGAGGAGACCGTGTCATCATGATAAAGGTGGGGATCATCCGTTGCCAGTTGACCGAAGACATGTGCCCCGGCAGCATCGACTTCAAGGTGGCCAGGGAAGGAACGCTGGCCTTTGCGGAAACCGGTCCGGTGGAGATCGTCGGCTTCCTGTCCTGCGGCGGCTGCTCCGGGAAAAAGGCCGTCACCCGGGCCGCCATGCTCGTCGAACGCGGCGCCCAGGCCATCGCCTTTGCCTCCTGCATGAAAAAAGGAAACCCCATCGGCTTCCCGTGCCCCCACTTCGCGGCCATAAAAGCGGCGGTGGAGAAAAAGCTCGGGCCTGCGGCCAAAATCATCGACTGGACCCATTGACCCGCATCTTCGAAACCATGTCGGGAGGCCGCAGCGGCCGCAGCCTCTACAGCCGGCGGGCGGACTGCGGCCGCAGGGCCGTCTTTCCGGCCAGGGCCGCCTCGATGGCGGCCAGGCCGGCGGCCTTGTCCCGGGGCAGGCGCAGGCGAAGAGGCAGGTAGTTGGAGGCGTGGTTGGCGAAAAAAAGCCCCCGGGAAAGCGTGGTGTGGGAGAGCAGGACGGAGAGCTCGCGCAAAAGCTCGGGCGCGCTCAAGGGGGTAAATCGCCCCTGTTGCGCCGCCTCGAAAAGGGGCGTGCCCGGCACGAGCATAAGCGACAGGACCGCGGCCTGATCCGGGTCCATGGCCGTCAGGGCCTCCCCGGTCAGCCGGGCATGGACAGAGGAACGCTCGGGCCCGGCCAGGCCCAACAGCACGGTGGCCGACACCTTGAACCCGGCCGCGCCGGCCCGGCGGCATCCGGCCACAATGCCGGCCGCGTCCCCGGCCTTGCCCATGGCGGCCAGGGTGGCGTCATCCCCGGATTCCAGGCCCACGTGCAGGACGGCCAGGCCGGCCTGGCGCAGAGTGCGCATGTCGGCGTCGGATTTGCGGGCCAGGCTGGCCCCCGAGGCATAGGAGCCGACCCGGGTCACCCAGGGAAGCTTTTCCCGGATGGCCGCCAAAAGCCGCATCAAACGGGGCATGGGCATGGCAAAGGCGTCGCCGTCGCACAAAAAGACCCGGCGCTGGTTGCGGCAGTGGGCGGCCGCGAAATCCAGGTCCGCCGCCAGGGCCGCCTCGGCTTTGAGGCCAAAGGGCTTGTCCCGGTAGGCCCCGCAAAAGGCGCAGGTATTGTGGGGACAGCCGTAAACGGCCTGCACCAGGATGCTGTCCGCTTCACTTGGCGGCCGAATGACCGTTCCGACGTATTCCATGGGAAAAACGGCCGGGACCCGGCCAGGCGGGTCCCGGCTGAAGCATCACCCGATAGGACTACTCGATATGGCGGCCGCCGGGGTTGCCCGTGCCGCAGCCCGAGCGGACGCTGCGGCAGGCGGCCACGCAATCCTGGTTGCCCCCGCAACTGGCCACGCAGGCCTGGAGCTGCTGGTTGCAATAGGCCGGAGATTCGTATTGATACTGATTGCGGCTTTTGGGCAGCATTTGCGGGGTGACGGTGATGATCGGCAAATTGGGCGGCGGCATCTGGGCGCCGCCGTAGCGGTATTCCGCCACCGCGCCGCAGGTCAGGAAGCATTGGGGAACGACCGCGTTGCACACGTCGGCGGGATCATCCTGGGTGCCTTGGGGCATGAGAATGCCGGCCATGGGCGTGCCATCGGGCTTGACGCAGTAGAATTGGGCTTGGGCGAAGGCGACGGAAGCGGCAGCCAGGGCCATGCACATGATCAGTAAAATGAACAGGGTGCGTTTCATGGATTCCCTCCTTTGCGGTCAAACATCTCTTGCTATTTCGGGCTATACCCCAAGAGCCTGGGTTTGTCATGAAGGAAACGGGAAAAATATTGACCCCGGGGAAACCTTTCGCCTTGTGCCCGAGGCGGCCTGGCGCTAAGAGGACAAACCGCCGGCACGGGGAAAAAGCCGGCCTGGGGAAAAGGCCTGGAAAACAGGGCCGCCCCGTTGACTTTTGGGCAGGGGCCTGTTAGGCCTTCGCGACTTGTGAACTTGTGCACGAGCTCCGGCCGGACAGGTCGCGCCCAACGGGCCAGCGCCGGCACCCACGGAGAGGGCATGGTTTTCGGCAAGCTGATCAAGGACAAGAATCTGCGCGAGGCCATTGCCTCGGCGTCGGTGGTGGGACTCAACCTGGTGTCCGCCACGTTCGTGGGACTCCTGATCGGCTACTGGCTGGACCGCTGGCTCGGGACCAAGCCCTGGCTTTTGCTCGTGTTTCTGGTTCTCGGCATTGTCGCCGGCTTTAGAAACGTCCTTGTGGAAGTCAAAAAGATCCAGAAGGCGGACAAGAAGGACGAACAGGAGCACCATGACGGGGATGATGCGAAACCTTAGGGACCGGCTGGACAGGCTGCTTTGGCGCCGGGGGTATGTCCACCCCGAGGTGCGCCAGCTTGTGCGCAACCAGCTCGTCCTGACCGCCGCCCTCCTGGCCGTGTGCCTGCCCTTTGCCGGCGTCTCCGCGGCGGCCTGGTCCCTGGCCGCCGGAACGGTTCTGATTACGGCGAATTTCTGCTCCCTGGCCAAGTTCGGACAGCGCATCACCGGGTATACGGACAAACGCGAGGCCGTGCTGGCCGTGCTGGCCCGGTTCTACCTGCGGCTGGCCATCACCGGGGGAGCGCTTTTCGCTTGCATCGTCTGGCTGGGGGCCAAGCCGCTGCCGCTTCTGGCCGGCATTTCCACGGTAGTGGTTAACTTCCTCGTCTGGGGCGCCCTGCGCCACGGCGGCTCCAAGGCGCACCAAACGTTTACGGGAAAGGAGGCATAAGGTCATGGCTGGTGGATTGCCGCATCCGATTCTGCTCGTGGACGAGGCTGCAAAGGCGGTGGGGCTGTACAAGCTCAACGACGTCTTTCACGCCAAAGTCATTGATTCCAATGTCGTTTACGCCTGGTTCGCCATGCTTTTGCTGATCATCCTGGGCATGCTGGCCACCCGCAAGCTGACCATGGTGCCCGGCGGCCTGCAGAACTTCTTCGAGGTCGTGGTCGGGGGACTGGAAACCTTTGTGGTGGAAAACATCGGCGAGAAGGGCCGCAAGGTCTTCCCCTTCCTGGCCGCCCTGTTCCTGTTCATCATCACCAGCAACCTGATCGGCCTGGTTCCCGGGCTGGATTCCCCCACCAACAACGTGAACACCAACGCCGCCATGGCCATCACGGTGTTCATCTACTACAATTTCTGGGGACTGCGCATGTGGGGTCCCGGATACATCAAACACTTCATGGGGCCGTTCTGGTGGCTGGTGCCGCTGATGCTGCCCATCGAGATCATTTCGCACCTGGCCCGGCCGCTTTCGCTCACCCTGCGACTGTTCGGCAACGTGCGCGGCGAGGAAATCGTCCTGGTGCTCCTGTTTGCCCTGGCGCCCATCGTCGGCACCTTCCCCATGTACTTCCTGTTCTCGCTGGCCGACTGCATCCAGGCGTTCGTGTTCTTCATGCTGGCCATGATCTACCTCAAGGGCTCGCTGGAACACGCCCACTAGAATCGGGGGAAATGGTCCTTTGGACCGTAACATTTAAACACCTGTTCTCAGGAGGATCGACATGCGCAAGGCTCTTATGACCGTGTTCAACACCGCCGCCCTGGTCGCCCTGGCCACCGCCGCTTTCGCCGCCGACCCGGCCGCCATGACCGCCATCGGCACCATCTCCTGGGCCACCGCCATCGGCATGGGCCTGGCCGCCGCCGGTTGCGGCCTGGGCCAGGGTCTGGGCCTCAAGGCTGCCTGCGAAGGCACCGCCCGCAACCCCGAGGCCGGCGGCAAGATCACGGTTACCCTGATTCTGGGCCTGGCCTTCATCGAGTCCCTGGCCATTTACGCCCTGGTCGTCTGCCTGATCCTGCTCTTCGCTCACCCGTTCGCGAGCATCATCACCGGCTAAGACCATTGCTCGAAAAGGGAGGCTGCGGCTGCGGCCTCCCTTTTTTTCCAAATGGTTATGTTCAATTTTTCACAGATTGGGCCAGGCCCCCGGAAAAGGATGCGGTTGTGAAAAGCGAGCACATCCCCAAGGCTACCATCAAGCGCCTGGCCATGTACGTGCAGGTCCTGGAGACCCTCAAGCGCGAAGGCACCCAGGTCGTCTCCTCGGAACTCCTGGCCCGCACCTGCAGCGTCAATCCGTCCCAAATCCGGAAGGATCTGGCCTACTTCGGCGAGTTCGGCGTACGCGGAGTGGGCTATCACGTCCAGGACCTCATCGTCTCCATCAAGCACTCCCTGGGCGTGGACCGGGTCTGGAAATGCGCCCTGGTGGGCGTGGGCAACCTGGGCAAGGCGCTGTTGCGCCATCAGGACTTCAAGTTCCGGGGCTTTGACATTGTCGGCGCCTTTGACTGCGACCCCTTCAAGATCGGCGAGGAAGTCTCGGGCCTGGAAGTGGTCTGCACCCGCCGCCTCAAGGACGCGGTCAAGGAACTGGGCATCGAGATCGGGCTGATCACCACCCCGGTCAACCGGGCCCAGCGCGCGGCCAATTTCCTGGTGGAAGCCGGCGTCAAGGGCATCATCAACTATTCCCCGGCCATGCTCTCCGTGCCCGCCGACGTCACCGTGGAATACGTGGACTTTTTCCACCACTTTTATTCCGTGGCCTTTTCCATCACCATCGACCGCAACCAGGACCGCCCGAACTTCATCCAGCCCGACGACGACTAGGCTTTTCCGCTTTCCTGCGGGGCCGTGGTCGTGACAACAGGCCGGGCGCGGGAGAAACGCCATGCGCCAGCCAAGCCAGGCGCCCCTGGTGGCGCTGCTGACGGATTTCGGCCTGACCGATCCCTATGTCGGCCAGATGAAGGCTGTCCTGGCCACGGCCGCCCCAGGCGTGCCCATCCTGGACCTCTGCCACGACGTGGCCCCCCAATGCCTGATTCAGGCCGCGTTTTTCCTGGCCGCCAGCCTGCCCTGGCTGCCGCCCGGCTCGGTAGTCGTAGCCGTGGTGGACCCGGGCGTGGGCACAAGCCGCCACATCATTCTCCTGGAAACCAGCGGCCGGTCCGTCCTGGCCCCGGACAACGGGCTGTTGACCCTGCTGCTGGCCCAGTCCGGCCCGCACCAGGCCTTTGACGTCACGCCCGCGGCCAGGCCGGCCAGCGCCACCTTCCACGGCCGGGACGTGTTCGCGCCCCTGGCCGCCCGGCTGGCCATGGGCGAATCCGGCCAGGCATTGGCGAGCCGGGCCCTGGATACCGGCGACCTGGTCTGGCTGCCGGGCCTGGCCCCGGTGCGCCAAGGTGGCCGCGTGGCGGCCCGGGTCCTGTCCGTGGACCGCTTCGGCAACGTCATCACCAACTGCCCCATTGCCGGGTTCACCCCCCTGCCCGCATCCCCTGCCCTGCTCGCACCCGTGGCCGTCCCCCTGATCCCCACCACTGCCTATGCTATGTTGCCCCAGGGCGCGGTGGGCATCCTCGCCGGCAGCCAGGGCTATCTGGAACTGGCCGTGCGCGAGGCCTCGGCCGCGGCCAGGCTGGGCCTTGCCCCAGGCGACGCGTTGACGCTTAGCTGGCCCAAGGACGCGTGAGCATGCGCTTTATCACCCATTACCTGGCCGCCCTGGGCTTCTTGACCCGGCTTGGCCCGGTGGCCCGGGACCCGGACATGGCGGCCGGCGTGCCCTTTTTCCCGGCCGTGGGGGCCACCCTGGGGGCCATCCTGGCCGCGCCCCTGGCCCTGGGCCTGCTTGCCGGCCATCCCCTGGCCGGAGCCTGGTATTTCGCCGTGGCCAACCTCTACGCCACCCGGGGGCTGCATCTGGACGGGTTCGCGGATGTGGCCGACGCCTGGGGCAGCCTGGCCTCGGGGGAGCGGTTTTTCGCCATCATGAAAGACAGCCGGGTGGGGGCGTTCGGGGCCATGGCCCTGGTCGTGGCCCTGGCCGGCCAGGTCTGCCTGGGCGCGGAGCTGCTTGCGGCCGGCCGCATCGGGGTGCTGGCCTTTGCCCCGGCCCTGGGCCGGGCCGGGGCCGTGGTTCTCATGCGCGCCTGCCGGGACATACCCCGGCCCGGCCTCGGCTCCCTGTGCCTGCCCGGGGCCACCTGGCCCAACACGCTTTTGGCCGCGGCCACGGCCCTGGCCTGGGGCCTGGCCCTGGCTCCGGTCGCGGCCGTGGCCTGGGCCTGCCTGCTTGGCGCGCCGCTCGTGTGGGGCCTGGCCCGGCTGGCCCGAAAAAACGGCGGCATCAACGGCGACTTCCTGGGCGCGGCCATTGTGGGCTGCGAATTGGCCGCCTGCCTGGCCGGGCTTTTTTGAAAGATGGTCCGGAACTTGCTTTCCCCGTAAAAAACCGTCGGAAAACCAGCCATGCCCAAGCCCTTTCGCTTCAACCTCGAACGCATCCTGGACCTGCGCGCCCAGCTCGAGGAACGGGCCAAAATGGAGCTGGGCAAGGCCATTGCCGCCCATCGCCGCCAGGAAGAGGCAGTGGCCGGGCTGACCCGGGAGCTGGCGGACCGGGAAGAGGCCATGGCCCAAAAGGCCGCCGTGACCCCGGCCGAACTGTGGCTGTGGCGGGCCTACAAGGAACGGCTGGTCGGCGACATCCGGGCGGCAAAGGCTCGGCTGGAGGAACTGGCCGCCGCGCGGGAACGCTGCCGCCGCACGGCCGTGGAGCGTTCCAAGGACCGCAAGCTTCTCGACAAACTCAAAACCAAGAAGGCGATGCGCCATGCCCTTGACGAAAACCTCGGGGAACAAAAGGAAAACGACGAAATGGCTTCGGTGCGCTACCAGCCGCCGGCGCTTTGACCCGGTTTCGCCCCTGCTCCTTCGCCTGGAACGCCTGGGCGGGGCCATTGCCCCCCGGGCCACCAAGGTGCTGGGCGTTTTCGTCATGATCGCGGCCGTCAAGCTCGGCATCCTGATGTTCATGGGCCTGGACCTGCTGTTGCCCGAGCCGCCGGTCCGGGAGATGGCCGCGGCCCGGCCCGTTGTCCTGCCTGTCGCCCTGCCCGGCCCCACCCCGGCCTTGGCCCAGTCCGCCCCGCAGCAACCGAACGCAGCCGCCGCGCCGGCAGATGCCCCGGCCAAGCCGCAGCAGCCGGCCGCGCCCCCCGAGGCCCAGGCGCTGCTCAAAAAGCAGGAAGAGCTCGACCAGCGCGAACAGGCGCTCAATTCCCTGGAAGCCGACCTCAACAGCCGGGTGGCCAAGCTCAAGGACATGGAGACCAGCCTCAAGGCCATGCTGGAGGAAGCCAAGGGGGTCAAGGACCAGAAGCTCAAGCATCTGATCGACGTGTATTCCAACATGAACCCCAAGCAGGCGGCCAGCGTCCTGTCCACCCTGGACAACACCATTGCCGTCAAAATCCTGGCAGGCATGCGCGGCCGCCAGGCCGGGGAAGTGCTCAACAACATGGAAGCCAAGAAGGCGGCCGGCCTGACCGAAATGCTCACCCAGCTCCAGTTGCCGCCCCAGGACGCCCCGGACATGGGAGGTTCCTGAGCCCCCATGCCCAGGCTTCGGCTGACCCTGGCCTATGACGGCACGGCCTTTGCCGGCTGGCAGTTGCAGGCGAAAGGCAAGGGCCGCACGGTCCAGGGCTGCCTGGAAGCGGCCCTGGCCAAACTCTGCGACCAACCAGTGCGGGTTTTCGGGGCCGGCCGCACCGACGCCGGGGTCCATGCCCTGGCCCAGGTGGCCCATGCGGACGTGCCCGAGGCCCGCATGCACATTCCCTGGCAAAAGGCCCTCAACGCCCTGTTGCCCAAGGACATTGCCGTCACCGAAGCCGCACTGGCCCCGCCCGGCTTTCATGCCCGCTTCGAGGCCACGGCCAAGACGTACGTGTACACGCTTTGGACCGAGAAACATTACGTCCTGCCCTGGCGGCGGCCGTACGTCTGGGACGTGGGGCGCTGCTTTCCGCTCGATGTCGCGGCCATGGACGCGGCGGCCCGGGAGCTGGAAGGCACCCATGATTTCGCCGCCTTCCAGAATGCCGGCTCCTCGGTCAAGACCACGACGCGGCACATGCGCGCCTTAACGCGCCTTCCCGCTGCCTGCCCCCAGGAAACGGCCTGGCAGTTTTGCGCCGAGGGCTTTCTCAAGCAGATGGTGCGAAACCTTATGGGCGCCCTGGTGGCCGTAGGCTGCGGCAAGATTTCCCCAACCGACATCCGGCCCCTTTTGCAGACAGGACAGCGCAGCCTGGCTCCTGCCACGGCGCCGGCCCAGGGCCTTTGCCTGCTGGCGGTGGAGTACGGGACGGATGGCGGGCGCAAGCGACATCTTCTCCACGAACCCGAGGCCAGCCAAGGCTAAACGGCCTGGTGGGCCCGGAATCCGGCTGGCGTCAAGGCGGCTTTGCGCCTTGTGTCGCCAGCCCCATTCTGGCACCACATCCCAGCCCCGCCCTCCCACCCGGCCCAGCCGGTCGGGGGGTCCGGGGGGAATGATTCCCCCCGGCGGGTCCAGGGCAGAGCCCTGGCAGGCTTCGACAGCCGCATTCCTATAATTTCTTATTCGCCTTGGCCGGAATCAGGCCCTGGCGCAGGGGCAGGACGGTCCAGCCGGCGGTTTGGAGCATTTTGGCGGCCAGAGGGCTGACGTCGCCCGAAACCACCAGGGTCCTGGCCGTAGCCCCGCTGGCCTTGGCCACGTCGCCGAACGACTTGGCGATGTTGACCATGGCCGGCGTCCAGGCCAGGTAGTCCAGGGGAAAGGCGATCAGGAACTGCCCCTTGACCGTGCGGGCGGCCACGAAGCGCTTGTCCACGGCCAAAAACCGCTGCAACCGGTCGACGGTGGCATGGATGTTGGAATACAGACCGGCCATGCGTTCCCGGAAAAAGGCCACGTCGTCGTCATCCACGAGGATGCAGCGGCTGACGAACAGGCTGCGGTCGGCCACCTCGGGCATGCGGTCCAGGGCGGCCACCAGCACGGTCTGGCCGGTGGGCGTGAAATGGGGATTTTCCACGAAGAGATCCGTTACATCCGTGGTCACGCCCATGGCCTGCAGGCGCTGCCGGTTGCGCGTCAGCAGGTCCTGGGGCGGGATGGAGACGTCGATGTCGTTTAGGGTCTTGGTGCCGCCCACGGCGGACACGGCCAGGCCCACGCCGCCGGGAATGGCCACCTTGGCCGCAGTGGCGGTCAGGCCTCCGGCGAATCCGGCGCCGGTCAGGCGCTTGAGGCTGGCCTGGAGGATGGGGTTGGTGGAATAGGGGTCCACGCCATAGGCCTTGGCGTATTCGCGCTTGGTCCGGGCGTAGCCGAGCAGTTCGGCGCCGGCCCCGCCGCTGTCCGAGGGCCGGTGCTCCTTCATGCCGGCCTCGGCCCGGGAAAAGGCCTTGCCTACGCCCGAAGCCGCGCCGGAGAGGGTGTCAATGGGGTGGATCAGGAGATTGACCGCGCCCTTGACCGTGCCCACGCCGGATTCGGCTACGGACTGGCCGAATTCCGCGCCTTTGTTCACCTGGTCCATGGCCGCGGCGGCATTGACTTCATGGATGCGGGTATAGAGCAGGGCCGTGGATTCCACCCGCAGGTCGCCCTTGGGCGTGTGCAGGGTGTAGATGTTCATGTAGCCGTCGTTTTCGACCTTCTCGTCCACCCGATGGTTCGGCCCGGACAGGACGTTGGCGGGCAGCAGGGCCGAAGCGGCCAGGGTCGGCGGATTTTCGGTGCCGGCGGCCGGGGCGGCGCTGGCGACGGTCACGGACAGCATCAGGCAAAGCGCGGTCAGGAAGGGGACGGTACGGCAAAGGCAAAAAGGCATGGCGGACTCCTCCGAAGTTGGGTCGAGCGTGAAGGGGGGCGCGAGCCACGTAATGCGCCTGGCACTGTGCCGGCGAGCCGTTGCGATTGCGCTTTTCCATACAAGAAGGCGACGCAATTGTCATGGCCGCCTTTACAGCAGTTCCGGCTTGGGCTAGAGCCCGCGAAACCGCAAGGGGGACTTCATTGGACACAATCACCGATCCCGCCGTGCTGCGGGAACGCTGTTACGACTGGTTCCGACGCGAAACCACGGTGGGGCTGGTGCCGACCATGGGCTCTCTCCATGCCGGGCATGAAAGCCTCCTGCGCCACGCCCGCAGCCGGGCCGAAATCGTGGTGGCCAGCCTGTTCGTCAATCCCACCCAATTCGGGCCGAACGAGGACTTGCAGGCCTATCCCCGGGACCTTGTCCACGATACGGCCGTGGCCCAGGCAGCCGGCGTGGACGTGCTCTTTGCCCCTCCGGCCGAGGCCATGTACCAGCCCGAGGCCGCCACCTGGGTGGAAGTGCCGGAGCTGGCCCGGCATTTGTGCGGCGCGTCCCGGCCCGCCCATTTCCGGGGCGTGTGCACCATTGTCAGCAAGCTCTTCCTGCTGACCCTGCCCACATTTGCCGTTTTCGGGGAAAAGGACTGGCAGCAGCTGGCCATTTTGCGGCGCATGACCGCTGACCTGGGCTTTCCCGTGGAAATCGTGGGCCGGCCCATTGTGCGCGAGGCGGACGGGCTGGCGCTGAGTTCCCGCAACGTCTACCTCACGCCCGCGGAACGCGCCCAGGCCGTGCACATCAACCAGGGCCTGGCCAAGGCCGCGGCCATGGCGGCCGGCGGCGAGGGGGACGCCGGGCGCATCCTGGCCGCCGTGCGGGAGTATTTCGCCGCGAACATGCCGGACGGCGCGGTGGACTACCTGGAGTGCGTGCATCCCGAGCGCATAACGCCCCTGAGCCGCCTGGACGGGCCGGCGCTTTTCGCGGCTGCGGTCAAGTTTTCCCGGGCCCGGCTCATCGACAACCGGCTGGTGACGGCCGGGACCGTTTGAGCCGGCCGTTGTTCCTGCCGGGCCTTGCCTTCTTGTGGAACTTGAGATAGCGAGCCAGAGTTCTGCCCACGCAGCATCCCAATACGTATTGTACACATCGGACCCCGCGCCATGGGCGCGGCGGCCAGAGGGAGGAATAGCATGATCAACGCCAAGGGCCGGTACCTCTTCAGCTCCGAATCCGTGACCGAAGGGCATCCGGACAAGGTCGCCGACCAGATCTCCGACGCCATCCTGGACGCCATCCTGGCCCAGGATCCGGAAGCCCACGTGGCCTGCGAAACCCTGGTCACCACCGGCCTGGCCTTTATTGCCGGCGAAATCACCACCTCGGCCTATGCCGACTTCCCGGCCATTGTCCGGGAGACGGTGCGGGAGATCGGCTACAACAGCTCCACCATGGGCTTTGACTGGGAAACCTGCGGCGTGATCTCCTCGGTGGGCAAGCAGTCCGTGGACATCGCCCAGGGCGTTTCCCGGGCCAAACCCGAGGACCAGGGCGCGGGCGACCAGGGCATGATGTTCGGCTTTGCCTGCGACGAGACCGAGCCCCTCATGCCGGCCCCCATCTACTGGGCTCACAAGCTGTCGCGCCGCCTGTCCTATGTGCGCAAAAACAAGATTCTCGACTTCCTGCGGCCGGACGGCAAGACCCAGGTGGCCGTGGAATACGCGGACGGCAAGCCCCGGCGCATCGACAACGTGGTGGTGGCCTGCCAGCACGATGAAAATATCGCCTACCAGGACCTGGTGGACGCAGTGAAACAGGAGGTCGTCTTCCACACCCTGCCCGAAGCCCTGGTGGACAAGGACACCAAGATCTACATCAACACCACCGGCCGGTTCGTCATCGGCGGCCCCATGGGCGACTGCGGCCTGACCGGGCGCAAGATCATCCAGGACACCTACGGCGGCATGGGCAACCACGGCGGCGGCGCGTTCTCCGGCAAGGACCCGTCCAAGGTGGACCGCTCGGGCGCCTACATGGCCCGGTACGTGGCCAAAAACGTCGTGGCCAGCGGCCTCGCCCCGCGCTGCGAAGTCCAGATCGCCTATTGCATCGGCGTGGCCGAACCCCTGTCCGTGCTGGTCACGTCCCAGGGCACGGGCGAAATTCCGGACGAAGCGCTCACCCGCGCCGTGCGCGACGTCTTTGACCTGCGGCCCTACGCCATTATCGAACGCCTGGACCTCAAGCGCCCCATTTATCGGCCAACCGCCTGCTACGGGCATTTTGGCCGGGAACAGCCGGATTTCACCTGGGAGCGGACCGACGCGGTGGCGGATTTGCGCACGGCCCTCGGCCTGTAGCCCTGGGATCGGGAAATCGGACCATGCCGCCGGCCCCTGTCTGCCAGGGGCCGGCGGCATGTTTTGCGGGCCGCGGCGTCAGATGCCGCCGCCGTCGATGAGCGGCACGCCCACGGGCCGGTGCTGGGCGATGTGGGAACCCGGAGGCAGGTCATGGGTCAGCCAGACGTTGCCGCCGATGACCGAGCCCTTGCCGATGGTGATGCGGCCAAGCACCGTGGCCCCGGAATAGATGACCACGTCGTCCTCCACCACGGGGTGGCGGGGGATGCCCTTGACGAGCTTGCCCGAGTCGTCTTTGGGAAAGCTTTTGGCCCCCAGGGTCACGCCCTGGTACAGGCGCACGTTTTCGCCGATGACGCAGGTCTCGCCAATGACCGTGCCCGTGCCGTGGTCGATGAAAAACCGCCGGCCGATGGTGGCCCCGGGGTGGATGTCGATGCCCGTGGCCGAATGGGCCATCTCGGTGATGATGCGCGGGATGAGCTCCACGCCGAGCAGGTAGAGTTCGTGGGCCACCCGGTAATGGGTCAGGGCGATGAGGCTGGGATAGCAGAAGATGGTTTCGCCCGGGCTGCGGGACGAGGGATCGCCTTCGAAGGCGGCCTGGGCATCCTCGGCCAGAAGCTCCCGGATGCGCGGCAGGGTGGCCAGGAAATCCTCGGCCAGGCCCTTGGCCCGGGCGTCGCAGTCCTGGCACTCCCCGTCCCGCTCCAGGCCGCAGAAAAAGCAGTATCCCCGGCGAATCTGCTCGGTCAGCAGACGGCCCGCCTCGAACAGGTTGGCCCCGATGTAATAGCGCATGTTTTCCAGGCGGACGTCGGGATTGCCGAAATAGCCCGGGAAAAGCACTGCCCGCAGCCTGTCCATGAGTTCGGACAGGGCCGGCACCGACGGCATGGGCTCGTCGTGCAGGGGCCGGTGATACACGGTTTCGTAGGATTTCGGGGCGCACAGCAACTCGGTGGTCAAGGCCAGGAAATCGCCCTGGCTGGGTTGGTGTCGCATCTGGGTCATGATGGCCTCCTGGGGCGGCAAAGGATGGCCGGCGCGGGCTCAGGCCCGGCGCTCGCGCGCTGGGTTCGGTTCTTGATCAGCTCGGCCACGATGGAGACCGCGATTTCCACGGGCGTGTCCCCGCCGATGGCCAAGCCGATGGGAGCATGGGTCCTGGCCACGCAGGTTCGGGGAAACCCTTCCTTGACCAGTTCCTCCAGGACGGCCGCCACCTTGCGGGAGCTGCCGATCATGCCCACATACCCGGCCTCGGTGCGCAGGGCCTGGGTCAAAATCTTGCGGTCCTGCTTGTGGCAGCGCGAGACAATGACCACCGAGGCGTCGGCGTCGAGGCTGCGGCCGGCAAAACAGTCGTCAAAAGACTCCAGCACGGCCACCTCGTCGGCCAGGGGAAAGCGTTCGGGACTGGCGAATTCGGCCCGGTCGTCCAGGACCACGACCCGGAAATCGGCCATGGCCGCGATCTGGGCCGTGGGCCGGGCAATGTGTCCGGCGCCGCAGATATAGACCGGGTCCCGGGCCAAAAAAGGCTCCAGGAAATAGTGGCCGCCGCTTATCTCCGCCATGGCCGGGGCCGAAAGCCCCTGGCCGCTCCGACAGGCTTCCCGGGCCACGTCTTCGGGCAGGGTTCCGGCCAGGAGGCGGCCGTCACTGGCCATGAGGCCCCGCTTTATGGTCTCTCCCCTCCCCTCGATATCCACGACATCCAGAGCCGAGACCAACAGGCAGGAGCGGTTGGCGGCCCGTTCGCGCTCAAGTGTTTGAAAGAGCTCCCGGTTTTGCGCAGCGGGGTCGATGCGCTCCAGAAAGACCTGGACCACGCCGCCGCAGATGGCGTCGGACCCGTCGCCGATCTCGCCCGAGAGGTCGATTTCGAGCAGGTCCGGCTTTCCCGAGGCCATGACCGCCACGGCCGCGTCGATGGCCCGGCCTTCCAGAGGGCCGCCGCCCACGGTGCCGAGAATGTCCGCATTTTCCAGCAGAAACATCCGGGCTCCGGCCGGGCCGGGAGCCGAACCGTCCTTGGACACGATGGACGCGGCCACCACGCTTTCGCCCTTGTCCAGAATCCCGTTGAGGGCGCTGAGCAGTCCGTGCATGACGCATTTCCCCTTTGATCGGTTATCGGTTCATGGCTTGGCCCAGTCGCCGGGCCGTGGCCACCACCTGGGGGAAGACCACCATGAAGGCCTCCACCTCCTCCAGGGTGTTGAACCGGGAGAGCGACAGGCGCAGGGTGCTGCGCAGGTACCGCTCAGGCACGCCCATGGCCGACAGCACATGGGACGGGGCCACGCTTTTGGATTCGCAGGCCGAGGTGGTGGAGACCGCGAAGTCCCGGTCGTTGAGCTCTTCGAGCAGGATTTCCTGGGGCGCGCCGCCGACGCCCACGCTGGCGGTGTTGGCGATGCGGGGAGAGCCGCCGCCATGGACCACAGTGTCGGGAATTTCCGCCAGAATGCGGCCTTCCAGGTGGTCGCGCAGATCCTGGAGGCGGGCCTGGCCGCCCACGCTCAAAAAGGCCTGGGCCAGCTCGGCCGCCTTGCCGAAGCCCACGATGCCGGCCACGTTCTGGGTGCCGGCCCGCCGCCCGAATTCCTGCATGCCGCCGAAAAGAAGGGGCGTAAACGGCGCGCCCCGGCGCACGTAGAGCGCGCCCGCGCCCTTGGGGCCATGCAGCTTGTGGGCCGACACGGTCAGGTAGTCCACGGGCAGGGATTTGATGGAAAAGGGCTCCTTGCCGGCCATCTGCACGGCGTCGCAGTGAAACAGCACGCCCCGCTGCGATGCCAGCTCGGCGATCTCCCGCAACGGCCACAGCACGCCGGTCTCGTTGTTGGCCCCCATGAGGCTGACCAGGGCCGTGTCCGGGGTGATGGCCGCGGCCAGGACCTCCAGGTCGAGCCCGCCCTGGCCGTCCACCGGCAAGAAAACCACATCCAGGCCCATGTGATCGCGCAGATATTCCAGCCGGCGCAGCACGCAGTGGTGCTCCACGGCCGAGGTGACCACCCGGCGCTTGGCCGGGTCGGCCAGCACGGCCGACAGGATGGCCGTATTGTTGCCCTCGGAGCCGGAGCAGGTGAAAATCAGCCGGTCGGCCGGACAGCCGAGCAAGGCCCCCACCTGCTCCCGGGCCGCTTCAATGGCCTCCTTGGCCCGGTGGCCGTACTGGTGCGGGCTGGAGGGGTTGCCGAAACACTCCCGCAAAAACGGCAGCATGGCTTCCAGAACCTGGGGATCAAGGGGCGTGGTGGCGTTGTTGTCGAAATAGACGGCCGCCATGGGGCACCTCCGGTTCAGGACAGGGACAGCATGCGAGCCAGGGCCTGCCGGGCCTGTCCGGCCACGTCCGCATCCACCTGGATGCGGTTGACGATCCGGCCCTCGGCCAGGTTTTCCAGGACGCGAAGTACGGACAGGGGCTTGGTGCGGTACATGTTGGCGCAGATGGCCTGGTGGGGCGACAGGGACACCACCAGCTTGTCCGGATTGCGTTCGGCCAGCCGGGCCACGAGGTTGATCTCCGTGCCCACGGCCCATTTGCTTCCCGGGGGCGAAGCCTCGACGGTTCGCACGATTTTTTCCGTGGAGCCATGGGCGTCGGCCTCCCGGATCACGGCCATGGGGCACTCGGGATGCACGATGACCTTGATGCCCGGCTCCTTTTGCCGCCAGGCCGCAATGTCCTCGGGCTCGAACATCTGGTGCACCACGCAAAAGCCGTTCCACAGGTAGACCCGGGCCTGGCGCACGGCCTCGGGCCCATGCCCGCCCAGGTCCTTGTCCCGGTCCCAGACCAGCATGCGCTCCAGGGGCACGCCGAGTTCATGGGCGGTGACGCGGCCCAGGTGCTCGTCCGGGAAAAAAAAGACCTTGGCCTCCTGGCCAAAGGTCCATTGCAAAATCGAGCGGGCGTTGGACGAGGTGCACACCGTGCCGCCATGCCGGGCCACAAAGGCTTTGAGCGTGGCCGCGGAATTGACGTAGGTGATGGGAATGACCAGGCCCGGCTCCACCTCGGCCAGGCGCTGCCAGGCCCATTCCAGGGCGTCGGGCGTGGCCATGTCGGCCATGGAGCAGCCGGCCTTGAGCTCGGGCAGGATGACGATCTGGTCGGGGCCGGTCAGGATGTCGGCGGTTTCGGCCATGAAATGCACGCCGCAAAAGACGATGGCCCGGGCCGTGGCTGCCGCTGCGGCCTGGGCCAGCTTGAGGGAGTCGCCCACGTGGTCGGCCACGGCCACCACGGCGTCCCGCTGGTAATGATGGGCCAGGAGCAGCACGTCCCGGCCGAGGCGGCGCTTGAGGTCGCGGATGCGCGCCAGGACCTCGCTTTCCGTCCAGCCCTTGGGATCGGCTGGATCGGGTGCGGCTTGAGTTCGGGGCGTGGCATTCATAGCGGCTCCGTGGTTGAGGTCGTCGGGTGGCGGCAACGCGATACCGCATCAACTTGATCAACTAAATAGCAGGCACCCCAGGAAACCGTCAACAGATTCATACTGGCGCAGTATAAAACACACCGCGCCAGGCCGGCGCAGCGGCGTGGCCGCCGGGCCGCACGGGAACCGACCGTCCGCACCGCCAGATTGACGGGTTCCAAATTATTTTATAAATTCGATCAAATTTATGACCTATTCTCGGTCCCGTGCACCACAACGGAGGCAGACATGCCCAAGGCGATCCTGCTCCTCTCGGGAGGGCTCGACAGCGGCCTGGCCGGAAAAATCCTGCTGTCCTGCGGCATCGACGTGGAAGCCGTGCATTACACCTCGCCCTTTTGCCGCTGCACGCCCAAGTCCATGGGCTGCCTGGCGGCCAAGCGCATGGCCGAACAGCTCGGCATTCCCCTGGCCACCTTTCCCAAGGGCGAGGCCTACTGGGAGCTGGTCAAGCACCCCCGGTTCGGCCGGGGAAGCGGCGTCAACCCCTGCATCGACTGCCGCATCCACGTCTTTGGCCTGGCCCGGAAGCACATGGAGGCCACAGGGGCCCAATTCGTGGCCACGGGCGAAGTCCTGGGCCAGCGCCCCATGTCCCAGCGCCGCCGGGCCATGGAGCTCATCGAGCGGGAATCGGGCCTGACGGACCGGCTGTTGCGTCCGCTCTCGGCCCGATTTTTCCCGCCCACCCTGGCCGAACGCCAGGGGTTGGTGCCGCGCTGGAAGCTTTTGGCCATCAAAGGCCGAAGCCGCAGGGAGCAGATGGACCTGGCCCGGGACATGGCCCTGGGCGATTATCCCTGCCCGGCCGGAGGCTGCCTGCTGACCGACCCCCAGTTCGCCCACCGGGTCCGGGAAATGCTCGACCGCGAACCGGATACCCGGCTGTCCGACGCCGTGCTGCTCATGCACGGCCGCCATTACCGCCTGCCCAGCGGCGTCCGGGTGGTGGTGGGGCGAAACGAGAAGGACAACCAACACATTGCCGCCCTGGCCCGGCCGGACGACGCCCTGCTGACCCCGGCCGACGGCACGGGGCCCACGGTACTGTGCCGGCCGGGGACAAACCGGGCGGACGTGCTGGTCGCGGCCGGCCTGCTGGTGCGTGCGGCCAAGGACGTGGCGCGGGTGAACCTGACGATCCCAGGGGAGCCGCTGGGCCAGGTGCTGACCGATATCGCGCCCACAGACCCGGCAACGGCCGAGTCCTGGCGCATTGCCCGCAAGGAAGCCTGCGTCCGTTAGGGGTTTCCAAAGGGCAACGCCCTTTGGTCGCCGAAGGCTTCCGTAACGACTCTCCTGGCCAGAACCGCGTTGGCATCTCCGGCGGCGGACCGGCCCGAGCGGATCGAGTGCCCGGGGCCCAGGCCCACGGTGCGGCCCAGGGCGGACAACCGCCCGATCACGCACCGGGCGCACATGTCCCCGGTCTCGTCCACGCAGGGCTTGTTGGGATAGAGCAGATAGTCCTTGCGCCGCTTAGCCGGAGTGGCGCTGGGCATGAACACGTTGGCCCCCCGGGCCAGGGCCAGGTTGCGGCCCGAACCCGGCAGCAGGGCGTCAAAGGCCGTGGTGGCCGGGATGTGGGCGTCGGGATTGACCAGCCGCACGGCGGCCAGGGCCACGAAATGCATGTCCGGATCGTCGGCGTAGGTGTTTTGGGCCGTGCCCAGGGGCGTGTCCGGATGGGGGAGAAACGGCCCGATGCCGATCATGTCCAGGCTCAGGTCGCGGCACAGCAGGATGTTTTCGGCCAGGACATCCGGGCTTTCCCCGGGCAGGCCGATCATGAACCCGCTGCCGGTCTGCACGCCCAGGGACTGCAGGTCGCCCAGGCAGCGCAGGCGTTCGCTCAAGCTGCAATCCGGGTGCAGCCGGGCGAAAAGCTCGGGATCGCAGGTCTCGAAGCGCAGCAGATAGCGGTCCATGCCGTGGTCCCGCCACATGGCGTAGACGTCCCTGGGCCGGTTGCCCACGGACACGGTGACGGCCAGCCGGGTTTCGGCCTTGATGCGGAAAATGAGCCGGGCCAGGGCCGCATCGCCCGCAGCGGACGGGGTTTCCCCGGATTGCAGCACAATGGTGGTCTGGCCAAAGCCTTCCATGCGCCGGGCCACCTCGAGGATTTCCTCGTCTTCGAGGCGGTAGCGGTCCACCTGGTCGTTGGAGGCCCGGATGCCGCAATAGAGGCAGTCATTGCCGCAGATGTTGGAAAATTCCACAATGCCGCGCAAATAGACCGCATCGCCCATGATTTCCCGGCGCACTGCGTCGGCCCTGCGGTACAGGGCCTGGCGCTGCGCTTCGCCGCGAATCTTGAGCAGTTCCAAAACCGCCTTTTTCGTCCACCGTGTCTGTGTTTGCATGCTGCCTCCATCGGGTGCCGTTATTGCATACCGTAAAAGTCTAGAATAAAGCAACCCGTAGCCAAGTCGTTCCCGGCCGGACTGGACTGCCTGGAGCCTAATTTTATCATTAAGACGATCAAAAAAATCATATAATAGGCAACACCTTCATGCTAAACATTTTTTACCAAATGTCACCGCTGTTCCAGATTGACGGCCGGGAAGGCTTTCTTTATCATTTTATCAACCAAGTTAGTGATGATTAAAAACACCGCTCCAGGCGTCCGCGCCCGTGCGGACCATGAGGAAACACCCATGACGCCTCCTCCCCCGCCCGCCAACGCGGCAGACAGCGGATTTCGCGTGGACAACCTGCGCTTTTCCCTGGGCTCCAGGACCATCCTGGAAGATCTCCACCTGGCCGTGGGCCAGGGGGAATTCGTGTGCCTGCTCGGGCCTTCGGGCAGCGGCAAGACCACCTTGCTGCGGCTGCTGGCCGGGCTGGAGACGCCCAGCTTCGGGCGCGTCGCCTGGAACGGCCGGCCCGTGGCCGGCCAGGGCCTGGATCGCGGCGTGGTCTTCGAGGACTGCGGCTTTTTCCCGTGGCTCACGCTTATGGACAACATGACCATGGCCATTGACGCGGCCAAGCCGAACCTGCCGTCCAGGCGCTGCCATCAGTTGGCCCGGGAATACTTGAGCCTGGTCGGCCTGGACCAGGTCGGGCACAAGCATCCCCTGGAACTTTCCCGGGGCATGCGCCAGCGCGGGGCCATTGCCCGGGCCCTGGCCATGGATTCCCCGGCCCTGCTGCTGGACGATCCGTTTTGCGTCCTTGATCCCCACGAGCGGGCCGTGTTGCAGGATTTGCTGCAACAACTGCCCAGGGCTTGCCAGCCGCGAAAAACCGTGGTCCTGGCCACCCATGACCTGGACGAGGCTTTTTACCTGGCCGACCGGATCATCGGGCTGGCGGCCACGCCAGGGCCGATCATCATCGATGCCCCCCTGGCCGCGCCACGGCCCCGGGACCGCAGCGCCGCGCCCGCTGTGCATGACAATCAGGCGCTTGCCGGCCTGCGCCGGCGCATCGAGGAGCTCTATCACCAGGATGACCGGCGGCGCATGGCGGCCCAGGAATTTTTCGGCCTGGGCGAAGGCATCTAAGCGGCAAGGAGGCTACAATCCATGCAACTCGAAAGCTATCTCGTCCAGTGCGGCTCCCGCTGGGACAGCCGCACCGGGGCCGTCTCCATGCCGGTTTACCAGACCGCCACCTTCCGGCATCCCGGGCTCGGCCAGTCCACGGGCTATGATTATTCCCGCAGCGGCAACCCCACCCGCGCCGTGCTGGAAGAGGCCATGGCCGCCATTGACGGCGGCTGTCGGGGCCTGGCCTTTGCCTCGGGCATGGCCGCCCTGGACTGCCTGGGCCGCCTCCTGGTTCCGGGTGACCGCATCGTGGTCACCGAGGACCTCTACGGCGGCACCTACCGCCTGTTCGAGCGCCTCTACCGTCCCCTGGGCATTGAGGCCGTGTACGTGGACACGGCCGACGCCAGGGCCGTGGAAGCGGCCCTGGCCCAGGGAGCCCAAGCCCTTCTGGTCGAAAGCCCGACCAATCCGCTGCTCAAGATCGCGGATCTGCGCGAGCTCGGCCGTCTGGCCCGGGCGCATAAGGCCCTTTTCATCGTGGACAACACGTTTCTCACCCCGCTTATCCAGCGGCCCCTGGCCCTGGGGGCCGATGTGGCTGTCTATAGCGCCACCAAGTACCTGTCCGGCCACAACGACGTGGTGGGCGGGCTGCTGGTGGCCCGGGACCCGGCCCTTGCCGAAAAGCTGGCCTTTCACCAGAACGCCGCCGGAGCCATCCTCGGCCCCCAGGACTGCTGGCTGACCCTGCGGGGGCTCAAGACCCTGGGCGTGCGCCTGGCCCGCCAGCAGGCCAGCGCCCTGCACGTGGCCGCCTGGCTGGCCGTCCACCCCCGGGTGCGGCGCGTCCATTATCCCGGCCTGGCCGATCACCCCGGCCATGACCGGCAGCTGCTCCAGGCCGCCGGCTTCGGGGCCATGATCTCCTTTGAGGTCACCGACGCGGCCCGGGTGCCGGACATTCTGGCCGGGGTGGAGGTGTTTCTTTTCGCCGAGAGCCTGGGTGGCGTGGAGTCGCTCATTACCCTGCCCGCGGTCCAGACCCATGCCGACATCGAGCCCGAGATCCGGGCCCGGCTCGGCGTCACCGACGGCCTGCTGCGCCTGTCCATCGGCCTGGAAGCCCCGGAAGACCTGGTGGCCGACCTGGAGGCCGTGCTCTGATCCGCCCTGAACATTCAACCCAAAGGCAACCGCCATGGACCTGACTACCCTGCTCGTGCATGCGGGCGCAGTTTCCGAAGACGGCTTCGGCGACCTGGCCCCGCCCATTCACCAGACTTCCACCTATGCCCAGGCCGATCCCCAAAGCTTTGGCCCCTACGATTATTCCCGAAGCGGCAACCCCACCCGGCAGGCCGTGGAATCGACCATCGCCGCCCTGGAAGGCGGCGCGCTGGGCCTGGCCTTTGCCTCGGGCATGGCCGCCATTTCCTCCACCCTGCTTCTTTTTTCCCCTGGCGACCATGTGATTGCCAGCCGCGACCTCTACGGCGGGGCCTACCGCGTCCTGACCACGCTCTTTGCCCGCTGGGGCCTGGAAACCACCTTTGTGGACACCGGCGACGTGGCGGCCATGACCCGGGCCGTCACCCCCCGCACCAAGGCCCTGTATGTGGAAAGCCCGTCCAATCCCCTGCTGACCGTCACGGATCTGGCCGCCGTGGTGGATTTGGCCCGAACCCATGGCCTGGTCTCCATCATCGACAACACGTTCATGACGCCCTTTTTGCAACGCCCCATGGCCCTTGGTTTCGACATCGTGCTGCACAGCGCCACCAAGTTCCTGGGCGGCCACAGCGACGTGGTGGCCGGCCTGGCCGTCATTGCCGACGCGGCCCTGGGCGGCCGCCTCAAGACCATTCAGAACGCTTTCGGCGCGGTGCTCGGCCCCCAGGATTCCTGGCTGCTCCTGCGCGGCATGCGCACGTTGGCCGTTCGCCTGGCGGCCGAGCAGGCCACGGCCGGGATTCTGGCCGCCTGGCTGGCCGGGCGGCCCGATGTCCGGCGCGTCCACTACCCCGGCCTGGCGACCCATCCCGGCCGGGACATCCACCAGGCCCAGGCCGACGGCCCCGGGGCCGTGGTCAGCTTCGAGCTGGAAAGCGCGGCCGCGGCCCAGGCCTTCATGCGAGCGCTGCGCCTGCCCAAGCTGGCCGTGAGCCTGGGCGGGGTCGAATCCATCCTGTCCTATCCGGCCACCATGTCCCACGCGGCCATGCCCCCGGCCGAACGCGCCGCGCGCGGCATTTCGGATGCGCTCATGCGCCTGTCCGTGGGCTTGGAATCGGCCCAGGACCTCATGGCGGATCTGGACCAGGCGTTGGAAAAGGCCAGGGCCGTCTAGACGGAGCATGAAAAGCGGCACAAGGCGCGGGACGGACTTGGGCAAGCGGCAGCCCCCGCCAAAGCCCTTGCATTTCCAGGCATTGTGCGTAGCATGGGAATCCATCCCATACTGCTGCTTCCGTGGGGAGCTTATGTCGACAATTCCCAATGCCGCCTGGGCGTTTTTGTCGTCCAATCTGGAACGGTATTCCCACAAGCCGGCCTGCTGGCGCGGCCTCTCGCAACAAGGGGCTGCGGATGGAATTTGACGCCGCTACCCTGGGCGAGGTGTTGGCCGCGGCAGGATGCGGCCCTGATGTGGCGGCCTCGTTGCGATCGGACCTGCCGCTTCCGGACCAGGGCGTCCCGCCGGCCGCACTCGCCGCCTTTGCCGCGCTCCTGGCCGAGCGATTCGGCGCGCCGCCGCCTCCCGCGCCGCTCCTGGAGCAAGGCTCCCTGGATGCCTGGTCCGCGTTTCTGGCCGCGCACCTGGACGACGCCGCCATCCTGCGCGCGGCCGTGGCCCGCATCCTGGCCGACGACAAGCCCCTGCCCCTGGGCGAAGCGTACGTCCTGGACCGGATGCAGCCCCGGGACGCGCTCGGCGTGGCCCGGCTCTTTCACGCCATCTACGACGACAAGTATCCGGTAGCGGACTATTACGTGCCCGAGCGGCTGGTGGCGCTCAACCGCGACAAGGCGGTGGTGACCGTGGTGGCCCGGCTGGCTTCCGGGGGCATTGCCGGCCATGGGGCCTTCTACCGCAGCTCGCCGCCCAACCCGGCCGTCTATGAAGTCGGCCAGGTCCTGGTCGCTCCGGAGTACCGGCAGACGTCCATGGCTTTTCGCATCTTAAGCGACCTCGACGCTCGCTCCCGGTCCATGACCTTTGCCAATGCCTTTTTCGGCGAGACGGTGTGCACGCATCTGGTCACGCAAAAAACCGGCCACCGGCAGGGCTATGGCTCCTGCGGCCTGGAACTTTCCCTCATGCCGGCCGGGGCCTATGCCAAGGAGGGGGCGGCCGGCCGGGTGAGCTGCCTGCTTCAGTTCAGGGTGGACCGCGACCGCCGTATGCCGCTTTTTGCGCCCGAGTGCTGCCGCGCGGCCTTGGAGCCCATCCTGGCCGAGCTCTCCCTGGACCGCGACGTCCGCTTTGCCGTAAGCGATGCCCCGACTGCCTCCCAGACCGTACTGACGTCGCGCGTTTTCGATTTCGCCCAGGTGCAGCGCCTCCAGGTGACGGCCATTGGCCGGGATTTTCCCGACCAGGCGGCGGCCTGGGACATCCAAGCCCGCAGCCGGGGACTGGCCGTGGTCCAGGTTTACCTGAGCGCCGGCGAACCGGGCGTGGCCTTTGCCGCAGAGATTCTGCGGCAAAGGGGCTACATTTTCGGCGGACTGGCCCCCCTGTGGTTCGGTCCCGACGCGCTGATGTTCCAATGGCTGGCCGCGCCGCCCGATTTCACGGCCATAAACCTCCTGACCGACAGCGCCAAGGCCCTTTTGGCCCACATCCAGGCCGAGTGGGAGCAAAGCCGGACGCAAACGGGCCATGCCGGCTGACGCCTTTCCCCGTGCCGACGCCCTGGCCAAGGCCACGGGCCAGGAGCGCTACAGCGCCGATTGCACCCCTCCAGACTGCCTATGGGCCGGGGCCAAACGGGCAGGCCTGCCCCATGGCCTGATCACCGACCTGGACACAAGCGCCGCCCGGGCCGTTCCGGGCGTTGTGGCGATCCTCACCCGGACCGATGTGCCCGGAACCAACCGGCAGGGCATTGTCCACAAGGACCAGCCCGTGCTGTGCGGCCGGCGCGTGCGCCATTGCGGCGACCCCGTGGCCCTGGTGGTGGCCGAAACCCGGGATGCCCTGGCCGAGGCCCTAGCCCGAATCCGCGTGACATTTACTCCCCTGCCCGGGGTGTTCGATGCCCTCACCGCTTTGCATCCGGATGCCCCGGCCGTGCATCCCGACCGCGACGGCGGCAACCTGCTGGCCCACGGCCTGGTGGAAAAGGGCGACGCCCTGGCCGGGCTGGCCGGGTGCGACGTGGTGGTGGACGGGGAATTTGAGACCCCCATGCAGGAGCACGTGTTCCTGGAGCCGCCAAACGGCCTGGCCCGGCTGACTCCGGCCGGCATTCTGGATATGGTCGCATCCACCCAGGCCCCGTTTCGCGACCGGTTCGAGATCGCCCATGCCCTGGGCCTGGACCCCATGCGCATCCGCATCCGCGCGCCGTATCTGGGCGGCGGTTTCGGCGGCAAGGACGGAGCCACGGTGCAGTGCCTGCTGGCCCTGGCCGCGCTCCACGTTCCCGGCCGCTTCGTGAAAATGGCCTGGAGCCGGGAGGAGACCTTCATCGCCGGCTACAAGCGCCACGCGGCCACGGTGCGCCTGCGCCTGGGGGCCAATCGCGACGGCACGCTGTGCGCCCTGGAGGGCGCCATGCACTTCGACGCCGGCCCCTATGCCCATTTGAGCGGCGAAATCATGGCCCTGGGCCTGGAACACGCCGGCGGGCCGTACCGCATTCCCCACACCCGGTGCGAGGGATTTTGCGCCTACACCAACAATCCCGTGGGCGGGGCCTTCCGGGGATTCGGCGTGGTGCAGGCCAGCTTTGCCATAGAACGGCTCATGGACGCCCTGGCCTTGAAGCTCGGCCGCGATCCGGCCGACCTGCGCCGCCAGAACGCCCTGCACCCGGGAGAGGCAAACGCCGTGGGCGTGACGGCCGAGCCCGGGACCGATGCCGGAGCCTGCCTGGAGGCCATCCTGGCCCATCCGGCCTGGACCGGCCGGGAGGCCTGGAAAAGGGCCGCCCCGCCCCTGACCCGACGCGGCGTCGGCATAACGGCCATGCTCAATGCCATGGGCTACGGCCGGGGCCTGCCCGACGCGGCCGCGGCCAAGCTGGAGCTGACGCGCCAAGGCACGTTTCGCATCTACAACTCCGTGCCGGACATGGGCCAGGGCAATGCCGCGGCCTTTGCGGCCATGGCCGCCAAGGCCCTGGGCCAGCCCCGGACCGCCTTCGAGCTTATCCAGCCCGACACCCGGACCTGCCTGCCCGCCGGCTCGTCCTCGGCCAGCCGCACCACCTACACCTTTGGCAATGCCCTGCTGCGGGCCTGCCGGGCCATGGCGGAAAAGCTGCGCGCCCGGGCCGCCCTGGCGCTCTTGTGCGACGACCCAGCCCGGCTTCGGCTCGAGCCCGGAGCCGTGACCGATCCCCACACCAACCGGTCGGTCCCCCTGGCCAGGCTCGGCCTGCTCCTTCCCCGGGACGACCGCTTGTGCGTGGACCAGTTCGTCATGCCGGTGGTGGAAAACCCGCCGGATACGGGCCGGGAGTTCAAGCTCGGCTTTCCCCACCGCTTCTATTCCCATGGGGCCTGCCTGTGCGCCGTGGAAGTGGACGAACTGACGGGCCGGGTCAGTTTGATTCGGTGTCTTACGGCCGTGGCCTGCGGCCGGGTGTTTTCCCTGGAGGGCGTTACGCAGCAGATCCACGGCGCAGCGGCCCAGGGCGCGGGGCTGGCCCTGTTCGAGAACCTGGCCCTTCAAGGCGGACACATGCGGGCCGGGGACTTGAGCACCTATCTGGTGCCCACGGCCCTGGACCTGCCGGATATCGAATGCCTGGCCCTCAGCGACCATGAGCCCACCGGCCCCCTGGGGCTTCGGGGCATGGGCGAAGTGGGCATCCACGGCCCGGGCCCGGCCGTGGCCCAGGCCCTGTACGACGCCACGGGCCTGTGGGTGCGCCGGCTGCCGGTTGCGCCCGAGGACGTGCTCCGGGCCATGGGAGGTCTCGGGTCGTGAGCGAGCGCCTGGAGCTTTCCTTTACGTTAAACGGCGCGCCGGTGCGCCTTGAAGTCGAGCCCGCCAAACGCGTACTGGACCTGTTGCGCGAGGATTTCGGGCTGCTTGCCGCCAAGGAAGGCTGCGGCTCGGGAGAATGCGGGGCCTGCACCATCCTGGTCGACGGCGAGATCAAGCTCTCCTGCCTCATGCTGGCGGCCCAACTCCAGGGCCGGGACGTGACCACGGCCGAAGGCCTGGGCAGCATCGACGCGCCGCATCCCATCCAGGCGGCCTTTGCCGCCCATGGCGCGGTGCAGTGCGGCTACTGCACGCCGGGCATGACCCTGGCCGCGGCCGCGCTTCTGGCCCGAAATTCCGATCCCGACCGGGAAGCCGCGCGCCAGGCCCTGTCCGGGAACCTGTGCCGCTGCACCGGGTACGTCAAAATCGTGGACGCCGTCCTGGCGGCGGCCGCCGCCATGCGCGAGGAAAAACCGTGATCCGCGCGGTTTTTCGCCCCACCAGCCTGGAAGCGCTCTGGCCGCTTTTGGCCGACGGGGCCCGGGTCATGGCCGGCGGCACGGATTTGCTCGTGCGCGGCCGCGGGCAAGCCCCCTTTGATGCAGCCCTGTTGGAAGGCATCCCACATCTGGCGGAAATCGACGAGGAAGACGGACTCCTGCGCCTGGGGGCCTGCGCCACCCATGCCGCCCTGGCCCGGCACGAGCTTGTCCGGCAGCGCCTGCCCGGGCTGGTCCGGGCGCTGGCGGTCCTGGGCTCGCCTCAGGTGCGCAACATGGGCACCCTGGGCGGCAATATCGTCACGGCCTCGCCGGCCGGCGACACCCTGCCGCCGCTGTATGCCCTGGATGCCCAGGTGGAGCTGGCCTCGGCCCTGGGCGCGCGGCGGCTGCCCCTGGCCGGGCTGATCATTGGCCCCGGCCGCACTAGCCTGGCCCCGGGCGAAATCGTCACCGCCGTGCTGGTGCGTCCCCCGGAGCCGGGCGCAGTGCAGCATTTCGAAAAAGTCGGCCGCCGAAACGCCCTGGCCATTGCCGTGGCCAGCCTGGCCGCCATCCTGGCCACGGACGGCCACGGCCGAGTGACCCAGGCCCGCCTGGCCCTGGGCAGCCTGGCCCCCACGGTCCTGCGCTGCCGGGCGGCCGAGGAAGCGCTGACCGGCCAAACACTGACCCGGGAGACGCTGCTCGAAGCCGGCGCGCGCATCCGCCAGGCCGTCTCGCCCATTGACGATGTGCGGGCCTCGGCCGCCTACCGCCGCCAGGTGGCGGAAAACCTGCTGCTGCGACTGGCCTCCACCGGCTAGGCTTCCCGCCCCCGCCAACGCCGCCAGCCGCTTCCGGCCAGGGGCAGCACCAGCAGGGTCGAGGCCGCGGCAAAAGCGGCGCAGGCCCAAAAGAGCCTGCCATACCCCGCGCCCATGGCCAGAAGCGCCCCGCCGGTCAGGGGGCCGATCACATAGCCCGCATCCATCATAAACAGCATGAGGTTCATGTTCACCCCGCGCAGCGCCGGCGGGGAATGGCCGAACATGACGGCATTCAAAAGCGGCATGGCCACGCCCAGGCAAAGCCCATAGGCCCCGGCCAGCACCAGAAACCGCGTCTGGCCGGCCGTGGCGGCAAATCCCAGCATGCAGGCGCAAAGCCCGGCCAGGGCGCAGAGAAGCAGGATTTCCTTGGGCAGTCGGTCGTAGAGTGGCCCGGCCGCGACCCGCACGGCAATGGAGGCAACGGTCGAGACCGTGAAAAAAAGACCCGGATCGGCCAGTCCGAGGCCCAAGGCAAAGGGCTTCATGAAAAAAAAGACCAGGGTGGTGCTCAAAAACACGCACAAATTGGCGAGCAGAACCAGCACCACCGGCGGCAGGGCCAGGTCGGCCCGCAGCTCGGCCCAGCCCGGCCGCCTGGTTCCGGGCGCGCCGGCCATGGCCCGACGCCCCAGCCGCGCCCCCAGGGGAAGCATCAGGGCCAGGCCGGGCACGGCCAAAAGCGAACACGCGGCATAGGCCAGGTCTTCCCGGCCCAGCCGCGGCAGCAGCCATTCGGTCAGGGGCGGCATGACGGCATAGGGGATGAGGGCGGACAGGGAAAAATAGCCGAAGGCCCGGCCGGCCAGGGGCTTGGGGATGATGCGCGCCAGCAGGACCATGATGGCGCTGACCAGGCAGACAAAGGACAGGCCGTGGAAAAGCCGCACCGCCAGGATCGGTCCGATGCCCCGGGCCAGGGTGTAACAGCAAAGGGCCACGCCCAGGCCGGCCAGGCTGAGGCGGGCCAACACCAGGGCGTTTCGCGGGGTGACCAGGACGCTCAAGGCGGGCCGCAGGCAAAATGCGGCCAGGGGCTCCGCGCCCAGGAGCACGCCGCGCCAGGCCGGATCGATGCCCAGGCGTTCCAGGTAGGTGGCAAACCCGTAGAAAATGGCGATGTTGCAAAACCCGAACGTGGCCGCCAGGGTCAGCACCGTGAACTCGTAGGTGAAAAGCCGCTCGGGCAGGCTTGCGGTCTCGGTCATGACTGGTCCAGCACCTGGCGCAGGGCTCGCGTGAAGGCTTCCATGGCCGGCGCGGCGGCCAGGGTGACGCGAATCCAGTCGGGAAAGCGAAAGCCGGTCATGGTGCGCACCATCACGCCCTGGCGCATGAGCTTGCGGTACAGCAGGGTGTCGGAGACGGGCGTGCGCACCATGATGCAATTGACCGCGCCCGAAACGTGCTCGAGCCCCAGGCTGTCAAAGAAATCGCGCAAATAGTTTCCGGCTTCCCCTGCCATGCGCCGGGTGGCGGCGATGTGGCCGGCGTCGTCGGCCAGGGCCGCCGCAGCCGCGATCTGGCCCAGGGCATTGACGGAATAGGCGATGTGGGTGCGCCGCACGATGTCCACGGCCTCGGGCGAGCCGCACAGATATCCCACCCGCAGCCCGGCCAGGCCGTACATCTTGGAGAAGGTGCGAAAGACCAGGACATTGGCGTGGCGCTCCATGACCTCCATGCCGTCGGGAAACTCCGGATCGTCCAGAAATTCGCGGTACGCCTCGTCGATGACCACCAGGGACCGGCCGGCCAGGCGGGCCAGAAACGCCTCCAGGGTCTGCCGGTTCCACCGCGCGCCGGTGGGGTTGTTGGGATTGCAGAGGAAAACGATCCTGGTGCGCTCGGTCACGGCCGCCAGCATGGCCTCGGGGTCCAGGGCGTACCGGCGCAGCGCCACCAGCCGGGGTTCGATGCCGGAAAACCGGGCCACCCATTCGTACACGGCAAAGGTCTTGTCCGCAGTGACAATGGCGTCGCCGGGCTCGCAAAAGGCCCGGATGACCGCGCCGATCACCTCGCACGAGCCGTTGCCGACCAGAAAGGCGTCCGGGGACTTACCAAACCGCGCGGCCAGGGTCTGGCGCAGGTCAAAGGCGTCGCCGCTGGGATAGACGGCCGACCGCCCGGGGACAAAGGCGGCGATGGCATCCTGGGCGCGCGGCGGCGGCCCCAGGGGATTTTCGTTGTTGTTGAGGCGATGGAGGTGCGACACGCCGTACTGGCGCATGAGCACCGGATCGGGCCGGCTGGGGACGTAGCTTTCGAATGCCCGGACATAGGCCGGGACCCGGTCAATAAGCCGCATCATGCTGCCACACGACCAGGTCGCCGCTGCCGCCATGGGGAAGCACCACGCGCGGCGAAAAACCCGCCTGGATCAGGTCGTCGGCCAGGGCCGCCTCCCAGGGCCGGGAAAGATCCATATAGTAGAGGATATTGCCGATGCCCTTTTGCCGCAGGGCGCGGACATGGGCGGCCAGGTTCGCGGCCATGTCCGCGCCGTCGAGAAACGGCCGCAGCTCGCCCAGGTCCTTGCGGCGATCCAGGGTGGTCCCCAAAAGCGACTCTTGGCGTTGCCGCCCGGACGGCGCGTCCACGGGCAGGATGTCCCGGGGCATGGCCAGCCGGTCGTAGGCCTGGCGCAAAAAGCCGTCCAGCAGGGGGCGGCTCCACACGGCCAGGCCGGCATCCTCCCGCAACTGGCGAAAGAGCACCGGCTGGGGGAAACACGCCCCGGCCCGGCAAAATTCCAGGCAGCCCAGGGATTCGAACGCGCCCAAGGGCGCGTCGTCCGTGGCCCGAAAGCTCAAGACCAGGCAGTACTTGTCCCGGGCCACGGCCTGCAAAAAACCCTCGACCAGCAGCCGAGCCACGTCCTTGGCCGCATCCGGAGGCGCGAACACGAACGGGCCGGAAAAAAAGAGCGCCTGGTCGCTGCACGGGCTCCAGGTCAGCAGCCCCGCCGTCCGGCCGGCCGCGTCAACGGCCGTGACGCAGGCCACCTGCCCGTCCGCCACCATGTCCGCGAACTTGCCGGGCGTCTGGAAGCTCCCGGGGCAATGCCAGGCCGGATAGGCGGCCAGGGCCAGGGCCGCGGCCTGGGACAACCGGGCCGCGTCGTTGCAGGCCCGAACCGTATAGGGCGTCTGGAATTCCGGGGACGCCTGCACGGCCGGAGCCGGCGGATACGCCTTGTCCACCTCGGTTTGGAGGAGAAAGCGGTTCTCGCCCTTGTGCTCCAGATGGAACCGGTCCGCCGCTTTCCCGGCCAGAAGCAGGCCCAGGTCCCGGTGCGCTTCCCCGTCCGCGCAGGCGGCCACGCCGGACGTGATGTTGAGCCCTCCCAACGACAGGGACGTGGCTGCAAAGGCAAAGCCAGCGCGCATGAGGTGCCGCTTGCCGGTCAGGGTCACGCGGATGGGCTGGGCGCTTTCGGCCAGCCCGGCCAGGCAGACGAAAAATTCCTCCACGGTCAGTTGAAAACGGAGATTTTCCCGTTGGCCGAGCCCGTTTCGCAGAGCCAGGGCCTCGGCGGCCACGGTCAGCAGGCGGGCGAAGGCGATATCCGCAGGGATTTCCAGGGAAACGGTACAATCGTCGGACATGCGGCACTCCAGGCGCGAATTCCGGCACCAAGACAAAGGGCTCGTGTTTTGTGGAAGAAGTCAGACCATACGGGCAATTACAGGCAAACACAACCCGCGGCTCGCCGGACTCCTGCTGCGGCAACGACGCCGGCCAGCCAGTGCCGCGGCTCCTCTTGTGAATGCAAGTGGATACTTCGTGTTGCTATCGTCTATTTTTTATCCTCTTTTTGAACAAAAAGCATACAGCAATTCCGGAATCTGGACTGGCTCTGAAAATAACTATTTTCATACCAGTATGTTATGAAAATGCAGCTTCTGGCATGCTATTTGTAGACTAAATCAGTATGATATTCAGACGGCACCCCGGCCGACCCCGGACGCCTTTACCCGATCCGGCGATCGATGCTAGGGTTTGGCATTGTTGGATTCGCATATCCGCTTGGAAAGAGGTCCCACGGACCCCAGGCGCGGCATCGACGCCGAGGTACGCATGACAGCCACAGGCCGGCCCAGCCAGGGCCTGACGCGTCTCCTTCTTCTTGCCTGCCTTTTGCTGACCTGGCCGCTTGCGGCCGCAGCCGGGGAACCCGATCCCGGACGCCGGTCCGGACCCGATCCCGGCCCCGACCCTGGAGTCGACGCCTACATCCGCGAAGCCCTGAGCCAGAACCCGGACATCCAGGCCGCCCTGGCCCGGGCCAGGGCGGCCGGCCACCGCGCGCCCCAGGCCAGAAGCCTGCCCGATCCCATGGTGTCCGTGGGTTACCAGAATGACGGCCTGCGCTGGTACACCTACGGCAATTCCGACGACGCCCAATGGATGGCCGGCGTCTCCCAGACCATTCCCTATCCCGGCAAACTGGCGGCCAAGGGCGATGCGGCCTCCCGCGAAGCCGAAGCCCTGGGCATCCAGACGGACATCACCCGACTGAAGACCGAGGCCAGGGTCAAGGAGCTCTACTACGAGCTCTTTTTGGCCCACAAAACCCTGAACCTGCTGGCCCAACAGGAGGAGTTCCTGGCCGGCATGGAACAGGCCGCCCTGGCCCGCTATGCCTCGGGGCAAGGCTCCACCCAGGACGTGCTCATGGCCCAGTCGGAAAAATACATGCTGCTGGAGCGCCGCGAAACCCAGCGCCAGAAGGTCAAGACCCAGGAAGCCATGCTGGCCGAGGCCCTGGGGCGGCGCGACGCCGGCTCCCTGCCCGAGCCGGCCGCCCCGCCGGACGCCCCGTATGCCCGGTCGCTGGACGAGCTTTTGGCCAGCTTCGCCGCCAACGCCCCGGAAGCCCGCTCCCGGGAAAAGATGGTGGAGGCGGCCGAGGCCAAGGTCCGGGTGGCCAAGGGAGAATTCGTGCCGGACGTGACCATAAACGGCGGCTACGCCCGCAAGGGCTTCAAGATGGAGCGCGAGATCAAGCCGCCCGTCGAGGGGGCCGACTCCGTCACCGGGCGCACCCAGAAGTGGGTGGACATGTGGACGCTGGGCGTGTCCGTGACCATACCGCTCTATTTCTGGACCAAGCAGATGGAGGGGCTCAAGGAGTCGCGCCAGGACCTGGAAGCGGCCCGGCGCGAACTGGAGGCGGCCCGCAATTCCATCATGGCCATCACCCGCGACAATTACGCCGCCATCAAGGCCGCCGAAGCCACCATGGCCCTTTATTCCAAGTCCCTGGGGCCGCGAAGCCGCCAGGACTACGACCTGGCCATGGCCCGCTATGCGGCCGGCGGCGGGGACGCCCTGACCGTGTTGTCCCGGCTCAAAAACCTGTTCACCTACGAGACCGAATACTGGGGCCGGGCCGTGGACAAGCAAAAGGCCATGGCCCGACTCGAGGCCCTGCTCGGCATCGCCCGAAGCGCCAGCCGCGCCGCCTTGGCCGCAAACCCGGCGCCCTAAACGCCCAAGCGCCGCTTCGGAGGCCGCCCATGCGCCGCGATCCCCTGGCCCTGCTCCTGGTCCTGTTGCTGCTGCTTGCGCCCCTGCCGGCCCTGGCCCAGGACGGGCACGCCGGGCATGCGATGCCGGCCGCGCCCGAAAGTCCGCCGCCGGCTCCCCCGGCCGGGCACGCCGGACACGCCATGCCGGGCATGCCGGAAACGCCGGCCCAGACGCCTCCGCCCGCCCCGGCCGGACACGAGGGGCACGCCATGCCGGGTGCGCCCGAATCGCCGCCGGCTCCCCCGGCCGGCCACGCCGGACACGCCGGCCATGGCGCACCGGCCCAGGGCCAGGCCGGGCCGCCCACCATCACCATCAGCCCGGACATCATGCGGGCCATGGGCGTGCGCACGGCCCCGGTCTCCCGCCAGCCCATGCAGCGGGTCATCCGGGCCGCCGGCCGGGTGGAGATCGACGAGCGCACCCTGGTGGCCGTGACCACCAAGGTCGAGGGCTGGGTGGAAAAGCTCTATGCCGACTTCACCGGCAAGCCGGTGAAAAAAGGCGATCCCCTGGCTGCCATCTACAGCCCGGAAGTCATGGCCGTTGAGCTCGAATACCTGCGCCTGCTCGCCTGGGCCGACAAGGCGGCCCAGGCGACGCCCGGCGCGCCCGAAACCGTTGACCCGGCCCTGTCCCTGGGCAGCCGGGACGCCCAGGCGCTTTTGGCCGCCGCCCGGGAGCGCCTGAAGCTCTATGACGTGGGCCCCGGCCTGGCCCGCGCCCTGGAAAAAACCCGCCGCCCGGTGCGCGCCTTCACCCTGGCCAGCCCGGTCAACGGCTTTGTGGTGCGCAAGATGGCCCTGGCCGGGACCAAGGTCATGCCCGGCGAGAAGCTCTTCGAGCTGGCCGACCTGTCCACGGTCTGGGTCATTGCCGAAATCTACGAATACGAGCTGCCCTGGGTCCAGCCCGGACGCAAGGCCGAGGTTCGCCTGAGCGGCCTGCCGGACGCGCCCTACCCGGCCGTGGTGGACTACGTCTATCCCACCTTCTCCGACGAGACCCGCACGGCCAAAATCCGGTTCGTGCTCAAAAATCCCAAAGAGGCGCTGCGGCCGGGCATGTACGCCCAGACCGAGATCCGTGTGACCCTGGGGGAACGCCTGGCCGTGCCCCGGGAAGCGGTCATCGACACCGGCGAGCGGCACATCGCCTACGTGGAGGCGCGGCCGGGCGCGTTCGAATTGCGGGAGGTCAAAATAGGCGTCGAAGCCGGGGACATGGTCGAGGTCATTTCGGGACTCAAAGCCGGGGAAAACGTCGCGGCCACGGCCGCCTTCCTCATCGATTCCGAAACCAGGCTCAAGGGCGCGGGCGCGGCCGGCGGGCACCATCACTAGGCCAAAACGAACGCCATGCCCATCGCCAAAATCATCCATGCCAGCGCCCGAAACGCCTTTCTGGTCATCCTGGCCACGGCCCTGCTCGTCCTGTGGGGCGTGTGGGCGCTCAAAAGCACGCCCCTGGACGCCATCCCGGACTTAAGCGACCCCCAGGTCATCGTCTACACCGAATGGCCGGGCCGAAGCCCCAACCTGGTGGAGGACCAAGTCACCTATCCCATCGTCACCACCCTGCTGGCCGCCCCCAAGGTCCAGGCCGTGCGCGGCTACTCCTTTTTC
>CAZBER010000006.1:0-11940 GCA_964490985.1 uncultured Desulfovibrionaceae bacterium | reverse complement strand
GATCGACGGTCGTGCGCGGATACAGCATGTTCGAGCTTTCGTTTGTCTATGTCCTGTTCGAGGAAGGGACCGATCTGTACTGGGCGCGAAGCCGGGTGCTGGAATACTTGCAGTCGGTCAAAAGCAAGATCCCGGCCGATGTCACGCCCCAGCTCGGCCCGGACGCCACCAGCCTGGGCTGGGGCTTTTCCTATGCCCTAGAGGACCCGGAAAACCGCTACGACCTGGGGCAACTGCGCTCCCTGCAGGACTGGAACCTGAAACTGGCCCTGGAAAGCGTGCCCGGCGTGGCCCAGGTGGCAAGCCTCGGCGGCTACGTCAAACAGTACCAGATCACCGTGGACCCCGCCCGCCTCCAAGGCTACGGCATCCCCCTGACCAAGGTCCTGGAGGCGGTCAAAAAGAGCAACAACGAGGTCGAGGGCCGGGTCCTGGAATTTACCGGCATCGAATACATGGTGCGCGGCCGGGGCTACATCGCAAGCGTCAAGGACATCGAGGACATTCCCGTGGGGGTCAGCGCCCGGGGCACGCCCATTTTCATCCGGGACGTGGCCACGGTGCGCATCGGCCCGGAAATCCGGCGCGGGGCCGCGGACCTGGACGGCAAGGGCGAGGTCGTGGGCGGCGTGGTGGTGGTGCGCTTCGGCGAAAACGTCCTGTCGGTCATCGACCGGGTCAAGGACAAGATCGAAAAGGACATCAAACCCACCCTGCCCCAGGGCGTGCGCATCGTGCCCACCTATGACCGCTCGGACCTGATCAATCGTTCCATCGGCACCCTGACCGAGGAGATCGTCAAGCTCACCATTGCCGTGTCCGTGGTCTGCATCATCTTTCTCTTCCACCTGCCGAGCGCCCTGGTGGTCATCCTCACCCTGCCCGTGGCCATCCTCATCTCGTTTATCTGCATGCGCTACCTGGGCGTGACCTCCAACATCATGAGCCTGTCCGGCATCGCCATTGCCATCGGGGCCATGGTGGACGCCTCCATCATCATGGTGGAAAACGCCCACAAGCGGCTGGAAGAATGGGAAGAGTCGGGCCGCAGGGAGCCCCGCTTCGAGGTCATCGTGCAGGCCGCCGCCGAGGTCGGGCCGTCGCTTTTCTTTTCGCTCCTGGTCATCACCCTGGGCTTTTTGCCGGTTTTCACCCTCGAAGCCCAGGCCGGCCGGCTTTTCAAGCCCCTGGCCTTCACCAAGACCTTTGCCATGCTCTTTGCCTCGTTTCTGGCCGTGACCCTGACCCCTGTGCTCATGACCATGCTGATTCGGGGCAAGGTCCGGCCCGAGGACAAAAACCCGGTCAGCCACGTCCTGCGCCTGCTGTACACGCCCTTTGCCCACGCGGCCCTGCGCTTTAAAAAGACCCTGCTGTTGCTGGCCCTTGTCATTTTGGCCCTCACGGCCATCCCCTTTTCGCGCCTGGGCTCGGAGTTCATGCCGCCGCTTTACGAAGGCACGCTCTTTTACATGCCGACCACCATGCCCGGCGCGTCCATCGGCGAGGCCACCAAGCTTTTGCAATACCAGGACGCCGTCCTCAAGAGCATTCCGGAAGTGGACCAGGTCTTCGGCAAGGCCGGCCGGGCCGAGACCGCCACGGACCCGGCGCCCCTGGAAATGTTCGAGACCGTGATCAACCTCAAGCCCGAATCCCAGTGGCGGCCGGGCATGACCGTGGAGAAGCTCACGGCCGAGATGGACCAGAAGCTGGCCATGCCCGGCGTGGTCAATGCCTTCACCATGCCGATCAAGGCCCGCATCGACATGCTCTCCACCGGCATTCGCACGCCCGTGGGCGTCAAGGTGCTGGGGCCGGACCTGGCCACCATCGACCACATCGGCATGGCGGTCGAACAGGCCATCCACGGCGCGCCGAGCACGCGAAGCGTATTCGCCGAACGCGTGACCACCGGCTATTTCCTCGATTTTACCGTCAACAGGGAAAAGGCCGCCCGCTACGGCCTGACCGTGGGCGACGTGCAGGAGGTCATCCAGTCGGCCGTGGGCGGCATGAACCTGACCACCACCGTGGAAGGCCGGGAGCGCTATCCGGTCAATGTCCGCTATCCCCGGGAGCTGCGCGACAGCGTGGAAAAACTGCGCCGGGTCCTGGTGCCGGTCATGATGCCGGCCGCGCTTTCACGGCCGGCCGGGGAAGGGCGCGACCCCTTTGTCGTCCCCCCGCCCCTGGGGGCCATGGCCGCGGCCGCCGGAACCGTGGACATCCCCCTGGCCGAGCTGGCCGACATCCAGGTGGCCAAGGGACCCACGGTCATCAAAAGCGAGGCCGGCATGCTCGTGTCCTACGTCTATGTGGACTTTGCCGGCACGGACGTGGGCACGTACGTGGACGGGGCCAAAAAAGCCGTGTCCGCCGTCCGGATTCCCAACGGTTACCGTTTGGAGTGGAGCGGGGAATACGAATACCTGGTGGCCACCCAGGAGCGCCTGAAGCTGGTCATCCCCCTGACCGTGGCCCTCATCTTCATCCTGATCTATTTGAACACCGGGTCCGTGGCCAGCACCTTGATCGTGCTTTTGGCCGTGCCCTTTTCCCTGGTGGGCTCGTTTTGGTTCCTCTATCTTCTGGGCTACCACATGAGCATTGCCGTGTGGATCGGACTGATCGCCCTGGCCGGCCTGGACGCCGAGACCGGGGTGGTCATGCTGCTCTATCTGGAGCTGGCCTACGGCAAATGGAAAAACGAGGGCCGCCTGCGTACCCGCCAGGACCTGGAGGAGGCGATCCTTTACGGCGCGGTCAAGCGCATCCGGCCCAAGATCATGACCGTCACCGTGATCCTGGCCGGACTGGTGCCCATCATGTTCAGCCACGGGGCCGGCTCGGACGTGATGAAGCGCATTGCCGCGCCCATGATCGGCGGCGTGGTCACGTCCACCATCCTGGAGCTGCTGCTCTACCCGGCCATCTACGCCCTGTGGAAGGGCCGGAACCTGCCCCGGAAGGCGACTTAGTCCTTGGCGTATTTGGCCAGGACCTGGTCCAGCGCATCCAGGTCGATGGGCTTGGTCAGGTAGTCGTCCATGCCGGCGGCCAGAAACCGCTCCCTGTCTCCGACCAGGGCATGGGCCGTCAGGGCGATGACCGGGATTTTCGGGTCCGCTCCGGCCACCTCACCCCGGCGCAGGCGGCTGACGGCCGTAAGCCCGTCCATGCCGGGCATGCGCACGTCCATGAGCACCAGGTCGAAGGTTTCCCTGGCCAGCAGGTCCAGGGCTTCCTGGCCGTTGGCCGCGGTTTTGACCGGGTAGCCGCGCTTGCGCAGCAGTTCCACCACCAGCAGCTGGTTGACGGCATTGTCCTCGGCCAGAAGGATTTGCAGCGGCCTGCCTGTCCCGCCCTTTTCCGGAAGGCCGTCCTCAAAGGGACCGGCCCCGTAGGCCGTGGCCGGATCAAAGGGCAGATCGAAGAAAAACGTGCTGCCAACGCCCTCCCGGCTCTCCACCCAGATGCGGCCGCCCATCATCTCCACGAATTTCTTGGAGATGGACAGCCCCAGGCCCGTGCCGCCGAATTCGATATGGGCCGAGGACGTGGCCTGGGCAAAACTCTCGAAAATGGCGGCCTGTTTGTCGGCCGGGATGCCGATGCCCGTGTCCTTGACCCGAAACAGCAGGCGGACCGGGCGGACCGAGGGGTCCTGCCCGTCGGCCTGGCCGACGTGCACGTCCACCCGGCCGCGGCGGGTGAATTTCACCGCATTGCCCACGATGTTGGTGAGAATCTGCTTGAGCCGGCCCTTGTCGCCCATGAGGCAGGACGGCACGGCCGGGTCAATGGCCCAGGCCAGGGCCAGCCCTTTCTCCTGGGCGGTCATGGTCAGGGGGCCGCAGACCGCGCGCAGGGCCTGGGGCAGGTCGAACGCCTGGCGCTCCAGGGCCAGCTTGCCGGCCTCGATCTTGGACAGGTCCAGGATGTCGTTGATGATGGCCAGCAGGTGCAGGGCCGAGCCCTGGGCCATCTCCAGATAGTCCCGGGTCTCGGTCGGGATGTCGGTCAAAAGGGCCAGGTCGGTCATGCCGATGATCCCGTTCATGGGCGTGCGGATTTCATGGCTCATGTTGGCCAGAAATTCGCTTTTGGCCTGGTTGGCCGTCTCGGCGATCTCCTTTTGCGCTTCCAGTTCGGCCGCCCGGTTGCGCAACTGCGCGTAGAGCGAGACGTTTTCCAGGGCCACGGACGTCAGGTCGGCCAGGGACTGGACGAGCCGCACCTCGTCCGGGTCGGGCAAATGGCGACTGGCCCAATACACGCCGATGGCGGCAATGGGATCGCTGCTGCGCACCGGCACCATGGCCAGGCTTTTGACGAACGTCGGGCTGTAGACGCTGGCCGGAATGCGCGGATCGGCATAGATGTCCTCGATCACGACCTTCTGCCGGTGGCGCATGACCCAGCCGCTGATGCAAAGCGTCGCAGGAAAGCGCTGGCCTTTCCACAGCGGGGCGATGGCGTCCTCGTCGGCATAGTAGCACATGTCGCCTTCGCGCAGGACAAAGGTGGCTCCATCCGCCCCGGTCAGTTCCCGGGCCGCGGTGCGCACCGCGGCCATGACCCCCTCCAGCTCGTGGACCATGGACAGTTCCTGGGCCGCCTGGCTCAGCCGCCGCTGGGACACGACCCGATGTTCCGCCGCTTCCTTGGCCCGCCGGATCGTCTCCTCGGCCAGTTTACGGTCCGTGATGTCGTGGACCGTGCCGAACCCGGCCATCAGGTGGCCCTGGTCGTCAAACTCCAGCACCGCCCGCTCATGCACCCATTTCACCGCATAGCCCACCACGATCCGGTGCTCGATGTCGTAGGGGGCGCCGGCCGTGGCCGCAGTCCACTTCCGGTCCACGTAGTCCCGGTCCTCGGGGTGCACGGCGTCGAGGAACGCTTCATAGGTCAGGGGGGTGCCCAGGGGAATGCCGAAAATACGGTAGGTTTCGTCGGACCAGATCAGTTTGTTCTGCCGGGTGTCGAGCCGCCAGCTGCCGATGTGGGCCACGGCCTGGGCCCGGGTCAGGGCCTCCCGGCTCTGGCGCAGGTCGGTTTCGCTGCGGTGGCGCAGCAGGACCTCGGCGATGGCGGCGGCTATGGCCTCGGCGACTTCGAGGTCCTCCTGGTTGTAGCCGCCCGGCTTGTTGCCAAGGCCCAGCATGCCGATGACCTGGCCGGCCTGGATGAGCGGCACGCCCAGGAAGGCCGTCAGTTTCGGATGTCCCTCGGGCAGGCCGATGCTGTCGGAGTGTGCGGCGGGGTCGTTGGTCAGAAGCGGCTTGCCGTCCAGAAGCACCCGCTCATAGAGGCCGTGCAGGTGAAACCCGGCCGGCGGCGTGCGCTTCTCCTGTCTGGCCGCGATATGCATCCGGCACGCTTCCCAGCCGGGATCGCTGACGGCAACATCGTTTAAAATGCCGGAAGGCCCGATCTCGCCCAGGAAGCCGAAGGCGCTGCCGGTCACGGTTTCGGCCACGGCCAGGCAGGCCATGCTCAGTTCTTCCTCGGTTCCAAAGTTCAGGGCCTGCTGGAAAATCCTGCCCGTGGCCGCCAAAACGGCCTGCTGCCGCAGCAGACGCGCCTGGGTCAGCTTGAGGGCGGTGATGTCCATGCCGTAGAGGTTGACGTAGCCCATGCCGGCAAAAGGGGCCGCCGAAAGCAGATACGTCTTGTCCTCCACGGCGATTTCCATCTGCTGGCGCTGGCCGCTGGCCAGGGCCTGGCCGACCATGGCCAGGCAGGCGGTGGGCGTCTCGCCGTCCAGGAAGCCGAAGTGGTCGAGGAGCGGCCGGCTGGCGTCGTTGGCGAATAAAAGCTTTCCCGTGGTATCGAAGCGCATGACCGGATACGGGCTTTCCTGGGGGAAGCTGGCCAGGCTTTCGACCTCGGCCAGGGCCTGGCGGAGTTCGTCAGTGCGCGCCGCCACCCGGTCCTCGAGTTCCTGGTTGAGCCGCTTGAGGTCCGCCTCGGCCTGCTTGAGCTGGGTGACGTCCACAAAGGTCAGGACCACGCCCTCCACCTGGCCCTTGACCGTCTGGTAGGTGAAAATGCGCACCAGAAACCACCGGCCGTCGCTGGCCCGGACATCCTGGGCCAGCACCCGGTCCATGGCCAGGGTCCGCCGGGCGCCGTCCACCAGGTCAAAGGCTTCGAGACGGCTGGCGATGTCGGTGATGGGCCGGCCGATATCCGCGCCCTTGAGGTGAAAGACCTCCGAGGCCGACGGGGTGAAGCGCAGGATGTTCAGGTTGCGGTCCAGGAAAATCGTGGCCACGTTGGTGCTGCGCAGCAGGTTTTCCAGATAGTTGTTGGCTGCGTCGAGCTCCTCGACCTTGCCTTGGAGCTCGGCGTTCATGATGGTCAGCTCTTCGTTTAAGGCCTGGAGCTCCTCCTTGGAGGTTTCCAGCTCCTCGTGGCTAGACTGGAGTTCCTCGTTCATGCTCATGAGTTCCTCGTTGGAACTCTTGAGCTCCTCGTTGACCCCCTCGAAGTTGTCGATGGCGTCCTGGAGGTGTTCCTTGGCGATCTTGAGTTCGTCTTCCAGCTGGCTGACCACGGCGGTTTCGGAGACAGCCTCGGTGATGCACTCGCCGGCCACGGCCTCGGGGCGCTCGTGCTCCTCGAAAATGATCAGCAGCGACCCGTTGCCGCCTTCGAACCGGACCAGGGGTTCGACGATGAGGTTGAAGACGCGCTGGTCGTCGGGAGCCAGGCGCAGATTGCGCACCACGGCCGGCTGTTGCGTCTGAACGGCCTTCTTGACCGTGGAGCGCACGTGCAGGCGCAGGTTTTTGCGGACAAGCTTGAAGATGCCCACGGACAGGTCGCCCTGGGGCAGTTCCATGTACCGGTGGACGTCGCCGTGGATGTGGACGACGCTCAAGTCGCTGTCCACGAGCACGCAGGGCCGTCCGTAGCGGGCGGCCAGGGCCTGGCCCACGACGGCTGCGGGGCTGGGCTTGGCCCGGCGGCGCTCGAACGCGGAAGCGGAAAAGGGGTGGTCCACCAGGGAACGCTGGGCCTGGACCGAAAGGCGGGCCGGCTTGCCCACGCCCTGGCGGCGGCGGTAGATCCGCCACTTCTTGTCCTTGGGCTCGAACAGCATGGTCTGGCTGCCCACGGTCTCGGAAGGGCCGAGGAAGAGGTGGCCGTTTTCGTTTAAGGCGTAGTGGAAGACCGACAGCACCTTGGTCTGGGGCTCGCTGTTGAGATAAATGAGCAGGTTGCGGCAGACAATCAGGTCGAGCTTGAAAAACGGCGGATCGTGCAGGATGTCGTGGTGGGCAAAGACCACCATCTCGCGCAGGTTCTGGCGCACCACATAGTCCACGCCCTTGGCGATGAAATACTTTTCCAGGAGCTTGGCCGGCACGTCGGCGGCGATGTTCTCGGGATACGCCCCGCGGCGGGCGAATTCCACCGCATGGGTGTCGATGTCCGTGGCGAAGATCTTGACCGAAACCTTCTGGCGGCTCTCCTGGAGGTACTCCGCGAACAGCATGGCCAGGGAATAGGCTTCCTCCCCGGTGGAACAGCCCGGAACCCAGACGCGGATGCTCTCCCCGGCGGCCTTTTTCTGGATCAGGGGGGCCAGAACCAGGCGCTTGAGCGAGGCAAAGGCCTCGGGGTCCCGGAAAAACTTGGTCACCCCGATCAGCAGGTCGTGGAACAGGGCGATGCGTTCCTCGGCATTGTCCTCAACGAACTGGGCATACTCCCGAAACGAAGTCATGTCGGCCAGAAGCATGCGCTTGTGGATGCGACGGGAGAGGGTGGTGGGTTTGTAGCCCGAAAAGTCGTGGCCGGTCTCGGCCTGGAGCTGGGCCAGGAGCTTTTTGAGCAGTTCCTGGTTGTCGCTCTCCCGGGGCAGGGCGCACGGGTCCTCGTTGAGGACCGTGGCGGTCCGCAGATGGCGGTCGAGATAGGCGGGAATCGCCTCCAGAGGCAAGACGGCGTCCACGATCCCGGTTTCCACCACGCCTTGCGGCATTTCCGAACGCCCGGCGTTTTCCGGGCTCTGGACGATGACAATGCCGTCGGCTTCCTTGATCGCCCGCACGCCGGTCAGGGCGTCGCTGCCCGAACCGGCCAGGATGAGGCAGAACGCATTGTCGCCCTGGTCCTGGGCCAGGGAGCTCAAAAAGACGTCAATGGGCCGCTGCCGATCGTCCCGGTCCTGGCGGTCGGCCGGCTGCAACCGGCCCTCGGCCAGGATCATGAGCTGGCCTGGCGGAATGGCATGGACCGTGTCCACGGCCAGGGGCATGCCCGCCTCGGCCAGGCGCACGGCCATGGCCCTGGGTTTGGCCAGGATCTCGCTGAAGTATGCCTTACCCTTGGACGCCATGCGGGTGACCACCACAAAGGACGCCCCGATCCGGGCGGGCAGATGGTCGAGGACGGTCTCCAGGGCCTGGCGTCCATCGGACGAGACGCCTATGGCCACGATGGGAAACGGCGGATAGCCGGATTTGCCCGGCGCCGAAGCGCCGGAATGTTGCATACCCTGGCCCGGCGGCCATGCTGCGTCGGCCATTGTGCAGCCTCACTGATAAAGAAAACTGACTTTTAATAAAATATTATGCTCCAAGTGTCCCATGGAAGCAAGCGCCATTGCCGGCAATCCGGCGGCGGCAACGGCGCAAGCATGCCTTGGCCCAGGGGAGGTCCCTGGGAACGGACATGCCCGGTCCTGCCCGCGCCAGCGGCTCCCACCCGTGGCGGCGCCCGGGAAATGCGGCGGCCAAGGACGCGGCATGTCCGGAAAAGTTTCATGGCCGTTGTCATATTGCGAAAAATTTTTTCGGCAAACGCCTGGTACGCATTGCCAGGGACCACGCTTTCCCCTATAGGCGAATTATGAGATCCCCTGTTGTTTGCGGCGCGCGCTCCTTTTTTTCCCAAAATACCCGTCCTTCGTATCGACTCGCCTGTGCATGCTTAAGTCCCTTTATAAGCTTCTTTTTTGTCCATTTAGCACAAACGGGTACGAAAAACACCAGTGCGGTGGATTATGAAAAACCATTCCCTCCTTGACGCTACAGACATTCGTTCCAGCAGTACCCGGCATGCGTCCCATCTGCCAAGCCTCACAGCCCTTTTGCTTGTCGTTTTACTACTTTGTGCAGCCTCGCCAAGCCTGGCCACCACCTACTACGTCGACCCCGCCGGCTCCGGCACGGATGGCCTGACCTGGGCCAAGGCCTTCAAGACCGTGCAGGCGGCCCTGAACAAGGCCACCAAAAGCGGCGACGTGGTGGAGATCGGCGGCGGCACCTACAGTGAAGCGCTCACCTCCAAGGCCGCCGGCGTGACCATTGCCGGCAGCACCCAGGCCGGGCACAACGGCACGGTAACCATCAAGGGCGGCAATGCCCAGACCGTGCTGACCGTATCCCACCAGACCACCTGGCGCCGCCTGACCTTCGACGCCTCGGCCAACACCAACACCAGTTACTATGCGGTCAAGATCACGGCCGGCAATCCGACGTTCGAGCAATGCGTCATCGGCCCGGGGCAGCGCCTCCTGTCCGTGGCCGGAACAGGGGCCACCATCTCCCGGTGCGTCCTCAAGGACATCCGCAACACGAACTACGCCGACGCCGTGTACCTGGCCACAACCAGCGGCACGGTCACCTTCAACTACACCATGTTCCTGGACATGGCCTTCCGGTACATCCAGGCGCAATCCTCCACCACAGCGAATTTCAACAACTGCCTGTTCGCCGGGTTCAAGGACAGGCTCCTCTACGTCCCCTCGGGCAGCCCCACGGTGCGCTGGCGCAATTGCCTGGCCTTGGCCAACGAAGGCGGGTTCGGGTACAACGGCTATCCCATCATCCACAAGGTATCGTCCACGGCCACGGTGTCCCTGGACCATTGCCTGATCGCGCCCATTGCCCCGGTCCACATGACCACCACGGCCCTGTACTCCAGCGGCGTCACCGTGACCAATCCCCTGTCCGGCTCGCCCCGCCTGCACCACGGCCGCCGCCCGGCCCTGATCAACCTGGGCGTCGACGACCAGACCAATGTGGGGACGTGGTCGAAACTCAACGCGGAATGCGACCTCTACGGGTTCAAGTCCACCCTGGCCCTCAATACCGCCAGCGCCACGGCCGCCGACTGGACGGCCATCCGCGACGCCGTGGCCCGGGGCCACGAAGTGGCCAGCCACACGGCCCACCATGTGGACCTGACCGCCCGCACGGGCGTGCTCAGCATCAAGTATGCCAATTCCCAGGCCACGGCCGCCACCGTGACCGTGGACCGCTCGGCCATGGTCCTGCGCGTGGCCGTGACCGGCGTGTCCGGGGCCGGTTTCGAACTGCCCCTGGGCTCAAGCGGCGCTTATCCGACCCTGACCGCTCTGGCCAATGCCATCAAGAGCCACGCCGGGTTCACGGCCACCACCACCGCGTCCTCGGACACCGGCTTCGATGCCGGCGCGTTTTTGTCCCAGGACCTGGCCGCCGTCCAGAACGTCTCCATCCGCAACACCACGGCCTCCTTCAATCTCGATAACACAGCCATGTTTGCCGACGAGTTGACCGTCCCCAAGCAGGCCATCGAGACCAATGTCCCGGGCTATACCTGCGACGCGCTGGCCTATCCCTTCCTGGAATACGACGACGCCACCATGGCCGCGGCCACGGCGGCCGGGTATGCCTGCGCCCGCACCGGGGAAAACGGCTCCTATGCCATGGGCGACCCGGCCGGCTACAATCTCATGCTCATGTTCGCCCTGGTGCCGCCCCAGATTTTCGGCAAGGACCTCGACGAGGCCACCCTGCGAAGCCGCGTTGCCGTGATCCTGGAATGGGCCAAGTTCACGGGCGTGGCCTTTGGCCTCTATGCCCACGGCGAGGACCAATACACCCTGTCCGAGTGGCGCATGCTGCTGCGGATTCTGGCCGAGGACCCGGACGTGGAGGTGGTGACCCTGTCCGAGATGGCCCGGCGCATCAAGGCGGGCGCCCAGTCCCACACCGGCGCCACCTATGTGCGCACCCAGTGGACGGACAGCGCCAACTACCAGCCCGAACCCCATTCGCCCCTGATCGGGGCCGGGGTGGCCGTAAGCGGGCTGACCACGGACTTCGGCGGCACGGCCGTGCCCCAGGGAGGCGCGCCGAGCGTGGGCCTGTACGAGTGGCCCCAGGCGAGCGGCGTGGCCGCGGACGCCGGCGCGGACGCCGTCATCGGCAGCGGCGGCTCGGGCACCCTGGACGGCACGGGGTCGATCTCGCCGGCCACCATCGCCAGTTACGGTTGGACCCAGGTGCGGGGACCGGCAACCGCCCTGGTCAGCCCCGGGGCATCGCGCTGCGGCTACACCGCCCCCACCATCACCGGCCCCCGCGACCCGGTTTCCCTGCTGCTCAAGCTCACGGTCACCGGCATCGACGGCACCACGGACTATGCCTACAAGCGCCTGACCATGAGCTGGACCGACGCCCCGCCCACGGCCTCGGTGCTGGGCCTGCCGGCCTCGCCCACCAACCAGACAACCGTCGCCCTGACCGTTGGCGGGACCAATGTGACGGCCTACCAGTACCGCCTGGACGGCGGGACCTGGAGTGCGGCCACCCCCGTGGCCACGCCCATTGCGCTCACCGTGGCCGACGGCGCGCACACCCTGGACGTGGTGGGCGGAGACGCCTCGGGCCATTGGCAGCCCCAGTCCGCCCCCACCACCGTGACCTGGACCGTGGACACCCAGGCCCCGGGCTCGGTCACCCTGTCCGGACAGCCGGCCGCCCAGGCCAATATCGATTCGGCCAGCATCACCGTAAGCGGTGCGGACGTCACCCAATACACGTACAGCCTGGACGGCGGGGCCTGGAGCGCGGCCACGCCCGTGGCCACGGTCATAGCCTTGACCAATCTCACCCAGGGCAGCCACTCCATTGCCATCAAGGGCGGGGACGC
>CAZBER010000005.1:29462-84630 GCA_964490985.1 uncultured Desulfovibrionaceae bacterium | reverse complement strand
GAGGGTTCGGGAGGGGGTGACCCCCTCCCGACGGGGTTCGGGGCAGCGCCCCGATTATTAATCCAGTCCCAATTGGGCCAGGAGGTCGTCGACGTCGCCTTGTTTGATTTTGGTCTGGGGGCCTTTGAGGTCCGAGACTTTTTCCTTGGCTTCGGCTTCCAGTTCCGCGATGGCCTTGTCCGGGGCCTCGGCCCTGGCCTTGAGTTGCAGGCCTGTGGACAGGTAGAGGTCCAGGACGATCTGTTCGACCTTCTTGATGGCCTCGATGATGCGTTTGATGCGCTGCCCGGTGAGGTCCTGGAAGCTCAAGGCGGTCATGATGCGCATGAGGTCCGCGCCCAGGTCGTTGTTGACCGAGCGCAGCTTGGTCAGCTGTTCGGGGGTGGCGCTGCCGGTTTCGAGGTCGCCCAGGATGCCGGCCGACTCCGCTTGCAGCTCCATGTGCTTTTCAACGATATCCATGATATCGGTGGTGGCCAATTCCGTGGTCTGGAGGATCTTGTCGAGTTGTTGGGCGGCTTCCTGGAACAGGAGGTCGGCTTCCTGTTTTTCCTGCCGGCTGTGGGCCTCGCCTGATTTGGCGGCCTGGTTGATTTCCTTGTAGATGTCTTGCAGGCCCTGGCGCATCTCGGCATTGAGGCGCTTGTAGAATTCGCTTTCGAGCAGGGCCCGGGACAGGTTTTTGGACACTTCCCGTTCGATGGTGCGGCTGATGCTTTCCCGCAGGTCCGGCATCACCTCGGCCAGGATTTTGGAGAGCAGCCGTTCGATCAGTTCCTCGTCGTTGACCATGACTCCTCTCAATCCCATTTCTTGCCGCGCAGGTCGTCGCGCTGGCTTTGGAAGACGAATTGCACGATGCTTTCCAGGTCGCGTTCGCGGATGCGCGTAAAGTCCAGGGCATAGACCGGCTGTCCGTCCCGGCTGTCCTGGCGGATGACCCGGCCGATGGCCCCGGCCATGCGCAGGGGAAAGCGGGCCAGGACCAGGACGGCTTCCACGTATTGGTCCAGGGCCAGTTCCATCGGGGTGATGAAGCGCACGCCGGCTCCGCTGATCTCGATGACCTCCACGGCCAGGGGAAAATCGCCCTCGATCTGGTCGCGGCTTTGCATGGAAAGCAGCATGTCGAGCTTGGCGTTGATGGAGGACAGCATGGCGTACAGCGGTTCGCTGACGCCGGCGTCCCGGGCGTCGATAGGGGAAAAGGCCGAACCCATGGGCGGGGCTTCCCGGAAAATGGGCATCTCTTCCGGATCGGTCAAAAGCCGCAGATACCCGGTCAGTCGGGTGGGGATGCGCAGGAAGGTCCGCTTTTCTTCCATGGTGGCCGCCTCTTGTTACATGGAGCCGTTTTCCAGGAAGATTTCCATGGCCGCGACCGGGCAGACCTTGGTGCACATGCCGCAGGCCGAGCACTCCTCGCTGTCAAATTCCACCAGGCGGGATTCCAGGTCCAGGTCCAGGGCCTTGGTCGGGCACAGGGAGGTGCACACGCCGCAGTGGATGCATTCGGACTCGTGGCGGGTCACGCGCTGGGCTACCGGGGCCACGCCCACACCGTGTTCCTTGAGGTATTCGATGCCCTGGTCGAAGGCTTCCTTGCGCCCGGAAATCTCGATGGTCATCTGGCCTTCGTGGCGAGGCGTGATCTGGGCCTTGAGGATGCTGAAGCTGAGCTGGTAGACCCGGGCCAAATCGCACACCAGGGGCCGTTTGGAGGCTTCGGGAGGGAAGGTCAGGTACACGACCTTCTTGAACGTCTTTTCAATGGGCGTTTCCATGGAAACGGTCACTCCTTCCGGACGCTATTTGGGCATCAGGGATTTGGCCCGGGCGGCGAAGGCGGAATCCGGATACTTGTCGATGACTTCCTTAAACGACAGCTTGGCCGCGCCGGCATTGCCGAGCTTCAGGAAGGCCGTGCCGCGCTTGAACAGGGCGTCGGCGTGCTTGGCGCTCTTGGGATACTTTTCGATGACTTCCTGGTAGGACAGGGCGGCATTGGCGAAGTCCCCGAGCTGGAAGTAGCATTCGCCGATCCAGAACAGCGCGTTGGGCATAAGCGAGCTGTTTTTGAAGTTGCGGGTGAACTCCTGGAAAGTGCCCAGGGCCTGCTGGTATTGGCGGGCGTTGAAGGTTGAAAGGCCCTTGGCGTACAGGGCGTCGGCCGGATTTTGCGTCTCCGTCACGACCGGCGGCGCGGCAGGGGCGGCAGGCGCGGGCGGGGGCGACATGGTCTGGGGAGCGGCCTGGGGATAGGCGGGAGCCTCCTCGCCTTCATCCGGACCGGCTCCGCCCGGGGTGGCCGCGCCATAGCCGCCGTACCCGGCCTGGGGCTGAGCGACCGCGCCGGCCCCGTACTGGGGCTGCGGGGCCGCTGGGTACCCGGCCTGGGGCTGCTGGACTGCGCCATAACCGGGTTGGGGCTGTTGGACCGCGCCATACCCGGGCTGGGGCGCGGGGTGGGCCGCCGCGCCGCCGGCGTCCACATCCAGGGCGAGCTGGGAAGCCATGCGGCCCACCTGGCCTTCCAGGCGGGACACCCGGCCGGCCAATTCGGCGTCCTGCTGCCGGTTTTGCATCTGCTGGTTCATTTCCTCAACCTTGGCGTTGAGGCGGCGAACCTCGCCCTTGACGTTTTCCAGTTCGGCCCACATGTCCGCTGGCGTATTGAGCGGAGCCGGGGCGTCGGAAGCGGGCCTGGCCGGAGCGCAGGCCCCAAGCAGCGTGGCCGCCAAAGCCGCGGCCAGGAGCGGATGGGTAAAGGTATGCGTTTTCATGACAGCTTGCGTCCTCGCTTGCGTCCCCAGATAAGGTAAACGATTCCTCCCACCAGGGGCACGAATATGGCCAGCATGAACCAGAACATCCGTTCGGCCGGGGTGGGGAACTGGCGGTGGAAACTGTGCCATATCGCGATGAAGTTGGGAAGAATGGGCAGGGCCAGAAGGACGAACAGCAGCGCCATCTGGCCAGGCGTCATGGGCGGCAATTGGGGCAAAAGCATGGATGGTCCTTGTCGGGATTGAGGGGAAAAGGGATGCCTACGTGTCCCGGGACGGCGGCCGGCGCATGCGGTAAAAGGCCACGAGCAGGCCCAGCGATCCCAGGAAAATGGCGATATCGGCCACGTTGAACGCCGGCCAGTGATAGGTCTTCCAGTAGAAATCCAGGAAATCCACGACCTCACCCATGCGGATGCGGTCGATGAGGTTGCCCAGGGCTCCGCCGAGAATCAGTCCCAGGCCGCAGATGAGCAGTTTGTCCTCAGGCCGGGCCACGCGCAGGAGATGGCCGATGATCATGACCGCCAGGGCCGTGGCCGCAAAAAAGAAATAGGTCTGCCACTGGATGTCCGTGCGGTTGAGAAAACCGAAAGCCGCGCCCCGGTTGAGCACGTGCACGATGTTGAAAAAGCCCGGGATCACCGGATGGGTGGTAAACAGCACAATGGAATTTTGAATCCAAAGCTTGGTCAGCTGATCCAGCAGGACCACGGCCAGGGCAATGCCGCCGGCCAGTTTGTAACTCAGGCGCATAACGTCACTCGGCCTCCTGGATCATGACCGCGGCGCAGCGCGGGCACAAATCCGGGTATTCGGAGGCGCTTCCCATGTCCTCGTTGTACGTCCAGCACCGGCCGCATTTTTCTCCCGGCGCCCGGGCCACGCCAATGGCCACGCCGGGCAGGGTGTCGGATGCGTAGGCCTTGGCCGGGGCTGCGCCGGCGGGAAGCGTCTCCACCTTGGACACGATAAAAACCTCGCGCAAATCCATGCCCAGGGAGGCAAGTTCCGCCGCCAGCGTCTCGGGCAGATACAGGGTCACGGCCGTTTCCAGGGAATGTCCGAGCTCCCCGGCCTTGCGTTTGGGCTCGATGGCCCGGGTCACCTCGCTGCGAAGGGTGACCACGGTTTCGAAACGCTGGCGCGTCTCGTCCGGAAGCCGCCAGGACGGCTCGGACAGCGGAGGCAGGGAAAAGACCGATAGCCCGGGGCCGCGCTGGCTGGCCGGGGTGTGGCGAAAGACCTCCTCGGCGGTAAACGACAGGATCGGGGCCATGTCCCGCAGCAGGATCAGCAGGATGCGCCACAGGGCGGCCTGGGCCGAGCGCCGCTCTAGGCTGTTTTCGCCGGAAACGTACAGCCGGTCCTTTAAGATATCGAGGTAAAAGGCCGACAGGTCCGTGACGCACAGGTTGTGCAGGCCATGGAAGACCTTGTGGAATTCGTAGGCCGCATAGGCCTCGGCCATGCGTTCGTGCTCCCGGGTGGCCGTGTCCAGGGCGAACCGGTCGAGCGGCAGCATGTTTTCCGGGGCCACGTCGTTTGCGGCCGGGTCGAAATCCGACAGGTTGCCGAGAATGAAGCGGCAGGTGTTGCGGATGCGGCGATAGGCTTCCACCAGCCGGGACAGGATCTCCTCGGAGATGCGGATGTCGTCGCGGTAATCCACGGCCGACGCCCACAGGCGCAGGATTTCCGCGCCGTATTTGTCCGTGATCTCCTGGGGCTCGATGCCGTTGCCAAGGGACTTGGACATCTTGCGGCCTTCGCCGTCCACCACGTAGCCGTGGGTGAGCACCTGGCGGTAGGGGGGCACGCCCCGCACGCCCAGGGAGGCCAGAAGCGAACTGTGGAACCAGCCCCGGTGCTGGTCCGAGCCCTCCAGGTACATGTCGGCCGGGAAGCCGCATTCGGGCCGCTTCTCCAGCACCGCGGCAAAGCTCGTGCCCGAGTCGAACCACACGTCCAGAATGTCGGTTTCCTTGCGCCAATGGGTGCCGCCGCACTGGGGACAGGCCAGTCCCTGGGGCACGACCTCGGACAGGTCGGCCTCGAACCACCAGTCGCAGCCGCGTTCATGGTCGGCGAATTTCCGGGCAATGCCCCGCATCCAGTCGGCGTCGTTGTAGGCGGCGTCGCAGGAGGTGCAGATGAGCGCCAGAATGGGCACGCCCCAGTTGCGCTGGCGCGAGATGCACCAGTCCGGGCGGCCCGCCACCATGCTGCGGATGCGCTCCTTGCCCCAGGCCGGAATCCATTCCACGTCGTTTTCAATGGCCCCAAGGGCTTTTTGGCGCAGGCCCCCGGCTTCCATGGAGATGAACCACTGGGTGGTGGCCCGAAAGATCACCGGCTCCTTGCAGCGCCAGCAATGGGGATAGGAATGCTTGATCTTGCGTTCGGCCAGCAGGTGCCCGGTTTCCTTGAGCTTGGCAATGACCTCGGGGTTGGCCTCGAAGACCGTGAGGCCTGAAAAATAGGGCACCACGTCCAGGAAGCGGCCGGCGTCGTCCAGGGGGGAGAGGACTTCCAGGCCGTGGCGCAGGCCGGTCTCGTAGTCCTCCCGGCCGTGGCCGGGTGCGGTATGGACCAGGCCCGTGCCCGCGTCCAGAGTGACGTAGTCGGCCGTGACCAGGGGAGAGGGCCGGTCGTAAAACGGATGGCGGGCCACCAGCCCGGCCAGGCGCGCGCCTGGGACCGCGGCCAGGACGGCGGCATCGGTCCAGCCGAAAAGCTCCTGCACCGAAGGGAGCAGGTCCTTGGCCAGGATGTAGAAATCGCCGCCAGCGGCCACCAGGGCATAGTCGAAGTCCGGATGGGCGGCCACGGCCATGTTGTCCGGCAGGGTCCAGGGCGTGGTGGTCCAGATGGCGGCATAGGTCCGGGCCGGATCGGCCATGGGAAAGACGTCTCTGACCTTGGGGTCGGGCAGGGGAAAGCGCACGAAGATCGAAGGCGAGGTCTCGTCGGCGTATTCCACCTCGGCCTCGGCCAGGGCGGTCTGGCAGGACAGGCACCAGTGGATGGGCTTCTTGCCCCGGTAGACCGAGCCCTTTTCCACGAAATCGCAAAGCGCCAGGGCCGTGGCCGATTCGTAGGCCGGCCGCATGGTCAGGTAAGGGTCGTCCCATTCGCCGAATACGCCCAGGCGTTTGAATTCGTCGCGCTGGATGCCCACGAACTTCATGGCATAGTCCCGGCACAGGCGGCGGATGGTCAGGGCCGGCAGGTTGGTCTTGCCCTTGGCCTTGAGCTCCTGGGACACCTTGTGTTCGATGGGCAGGCCGTGACAGTCCCAGCCCGGCACGTAAGGGGCTTGTAGGCCGGCCATGTGGCGGGATTTGACGATGATGTCCTTTAAAATCTTGTTGAGGGCGTGCCCCATGTGCAGATGGCCGTTGGCATAGGGCGGGCCGTCGTGGAGGATGTAGCGGGGCGCGCCTTGCCGGCTTTCCACCATGGCATGGTAGATGTCGTTTTCGGCCCAGAATTTGAGGGTCTCGGGCTCCTTTTCCTTGAGGTTGGCCTTCATGGGAAAGGAGGTGTGGGGGAGTTTGAGGGTCTTTTTGTAGTCGCTGCTCATGGTGGTCCTTGCGCTTGACCGGCGGCCGAAGCGGCGCCGGCGAAACCGACTACTTGGAACAAGGTCGGCGGGAAGTCAAGAAAGGGGGGCGGCGGGCTCGGGGGTTGCGGCGCAGGCCATGGCCGCCGCATCCCGGCTCATGGCGGCCAGAAACCGGCGCTGTCCTTCGGCCAGGCGACGCAGCAGCCAGGCGCAGCGCTCGTAGAGCCCGGTCACCCGCATCAGCCGCCACTGCTCGGCCGGGGACAGCTCGCCCTGTTCATTGAGGTAGCGCGCCCGAAGCCGGTTCATGGCCGGCCCCTTGTCCGACAGCACCTCCAGGAGCATGTCCCAGTCCGCGGCATCACGGCAGGAAAAGACATCTCCGGCCTGGAGCAGGAGCGCTTCCAGGGCCTCCAGGAACAGGCCGCCCAGCCGCTTCATGGACAGGGACGGGGCCAATCCGGAAAGCTCCTCCACGAACTGGCGCAACGTGTCGCTTATGGCCCGCAGCACGGACTGGTTGTCCTGGAGCAGGGCCACGATGGTGGCGTTGGGCGCGGCCTGCTCGCGCGTGATCATGTCCAGCAGGCAACCGTCGAGTTCCCCGGACAAGGTGGCGATGGACTCGTGCAGGTTTCGGACGTTGGGGCAGGAAGGATTGTCCGACTCCAGGGCCTGGCGCAGGTTGGCCGTATAGTCGGGCAGATGGCGCACCAGCCGGCCCTGCTCCTTGTCGATGAGCAGCAACGCGGTCTCCGGGGAGACGCTCGAGAGCTCCTTGACGTAGGCCAGGGATTCGAGGCCGGCCTTGGTGTCCGGGCAGAGCTTTTCCAGGAGCCGGTTGTAGAGGGGACAGCACAGGAGGAGCAGCACGGCTGTGGCGCTGTCAAAGGACAGGCGTATGGCCGTGAGCTGCTGGCCCAGGGTTGGGAAGAGGTGCCGGGCGGCGGATTCGAGAAGCGGTATGCCGGCCGCGTTTTCGAGGACGAAAAGCGGCAGGAAAACAGCCAGCCCCACCAGGTTGAAAAAGACCTGGCCCAGGACCAGGCGCTTGCGGGCTCCGGTGAAGCGTATGGCGTAGAGCCGGGAAAGGATGCTCGAACCGAGCAGGCTGCCGAAGATGATGGACAGGGCGTCGTTGAAATCCAGAAGTCCGGCCGAGGCCAGGGTGATGGCCAGGATGGTGACGCCGGCGGCAGTTTGCAGGACAAGGCCGGCCACGGTCCCGATCACGAAATACCATGGCAGAGCCAATCCCTGTGTGGTCAGAAAGATCCGGAACCATTCGGCTTCGGCCAGGGGCGCGGCCCCGGCGCGCACGGTCTGCAGCCCGAAAAGGAGCAGTCCCACGCCAAAGGCGACGCTGGCGGCGTGGACGAACCGGAAGGGTCTTTCAAAGGCGATGATCAGGCCCGAGGCGCCAAGCAGGCACAGCACCAGGACCTTGATGTCCACCACGGCCACGAGCACCAGGCAGGCCACTCCGGCGTTGGCGCCGATCAGCACGGGCAGGGCGTTTCCCACCGTGGTCACCCCGGCGCCGATGAGGCTGGCCAGAATCAAGGATATGCCGGAAGTGGACTGGAACACAAAGCCCGAGATCAGGCCGAGCAGGGCTGCGGCCGGTTTGTGCCTGGTCCATTTAAGGAAGAGGTCGCGGAAGCGGCGTCCGGCGATTTTTTTCACGCCCTCGCTGGTCAGGCGCAGGCCGACGAAAAAAAGGCCCATGCCGCCCAGAAATCCGGCCAGTACGCTCCACATGGAACGGTTCCTCCCTCGCGCGGGCTGGCGGCCCTGGGCGCAGGACGCGCCGCAAGGCCTCCTGGTCTCTAGAAATTCCGACCTGTAGCGTCAAGATGCGCTTCCATGCAAAGCTCTTGCCCAACGGGTCGCAATGGCTTATTTCCTTCCGGTTCCGCTTTTGTCGTTCCACCCTCTAAAAAACACCCATTTTGCCATGCCCAAACGGACGGACATCAAGAAGATCATGATCATCGGCTCGGGGCCCATTGTCATCGGACAGGCCTGCGAGTTCGACTATTCCGGCTCCCAGGCGGCCAAGGCCCTCAAGGAAGAGGGGTACGAGGTGGTGCTGGTCAATTCCAACCCCGCCACCATCATGACCGACCCCGGCCTGGCCGACCGCACCTATATCGAGCCCATTGAGCCGGCAACCGTGGCCCGGATCATTGCCCGGGCAAAGCCCGACGCCCTGCTGCCCACCCTGGGCGGCCAGACCGGGCTCAATACGGCCGTGACCCTGGCCGAGTCCGGGGTTTTGGCCGAACATGGGGTGGAACTGATCGGCGCGTCCCTGCATGTCATTAAAAAGGCCGAGTCCCGGGAGCTTTTCCGGGAGGCCATGGCCAATATCGGGCTGAAGATTCCCAAAAGCGGCATCTGCCACACCATGGACGACGTGCGGGAATGGGGTAAAAAGATTCCCTTTCCCATCATCGTGCGCCCGGCCTTCACCCTGGGCGGCACGGGCGGCGGCGTGGCCTACAACATGGAGGATTTGGAAAAGATCGCCTCCCTGGGCCTGGCCGCCAGCATGAAAAACGAAATCATGCTGGAGCAGTCGGTGCTGGGCTGGAAGGAATTCGAGCTCGAGGTCATGCGGGATCGGGCCGACAACTGCGTGATCATCTGTTCCATCGAAAATATCGACCCCATGGGCGTGCATACCGGCGACTCCGCCACCGTAGCCCCGGCCCAGACCCTGACCGACGCCGAATACCAGAAGATGCGCGACGCCTCCATTGCCATCATGCGCGAGATCGGGGTGGAAACCGGCGGCTCCAACGTGCAGTTCGCCGTGAACCCGGCCAACGGCGACATGGTGGTCATCGAAATGAACCCGCGCGTATCGCGGTCCTCGGCCCTGGCCTCCAAGGCCACGGGCTTCCCCATTGCCAAGATCGCGGCCAAGCTGGCCGTGGGCTATACCCTGGATGAGATTCCCAATGACATCACCCGGGAGACCATGGCCTCCTTCGAGCCCACCATCGACTATTGCGTGGTCAAGATTCCGCGCTTCACTTTCGAGAAGTTCCCGGGCTCCGAGGATTATCTGACCACGGCCATGAAAAGCGTGGGCGAGGCCATGAGCATTGGCCGCAACTTCAAGGAAGCCCTGCAAAAGGGCCTGCGTTCCCTGGAGATCGGCGCATCGGGCCTGGGCGCGGACTTCGATGCCTGCGTCCCGGATCGGGAAGAAATCCTGGCCCAGTTGCGAAAGCCCAATTCCCGCCGCATCTTCCAGTTGCGCCAGGCCATGCGCTGCGGCGTCTCCCTGGAGGAAATCCACCAGGCCACCTGGATCGATCCCTGGTTTTTGCGCCAGATCAAGGAACTGGTGGACCTGGAAGGCCGGCTTCTGGCTTTTCCCAAGGAAAAGGTGTCGGCCGACGATCCCGAGTGCCGGGAGCTTCTGGCCGAAGCCAAGCGCGACGGGTTTTCCGATCCTCAGATCGCGTCCCTGTGGGGGCTGCCGTCCCACCTCGACGCCCGCAAGCTGCGCCAGGACATGGGGCTTGTGCCCACCTTTTACCTGGTCGACACCTGCGCCGGCGAATTCGAGGCCTATACTCCATATTATTATTCCACCTACGAGACCGGGCGCGAAGTGGCCGTCAAGCCGGCCCGCAAGGTGGTGATCCTGGGCGGCGGCCCCAACCGCATCGGCCAGGGCATCGAGTTCGACTACTGCTGCTGCCACGCCTCCTACGCCCTGCGCGAGATGGGCGTGGAGTCGATCATGGTCAACTCCAACCCCGAGACCGTGTCCACGGACTACGACACCTCCGACCGGCTCTATTTCGAGCCCCTGACCTTCGAGGACGTGCTCAATATCATCGAAGCGGAAAAGCCCGAGGGCGTGATCGTCCAGTTCGGCGGCCAGACCCCGCTGAATCTGGCCGTGCCGCTTTTAAAGGCCGGGGTCACCATCCTCGGCACCTCGCCGGACAGCATCGACCGGGCCGAAGACCGGGAGCGCTTCCAGGCCCTGCTGCACAAGCTGGGGCTTCGCCAGCCGGCCAACGGCACGGCCTTTACCGCGGAAGAGGCGGCGGGCATTGCCGACACCATCGGCTATCCCGTGGTGGTGCGCCCATCCTACGTGCTGGGCGGCCGGGCCATGGAAATCGTCTACGACCGCAAAGACCTCGAGAACTACTTTAAGTATGCGGTGGTGGCTTCGGGCAAGCATCCCATTTTGATAGACAAGTTCCTGGTCAATGCCATCGAGGTGGACGTGGATGCCGTATCCGACGGCACGGACACCTATGTGGCCGGGGTCATGGAGCATATCGAGGAGGCGGGCATCCATTCGGGCGATTCGGCCTGCGTGCTGCCGCCCCACACCCTGCCGGCCGGGCTCATCCGGGAGATCGAGCGCCAGACCGTGGCCCTGGCCGAGGAACTGGGCGTGGTTGGGCTCATGAACATCCAGTTTGCGATCAAAGACGGCGACATCTACATCCTGGAGGTCAATCCCCGGGCTTCGCGCACCTCGCCCTTTGTGTCCAAGGCCACGGGCGTGCCCCTGGCCAAGCTAGCCACCATGGTCATCATGGGCCGCAAGCTCAAGGACCTTGATCCCTGGTCCAAGCGCCGGTCCGGCTATTATTCGGTCAAGGAATCGGTCTTTCCGTTCAACCGCTTTCCGGGCGTGGACGTGCTGCTCGGGCCGGAGATGCGATCCACGGGCGAGGTCATGGGCGTGGACGAGTCCGTGGGCCTGGCCTTCATGAAAAGCCAGCTCGGCGCGGGCCAGAACTTGCCCCTGGCCGGAACCGTGTTTATCTCCGTGTCCGATGACACCAAGGAAGACATCCTGCCGGCCGCCCGGGTGCTGCACGAGATCGGCTTCAAGATCATGGCCACCAAGGGCACGGCCGCCTTTTTGGACGGCCACGGCATTGCCGTGACCCCGGTCATGAAGGTGTTCGAGGGCCGGCCCCATGTGGTGGACCACATGAAGAACCGGGACATCGACCTGGTGCTCAACATTGTTTCGGACAAGCGCACGGTGCGTGATTCCCAGATCATCCGGCAGACGGCGCTTTTGTACGGCATCCCCTACACCACCACGGCGGCCGGGGCCAAAGCCTTGGCCCAGGCCATCCGGGAGCTCAAGGGGTCCGGGCTTACGGTGAAAAGCCTTCAGGAGTATTACGGGGCCAACTGAAGCCCCGCGCAGCGCGCCATGAAAAAAGAATACTGCGGTCTTTTCGGCATCTACGGCCATCCCGAGGCCGCCCGCATGGCTTACTTCGGCCTTTACGCCCTGCAGCATCGCGGGCAGGAATCCGCCGGCATCGTCACCTGGGACGGTGCGCGCATCCGCGAACAGCGGGGCATGGGCCTGGTGGCCGACGTGTTCAACGAACGCCACCTGGGCAAGGAGCTCAAGGGCACAGTGGCGGTGGGGCACATCCGCTATTCCACCACCGGGGCTTCGCTTTTGCGCAACTGCCAGCCGTTTCTGGTCCGTTTCGGCGACTACCACCTGGCCATTGCCCACAACGGCAACCTGGTCAACACCATGGAGCTGCGCGCGGAACTGGAAGCCTCGGGCTCCATCTTCCAGACCACCATCGACTCCGAGGTGTTCGTGCACCTCATTGCCAAGTACTTAAACGGCAATTCCCTGGAAGAGGCGGTCATCAGGGCCTGCAACAAGGTCAAGGGCGCCTATTCCATCCTGCTTCTGGCCAACGACAAGATCATTGCCGTGCGCGACCCCCACGGCATACGCCCGCTCATGCTCGGCCGCATGGGCGACGCCTATGTCCTGGCCTCCGAGACCTGCGCCTTTGACCTCATGGAGGCCGAGGCCATCCGGTCCGTGGCTCCGGGCGAAATGCTGGTCATCCAGGACAAGCGCCTGCAGTCCTACCGCATCTGCGATCCCCAGCCCGTGCGCCAGTGCGTTTTCGAGCTCATCTATTTCGCCCGGCCCGATTCCGAAGTCTTTGGCGAGGTGGTCTACGAGCGGCGCAAGCAGATGGGCTGCACCCTGGCCAACGAAGCGCCGGTTGACGCCGACTATGTCATGCCGTTTCCGGATTCCGGATTCTACGCGGCCATCGGCTATTCCCAGGCTTCGGGCCTGCCCTTTGAGATGAGCATGGTGCGCAACCATTACGTGGGCCGCACCTTTATTCAGCCCTCCCAGGACATGCGCGACTTCAGCGTCCGGGTCAAACTCAACCCGGTCAAAAGCATGATCAAGGGCAAGCGCATCCTCATTGTGGAAGACTCCATCGTGCGCGGCACCACCATCCGCACCCGGGTCAAGCGCTTGCGGGAACTGGGGGCCCGGGAGATCCACATGCGGGTCTCCTGTCCGCCCATCCGTTTTCCGTGCTTTTACGGCATCGACTTTTCCTCCAAGGGCGAACTCATCGCCGCCCATCAGTCCGTGGACGACATCGCGCGCTTTATCGGCCTCGATTCCCTGCACTACCTCTCCATCGAGGGGCTTTTGGACTCGGTGCGCTCCAACGGCGCTGCGCCTCCGTACTGCCTGGCCTGCTTCAACGGCGACTACATCATTGAGCCATGTGGCGAAGGGCTCAAAAACTGCCTGGACGACGCGTCCCTGGCTCTTTCCTGGTAATCTATGAACTTCAAGATCAATCTGGATGTCGGCGGGGCCAAGGACAAGACCCTGTCCAAGCTGCTTCTGGCTTCGGCCCGACAATACCTGAAGGAATTCGGGGAAGTGCTGGACCTGACCCTGGACACCAAGGCCCGGATCATCGTGCTGGAGGCGCTGCCTGTGGGCGAACGCGAACCCATCCGCGTGGAAGTGGCGGGCTACGGGCTCGTCACCGACGCTGCAGGCGCGGGCTGGCTCACCTTCGAGCGCCTGACCGCCTCCCGGGAATGGCTGAGCCGGGTGGCCGCGGCCGCGCTGCCGCAACGAAAGCTGCGCCTGCCCTCAGGCACGCCCATGGGGTTGCTCAACACCCTGCTTTGAGGTTTGTTAAACCAGCCCGAGAGGGTTGGAGCTGTGCCCGGGCATTTTTTGCTTGCTTTGGTGACACGGAAATTTTAAAATCCGTGTCATAGAAAAACGCAAGCCACGCCCGGGCAATGCCCGGACCAGCGGGCCTGGCCGGGCGAGCGGCGGGGAAGACCGTGAAGCACGGGAGCAAACATATGCAGGAGACTCCGGACATCCAGACCGCCCTGTCGTCAAGTATCCTGGAAGTTCCCGAGGCCAGGCCCAAAAACCGATACAATGCCATGGAGTGGGCCGGGGCCTTTGGCGACATCGGCACCCTGATCCCCTTTGTGGTGGCTTACATCACCATCCTCGGCATTGATCCCCTGGGCCTGCTTTTTATGTTCGGCGTGTCCAAGATCGCCGCCGGGCTCTTCTACAAGACCCCTGTGCCCATCCAGCCCATGAAGGCCATTGGCGCGGCGGCCGTGGCCGGCGGCATCACCCCGGCCGCGCTTTTTGCCTCGGGCCTGACCACGGGCCTGTTCTGGCTCCTCATCGGCCTTACCGGCACCATCGGCTTGGTGGCTCGGCTGGCCACCAAGCCCGTGGTGCGGGGCATCATGCTTGGCCTTGGCATGTCCTTTATTGTGGAAGGCATCCACCGCATGGTGGCCTCGCCGATTTTGGCCGGCATCGCCCTGACCACGACCTTTGTCCTGCTCTCCAATCCGAAAATCCCGGCCATGTTCGTGCTGCTGCTTTTGGGCGTGGTGGCGGCCTGCATCGCCAATCCGGCCCTGCTTTCCGAACTGGCCCAGATCAACGTGGGTTTCCGGCTGCCGCAGTTCGGCCTGCACCAGATCCGCTGGGATGATATCGTCACCGGAACCCTTCTTTTCACGCTGCCCCAGATACCGCTCACCCTAGGCAACGCCGTGGTGGCCATTGCCGCGGAAAACAACGAGCTTTTTCCGGACCGGCCCGTCACCGAACGCACCATGTGCATCTCCCAGGGCATCATGAACCTGGTGGCTCCGCTTTTCGGCGGCGTGCCCATGTGCCACGGAGCCGGCGGCATGGCCGGGCACGTGCGCTTCGGCGCCCGCACCGGCGGCTCCCTGGTCATCCTGGGCGCCATCGTCATTGTCATTGCCCTGTTTTTCAGCCAGTCCGTGGCCGTCATCTTCAAGATGTTCCCGCCGGCCGTGCTCGGCGTCATCCTTTTCCTGGCCGGAGCCGAGCTGGCCGTGTCCGTGCGCGACATCGGCAACAAGAAGTCCGAATTCTACGTCATGCTGGTGGTGGCCGGGTTCGCCATGTGGCACATGGGCGTGGCCTTTCTGGTCGGCGTCATCCTGGACAACGCCCTGCGCCGGGAGTGGATCCGGCTGTAGGAGAATGGCTCCGGCGGCCGGGAGGGTGACCTTCTCCCGGCCGCCGGAGGCTTCTTGTCTTTTTATTCCACGCCCAACAGGGCCTGGGCGAAGTCCCGGCCGTCAAAGGGGCGGAGGTCTTCCATCTTTTCGCCGAGCCCCACATAGGTGATGGGCAGGCCGAAGGACAGGGCGATGCCCACCACCACGCCGCCCTTGGCTGTGCCGTCGAGCTTGGTCAGGATGATTTCATCCACCCCGGCCGCCTCGTTGAAGAGCTTGGTTTGGGACAGGGCGTTCTGGCCGGTGGTGGCGTCCAGGACCAGCACCGAGCGATGGGGCGCGCCGGGGTGTTTCTTGCCCACCACCCGGCGGATTTTTTTCAGTTCTTCCATCAGGTTGGTCTTGGTGTGCAGCCGGCCGGCCGTATCCACGTAGAGCACGTCAAAGCCTTCGGCCAGGGCCTTGTCCATGGCTTCAAAGGCCACGGCGGCCGGGTCCGAACCTTCGCCCTTGGCGTAGAAGGCCGCGCCGACCCGTTTGGCCCATATCTGCATCTGTTCGATGGCCGCGGCCCGAAAGGTGTCGCCGGCGGCGATGAGCACCTTTTTGCCCTGCATGATGTCGCGGTAAGCCAGCTTGGCGATGGTGGTGGTCTTGCCCACGCCGTTGACCCCGATCATCATGACCACCTCGGGCGGATTGACGGCCCGGATGGTCTTGGATGTGCGGAAAATCTCGGCCAGTTCCTCGCGCAGGATGTCCTTGAAGGCGGCCGGATCGGTTATGCCGCGCTTGCGCACCTTGGAACGCAGGTTTTCCAGGAGCTTGGCCGAGGGCTCGAAGCCCACGTCGGCCATGAGCAGGATTTCCTCCAGCTCTTCCCAGAACGATTCGTCGATGACCGTATGGCTGCCCAAAAGGCCGTCGATGCGCTTGACGATCTGTTCCTTGGTCTTGGCCAGGCCTTCGGAGAGCTTGAGAAACAGGCGGTTGCGCTCGTCTTCCTCGTCTTCCAGGTCCAGGGCCAGGGCCAGGCGGTACTGGAGCTCGGAGCGGAAGGTTTCCACCTCCTCGTAGCCCATGGCCGCCACCCAGTCGGCGAACTTGGACACAAAGGCCTGGGCCTCGCCGGCAGGCGCTTCCAGGCATTCGAACAGAAAGAGCAGGCGTTCCCAGAGGTCCGGACCGGCCGTGTCCACGCCCGCCAGGAGGATGTCGAGCCAGACCGAAAGCCGGGGCTCGGCGCCGCGCAGGGCCAGCAGGAGCTGGTTGCGCCAGGGCGCGGCTGCGGCGGGGGCGGGTTCGGCTTTGGGGGTGGGCGGAGCTTCCTGGATCGGCGGAGCGGGTTGGGGAACGGGCTGCGGGGCAGGGACCGGTTCGGCCTCGGGCGCGGCGGCCTGGGGAACCGGTTGTTCGATGACGGGCTGCTCGGGAGCGGGTTGTTCCGGAGCAGGGGGTTCGGGAGCGGGTTGCGGGGCCGCTTCCGGAGCTGCCTCGGGCGCGGGGGCGGCCGGTTCGGGCGCAGCCTCCTCGGCCGGTGCTTCGGCTGGCGTTTGCGGCGCTTCGGCGGCTTGTTCGTCGCCTTTCCAGAATTTTTTCAGTTTGGAAAAAAATCCCATGGAATCAATGTCCTCGTTTACGCATGAAGGGGGTTTGCTAGGGAGGCGTGTGAGACGCGACACATCCTGTAGCCGTTTGGCCGATCGGAAGCAACCGGCAACCCGGGAATTCCGAAGCCCCTGACAACCCCTGGGAATTGCCGTGTCCGGCAGTTGTGGTCATCCGACGGATTGTGGCAAAAGGAGCGTCGCGGGCATCCTGTGGGCTTGCCGTGCAAGGAGAGCATTCATGAGTACGGGAACCGAGGCCGGCGTGCCCCTTCTGGATCGCCGGTGCATCGAGGCTGCGGCCCTGGCCGCTCTGTATGAAACCCTGGTTGCGCGGTTTAATCGGGAAACGGCCCTGGCCGTGGTGGGGGAAACCCTGGACCGCCTGGCCCGGGAGGCCGGCCGGGCTTTTGCCGCGTCCGCCCCGGATGGTCCGAGCCTGGCGCATTTTGCCTCCACGGTGGACGCCTGGCGACGCGGCGGGGCGCTTTGCATCGAAAACTACCGCCAGGACGGCCGGAGCATCTCCTTTGACGTGACCCGCTGCCGTTATGCCGAGAACTATCGGGATATGGGCCTGCCCGAAGAACTGGCCACCCGGCTTTCCTGCGACCGGGACGCCCCGTTCGCGGCCGGCTACAGTCCCAAGCTCAAGCTGTCCCGGCCGGAAACCATAGCCGCCGGAGCCGGGTGCTGCCCGTTCACCTTTACCTGGGAAGACTGATCCAAAGGCCGGAGAAGACGACCATGCAACGTACCACTGTCAAGGCGGCCCTGCACAGCGCCGGGCCGCGCCCTGAAATCCGCGTCATGGGCTGGGTGCGCACCCGCCGGGACGCCAAGGACTTTTCATTTCTGGAAATAAACGACGGCTCCTGCCTGTCCAACCTGCAAGTCATTGTGGACGCAGCCACCGCAGGCCAGGAGCTGCTGGGAGACCTGGGCACCGGCGCGGCCGTGGCTGTTTCCGGCGAGCTGGTCGCTTCGCCCGGCAAGGGCCAGCAATTCGAGGTCCGGGCCACGGGCCTGGAACTTTTGGGACCGGCCGATCCGCAAACCTATCCGTTGCAGAAAAAGCGGCATTCCGACGAATTTTTGCGCACCATCGCCCATCTTCGGCCGCGCACCAACAAGTACGGGGCCATGATGCGCCTGCGTTCGGCCCTGTCCCAGGCCCTGCACGCCTTTTTCGCCGAAGAGGGCTTTTTTCTGGTCCACACGCCGGTCATCACCGGCTCGGACTGCGAAGGGGCCGGGGAGATGTTTCGGGTCACCACCCTGGAAGACGCAGACGCCAGCCTGCCGCCCCATGAACGGGCCAAGCAGGACTTTTTCGGCAAAAACGCCTATCTCACGGTATCCGGACAGCTCTCGGCCGAAATGCTGGCCTGCGCCCTGGGCCGGGTCTACACCTTTGGCCCCACCTTCCGGGCCGAGCATTCCGACACTTCCCGCCACGCCGCCGAGTTCTGGATGGTGGAGCCGGAAATGGCCTTTGCCGACCTGACCGACAACATGGACCTGGCCGAGACCTTGTTGCGGCACGTGACAAAGTGCATCCTGGAAGGCTGCGCCGAGGACTTCGGCCTCTTTGCCCGGTTCGTGGACCCGAATCTGCCCAAGACCCTGGAGACCATCATGGAGCCCTTTGTGCGCCTGCCGTATGCCGAGGCGGTCTCCATCCTTTTGGCTGCAAAAAAGAAGTTCGAATACCCTGTTGCGTTCGGCGCGGATCTGCAAAGCGAGCACGAACGCTACCTGACCGAGGAGCATTTCAAGCGGCCGGTCATCCTCTACGACTATCCCAGGGACATCAAGGCGTTTTACATGCGCCAAAACGACGACGGCAAAACCGTGGCGGCCATGGATGTGCTGGTTCCGGGCATTGGCGAGATCATCGGCGGCAGCGCCCGCGAGGAACGCCTGGACGTGCTGGAAGCGCGCATTTGCGAGCTGGGCCTGCCCATCGAAGCCTACTGGTGGTACCTCGACACCCGGCGCTTCGGCACGGTTCCCCATGTCGGTTTCGGCCTGGGATTCGAGCGCTTGCTCATGCTGGTGACCGGGGTGGGCAACATCCGCGACGTGATGGCCTTTCCCCGGACCTGGCGGCACCTGGAATTTTAAGAAGCAGGCGGCGCGGCCAGGGGCAGGCGCACGAAAAAGGTGCTGCCGCGGCCAGGCTCGGATTCGACCCAGATGCGCCCGCCGTAGTGGCGCACGATCTGGCGGCAAATGGCCAGGCCAAGGCCCGTGCCCTTGACCGCGTTGGTCACGGTGTCCCCGAGCGCCACCTGATGAAACTTGTCGAAGATGGATTCCAACTGCTCGGCGGGGATGCCGATGCCGGTATCCTCGACCGCAAGCAGCATGGCCTCGCCGTCGCGCCGGGCAGCCAGGCGCACGCGCCCGGCCGGGGTGAACTTGATGGCGTTGTTGAGCAGGTTCTGGACAATCTGGACGAGCTGGTCCGGGTCCAGGTGCAGGGCCGGAATATCCTCGTCAAGCTCCAGGGAAAAGGTCAGTTCCGGGCGCTGCTCCAGCAGGCTCAGCAGGCCCTGGGCGGTTTTGCGCAGCAGGGGAACCGGCTCGATAAGGCTGTCGCGCCACTGCATGTTGCCGGATTCGATCTTGTTGAGGTCGAGCACGTCGTTAATGAGCCGGGTCAGGCGCTCGGCCTCGTTGTAGACCACGGCCAGATTGTCCCGAATCCGCCGGCCCTTGTTTTCCAGGGCCTGGTTGCCCTGGGCCAGGGGGAGGAATTGGTCGGCGAATTCTCGGCCGATCAGTTTGGCAAACCCCAGGATGGAGGTCAGGGGCGTGCGCAATTCATGGGAAACCGTGGAGAGAAAGGCGGACTTGAGCCGGTCGAGTTCGCTTAGGCGTATGTTGGCCTCGGCCAGCTCCATGGCCTGGAGCTGCAAGTCCCGGGTGCGGGCTTCCACTTCGGTTTCCAGGTGCTGCCGTTGCTCGGCCAGTTCCTTTTCGATCCGCTTGCGGGCCGTGATGTCGGTGTGCATGCCCAGGGCCCCCAGGTAGTTCCCGGAGGCGTCGTACAACGGGCTGGCTGAAGTCAGGACCCAGATGCGGCTGCCGTCCTTGCGGCGATAGCACCGCTCGTACACATCGGTATCACCGCCGCGCTGGCGTTCCACGCGCTGGCTGTGGTCCGCCAGCTCTTCCTCGGGCATGAACCGATCCGGAGAGCGTCCAAGCATCTCCTGGGGCGCATAGCCGAGCATCTCGGCCATGTGGCGATTGACCAGGGTCGTTTTGTGGGCCGCGTCCACCACCCAGACGCCTTCGTGGGCAGTCTCCACGATACGGCGAAATTTCGCTTCGCTTTCCCGCAGGGCCAGATCGGCCCGGTACCGGTCCGTGACGTCCCGGATGGCCTCGATGGCTCCGGTGATGTGGCCCGCCCCGTCGCGCAGAGCCACGGCCTTGACCCAGACATGGCGGGGACCGCCGGGAACCGCCGGCACGTCGACCTCGGCGATGATGCCGTCCGGGTGGGCCTGGGTCACGGCATAGCGGGGATCGAGACGCTCCACCGCGCCCCGGGCGTAATCCACCAGCAGAGGGGTCTTTTTGCCGTAAAATGCCGCGCCGTACTCGAAATGCTTCTTGCCGAGCATGTCCTCGGCCCAAATACCGGTCAGCTTTTCCAGGGCCTTGTTCCAGAAAATGACGGCCCCGTCCTTGTCCACCACCAGGGTAGGGTCAGGCAGGAAATCGATGATGTCGGCAAGGTTTCTGTCCCTGACCTGAATGCGGACCTCGGCCTGGCGCAATTCGCCGATGAGCTGCGACTGGCGGAAATTGCGCATGGCCAGGGTCGAGAGGTGCCTGGCGAAACAGTAGAGGGCCTGGCATACCTTGGAGAAACGCGCCTTGGACATGCGCGGCACCCGGCCAAGGGCTTCCCGGAAGGCGTCCTCGTCGGCCCCGATCTCCCGGGCATAGGCCTGCGTGGCCACGAGGTCTGCGGATTCGTCCAAAACCTGGCCGATCAGCCAGTTGGCAATGTGGCGATCGCCGAAAAAAATGCGCGTACCGCCGTTCAGGAGTCCGCTGCCCAGGCAATGGTGGATAATGGGGCCGCTCGGGTCACCCTGTCCCACGCGTGCGTCCGAGCGCATGCAATCGGCCAGGCCTTTTTCCGTGCGGCGAATGATGTTGGCGCAAAGGTCGGTGAAGTTGCTCGGCCGGGTCAGGGGCCGGCCCTGGAGATCGGTGATCAGGGAGGCTACGTCGGCGGCCTCGGCAAAGGCATCCTGAAGGCGCTGCAGATCTTCCACCGCAAAGACGTCCTCGAAACGGACCTGGTCCGGCAACAGAGGGGTCGGCTGTGCGGCGGCAGATGCCCCGGGAATCCGGGACTGGGCCACAGACGTTTTTTTCGAGGCGGGCGGCGCGTTTTTCATGACGGATCGGCAATGCCCGATTGATTCCTGTCTTTCTTCATAAGCCATTCACCTGGTTTCTTACAACAATTATTTCCCCATGCCGTCTGCTCACAGATGCGTGGCCTAGTGCCGGGCCATGCGAACGGCCAGGCATTGGCAGCGGGCCGGAGCGTGGACCTCCAGGCGCAAATGGGGGTCCAGGGTCAGGCCCAGGGCATGGGACAGGAAAAAGGCCGGGGATTCGGCCAGGGCTTCGAGCCCCGCGTTGCGCTCCAGATGAAAGAGCTCACCCCAACTCGTGGCATAGAGCACGTCGGCGCTCAGGGTCTTTTTTTCTTCCCGGGGGACGAGCAGGTTGACCACCAGCAGCGCTGCGGTGACCCGTTCCGGGGCCAGGCCTGCGGACAGGGGCGGGGCAAAGGTGGCCTGGGCCGGAAAGACGTCATGCACGATTTCGAAGAGGCCGGACACGTCGGCCAGGGTCAGGGGTGCCGGCAAAGAGACCGCCTGAAGGTATTGCCCCGGCCGATACAGCTCGTTGGCCACAATCCAGGCCGCCAGCCGGACCAGGGAGGCATCCTGGCGCACGGGTTCCCGGCGCCTGGCCTTGCGGTCCGCGCCGGCCGGCTCGCCCCGGACCACGAAAACCGTTTCCTTGGGTTTTTGCTCCTCAAAAGCGATTTCCAGGGAGGCAAAAAGATCCCGGCCGGGCCGGATAAACGGCATACGCATGATCTTGCCGACCCGGCGGCTGAAGCTGGCGCTGATACGGCGCGAGAGCATGGCCTGATCGCGTTCGGTCAGTCCGCCGCCAAAGGCCAGCTCGGCGCTGCGCTGCTTGAGCCGTTCGTAGGCCCGCAGGAAATAGGCGGTAATGCTGTCCCCCAGGGCCACGGCCTGGGCAAAGCCGCCATCCCCCTCGGGCATTTGCCGCTTGGGCGGGGCCAGGCCGGTGCCTCCGGCCGGCGGGGCATAGGGAAAGAAATGGTCCAGGATGGCCTCGCCGGACCGGGTCAGATACTCCTCGCAGGGATCGAAGCCGGTTTTTTGCAGAAAGGCCTGGCGCAAGAGCTCCACAGCCCCGGCGCCTTGCCGCTGCCGGTAGTGGCGGCTGACCTCGCTGAAAAGCAGGGCATAGGGATCGCAACGCCACAGCCCTCCCTGGTTGGCGAAGATGTATTCCTTGAGGGTTTCGCAGAGAAGCGACGGTTCGCCGCGCTCTTCGGCGTATTTTTCCAGCAGTCCGAACTTGATGATGGATTTGAAGGGGCTGCTCAAGGATTTTACGATCATCCACAGCGACGCCCCGAAGTATTCATTGCCGGCAATACCCTCCACGCAGCCGAAATCCAGGCTGTCGGCGGCTGTGGACGGCTCGGCCCTGGCCAATCCGGCCGTGGCCTTGGCATAGGCTTCCGGGGAAATCCGGGGGGCCACAGACCACCAGGCCGGCTTTTTGCCGGCCAGGACCAGGGCGGTGCGAAAAAACTCCTCCTTGAGCAGGCAGCCCTGGGCCGAGCCATAGCCCTCGTCTTCGGAATAGCCGAAAACATTGTCCCGGATGTCCTTGACGGTCATAAGGAAAAAATGGACTTCCAGGCCAAGCTCCTGGTCGGCCTGACGGCTTAGGCAATCGAGCTTTTCCTGGAAGGCCGCGATGTCCGGACGCGTGGCCGCCAGGCCGTCCAGGCAGATCCAGACGTCCAGGTCCGAATCCCGGGTCTGGGCCACGGTGCCGGCGCTGCCGATGGTGTAGACGGCCTCCACGGCAATGGCATCCCTCGGTATGGCCAGGGCCGTGGCCGCGTCCGGGCCGAAATGGGCGGCAAGCAGCCGGGCCGTGGGCAGGTCGGGAAAAAGTCCCGCCACCCGGGCCGCCGGGGCCGGGCGACAGGCGGCGCCGTCCCGGACCAAGGCGGCCTGGAGCAGTCCCGGCAGCATGGCCAGAAACGCCGCGCCGCCCGAACCGAGACGATGCCTGGCCCAGGCCAGGCGGCGCTTGTTGTTGGCCAGCATGGCCAGGCGACGCCGCCTGATGTCGCGGGAAAAAAGCAGGGTGTCGAGGCTGGCGGCCGCCACCCGAAGCCCTGTGCCGTCGGCCAGGAAGCCGGGCAGGGCCGGCCCGGTAGGGGCGTCGGCCAGGATCGCGGCTTCCTCCTTGGCCATGGCCCCCAGGATGTCCGGCTCCTCGGTGGCGCCGGAAAACCGCGATCCGGCAAAATAGCAGCCTTCGGTGCGAACGCCCTGGAGCACGGCATCGGGAAAGGCGGCCATTTCAAAGAGGCAGTCGGAAAAAAGCACGCCCTGGGCGCGAAATCCCCGGGTGACGGCCCGCACCAGGCTTACGGCCCGCAAGCGGCTTCGGCTGAGGCGCAGCCCGGAGAGGCTGATCTTGAAAAAGTCGCATTCCGTGGCTCGACGTCCGAAAAGGCCACCTCCCGGCCAATGGCTTCCTCAAAGACGCAAAGCCGCAGCTCGCAGTCCGTAAATCGGACCGTATCGAGCCCGGCCCGGGAAAAGCGGCAATTGCTGAATCGGCATCCGGCAAAGGTGGTGTGCGACAGGCGGGATTGCTCGAAGCTGACGTCCGAAAACTGGCAATCGGTGAAAGTGACCTGGGACAAGACCGCCTGGGCCAGGTTCACGGCCTTGAGGTTGCAGTGCGCCAGGGCAATGTTTTGGACGGATTCCCCTTCCAGGGAAACCCACAGAATCTGGCGTCCCCGCAGCTCGCCGCCCTGGGCCAGATCGCGGCGCAGGGTATCGGCCTTGGCGTCCCCGGCGCTGGTTCCGGTCGGAACGGCGACCAGGGACCGGACGCGTTTCCAAAGTCCCTTGTCCCCTTCCGGGGACGTGCCGACGTCTGGGGGCAGGGGAGGCGGGACCGGATAGGGACGAAGCGCAGCCTTGGCCCGCCTGGCCAGGTCGGCCTCCAACGCTGCAACCGTTTTTGGGGGGAACGATCCGGCGGCAGAGACCGTCTGGACCGCTGTCTGCAGCCGCTGCGGCAGGGCCGTGGCCCAAAAGGCATAGACGGCGCGTACGGCGGCCTTGCGGTTTTCGGGATCCAGGCTGCGCAGGCAGCGGCCGAAGGCGGTCAGGGAAAAGGCGGCCAGGATGGAGGCCAGTTCGGGAATGCGCTCGGGCCGGCTGGCAAAGAGATTGGCCGCGGCATCGGCGGCCCGGGACTCGTCGCAACGGGCCAGGGCGGCCAGGGCCGCCCCGGCCAGGGAGGGCTCCGCGCCTCCAAGCAGGGCTTCCAGGGGCAAAGCCGCCACGTCGGCACTCAGGCCCGGGGTTTCCGCCAGGGCGCGGCACACGGCCTCGGCCGACAGTTCATCCACCTCCCCCAGGCGGTTGGCCAGCTTTTCCGCCAGGGACGGTTCCCGCAAGCGCCCCACCACCCGGGCCATGTATCGGGTCTGTTCGGCGGAGAGGTCCATCTGGAGCAGGCGGCGCAGCCACATGCCGAGCCGGCCGCGCACCAGGGCGTTTCGCAGGGGTAGGGCCGGGTATTCATGGCGATTGGCCAGAAGGTCCAGGAGGATGAGCAGTTCGTCCGGGTTTCGCTCCACCACCTCGTCCAGCACGGCCAGTCCGAAGGCCGCGGTTTTGGGCCGGTCCGGCCGGGGGCGGCGGAAAAAGGCATTGACGAACAGGAGCTTTTCCTCGTCCGAGAGTCCCCCCAGGATGGACAGGGCCTGATCCTCGGGCATTTTCTCCAGATGGATCACGGCCAGGACTTCGCCTTCCACGCCCAGACGGAAAAACAGGCCAAAGGCCTGGCGGCGAAAGGCGTCGTCGCCGGCCTCCAGAAGCGAGGCCAACAGAAAGGCCAGTTCGGAAGCCTCGCCGGCAGTGGCCGGATCATCGGCCGCGCCCCGGTCGATAAAGGCCAGGGCCTGGCGGGCCAGGGGCAAAAGGGGAGCGAGGTCGGAACCCGGCGGCTGGGAAAGCCCGGTGCGCAAGGTCCGCATGATGGCCCGGGCCGGAGAGCCCGGCTGGATCACCGCAGGCTCCGGCAGCTGCACGGAGCGCCGTCAGGGCCGGGGCGCGGCGTCCACATAGTAGGAGACCTGCTTGCCGGGGTTTAAGTACAACAAAACCTCGGGGAGGAGATCAACAGGCTTTAAGGCCTTGGCGACAGTCAGTTCGGTCTCGATGCCCAGGTCAATGATGAGGGCTTCGCGCTTGGGGATGTCGGGATGGTAGACCTTGACGCTCGGGCGCATGAAATCGCGCAGGTTGGCCGTCACCACCATGCCCTGCATGCCGTTGGAAAGCTCCACCAGGCTGCCCGGGGGATAGACGCCGAGCTTGCGGATAAAAAGCGTGACCGCCTGGCTGTCCAGGACGCCGCGCCGTTTGTAGAGGGCTTTCATGGCCTCGTGAGGCGTGGGGCGGTCGATCCCTTCCTTGGTGTTGCAGAACCGGTCGTAGATGTTGGCCACGGACGCGATGCGGGCGCCGAGAGAAATGGCCTCGCCCTTGATGCGGCCGGGAAAGCCGGTGCCGTCCATGTGTTCATGATGCTGCAGGACGAGCTGCTGGGAGGCAGGGGGAAAGCCCGGCACCGCGGCCAGCATCTTGGCGCCGATCTTGGGGTGCTCCATGTAGTATTCCTTGAGCACCTTGTTCATGACGGCCACATTGCCCTTGGTGAACCGCTGGATGGGGACGCGTCCCTTGCCCACGTCGTGGAACAGGGAGCCAAGGCCCACTTCCTCGATGTCGCGTTTGGCCAGTCCCATTTCCTTGGCCAGCATCATGGAAAGCACGGCCACGTTGAGGGCGTGGTAGTGCCTGGCTTCCTCGCGCATCTTGGAGGTCATGACGTTTATGAGCACGTCCAGGTCCGAGAGAAAGGTCTCGGCCATGGGGCCCACGACCTCGTCGGCGGCCTCCAGCACGGCGGCGTTGGGCGAGCTGACCCGCTTGAGGGCCTCCACCACCTGGTCCATGGCCTTTTCATAGCGCCGTTCGCAGGCGGCAAAGCGCTCCAGCCGGTCCTTGTTGCGTTCGATGGTTTCCCGTTTGAGGCTCGACAGCTCGGCCGAAACCGGGGTGCGGGCGGTTGTCCACGGCCCTTTTTGCCGTTTGCCCCGAGCCTCGATCTCTTCCAGGGAAATGGGCAGCCGATCGGATTTTTCCGGAACGCAAAGCACGTAGGCCAGGCCCAGGGCCGTTACCCGGGCCACTTCGGCCTCGTTTTTGATCTTAAATCCCTTGGCGGGAAACGGATGGGACAGACCGGGCTCGTCAATGCGGATGAAAAGGCCGGGACAGAGTTGTTCCACCAAAATGGGGTATTCGTCGATTTGCATGCGCTGCCTTCCCCGGGACCGTCGGCGTTGCCGTCGTGTCGCGGCCCGTCCGGGCATGGAAAAACCACCCAGCCTGCCTTCCCGGCAACAGAGGGTATATGCGCCGGGAAATTTTTCTGTCAACAAGCCCGGCATCGCGGCCAGGCTGCGAACAGCTTGCCGAATCCTCCTGCAACGGGATAGGATGTATAATACCCCAACAACGTCGCCATGGCCGAGAAACCACCCCACCCAAGCCCGCCGCCCGCCGAGAAGCCCATAAAGGGCGTCTTTTCCATAGACTCCGCCCTGTTTCTGGGCAGGCAGTCCACAGGCCGCTCGGTCACCCAGCGCATTTTCGTGTTTGCCGAACAGCAGGAAGACGGCCGCGTGGCCATCCAGCGCCTCAGCCGCAACTTCATTCCCTCGGGCCCCAAGCGCATCATCCCCAGGGACCGGCTTTTGGCCGAATATCTCCCCGAGCCCACCATTTACATCAGCAAGGTCGTGCCGGTCATGCGCCGCATGGAGGAGGCCGTGGAAACGGCGGACAAGCACCGGCTCAAGCAGGAGCTCTTTTCCGCCGAGTTCGAATATAAAAACGTCCTGCGGCTCAATGAAGAGCATGTGCGGGCCACCTTCGGCCTGGGGCTGACCTATCTGGAGCGGCAGGAAAAGCAAAACGCCGACATCGTCTTCCGCAAACTCATGCACATCGAGGCGGCGTTCACGCCGCAGCACAAGCATCTGTTCAACGACTTCGGCATCCAGATGCGCAAGCTCGGCATGTACGGCGAGGCCATGCGCTACTACAGCCGGGCCTTTCGCCTGTGCCGGACGGATGAAAACCTCCTCTACAACATGGCCCGGACCCTGTACGAAAAGGGGAGGCTTCGCAGTTCGCGGGCCATGCTGAACCGGGCCCTGCGGCTTAACCCCGACTTTCCGGAAGGCAAGGTCTTTCTGGCCTTTCTGGAAGCCAAGGCCCGGGGCGAGGACGCCTCGGAACCGCCCTTGACGTAAGGCGGCCTTTTTCCGACCCTTCTTTTCTGGCTGAATTTGACAAAATCGGTAATCCAGGGAATGACCGAAGCGTAACGGGCCGGTTGTCGGCGCGTATGCTTTTGTCTTTCCCTGTTGCGTACCGCAGGGGCGCAAGGAGATACGCCGTGGGCCATGTCAAAGTCGGTGCCAGACTGTTCGGTTCCCTGATCATCACCTCGCTTATCACCATCATTGTTGGAACCATGGGGTACTTAAGCCTGCACGACACCGGCGCGGCCCTGTCCGAGGTCGTGGGTTCGGCCATGCCGGGCGTGGCCGGACTGGGCATGGTCAAGGAAGGCCTTTTGGCGGCCCAGTCGGCCGAGCGCACCATTTTGGTGCCCGAGCTGGCCAATTCCAAGGAATTCGAGCGGCAACGGGAAAATCTGGAGCAGGCCCTCAAAACCGTGGAGCAAGGGGAGGCCCTTGTCGACGGCCTGGACCGCACCGACGAGGAGGCGGCCCAATGGGCGGCCTTCAAGGATGCCCTGGCCGAATGGCGCAAGTCCAATGCCCAGGTGATGGGGCTTGTTGCCCAAAACAAGCGCAGCAATGCCCTGACCCTGTCCATCGGCACGTCCATGATCTCCATGCGCAAGGCCATGGCCTCCCTGAACGTTTTGCTGGAACGCAGCCGGCAGCGGGCCGACGCCGTTTCCGGGGCGGCCCTTGGCCAGGCCAGGGCCTGGGGGCTGACGCTTATCGCGGCGGCCGTCGCCTGCATTGTCGTCTCCTTTACCCTGGGCACCATCATTACCCTGTCCATTGTCAGGCCGCTTAAGCGCGGGGTGTCCTTTGCCCAGGCCGTGGCCGGAGGCGACCTGGACGCCCGCCTGGACATCGCCAGCCGCGACGAGATCGGCGAGTTGGCCCAGGCCCTGGGCCGCATGCTGGCCGCGCTCCGGGAAAACATCGCCGCCGCCACCCGCAAAAGCGAGGAGGCCGACCAGGAAGCCCAAAAGGCCCGACAGGCCATGGCCCAGGCCGAGTCCCTGCGCCAGACGGCCGAAACGGCCCGGCAGGAAGGCATGCTGCACGCGGCCCAAAAGCTGGCCGAGGTAGTGGAAATCCTGACCCAGGCTTCCACCGACCTGGCCGCCCTCGTCAGCCAGGGCACGCACGGCGCGGCCGTGCAGTCCCAGCGCCTGTCCGAGACCGTGGCCTCCATGGGCGAGATGAGCGCCACGGTGCTCGATGTGGCCAAAAACGCCGCCAAGGCTTCGGATACCGCGGCCCAGGCCCGGGACAGGGCGGTTGCCGGCGCGGACGTGGTGTGCCGGGCCGTGGCCGGCATCACCGAGGCTCGGGAAAAAGCCCTGTCCCTGACCTTGGACATGGCCGACCTGGGCAGCCAGGCCGACGGCATTGGCCGCATTCTGAGCGTCATTTCCGATATCGCGGACCAGACGAACCTGTTGGCCTTAAACGCCGCCATCGAGGCGGCCCGGGCCGGAGAGGCCGGCCGGGGGTTTGCCGTGGTGGCTGACGAGGTCCGCAAGCTGGCTGAAAAGACCATGGCCGCCACGGCCGAGGTGGGCCAGGCCATTCGGGGCATCCAAAGCGGCACGCAAAAAAGCGTGGCCGCGGTCAAGGAGGCGGTCACGGTCATTGAGGCGGCCACCCACCTGGCCGGCCAGTCGGGCCAGGCCCTGGACGCCATTGTCTCCCTGGTGGAAACGGCCTCGGACCAGGTTCGCTCCATTGCCGCCGCCTCGGAGCAGCAATCCGCGGCCACCGAGGCCATCGAACACGCCATTGCCGACGTCAACCGGGTTTCCGAGGAGACGGCCATGGCCATGGAACGCTCGGCTGCGGCCGTGACCGACCTGGCCCAACAGGCCCAGGTTCTCAAGGGACTCATCGAGGACCTAAGCGGTGGGGGGACTTCTCAGGCGTTGCCGCCTGCTTAAACGGTGCGACGGGTTGCCGCCGATCCCGGCTTGCCGTATACAGGATACGGTTGCTTTCCGCGGGTTCGATCCGCTTGAAAAAACCGGGAGGCCTCATGGATAAAGACGCACCGAAACAACCGACGCCACCGGATGCAGAAAACGGCGAGGCCGTGGAAGTGGAATGCCCGTCGTGCGGCGCGGTTTTCAGGGCTGTTTGCACCGGACCGTGCAAAAATGCGCCGTCGGCCCGGTGCCCGGTGTGCGGCACCCGGGTGGGGCTGCCTCCTTTGGTGGTGAAAATCTGACGGCCGCTTGAGGCCAGCCTGGTTCTCCGGCCCCTTTGGCGCGGCAGCTTATAGCTGGAATGCGTCCGCGCCAAAGGCAGGCCGCTGTTCTTCCCCGGCTTGAACATCCTCGATCCAGGCGGTGGGCGGGCCGGTTCTTGACTCGCCCAACGGACCGACCGGGAACTTCCGCCGCAAGCCGCCCGCCGTCACCTTTCAGGACGACGAACGGGCATGGAGAGGCTATGACGCACCGCCGTTCCCTTGTGGAGCAGGCCTTGGCTCCGTTTTGGCGCTTCAGTCGGATCGAGGCGTCGGGCGGGCTTTTGTTGATCGCCTGTACCTTGGCTGCCCTTATCTGGGCCAATTCTCCCTGGGCCGGTTCCTATTTCGCCCTGTGGGACAGGCACCTCACCGTGGGCCTGGGCGGCATGGTCCTGTCCAAGTCGCTGTTGCATTGGATCAACGACGGTCTGATGGCCATCTTTTTTTTCATGGTCGGCCTGGAGATCAAGCGGGAAATCCTGGTCGGCGAGCTGGCCTCCCCGGGGCAGGCCGCCCTGCCCGTGGTGGCCGCCGTGGGCGGCATGGTCGCGCCGGCGCTCATTTTCACGGTTTTCAATTACGGCCAAGTCTCCCAGGCCGGCTGGGGCATTCCCATGGCCACGGACATAGCCTTTGCCCTGGGCATCCTGTCGCTGCTCGGCGACCGGGTTCCCGTCAGCCTCAAGGTCTTCCTGGCGGCCGTGGCCATTGTGGACGACATCGGCGCGGTGCTGGTCATCGCCCTGTTTTACGGGGGCGAGATCGCCTTGCCTTTCCTGTTTTTGGGATTCGGGATGTTTCTGGTCATGCTGGCGCTTAATGCCATGGGGGCGCGCCATCCCCTGACCTATCTCCTGCTGGGGGCGGTCCTGTGGCTGGCCTTCCTCAAATCCGGCGTCCACGCCACCGTGGCCGGCGTGCTGGCGGCCATGACCATCCCGGCGCGCACGCGCATCGCCTCGAACGCCTTTGTCGCCAGGGCCCGGCAGCTTTTGGACTGCTTCGAGGCAGCCATGGTTCCTGGCCGGACCATTCTCACCAATCGGGACCAGCTCGCCGCCCTGGGCGATCTGGAAGACGCCTGCCACAAGGCCACCGCGCCCTTGCAGCGCATCGAACACGGCCTGCACCCCTGGGTGGCCTACGGCATCATGCCCCTTTTCGCCCTGGCCAACGCCGGGGTGCCTTTTACCGGGCAGGCGGCCAAGGCCTTGGCCGAACCGGTGTCAGTGGGGATTTTCCTGGGGCTTTTCGCGGGCAAGCAGGCGGGGATATTCCTGGCCTGCTGGGGGATGTTCCGCCTGGGCCTGGCCGATATACCCCGAGGCCTGAAGCTGATCCACTATTACGGGGCGGCCTGCCTGGCGGGCATCGGGTTTACCATGTCCATTTTCATCGCCAGCCTGGCGTTCGGCGATATGGCAGACCTCGACGCCAAGGCCAAAATAGCTGTCCTGGCCACCTCGGCCCTGGCCGGCGCGGTCGGGTTTGCGGTGTTGCGCCTATGGGGCGGCTCCGGCCGGGAAGCCCCGGCAGTGGGGATACGGTATCCCGAAACCATCCCGGCCTGCGAAACGGAGCAACAATGACGCCGTGATCAAAGGCCCAATCTTATCTTCCAATGCACCAGAAAATGGACGTTACGTTGTAACATCCTATTAACCCGTTACGGGTTTCCAAAGGGCAAAGCCCTTTGGTCGCCGAAGGCTCCAAAAACGACTCTTTTGCAAGAGCGGAATCAGGCGGCGCGGCCGGGCCTAAGCCAGGCCGTTTGCCGCACCCCGCCAAGGTGCTTGAAGCATTTGCCCGACCGGATGCCGGCCAGGGCCGTATCTACATCCGTGACGGCGCTGCCGGCCAGGACGTCGATGCCGCAGGCGAACAGGGACGCGGCATAGGGCGTGGTGGGGCCGAGCATGACCACAAAGGCGTCCGGCCGGCAGAGGTTTAAAAGCCCGGCCAGAGTGCCGTTTAAGAGCGTGGTGCCGGTGATGGCCACCAGGTCCGCCTGGGGCAGGATAACATCGGCCTGGGAGGCGTCCACATCGCCTGGTTTGGGGCGTTTTTCCAGGACCCAGAAGTTGGCGCAGGCCTGGCGCATGGCGTCTACAAAGGGAAAGTGTCCGATGACGGCCACGTTTTTGCCCCGGCCCTGCTGCAGGATGATATCCTGGCCGGCCAGGCTCGCTTCCTCGGGCGGGGGCGGCAGCAGGGAATTGATGGCGGCCATGGCCAGGGAGGCCGCGTCGGTGTTGGTGGTGTCGGGTCTAAGCAGGTCTGCCGCCGCCTGATGCGCGGTTGCCGGCATGCCGTCCGCGGGCGTGAAGCGGCCCTGGCTGGGCGCGATGTGGGACACCAGGGAAGCCAGGCCGCAAAACTGGGACTCCACGGCCGTCAGGCACACGCCCTGGGTGACGGCGGTGATGGGGTGGTCCGGGACGTTTCGGGTTTCCGCCACCAACGCGGCGAGAATATCCTGCTGGGTCAGTTGTGGCCGCATGGCCTCCCTCCTTTGTGCGGCATATCGTACCGCGTAAGAAAGCCGTGGTCCCTGCAAGAGCTGTCCGGGTTTGTCCTGCCGGGCGCTTGGCGTGGCGCCACACCCGTCCATGATTCGAGAATGTCGGGCTTTTTTAAGCCGGTCGGGCCTTGGTGTAAAGGGCTGGCGAGGGTACTAGGAATCGGATTGGAACAGGTGCGCCCCAAAGCCGAAACCATCGCCATGGGGACGTTGCCCGGCCTTGGCGCCGGGCTTTTTTGCTTACGAAGACAGCTTCATCATGACCAAGCCGGAGACGATGAGCACCGCAGCAACGATGCGCGCGGCGTTGGCCGGTTCGCCGAGAACAGCGATGCCGACGAGAAACGCCCCCACCGCGCCGATGCCTGTCCAAATTGCGTAGGCCGTTCCCAACGGCAGGGACTTCATGGAAGCGGAAAGAAGGACGAAACTTGCGACCATGGTTACGATGGTAACGATGGAAGGGACAAGTTTGGTGAAGCCGTGGGACTGCTTCATGAAGTAGGTCCACACCACTTCCAGCAGGCCAGCGAAAACCAACAGAACCCAAGCCATATCGGCTCTCCCTTCAAAGAGCCGGGCCGTCCCAGCGTTGTTTCCCAAGGCGGGCGGGATCGTCCCCGGAATGAATCGCACCCCACCGACACCGACAAACACCCTGACCAACGGGCTATTCGTTGTGGGTTTGTATGAGGGGTAAAGTCGAAAGTTATTTGTAACTTATTGATTTTATTGAATATTTGGCGGAGAGGGTGGGATTCGAACCCACGTGCCGGTTATTAGCCGACAACCCGATTTCGAGTCGGGCCCGTTACGACCACTTCGGTACCTCTCCGCAGCGACTGAAAGAACCGGAAGGAATTTGGAACCATACGCCGCTGCCTGGGCTTTGACAAGGGCTAATCCTGGACCCGGCTGCGGCGGTCGCGAAAAAAATCCCGCAGCAACTGGCCGCACGGCTCGGCCAGGACTCCGGACACTATGTCGAAGCGGTGGTTGAAAAAGGGTAGGTCCGGGCCGGGCAGTTGCGAATCCACCGCGCCGGTGCGCGGGTCCGGCGCGCCGTAGACGAGAAGCCCAATGCGGGCGTGGATCATGGCCCCTAGGCACATGAGGCACGGCTCCAGGGTTACGGCCAACAGGCATCCGGTCAGCCGGTAGTTGCCGATGCGCTTCGCTGCCGCCCGCAGGGCCAGCATTTCGGCGTGGGCCGTGGGATCGGCCAGGGTGATGGGAGCGTTGGCCGCTCGCGAAAGCACCAAACCCTCGGGCGAGACGACCACCGCGCCAACCGGCGTCTCGCCGGCCGCCCCGGCCAACCGGGCCTCGGCCAGGGCCAGTTCCATCACCGCCTCGAAGCTGTCCCAGCCCGGCGGCGGGCAGGGCAGGTCAGTCCCGCCGGCTGCAAACCGGCGCGCCGGCAAAAGCGCCATGGCCACCTCTCGATCCGCAATGGATCAACAAGCAACAACAGCCCGCCGCAAGGAATTCCTGAGGTTCCCGTGCGACGTGCTTATTATTTTGAAAATGGGTTCTTCCGATAGGGTGGTCCAGGAGGGGCCTAGCCCCTCCTGGTCGCCGAAGGCATAACATCGACCAATGTACTATGCGCTGCCGCGCAGGTAGGCCACGGCGTTTTCGAACAGCACCGTGCCCAGGGTGGGGCGCTTGCCCCGGGTGTAGTCCGGGTGGTTGGTGGAGTGGTTGAAGGCCTCGGGATGGGGCATGAGCCCCAGAATGCGGCCCGTGGGGTCGGTCAGGCCGGCAATGGCCAGGGGCGAACCATTGGGGTTGGCCGGGTAGTCCATGGTGGGCGCGCCTGTGGCCGGATCGGCGTATTGCAGGGCTATGGCCCCCTCGCGCACCAGTTCGTCCAGGATTTCCGGCTCCAGGGGCACGAGCTTGCCTTCGCCGTGGCGCGCGGGCAAATCCAGGCGGGTTACGCCCCGGGTGAACACGCACGGGCTTTGGGGGTTGGCCGCAAGGGTCACCCAGCGGTCCTCGAACCGGGCCGAATCGTTGTTGGCCAGGCTGACCTGGCGCGAAAAATAGGCTCCGCCCAGGGCAGGCAGCAGGCCCAGCTTGACCAGGAGCTGGAAGCCGTTGCAGATGCCGAGCACCAGGCCGCCGGCATCGAAAAAGGCCTTGAGCTGGTCGAGCAGGGCTTCACCGGCGGTGGTGGCCGCATGCCGCCAGCGCACGGCCGCGGCCTGGGCCGCGCCCAGGTCGTCGCCGTCCAGGAATCCGCCGGGAAAGACCAGGAAATTGTAGGCATCGATCCGGGTCCGGCCGGCAATGATATCCGAAAAAAACACGATGTCCGTGACGTCCGACCCGGCCACACGCGCGGCATGGGCCGATTCCACTTCGCAATTGGTGCCGTATCCGGTGATAACGAGGGTCCGCACCTGGGCCATTGGGAAATCCTCCCCGGGGTTCCTTGAAAAATTGTGCCTGAAGGCTTAATTTGCGCCGTTGAACATACGGGGCCGCCCGGGCCGCGTCAACCGAGGTCGCGCCGCGGGCGCGACGGGTCGGACGCGGGCCGCCGGGTCGCCGGTGCGGCCCAACGCCAGCCAAGGACGCCATGACGCATGAAGACCAAGTTTATTTTCGTTACCGGGGGAGTGCTGTCTTCCCTGGGCAAGGGGCTGGCCGCCGCCTCCATCGGCGCCCTGCTGCAGACCCGGGGACTCAAGGTCACCATCCAAAAGCTCGATCCCTACATCAACGTGGACCCCGGCACCATGAACCCGTTCCAGCACGGGGAAGTGTACGTCACTGACGACGGGGCCGAAACCGACCTGGATCTCGGGCACTACGAACGCTATCTCGGCGTGCCCATGAGCCAGAACAACAACTTCACCTCGGGCCGCATCTATTTCAGCGTGCTGCAAAAGGAACGGCGGGGCGATTACCTCGGCGGCACGGTCCAGGTCATTCCCCACATCACCGACGAGATCAAGCGCTCGATCCTGGGCGTGGCCAACGACGAGGATGTGGCCATCATTGAGATCGGCGGCACGGTGGGCGACATCGAGGGCCTGCCGTTTCTCGAGGCCATCCGCCAGATGCGCACCGAGCTGGGCAAGGAAAACGTCCTCTACATCCACCTGACCCTGGTTCCCTACCTGCGTATGGCCGGGGAGGTCAAAACCAAGCCCACCCAGCACAGCGTCAAGGAACTGCGCTCCATCGGCATCCAGCCCGACATCATCATCTGCCGCAGTGAAGTGGACTTGGGGCGGGACATCAAGGAAAAGATCGCGCTTTTTTGCAACGTGGACGCGGACGCCGTGTTCACGGCCGTGGATGTGAAAAACATCTATGAATTGCCGCTTCGCCTCTACAACGAGGGCGTGGACCAGAAAATCGCCATATTGCTGCGCCTGCCGGCCAAAAACGCCCATCTGGAGCCGTGGCGGGCCCTCATTCACCGCTACGAAAGCCCGGTCGGCTCGGTGTCCATCGCCATTGTCGGCAAGTACGTGGACTTGAAGGAAGCCTACAAGAGCCTGCACGAAGCCCTGGTCCACGGCGGCGTGGCCGCCGGCGTGTCCGTGAATTTCGTGTATGTCAATTCCGAGGAAGTCACCCGGGAAAATGCCGCCGAATGCCTCAAGGGCATCGACGGCGTGCTGGTGCCGGGCGGTTTCGGGTCCCGGGGCGTGGAAGGCAAGATCGCGGCCATTGAATACGCCCGCGTGGAAAACGTTCCCTTTTTCGGCATCTGCCTGGGCATGCAGTGCGCGGTCATCGAATACGCCCGGAACGTGCTCGGCCTGGAGGGCGCCAATTCCGAGGAGTTCGACCTGACCACGAAATATCCGGTCATCTACCTCATGCGGGAGTGGTTCGATTTCCGCACCAAAAAGGTCGAGCGCCGCGACCCCTCCTGCGACAAGGGCGGCACCATGCGCCTGGGGGCCTACCCCTGCGAGATCAAGCCGGGCACCAAGGCGGCCCAGGCCTACGGCGCCTCCGAGATCTCCGAACGCCATCGCCACCGCTACGAATTCAACAAGACCTACGCCCCGGCCTTTGAGGAGGCGGGCATGGTCTTAAGCGGCCTGTCCCCGGACGGCGAGTTGGTGGAAATGGTGGAGCTGCCCGAGCACCCGTGGTTTTTGGGCTGCCAGTTCCACCCGGAATTCAAGAGCAGCCCCATGCGCCCCCATCCCCTGTTCCGGGAGTTCGTCTCCGCGGCCAAGCGCTTCAAGGGAGGCTTTCCCTCCGAAGGGCAGACGCCTTAGGCGGCCATGCCCATGGCTCCTGACAGACGCGCGGCCCGGGAGTGCGCCCGGGATATCGCCCTGCTGGTTCTGGACGTGGACGGGGTCATGACCGACGGCGGCGTCTACGTCGACGCCCGGGGCGGCATTGCCAAGCGCTTTCACATCCACGACGGCCTGGGCATCAAGGCGGCCCAGGCCGTGGGCTTGGCCGTGGCGGTCATCAGCGGCCTGGACAGCCCGGCCGTGGCCGCCCGGATCAAGGAACTCGACATTGACGAATACCACCCCGGCCATCGTCACAAGGTCCCGGTCCTGCGGGGCATCCTGGAACGCAAAAACCTGTCCCTGGCCCAGACGGCCTATCTCGGCGACGACTGGGTGGATGCCGAGCCCATGCGGCTGGTGGGCCTGCCCATGGCCGTGGCCGACGCCCAGCCCGAGATAGCCGAGCTGGCCCTGTGGACCTCCAGCCGGCCCGGCGGACACGGGGCCGTGCGCGAGGCCATCCGCTTTCTGCTCGCGGCCCAGGGCCGGCTGGAGGCCGCCTTCCAAGGGTTCGCGGAATGACGGCCAGATAGGTTTATTGCCACAACCTTTCTTCTGTGGCATAGTTTTTGTTGGACGGGCGAGCGTGCGTATCGCGGCTCGCGCTCGCGGCATTAACGCTCAAGAGACTTTGCACGGCGGTAGTCATGGCCTTGGAACTGCGACAGCAGCTCAAACTTTCCCAGCAACTGGTGATGACCCCCCAGCTGCAGCAAGCCATCAAGCTGCTGCAGCTTTCCCGGCTGGAGCTCCTGGAGAGCGTCCAGCAGGAGCTTTTGGAAAATCCCCTTCTGGAGGAAGCCGTCGAGGAAGACCGCCAGTTGGAACGCACCATGGCCGAGGACAACCTCGGGCCCACCGGGGATTCCAGCGACGCGGCCATGGAAAAGGAACTGCTCAAAAACGCCGAATGGGACGATTATCTCGGCGATTTTGCCAGCACCGGCCGCCAGGCCCTGGCCCGGGAGACGGAAATTCCCGAAGAGGGCATGGCCTTTGACGCCCGGCTGGCCTCCAAGCCTTCCCTGGACGGCCATCTGGGCTGGCAGATGCACCTGTCCAATTTCACGCCCAAGGAGCTGGAGATCGGCGAGGCCATTATCGGCAGCCTCAATTCCTCGGGCTACCTTACCGCCTCGGTGGAAGACATTGCCCAGATGGCCCAGGCTGCGGCGGAGCTTGTGGAAATCGTGCTGCACCGCCTCCAGCGCTTCGATCCCGTGGGCGTGGCCGCCCGGTCTCCCAGCGAATGCCTGCTTACCCAGATCGAGGTTTTCGGCTACGATGATCCCATCCTCATCGAGCTGGTGCGCGACCACCTGGAAGACCTGGAAAAGAAGCGCTACAAGCCCCTGGCCAAAAAATTTCGCATGACCATGGAAAAGCTCAAGGAGTACCTTGAACTCATCCAGTCCCTAGACCCCATGCCTGGGGCCAGTTTCGGTTCCGGCGATCCCATTTACGTCAGCCCCGATGCCTATGTGTACAAATATGGCGACGATTTCGTGATCCTGCTCAATGACGAGGGCCTGCCGCGGCTGCACCTCAATGCCTCGTACATGGAGGGGTTCAGTCCCCGGTCCGACAAGGACAAGGACTACGTCCAGGACAAGATGCGCTCGGCCATGTGGCTCATGAAAAGCCTGTACCAGCGCCAGCGCACCCTGTATAAGGTCCTGGAAAGCATCGTGAAGTTCCAGCGGGACTTTTTCGAGCACGGCGTGACCAGGCTGCGGCCGCTGATCCTCAAGGACGTGGCCGACGACATCAGCATGCACGAATCCACGGTCAGCCGCATCACGTCCAACAAGTACGTGGCCACGCCCCACGGCATTTTCGAACTGAAGTTCTTTTTCAACAGCGCCCTGGAGTTGGACGACGGCAGCACTGTGGGATCGGAGTCGGTCAAGGCCATGATCAAGCGCATCATTTCCGGCGAAGACCCCAAAAAGCCCATCAGCGACGAAGCCATTGCCGACATGCTCAAAGACGAGCTGCAAATCAACATTGCCCGCCGTACCGTAGCCAAATACCGCACGGCCATGGGTATCGAATCCTCGTCCAAACGCAAGGAAGTGTTCTGACGCATGGCGCCGGATCATCCCGGCCCATGTGACCCTATCATCCTGGAGGAGCCTATGAACATTACTTTTAATTTCAAGAATTTTGAACCCTCGGATCACTTGCGCGACTATGCCCGCAAGCGTTTTGAGAAGCTCGGCAAATATATGACCGCCGCCGATGCCTCGGAGTTGCAGGTGAACCTGGCCGTGGAAAAGAACCGGCAGATGGCGGACGTCGTGTTTTACGCCGACAATATGCATATCTCGGCCCATGAAACTTCCGAGGACATGTACTCCACCATTGATATGGTCCTGGACAAGGTGGAAGCCCAGGCCAAGAAGTTCCGCGAGAAACAGAAGGATCGCCGCCGCCAGGCCGCGGAGATGGTGCGCATGGATGTCATCAGCATCAACGAGGATGCCGCGGGCGGACGCACCCCCACCATCATGCAGACCGACGAGTACGAGCCCAAGCCCATGGCCGTGGAAGAGGCGGCCATGCAGCTTTCCACCCTGGGGCAGGAGTTTTTGGTGTTCCTCAATTCCGAAACCGATCGGCCCAATGTCATCTATCGCCTGCGCAATGGAGACTTCGGCCTCATCGATCCTGGAACGGGAGCGTAAATGCGTCTCGAGGATTATCTCCAGCCCGATTTCGTGATCGGGGAGCTTGCGTCCGAGTCCAAGTCCGACGTGTTGGCGGAACTGGTGGCCCCCATTCGGGCCCGCTGGCCGGATTTCGATGCCGCGCGCGCCCACAGGGTTCTCCTGGAGCGGGAAAACCTCGGCACCACGGGCATTGGCGACGGGGTGGCCATTCCCCACGGCAAGATGGAGAGCCTCGAAAAGATCGTCATCGTCGTCGGGCGCAGCCTCAAGGGGGTCAATTTCGACGCACTGGATTTCAAGCCCTGCCGCATCTTCTTCCTGGTCCTGGCGCCGGAACATGTGGCGGGCCTGCATCTGCGCATCCTGGCCCACATCTCGAGGCTGCTCTCCGACGAATCCTTTCGACACGCCTTTTTAAGCGCCGCGGACGACGACGCGCTCTGGAAGGTACTGACCGCCGCGGCCTAGAACCCCATTCGCAACAATCGCACGTCAGGTCTTTTTTCAGCCACTGCACGAGACAAGGGGAGGCGTTCGCGCATGGAAGCCGCCAAAGGACTCCAGGTCGTCATCCTGACCGGTCTGTCGGGCTCCGGCAAGAGCACGGCCTTGCGCGTCTTCGAGGATCTGGGTTTTTTCTGCGTGGACGGCCTTCCCGTCAGTCTCGTGTCCAAGCTGAGCAACCTTTTCGATGAAAAGGGCGGGCAGCGCTACAAGGGCCTGGCTCTGGGCATGGACGTGCGCCAGGCCGACCTGGACACGGACTGGGGCGCGACTCTGGCCCAGTTCAAGATCAAGGAGGCCGTGACCCAGATCATTTTTTTCGAGGCCGACACCCAGGAGATCATCCGGCGTTACGCCACCACCCGGCGGCCCCATCCCCTGGAAAACGCCGGTCGGGGCCTGGAGCAGGCCGTGGCCGAAGAACGGGTCCGCATGACGCCGTTGCGCGAGGCGGCCGACATGGTCATCGACACCACGGATTTTTCCATCCACGACCTGCGCCGCAAGCTTCAGGAGAAGTGGGCCTCCATGCGCACGTCCATGGGGTCGCTCAAAATCCATGTCATGAGCTTCGGCTTCAAGTACGGGCCGCCCTCCGAAGCGGACATGATCTTTGACCTGCGGTTTTTGCCCAACCCCTATTTCGAAAAAGACCTGCGCGAGCAGACCGGCAAGGACGCGCCGGTTCGCGACTATGTTCTGGCCCAAGACCCGGGGCGGGAATTCCTGACTCGGCTGACGGATTTTCTCCTGTATCTCCTGCCGCTTTACGCCCAGGAAGGCCGCTACCGCCTGACCCTGGCCTTTGGCTGCACCGGCGGCCGGCACAGGTCGGTGGCTGTGGCTGAATCCATTTTTGACACGCTCTCCAAGGCTGGCTATAATATTTCATTGGAGCATCGGCATATCGAGCGCGGCTGAGGTGGCTGGACGCGGCGGCGAATCAGGCTCTTTGCGACTCGGCAACGCCACGGCATAAAAGACGTTTTCGGGAGGCCGGCTGGGTTCCCGGAGCAGGAATGAAGGCCCCAGGCCTTTGGACGCAAGATGCAGACGCAATCCCGGCAAGATGCCCCCATCGGCGTGGTGGTGGTCACCCATACTGATTACGGAGCTCGGCTTCTCAAGGCGGCGGAATTCATCCTGGGTTCCCAGGACCACTGCCAGTCCATCAGCGTGGACATGAGCCACGAGGTGGACCTGACCCTGGCGGCCCTGAAAAAGGCCGTCAAGGAAACCGACCAGGGCGGCGGGGTGCTTATCCTGACGGACATGTTCGGCGGCACGCCCACCAATTTGAGCCTGTCGCTTCTGGGCACCGGACGCCTGGAAGTCCTGACCGGCGTGAACCTGCCCATGCTGATCAAGATTCTCGGATCCCGCACCCGGCCCCTGGAAACCGTGGCCGTGGAAGCCAAGCAGGCCGGATGCCAGGGCATTGTGGTGGCCGGCGAGGTGCTGCGCCAGAAGGTGGCCGAGGGCTAGTGTTGCGTTCCTTAGAAAATACGTCGGTATTTTTTAAGAAAAATAATCATTCAAGTGGGTTGGCACTGGAATTTGTATAACCTCTTTTCGAGGACGCGACACTGGCATGGCGTTTGTGCGCATTGACAACCGGCTCGTGCACGGCCAGATCATTGAAACATGGCTGCCGTTTACCCGGGCCCGGATGATCGTGGTGGTCAACGACGAGTTGGCTGCCGATTTCCTGCGCCAGGAAATCATGTCCCTGGCCATTCCGGCCGGGGTGGGCATCTTTTTTTTGCCCGTGGACGGGCTCATGTTGTTTATGTCCCGAAATCCCCTGGACGCCGAGGACGCGTTGATCCTTTTCTCCTCCTGCCACGATGCCCGCCGGGCCTATGAACTGGGCTTCGGGTTCGGCATCCTCAACCTCGGCAACCTGCATTACGCCCCGGGCAAGAAGCAGGTCTGCCCCCATGTGGCCCTGTCCAAGGAAGACGAATCCTGCCTGGACTTTTTCCGGGACCGGGGCGTGCGGCTGGATTACCGCTGCGTGCCGGGCGACCCCCCGCAGTTGAGGGCGGTCTGAGCCATGCCGCATCAGGCTGACATCGTCCTGCATGTCTTTGGCGTCGCTTTTTTTTTGTCCTTTTTTCCTCGTTTCGCTTTTTCATAAACGCGGCCCTGCTGGAGCGCCCCCTGGTCATCGGCCTTTTCTGGGCCGCCCTTTTTGGCGACCTGGAGATGACCCTGCGGCTGTGCGTGTTTTACGAGCTGTTCTGGCTTGACGGCATTCCAGCCGGCACCCATATCCCGCCCAATGCCGCGGCCTCGACCCTGGCCGGCCTGTCCCTCATGCGCGTGTTCGTCCTGTCTTCCCCGGCCGAAGCCCTGTTCGTGGCCGCGTCCACGGCCGTGCTGGCCCGGCTGTTCTCGGCCCTGGAAGGCGTGCATCGGCTGGTGGAAAACATTGTCTTGTCCCGCTACCTGACGACCCGGGAACGGACCAGGGCGCCGTTTCGGCCCGGCCTGCTCATCCGGCGCTCGGGCATCGACATGGTGATCTTAAACGGCGTGACCTTCAGCGTGGCCCTTTCCGGCCTGGTGGCCCTTTTCTACCTGCTTTTACCCAAGATCTGGCCCTACCTGTCCTCCTCCGGAGTGACCTGGAGCCAGTTGTGGCTCCTGGGGAGTCTCGGCGGCATCCTGTCCTTGCGCTACCGCCCGGCCTACGTGACTCTGGCCCTTGGCGCGGGAGCCGCCCTGGTCTGGTATCTGGTGTAGCCCGCACGACGATTCTGCCGCCTGGAGGCGGTCTTTTTGACGCCGCGCGGCCAGGCCAGGGGAGGGCTGTTCGGCAAAAAAGACCCGGCCTCCCTGGAATTTGACTTGGCAAAAGCCGCCTTTTGGGATATTCTTCACAAGATTTTCGTGGATACGACCCGCAAGGGTTTTTGGACAAAACACCGAGGAGGACAACACTATGGCTTTGTATGTGGTTGGTCACAAAAATCCGGATACCGACTCCATCGCCGCCGCCATCGCCGTGGCTGATCTGATGAACAAGGCCAAGGGCCTGGCCGCCAAGCCGGCCGCCCAGGGTCCGGTCAACCCGGAAAGCAAGTTCGTTTTGGACAAGTTCGGCGTGGCCGCCCCGGAGATCGTGACCGACGCCACGGACAAGCAGATCATCCTGGTGGACCACTCCGATCTGGCCCAGAGCCTGGACAACCTGTCCAAGGGCGAGATCATCGGCATCTACGACCACCACAAGCTGGGCGACGTGACCACCCCCAATCCCCTGGACATCCTGGTCCAGCCCGTGGGTTGCTCCTGCACCGTGGTCAAGAAGATGTACGACTGCGCCAAGGTGGAGATCTCCAAGCCCATGGCCGGCATCATGCTGTGCGCCATCCTGTCCGACACGGTCATGTTCAAGTCCCCGACCTGCACCGCCGACGACAAGGCCGCGGTCGAGGCCCTGGCCAAGATCGCCGGCGTGTCCGACTACATGGCCCTGGGCGTCGAAATGTTCAAGGTGAAGTCCGCCGTGGGCGACACCCCGGCCAAGGACCTGGTCTTCCGCGACTACAAGGACTTCGACATGTCCGGCAAGAAGGTCGGCATCGGCCAGCTCGAAGTGGTGGACCTGTCCATCCTGGAGCCGGTCAAGGCCGCCCTGCTTGAGGAGTGTAAGAAGGTCAAGGCAGAGGGCCGCCACAGCGTGTTCCTGCTTTTGACCGACATCATGAAGGAAGGCTCGGAAATGCTGGTGGTCTCCGACGATCCGAGCGTGGTGGAAAAGGCTTTCGGCGTGGCCGTCAAGGGCGACTCGGTGTGGCTCGACGGCGTGCTGTCCCGCAAAAAGCAGGTTGTTCCGCCTTTCGAAAAGGCTTTCGCCTAGTTTCTTCCCGGTTGCATCCGGTTCGGAAGGGGAGCGGCTATCCGCTCCCCTTTTTTTGTGCCTGCCGGGCAACGCGGATTCCGACCCAATCGTTGTCCTGCTAATCGACTAATCCCTCAGTCGGGTATTTCCCCTTTTTTCTTCCGTAAATTCAGGGACTCGCCGACCCTGGCCGGCCAAAAGTCCATTTTTGGTATTTTTAATTGCGTTCCTGGTATGTTACCAGGAAGAAGGCCGCTTCGGTGGGCATTGGTTTGCCGGTTATTTGCCGGGCAGCCTGTTCACGAAATCGTCACCCTGTCCCCTGCCTTGCAAGGAGAGCCGAGCCATGGACCCCCTGGAACCCGTCCCCCTCGATCCGGCCATCAAGGACCGGCTCCAGGCCTTTGACGCCAGGCTGTGCTGCGGCTGCGGGGCCTGCGCCAGCGGCTGTCCCATTCCCGGCACCCCGGGCATGGAAGGCTGGGATCCCCGGGTGGCCCTGCGGCTGGTCAATCTGGGCCGCATCCACGAGGTGGCGGCTTCGGATTTTCCCTGGGTCTGCACCAGCTGCGGCCGGTGCAGCCATGCCTGTCCCATGGGCATCGACCTGGTGGCCGTCTTTCAGCTGCTGCGCGGGCTGGTGCCCCGAGACAAGGTGCCGGGCGCCCTGGAAAAGGGCGTGGCCGCGGTGCTGGAATCGGGCAATACCCTGTCCATTCCTTTGGAGGATTACCTGGACACCTTGGAAGACATCGGCGGGGAATTGGCCGAGGAGGAGTGTCCCGGATTTTACGTGCCTGTGGACAAAAAGGGGGCGGACATCCTTTTTTTTCCCAATTCCAAGGAAATATTCGGCGACTTCGAGGACCTCAAATGGTGGTGGCGCATTTTCTACGCCGCTGCGGTGGACTGGACCGTGCCCTCGCGCAACTGGGAAGCCGAGGACTGGGGGCTTTTCACCGGCAACCAACACGTGTCCATGATCCTGGCCAAACGCAAGATCGAGCTCATGCGCAGCCTGGGCGCATCACGCCTGCTTATGCCTGAATGCGGCGGCGCCTCCTTTGGCTGCCGCCTGGGCATGAAGACCTGCGCCTTGGCCGACCCGGGCCAGCAGGTCGATTTCCTGTATTTTTACGATTACCTCATCGAACTGATCGACTCCGGCCGCCTTGTCCTGGACCCGACCCGAAACGCGGGCAAGACCTTTGTCTGGCATGACGCCTGCAAGCATGGCCGGGAGCTGGAGCGCCATTTCGGCAGGGGGTTTTACGAGGAGCCGCGCCACATCCTTGAGCGCTGCGTGGGCGCGGCCAACATGGTGGAAATGACGCCCAACCGGGCCAATAATTTCTGCTGCGGAGCCGGCGGCGGCAACTGGCCCATGCCCTATGAAAAGCAGTCCGCGGCCCACGGCCGGTTCAAGGTGGCCCAGATACGCGACTGCGGGGCCGACGTGGTGGTGGTGGGCTGCGCCAACTGCCGCGATCAGCTCCAAAAGCGCCTGCCCCGGTTCTATCCGGGCCAGTGCAACTACGAGGTCAAATACCTCTGGCAGCTTGTGGCCGAAACCATGGTCAAAAGCCCCTGGTCCGACGCGGAAGCAGCCCGGTCCCGGGAACGGGCCAGGTTGCAGCACCAGCGGTTCCAGGCCGAACTGGACGGTGGTTTCTGATGGCCGGGGTCACGGCCATGGCCGCGTCCCGGACGCTGCCGGTTCTGGTGGCCGGGGGCGGCCTGGCCGGGCTCCGGGCCGCCCTGGATCTGGCCGAGGCCGGCCGCGACGTTTGCCTGGTGGAGGAGGGGGCCTGCCTGGGCGGACGACTGGGCCGCCTGCACGGCCTTTTTCCCACCGGCGAAGCTCCGGGCCCGCATTTGGCCGCCCTTGTCGCTGCCGTGACCGATCATCCGCGCATCACGCTCTTCGTGCGCACGGCCGTGATGGCCATCACCGGCCAGGCCGGCGATTTTGCCGTGACCCTGCGCTCCAGGCAGCCTGCCGCTATCACCACCGTCGCGGCAGCGGCAATCATCCTGGCCACGGGCTGCGCCGCCTTTGATCCGGACAGCCTGGACACTTTTGCCCATGCGGCCATACCGGATGTGGTCACGAGCCCGGCCTTCGAAGCCATGCTGGCCGCCGGCTCCCTGGCCCGGCCCTCGGACGGCGCTTCGCCCCGGACCGTGGCCTGGGTCCTGTGCGTGGGCTCCCGCCTGCGAAACCCGGTGGATAACGGCTTTTGTTCCGGCGTCTGCTGCGCCGCCAGCCTGGGCCAGGCCCTGGCCGTTCCCCAATGCGACCGCACGGTCTATGCCATCGACCTTCGGGCGCATATTCCAGGCGCTCAGGCCGCCTTGGACCAGGCTGTCGCCGACGGCGTGGCCATCCGCTATGCCCGGCCCCATACCCTCACGCCCGGCCCGGACGGTCGGGGCGTTGGCCTGCGCTCTGTGGACGAAAAGGCCCGGGAGCACCTGGAGAGCGTGGACCTGGTGGTCCTGGCCGTGGGCTTGCAGGTTCCTCCGGCGGCCAGGCAGCTGGCCGAGGCGGCCGGCATCGGTCTTTCCCGCTACGGCTTTGCCAAGACAGGCTGTTTTACGCCCTGCCAGACCAGCCGGGACGGGATATTCGCGGCCGGGTGCCGACGCGCTCCTGGCGAGGCGTCTTTGGCCGCCACCGATGGTTCGGCCGCTGCCGCTGGCGCGGCCCTGCTCGTGCCCACGACGCATTGCCCCGGTTCGGCTTTGGTCGTGGGCGGCGGCCTGGCCGGCCTTCAGGCCGCCTTAACCCTGGCCAAACTTGGCGCGGACGTCATCCTGGTCGAGGCGGCCAACCGGCTTGGCGGCGATGTCCGCCGGCGTCCCGGCACCTGGAAGGGCGAGCCGGTTGCCCCGGCCGCCCAGGCTCTGCTGGCGGCTGTGGAACAACATCCCCGCATTGCCGTGCGCCTGGGCTCCCGCCTGCTGGCCGTGGACGGGGAGCCGGGGCGGTTTGGGGCCGAACTGGAAACACCCCAGGGCTGCGAGCGGTTGTCCTTCGGAGCGGCCGTGCTGGCTCTGGGCGGAGCAGAGGCCCGGCCGTCCCAGTACCTCTACGGCCACGACCCCCGGGTCCTGACCCTGCTGGAATGCGAGGCCTGGGTCCGCCAGCGGCCCCAGGAAGTGGAGGCCGCCGAAACCATTGTTTTCATCCAATGTGCGGGTTCCCGGGAACCGGATTGGCCGGCCTGCGCCCGGGTCTGCTGCGCCCATGCCCTGTCTCTGGCCGTGGAGCTGAAAAAACGCCGCCCGACCTTGCAGATGGTCGTGTTTTACCGCGACGTCACCAGTTACGGCGAACACGAAGACCTCTATACCGAGGCCCGCCGGCTGGGCGTGCTTTTTTTCCGCTACGCCCCTGAAGATAAGCCCCGGGTGGAGCGCTTGGGCGGGGCCATTGCCGTCACGGCCGTAGATTCCCTGCTCGGGCGCACCTTGAAGTTTCGTCCCGATCGACTGATCCTGGCCGCGCCCCTGGTTCCTGTTGGCGTGGCCGACACGGCCGGGCTTTTCGGCTGCGCCGTGGATGGCCTGGGCTTTGTGGCTCCGGCCCATCCTGTCTTTTTCCCGGTGGACACCACCTGGCCGGGCGTTTTCGCCGCCGGCCTGTGCCTTGGTCCCAAGCCCCTGGATGAAACCATGGCCCAGGCCCAGGCAGCGGCCATGCGGGCCTTTGCCGTTCTGATCCGATCCGCTGGGGAGGAAACGAAAAACTGCTGACGTTCCTTTCGTTCCGTGCAAAAGGCCGTTGCCTGGGCAGCGGCCTTTTTTCATGGTAGGGTGCGGCCCACGCATTCACGCCGCGTCTGGACAAAACGTCAACCCAAAGGGACCCTCGCCCCATGACTGCTTTCAAAATCCGCCGCAAGGCCCTGGTGCTCGGCATCGATGGCCTGGACCCGAAGCTTTGCCGCCAGATGATGGCCAAGGGCCTTTTGCCGTCTTTCCGGAAGTTGAGCCAAGGCGGGGCGTTTCTTGATTTAAGTACGGTCAACCCGGCCCAGAGCCCGGTGGCCTGGACCTGCCTGGCCACCGGATCCAACCCCGGCCGGCACGGGGTCTTTGATTTCATCGTGCGCGACCCGGCCACCTGTCTGCCGCGCCTGTCCCTGACCCGCACCGGCTCGGGCGGCGCGCCTGCCCCGGCCTATACGGCCGAAACCTTCTTCGACGTGGCGGTCCGGGCCGGTCTGCCGGTCACGGCCGTACGCTGGCCCGTAACCTATCCGCCGGCCTTTGCCGGAGCCACGGTGCTCTCGGGCCTTGGCGCGCCGGACGTCAAGGGGCGTCTTGGCAACTACGTCCATTGCGTGGAGGAGGCCGGCCAGGAAAAGGGCCGGGGCCGGACCATGGCCGTGCGCCTAGTCGACGGACAGGCCGTGGTGGCCGTGGAAGGCCCCATGGCTCTGGCCTTTGGACGCAAGGCCCCGGCCACGGTTCCGCTGGAGCTGTCGCGCCAAAACGGTCGGCTCGGGTTTGCCGTATCCGGAACCACGGGCTCCCTGGCCCCGGGCCAGTGGTCCGCCTACCTGCCCCTGACCTTTGACGTGGGGGAAGGCAGGGAAGTGGTCGGCTTGACCCGGCTGTATCTGGAACGCCTCGAACCCCTGGCGCTTTACATCGGTCCCATCCAGATCGATCCCCGCACGCCCTGCCTGCCCATTGCCTCGCCGACCGGGTATGCCGCCGAGCTGGCCGAGGCCTTGGGCGGTCCGTACAGCACCCTGGGCATGCCCGAGGAAACCAAGGGCCTGACTGACGGCGTGGTCACGGACGAGGCCTTCCTGAGCTTTTGCGAAGACGTCACCCGGGAACGGGAGGCCATGCTGGTCCATGAGCTCGGCCGTTTCCGGGAAGGGCTTTTGTCCGTGGTCTTCGACACGTCCGACCGCATCCAGCACTGCTTCTGGCGGCTGCACGACCAAAGCCACCCCTTGTACGATCCGGCCGAGGCCAAACGTCTGGGTCCGGTCATCGAGGAGCACATGCGGCGCATGGACCGGGTGGTGGGACTGGCCCTGGCCGCGGTTGACGACGACACGGCCCTTTTTGTCTGTTCGGACCACGGCTTTTGTTCCTATGCCCGGTCCGTCAACCTGAACACCTGGCTGGCCGAGCAGGGCTATCTCAAGCTGCGGCCCCACGATCCGGCCGACAGCGGGGAACTCTTTCGCCATGTGGACTGGTCCGGCACCCGGGCCTATGCCCTGGGGTTCGGCTCCATCTATCTCAATCTGGCCGGCCGGGAAAAAAGCGGCATGGTGACGCCAGGGGAGCAGGCCCAAAGCCTGGCCCGTGAAATTGCGGAAAACCTTTCGGCCTTGACCGACGCCGGCCAACCGGCCGTGGCTGCCGTGTACCCCAAGGCCGCCGTCTATGCCGGCCCTCTGGCCGACCAGGCTCCGGATCTGGTGGTGGGCTACCATCCGCCGTACCGGGTGGCCTGGACCTCGGCCATTGGGGGTGTCGGGGCGGAGGTCTTCGAGGACAACCGCCAGAAATGGTCCGGCGACCACTGTGTGGACGCCGCATTCGTGCCTGGAGCGCTTTTTTCCAACCTGCCCCTGGCCTCGGCCACGGTTGTGCCCCAGACCAGCCTGGCGGCCACGGTGTGCCAGGCCCTGGGCTTGGCCCCGGGCCCGGATATGGAGCCCGGGCTCCTGGGAAGCACATGAGATTCTCTTGACGTGGGGTGCAGCCGGATGTATACTTTCCAAAGTTAACTATTAGGAAAGCTGCCATCATGACTGATCCGCTCAATAGCTGCGCGCGCGAACTGTTGGAAGTCATGCCCCTGGTCATGCAGGATCTGCGGCGGACCATGCGCGGCCACAGCGCCCCGGAGCTGCGGGTTCCGGAGCTGCGCAGCCTGGCCTTTCTGGGCCGTTATCCCGGCTCCAACCTCACGGATCTGGCCGAACACATCGGCGTGTCCCTGCCGTCCATGTCCAAGATGGTGGATACCCTGGCCTACCGTGGCTTTATCGACCGCCAGCCCGATGCCGAAGATCGGCGGCGGGTGCGCCTGGGCCTGACCCAGGCCGGCCAGTCCGTGCTGGCGGCGGCCCGGGAAGCGGTGCAGGCCGCGTTCACCGTCAAATTGAGCCGGCTAAGCGCCCAGGACATTGACGCCCTGACCCAAGGCTTGCGGCTTTTACGTCGGCTTTTCGGCATCACGCCCCAGACCGCGAACCAGCCGACGCAGACCGCAAGGCCGGAATCCTAAGCCTCACCCGTTCGCCCGATTTGGGGCCGTCCGGCCCGATTCGGACAGGACATTCGTTTTATGAAGCACTCGCATCAGGCGCCAAACGGCAGGGGACTGCTCGGCCGTTCGCGCCAGTCGTTCGGGACCTTGTCCCGCTCGTTTCGGCATCGCAACTTCCGGCTTTTTTTCGCCGGGCAGTTCATTTCCCTCATCGGCACCTGGATGCAGTCCGTGGCCGTATCCTGGCTGGTCTACCGCCTGACGAGATCGAGCCTGTATCTCGGCCTCGTGGGGTTTGCCAGCCAGATCCCGGTCTTCGTTCTGGGACTGTGGGGCGGCTATGTGGCTGACCGCGGCAACAAGCGGGGCATTCTGGTGGCCACCCAGGCCGCGGCCATGATCCAGGCCCTGGCCCTGGCCGCCATGACCTTTTCCGGCCGGGTCAACATCTGGGCGGTGACCGGCCTGGCCGCTGTCCTGGGCGTGATCAATGCCGTGGACATGCCCACCCGCCAGGCCTTTGTGGTGGAAATGGTGGGCCGGGAAGACCTGCACAACGCCATTGCGCTCAATTCCTCCATGTTCAACAGCGCCCGGGTCCTGGGGCCGTCCCTGGCCGGCATGCTCCTGGCCGTCATCGGCGAAGGCTGGTGCTTTTTCGGCAACGGCATAAGCTACCTGGCAGTCATTGCCGGGCTTTTGCTCATGCGCCTGCCGCCGTCTCCGCCGCGCTCAGGCCAGGCCCGGCTCATGTCCCATGTGGCCGAAGGCCTGACCCATGCCTGGCAGGATCGGCCCATGCGCAATATTTTGGGCAGCCTGGCCGTTACCAGCCTGTTCGGTTCCGCCTACATGATCCTCATGCCTGTTTTCGCGGACCGGGTGCTGGAGCGGGGAGCCCAGGGAATGGGGATTCTCATGGCCGCCAGCGGCGCGGGCAGCGTGGCCGCGGCCCTGGTCCTGGCCCTGCGGCGGGAGAGCCAGGGGCTGGCCCGGCTGCGCGTTTTTTCCGGGCTGGGATTTGGCGCGTTCATGGTCCTTTTCGCCTTGTCCCGCTCCTTTTGGCTGTCCGCCATGGTGCTGTCCCTGTTGGGGTTTTGCATGATTTTCTACATGGCCGCCTCCAACACCCTGCTGCAACTGCGCAGTCCCGACGCCATGCGCGGCCGGATCATGTCGCTTTATTCCATCACCATCGTGGGCATGGCTCCTTTTGGAGCGCTTTTCGCCGGCACCCTGGCCGATGCCCTGGGCGCGCCCCTGACCGTGGCCGCGGCCGGCGGCATCTGCATCATCGCAACAGCGCTTCTCGCCAATGGCGACGAGGAGACAGGACCGGAAATGTCCGGTTGAATACAGGACTCCAAGGAGGTCGTATGCGCACGCTGCAATTGGGTCGCACCGGAATGGCGGTCTCGGCAGTAGGATTCGGCGGCATTCCCATCATCCGGCTGGCCATGGACGAGGCCGTGACGGTCCTGCGCCACGCCGTGGACCGGGGCATCACCTTTTTCGACACCGCCAACCGCTACATGGACAGCGAGGAGAAAATGGGCCGGGCCTTTGCCGGCATCCGGGACAAGGTGGTCCTTGCCACCAAGACGGGCCAGCGCCAGGCCGGCCCGGCCATGGACGAGCTGGAGCTGAGCCTGACGCGCCTTGGCACGGATCACATCGACCTCTACCAGCCCCACCAGGTGTCCAAGCCCGAGGAGTTCGATATCCTCCTTGGCCCAAACGGGGCCATGGAAGCCCTGGCCAAGGCCAAGGCGCAGGGCAAGATCCGCCACATCGGCATCACCTCCCACAGCCTGGAGATGGCCCGCAAGCTCGTGGCCACGGGCCTTTTTTCCACCATCCAGTTTCCCTACAACATCGTGGAGACCGAGGCCGCGACAGACCTTTTCCCCGAAGCCAAGGCGGCTGGCCTGGGCATCCTGGTCATGAAGCCCTTTGCCGGCGGCATGCTCGACGACGGCGACCTGGCCCTGCGCTTTTTGCGCCGCGATCCGGACCTGCTCGTGCTGCCCGGCTGCGACACCGTGGCCCAGGTGGACCAGGCGGTCGACCTGTTTAGCGGGGAAAACATCTGGACCGAGGCCGACGAGGCCAAGGCCGAGGCCTATCGCCGGGAACTGGGGTCGCGCTTTTGCCGGCGCTGCGAATACTGCCAGCCTTGTCCCCAGGGTGTGCGCATCACCTATGCCATGATGTACCGGGTGGTGGCCAAGCGCATGTCTCCGGCCAAGGCCGTGGCCTTTGCCGGGGAAACCATGGAGACCGTGCGGGAGTGCATCGAGTGCGGGGAGTGCATGACGCGCTGTCCGTACAACCTGCCCATTCCGGAGATGCTCCGGGAATACCTGAACATGTACGACAGCCACCGGGCGGCCGTATGACCGGGGCGGCGCATCAGGCCCTTTCGGAGGCGATGTGGCAGGGCGGGGCCGTGACTGTTTCGGCCGAGCCCATCACGCTCAAGTCCGGCCGCATAAGCCACGTGTACGTGTCTCTGCGCCATTTTGCCTGCGACCCCAAAAATTTGGCTCTTCTGACCGGGGCTTTCGGGGATTGGCTCCAGGGACGGCACATGGCCGTGGCCACTGTGTCCAGCCTGTTGTCCCCGGTTTTGTCCGGGGCCGTGGCCGCGCGCTTTGGCCTGCCCCTGGTCCTGTACCGGCCGGACAATGCGGAAAAGGGCCTGGCCGGCTGCCTCTTCGGCCGGGCAGACGCCGCGCCGGTGGTGCTGCTCGACGACGTGCTGACCTCGGGGAGCACGGCCCTGGCCGCGGCCAAGACCCTGAGGGAGCACGGCGTTGCGGATGTGACGCTTTTCGTGTTTGTGGACAAGCGCCCGGTGGGGCTCAAGTCGGCGTTTCCCCTGGCCGTGGCCGCGCCGCTCACCCTGGAGCGATTGCTGCGCCACGGCCTGGACACGGGCCGGCTGACCGGCCGGGCGGCCGAGCATGCCGCAGCCGAGCTGGCCTTTTTGGCCGGTAAATAAGCGCCTAAGGTGTTTGCAAAAATCAAACGCAACAAGAATCAGCAACTTGCTTACGTTGTAATATACTGAATCCATTATGGGTTTCCAAAGGGCAGAGCCCTTTGGTCGCCAAAGGCATCAAAAACGACTCCATCACAACAACCTTGCCACAAATAAAAAAGCGCGGGCTGACCCGCGCTTTCAAGGGAAGCCGGACACCCGGCTGCAACCGTTACCGCTGCTTCCTTTCGGACCTGACGGAGTTGGCGGCGCAACCGCCATCCGGCTTCCCTAAAATTTGTGGCGGAGAGGGAGGGATTTGAACCCTCGGTACCCGTTAAGGTACATACGATTTCCAATCGTACTCCTTCGGCCGCTCGGACACCTCTCCGCGAAGCACTGGTATGTAGCGGGCGACCGGCTCTTTGGCAAGCGAAATCTAGCCTTTGAGCAATTTTTCGCCTGTAAGCACCTCATAGGCCGTGAGGTATTTCTCCTGGGTCTTGCGGGCCACATCCTCGGGAATGTGCGGCGCGGGCGGTTTCTTGATAAAGCCGATGTCCGTCAGCCAGTCGCGCAGGTACTGCTTGTCGAAGCTCGGCTGGGAACGGCCCGGGGCGTAGCCCTCAGCCGGCCAGAAGCGCGAGGAATCCGGGGTCAGGACCTCGTCGATGAGGATGAGCCCCTCGTCCGTGAGCCCGAATTCGAATTTGGTGTCCGCGATGATGATGCCGCGCTCCCGGGCGTAGTCCCGGGCCTTGGCGTACATGGACAGGCTTACGGCCTCCACCTGCTCGGCCAGCTCCGGCCCCAGCAGGTCCCGGGCCTTGGCCAGGGAGATGTTCTCGTCGTGGGCTCCCAGGGCCGCCTTGGTGGAGGGGGTGAAAATCGGCTCGGGCAGCATCTGGGACTCGGCCAGTCCGGACGGCAGGCTATGGCCGCACACCGAGCCCGTGGCCTGGTAATCCTTCCAGCCCGAACCGGTGATAAAGCCGCGCACGATGCACTCGATGGGCAGGGGCTTGGCCTTTTTGGCCACCACGGCTCGGCCGGCCAGCATGTCGGCGTAGGGGGCCAGGTCGGCCGGGAAATCGGCCGTGTCCGTGGCCAGGAGATGGTTGGGAATGAGACTCTTGAATTTTTCCATCCAGAAGATGGTGATCTTGTTGAGGATAATACCCTTGAGGGGAATGGGGTCGGGCATGATCACGTCATAGGCCGAAATGCGGTCCGTGGTGACAACAAGAAGGCTCTGCGGGGAAAGCTCGTAGATGTCGCGGACCTTTCCCCGGGAGATGAGGGGATAGGCCTTGATGTCGGTTTCGGTCACGGCGAGCATGATCAGTCCTCCGTCAGGATTTGATGCGGCATTCCACGCTGCGGGCGTGGGCTTCGAGATTTTCCAGCCTGGCCAGCCGGGCGATCTTGGCCCCATGGGCGGCCACGTAGCCCGGAGGCGTGGCGATGAGGCTGGTCTTTTTGGTGAATGTGGCCACGGATAAGGCCGAGGAGAACCGGGCCGTGCCCATGGTCGGCAGCACATGGTTGGGGCCGGCGAAATAGTCGCCCACGGGCTCGGGGCAGTAATGCCCCATGAACACCGCGCCGGCGTGGCGCACCCGGCCGACCAGACTCCAGGGGTCGGCCACGGCCAGCTCGAAATGCTCCGGGGCCATGGCATTGACCAGGTCCACGCCCAGGCACAGGTTCGGCACCACCACCAGCGCCCCGAAATCGGACAAGGCCGAGGCCGCGATATCGTTTCGCGGCAGGGCGGCCAGCTGGGACCGCAAGGCCTGGCACACGGCTTCGAGCAGCCCGGCGTCCGGGGAGATGCACACCGCGGCGGCCATGGGGTCGTGCTCGGCCTGGGACAGCATGTCCGCAGCCAGCCACTCGGGATTGGCCGAGGAATCGGCCAGGATGACGATCTCACTTGGCCCGGCGATCATGTCGATGCCCACGGTGCCGATCAAGAGCCGCTTGGCCGTGGTCACGTAAATGTTGCCCGGCCCGGCGATCACGTCCACGGCCGGGATGATGGTGGTGCCGTAGGCCAGGGCGGCAATGGCCCAGGCGCTGCCCACCCGGTAGATGTCGGTGAGGCCGAGCAGGGAGGCGGCGGCCAGGATATAGGGATTGAGGGTTCCGTCCTTTCGCGGCGGGGACACGACCACAATGCGCGCCACGCCGGCCACCTGGGCCGGAATGGCGTTCATGAGCAGGCTGGAAATAAGCGGCGTTTCGCCGCCCCGGCCGCCGGGCACGTAGCAGCCGGCCGCGTCGACCGGGGTGACGATCTGGCCGAGCATGGTTCCGTCCGGAGCCGGCCGCCACCAGGAATTTTCCTTCTGGGCTTGGTGAAAGGAGCGGATATTGGCGGCTGCCTCGGCAATGATGGCCAGGTCCTCGGCGGGCACGGCCCGGCGGCCGGCTTCGATATCCTCGGCGGAAACGCGCAGGCAGGAGGCGTCAAAGCTCGGGCAGTCGAAACGGCTGGTGAAATCCGCCAGGGCCACATCCCCGCGTTGGGCCACATCGTCCAGGATGCGGCGCACCTTTTCGGCCACGTCGCCCACGGCCTCCTCGCGGTTGGCGAGCAGACGGCGCAAGGCGGCGAAATCTTCAGGCCCGTTGGCGGTAATTTTGGGGCAGGGCATGGGAATATCCTTAGGGCAAGAAAAAAAGTTGGTGAAACGATCAATCGAATGTTTTTACGCCCAAGCCGAAAAAATGTCGAGACAGGGACGGGCGAGCCCACAGGCAGGCCGTCATGGCGTCATGGTTCCGAAGTTTCGCCGGTCTGGGGCAGGGCGCAGCGTTCGCCGCCCGAGGA
>CAZBER010000005.1:23371-29452 GCA_964490985.1 uncultured Desulfovibrionaceae bacterium | reverse complement strand
CCGCCGTGACGCGGCGCAGAATGTCGGCGTAGCGTGGGCCGGGCTCGACCCCGAGCCGTTTGAGGTCATTGCCCGTGACCTCCACCTGTTTGGCGCGCAGGGTGGTCAGGTACAGGGAAATGTGCTTTTGCAGGGATTCCCTGGGATTTCGGGCCATGATGTAGAGCGCCCCCTCCAGGGGAAGGGCTTCCAGGAGAAAGTACAGGTCGGACAATTTGCCCTTGTTGTATTCCCAATTGTAGAGCCCCTGGGCCGTGTCCCGCACGAACTGGCGCAACCGGCCGAGGTCCCCGGCCACGCGCTTGGAGAAATTGAGCCGCCTGGCGATGACGTCGAACTGCTCCTCGTCCAGGCCCGTGCACAGGGCCAGGAAATAGACCAGCCAGGCCTGGGGCTGGGGGTCGATGTAGAGCAGGCGATACCAGTTGATAACATTTTCCACTTCCAGGAGCACGGCTTCCTTGGCCGGCGTCAGGGCCAGCAGGGGGTGGATGGCGGCCAGAAGCTTGTAGTGCTGCATGCGCCGCAGGCAGGAAAGCGGGGATTTTTCCTCCAGGATCAGGCGCAGCTCGTGAAAGACCCGGGCTCCGGAGAGCTTGTGGAAGAAATTGTGCTGCACCGCGTTCTTGATCAGCCGGTCGGTCTGGCCGCCGATGCGGAAGCCAAAGCGTTCGCTGAAGCGGATGGCCCGCACGATGCGGGTGGGGTCCTCGACAAAGCTTAGGGAGTGCAGGACGCGCAGGACCCGTTCCTTGATGTCGCGCTGGGCCCCGAAGAAATCCACCAGATCGCCGAAGCGCTCGGGCGAGAGGTGCACGGCCAGGGCATTGACCGTAAAATCCCGGCGGAAGAGGTCCATCTTGATGGAGGACAGCTCCACCGTGGGCAGGGCGGCCGGGTATTCGTAGTATTCGAGCCGGGCCGTGGCCACGTCCACGCGCTGGCCGTCGGGCAGGATGACCACGGCGGTCTTGAATTTGGGATGGGCCTTGTGCCGGCCGCCGTACTCCCTGGCCATGGCTTCGGCAAAGGCAATGCCGTCGCCTTCCACCACCAGGTCCATGTCGAAATTGGGGTATTTGAGCAGCACGTCGCGCACGAACCCGCCCACCACATAGACTTCGTACCCCAGCCGCCGGCCCAGCTCCCCGGCCTTTTGCAGCAGGACGTAGAGATTTTTGGGCAGGCGTTCGCGCAAAAGCCCCTTGATATTGCGCTCCTTTTTGCGCTCGGGCAGCAGGGATTCGGGAATGCGGGCCGGCTCCTGGACCAGGGTGTTGACCAGATCCGTGCGGGTGACCACGCCCGTGAGCCGGCCTTCCTCCATCACCGGCACCAGCCGCTGCCGCCGGCCCAGGATGATCTCCATGACCGGGTAGAGGTCGGTTTCCGGGGAGACCACGGCCGGGTCCCGGATCATGTATTCGCTCACCGGCACCCGGCCCAGGCCGTGCTTGATGGCCTTGTCCATGATGTCGTGCTCGATGACCCCCACGCACCGCCGGCCGCCGCGATTCAAAACCGGCAGGGCTTTTAAACCGTAGCGGGTCATGATCTCCTCGGCCTGGCGCATGGAGGCGGTTTCCTCGATGGACACGGCCGGCTTGCTCATGAGCTGGCGCACCAGGATCTGGGGATTGATCTGGGAATAGAGCAGCCCGAAAAGCTCTTCGCGCACCTGGGTCAGGGTGCGGTTTTTGATGGAGGCCGAGGCGGCGTAGGGATGGCCGCCGCCGCCAAGCGAAGCGCAGATCTTGCCCACGTCCACGTCCGGGCTGCGAGAGCGGGCCACCAGGTGCACCCGGTCGTTCATGAGGCCAATGGCGAAAAGCACCCGGATGTTTTCCATGTCCAGGAACTTGTGCACGAGCAGGGCGAAATCCCCCACGTACTGGTCCGAGGCGGCCTCGGCAATGACCACTTCCACGCCGTTGATGTCATGGGTCTGGGCCGACTCGATGAGCTGGCTCATGATGGTGATCTGCTCGGAGGAGAGCTCCCGGGTCATGAGGTCGGCAATGACGCCCACGTCCATGCCCCGGGAGCGCAGCCAGGCCGCGGCGGCCAGGTCGTGCTCGGTGGTGGAGGCAAAGGTGAACGAGCCTGTGTCCTCGTAGATGCCAAGGCCGAGGATGGTGGCCTCGTCCGGGGTCAGGGGCAGATCCCGGGCCATGATTTCTTCCATGAGGATGGCCGTGGTGGAGCCCCAGGGCTTGACCACGGACAGGACGGCCGGGATGTCCTCGTCGGTGTCCGGATGATGGTCGTAGCAATGGACCACCAGGCCGGCATTGGCGAACACCGGCTCGATATGGGGCACCCGGGAGCGTTGCCGGGTGTCCACCAGGACGAGCTGGGTCACGCTGGACGGGTCGATGTCCTTGAAGTTCTTGAAGTTGAATAGATAGGTGGCGCTTTGGATGAAAAAGTTTCGGATGTTTTTTTCCTGGCTGCCCGGGAAAATGAGCGCGGCGCCGGGATAGAGCTTGCTGGCGGCGATCATGGCCGCCAAACAGTCAAAGTCGGCGTTGCCGTGGCCGGTGATGATGACCGGCGCGCGTTGCAGGGGCGGTTTTTGGGGAAAGCTCATAGGTAAAGCATCACTTTAATGTTTGGCCGCATCCCGGGACCTGGACCGGGGATGATGGGTCCGGTGCACGGCCAGGAGCCGTCCGGCCTGGACATGGGTATAGATTTCCGTGGCGCTGATGTCGGCGTGGCCAAGAAGCGTCTGGACCGTGCGCAGGTCGGCGCCGCCTTCGAGCAGATGGGTGGCAAAGGAATGACGCAGGCTGTGAGGGGAAATGCGGGTGGACACCTGGGCGGCCAAGGCATAGCGCTTGATGCTTTTCCAGATGGCCTGGCGGGTCAGGCCTTTGCCGGAACGGTTGAGGAAAATGAACTGTTCCCGGGGCTTGAATGCGCCGCGCACGGCCTCCAGATAGGTGGACAAAAACTCCTGGGCCAGGGCGTGCACCGGCACGAGCCGCTCCTTGGAGCCCTTGCCGAAAACCCGCACCAATCCGGCCTGGGCGTCGTAGTCGCCCAGGACCAGGCCCACCAGCTCCGAGACCCGAAGCCCGGCGGCATAGAGCAGCTCCAGCATGGTGCGGTCCCGGTAGCCAAGCGGGGTGGCCGTATCCGGCGCAGCCAACAGCCGCTCGATCTCCTCCCGGGACAGGACGTCGGGCAGGAGCTTGGGCAGCTTGGGGTTTTCGATCAATGCGGCCGGGCTCTCGGGCAAAAAGCCCTCGCTGGCGGCAAAGGCGAAAAAGCCGCGCAGGGCCGACAGGTGCCGGGCCAGGGACCGGCTGGCCAGGCCCCGGGAGCGCAGGTGCATGAGGTAGAGGAACAGGGTGTCGTCGGTGACGGCCGACAGTTCACCGTTATGGGTGTTTAAAAAAGTTAAAAAGTCAATTATGTCGGTAGAATAGGCTGAGACGGAATGTTCCGCCAGGCCCTTGGCCACGATCAGATGCTCCAGGTAGCGGTCCACCCAGGGATGGGAGAGGGCCGGGGAAGCGCAGGGTGTATCGGTGGTCATCATGTGCAGCCTCGCATAGTGACATCATTTCATGCCGGCTTCAACAGCGGGCCGGCGACGTTTGGCAAGGCGGCGTCTTGACACGGGGTTTTTCCCTTCTTTACAGTCCGTGCCCGCTTGCACGCCAAACAGGACCACACGCGCCCAAAGGAGCCCCCATGATCGAATTTCCCCTGGCCGACCGCCTGGCCGCCCTGCCGCCATACCTGTTCGCCGAGATCGACCGGGTCAAGGCCGAGGTCAAGGCCCGCGGCGTGGACATCATCTCCCTCGGCATCGGCGACCCGGATCTGCCCACCCCGGATTTTATCGTGGAGGCGCTGTGCGCCGGGGCCAAAAAACCCGAGAACCATCAGTACCCGTCCTATGTGGGCATGCTGTCCTTTCGCGCCGCCGTGGCCGACTGGTACAAGGCCCGGTTCGGCGTGTCCCTTTCCCCCGAGCGCGAGGTGGTGAGCCTGATCGGTTCCAAGGAAGGCATTGCCCATTTTCCCCTGGCCTATGTCAATCCCGGCGACCTGGTCCTGGTGTGCTCGCCCAACTATCCGGTCTATCCCGTGGCCACGGGGTTTTGCGGGGGCGAGGTCAAGATCCTGCCCCTGACCGAGGAAAACGATTTTCTGCCGGACCTGGACAGCGTCAGCGACGCCGAGTGGCAGCGGGCCCGGATGATCTTCGTCAACTACCCCAATAATCCCACAGCGGCCACAGCCACGCGGGCGTTTTACGAAAAACTGGTGCAAAAGGCCCGGGAGACGGGCACCATTGTGGTGTCTGACGCAGCCTACACCGAAATGTATTACGATCCGTCCGACAAGCCGCTATCCATTCTGGAGATTGCCGGGGCCAGGGACGTGGCCATCGAGTTTCATTCCCTGTCCAAGACCTACAACATGACCGGCTGGCGCATCGGCATGGCCGTGGGCAACGAGCAGTTGGTCAAGGGCCTGGGCAAGATCAAGGAAAACGTGGACTCGGGCATTTTCCAGGCCGTGCAGGAGGCGGGCACGGCGGCCCTGCGCCAGGGCGATCCGTATGCCGAGAAGTTCCGGGCCATCTACAAGGAACGGCGCGACGTGGCCGTGGCCGCCCTGACCAAAATGGGCATTGCCTGCCGCTCGCCCAAGGCCTCGTTTTACCTGTGGTGCAAGGTGCCGGCCGGCCAGACCTCGGCCGCCTTTGTCACCCGGGTGCTCCAGGAGACGGGCGTGGTGGTGACCCCGGGCAACGGCTTCGGCGCTCCGGGCGAAGGCTATTTCCGCATTGCCATGACCGTGCCCGTGGCCCGCCTGGAGGAGGCCCTCTCACGCATCGCCACCAAACTGTAAGGGCCTATCTCGGCCTCGGGTCCAACCTGGGGGACCGGCAGGCCCATTTGCGGGCGGCCCGGGAGCGTCTGGCCGCGCTCCCGGACGCCCGGCTGGCCCGGGTCAGTCCCATCTATGAAACCGAGCCCTGGGGCGATGCGGACCAGCCGTTTTTCCTAAACCAAGTAGCGGCCCTGGACCTGGGGCCGGCCTGGACGCCGCGCCGGCTGCTGGAAACCCTGCAAGTTTTGGAAACCGAGCTTGGCCGCACCCGATCCGCGCGGCGCTACGGTCCCCGGGTCCTGGACCTGGACATCCTGACCTACGGCCAGGAGCAGGTGGACGAGCCCGACCTGGTGGTGCCGCACCCCAGACTGCGGCAGCGCGCCTTTGCCCTGGTCCCCTTGGCGGACATCGCTCCGGGACTTATATTCCCGGACGGAGAGCCCATTGCCCGCGCCCTGGCGAAAATTTCTTTCAAAATTTCGGGGAATGTCATAGTGGAGCGGGGGTGACGGCAGCCTGGGTAAGACAGGCTGCGCAAGGAGCGTTATGATCAAGTTTCTCATTTTTTTCGTGGCCGCTTTCATTTTGTACAAGCTTTTCACGGGCGACCGCAAACGCAAGCAGACCGAGGAAGTCGAGACCAAAAAGCGCATGGCCGCCACCGGCGAGATGGTCAAGGACCCGGTCTGCGGCACCTATGTGCCGGCCGACGCCGATATCCGCGCCCGGGTGGGCGACAAGGTATACGCCTTTTGCAGCTATGAATGCCGGGATGCCTTTGTCAAACGCCTGGAGGCCACGCGCACCCAGACCATGGAGCAGGCCCAGGCCGCCGAGCCGGTCAAGGAAAGCCAGGCCTAGGTTTTCCCTTTGCAGGGCCGCTCCATGCCTCGAAAGGTGGAGCGGTCCTGGTTGAGCAGGGCGCATTGCCTTTTTTCCTCCACAGACATCGGTCAGGCCGCATGCCATCCATTCCCGTCCCGTCCGAGACGACGCGGCAGGCCGACGCGGCCACGCGCTGGGTCCTGGCCTGCATACTGCTCGTGGCCGCCTGGCTTCGCTTCTACCACCTGGAAGTTCCGTCCATGTGGTGGGACGAGATCGTGGTGCCGCTGACGGCCCGGTTCCCGGTTTCCTACATCCTCGATTTCTCGCGCCACTGCGAGATGCACCCGCCGCTGTACCATCTGCTCATCAAGGGCGTGGAATACCTGGGGCTCTCGG
>CAZBER010000005.1:0-23361 GCA_964490985.1 uncultured Desulfovibrionaceae bacterium | reverse complement strand
GCGCCTGCCCTCGGCCATTTGCGGCGTGGCCACGGTCTATGCGGCCTATTGGTGCTTTTCGCGGCTGTATGACCGCGCCGTGGGGCTTGCGGCCGCCGCCTTTCTGGCCGGCAGCGCCATGCAGGTGTGGCATGTGCGCCAGGTGCGGCCGTACGCCATCCTGGCCCTGCTTTTTGTCTTTTCCCTGTATTTCCTGCTGCGCTTCATCCGGGAGCGAAAGACCCGGGACCTGTATGCGCTGCTGGCCGTCAATGCGCCGTTTCTGGCCCTGCATTATTTCTCGTTCCAGATCGTCTTTGCCCAAGGCGTGGTGCTGGCTGTCAACTGGCGGCCTGGAGGAGGGGGCGTCGGTTTTCGCCAGCTGTGCCTTTTTGGCCTGGGCACGGCGGTCGTGGCGCTTCCGATCCTGCTGGTTTTCTTCCTGCCGAGCCAGACCACGCTCTCGATTTTCGCCTTCAAGTCCACCTTCATGGATGTCGGCCGGCTCATCCTGGACTTTGCCGCCCAGGTGCTGTGGAGCCACGACGACCTGGCCTTGCGGCTGGGGTTCGGCGTCGTCCTGGCCGCCGGGGCCTGGGCCATGGCCCGGCGCGCTCCCCGGGAACTCGCAGCCTGCCTGCTTTTGGCCCTGGTTCCGGCCGCGATCCTGTTGGCCATGCGCAAGACCGCCTATTTTTCGCCGCGCCATTTCCTGTACCTGACCGTGCCGGCCGCCTTGCTGGCCGGCCAGGCCACGGCCTGGCTGCCCCGGCGGCATAAGCGCGCCCTGGCGCCGGCGACGGCTCTGCTGCTGGCCCTTATTCCGGCCGCATCCATCCTCTGGGGTCATCCGGATGCGTATTACGACGTCACGAGCTACAAGCATCCGGTCTTTGTCACCGATTACAAGCCCATGGCCCGGGAGCTGACCCGTTATGTGCGGGCCGGGGACATCCTGGCTTCGGCCGAGCCTGGCGCCACCAATGCCGTGTCCTGGTACCTGGACCAATATGTGGGCGACAATCCGTTTCGCAGCCAGCATCTGGACGGCGCGGCCGAGGATTTTCCCCTGTATTTTTTCGCTCCTTTCAAGACCTGGGGGCATCTGGGCAAAACCGAGAAGGAATTTGCCGACGCCGTGGGCCAAATCGACCAGGCCGTTCCAGTCCTCAACGCCACGATCTATGTGCTGCCCATCCACCGGGAGCCCGTGCCCGTCATCGACGCCGTGCCGCACCACATCGTGCGCCGCATGGAACTGCCGGCCTTTTACCGGCAGGTGCATGCCTTCTCCGACATGACCATCAATCCGTACTGGGGCGGCGAGGCCATACCCACCCGCAACAGCGTACCCGCGTTTCTGGAATATCGGTTCCACAACACGGCCGGCCCGGGACCGCAGTTTCTCTATCTGGGCTGCGAATACAAAAACCAAGGGCAGGGCAACGCCATCACGGTGTCGGCCCGGTTCGACGATGAGCCGGCCCAGCCGCTTTTTACCTCCAACGGGCCGGACAGCCGGCAATACCGGGCCGTTTCCCTGACCCGGCCGCAGCCGTACAAGACCTTGACCCTGCGGGTGGAATCGACCTGCGCGCCGTATACGGCCCAGTATCCGGGCGGCAACCTGGAAACCGCGGCCTTCCGGAATTTCGAGCTGGAGATCGTGCCCACGGGCTTGTTCGATTCGCCGGCCGTGGCCGCCCTTGAGGAAAAAAACATCGGCAAGGTGGAACACAATCCCAGCAACATCTGGCGCTGGGGCCTTGGCCCGCAGACCGAGTTGTCGTTCGACCTGGCCGAGGACAATGCGCTGGCTCTGGAATTCGATTTCGTCAACGTCATCCCGGGCCAGAACGTGACCGTAGAAGCCAACGGCCAGACCGTGGCCGCCTTTGCGGACCTGGCCCCCAGCGCCCAGGAGAACCGGCGCATCGCATTTGCCGGCAAAAAAGGCCGCAACACGCTGGTCATCCGGTACAGCGACTGGAACCAGGGCAAAACCACGTTCGCGGCCACGGACGTGCGCCTGATGAGCCTTTTTATCCGTAAATTGCGCATTGTTGATTAAGATTAGGGGGTGGGATGCCTCCGGCGGCCAAAGGGCTGCGCCCTTTGGAATCCCGTTTCCAGGGCGAGCGCATACGGTGGGGCGGTGACACAAGTCGGGAGATACCGGGACGGCATCGGCTCGCGGTCCTTCCCGGGTTTTATTTTTGTCTCATAATGTAAATTATGTTAACTTTACTCCGGCCAGGAGAAGCCCGGACGACACCTTCTGCCGTCGCGGGCTTTGCCTCAGGCGGCTTGGGCCGCCCTCCTAGACGAACAGGTCCACCAAAGTAAACGCCTCCACGTCCACAAGCCCCATGTCCGTGAGTTTGAGCCTGGGGATGACCTCCAGGGACAAAAACGACATGGACATGAACGGATGGGCCGCAGCGGCATCGGACCCAGCAGCGGACAAAGACGATACGTTCCCATAGGCCTGGCCCAAAGCCGCCAGTTCGGAAGCCACTGCCTCCAGGGGCGCATCGCTCATGAGCCCGGCCACGGCCAGACGCACCTGGGCCAGAACCTTGCCGTCCCGAACCACGGCAAACCCGCCGCCGGAAACCATGAGCGTCCGGGCGGCTAGGGCCATGTCCGCGTCGCTGACCCCGGCCACGATGATGTTGTGGGCGTCGTGGGCCACGGTGCCGGCAATGGCCCCGCCGGCAAGCCCAAGACCTTGCACAAACCCAAGCCCCAGGCGGCCCGTGGCCTGGTGCCGCTCGATGACCGCCAGCTTGGCCAGGTCCCGGCCCGGATCAGCCACGGCCAAGCCGTCTTGCACCTGGGCCTCCATGACCAGGGATTCGGTCACGATCTGGCCCGGCACCACGCCTAAGACCCGGATGCGACCGGATTTTGCCGGAATGCGGAACCGTTCGGCCGTCACCTCGCCGGCCACGCGCATGGCCCGGGGCGGCGTCAGGCAGGAACGGTCCGCGAATTCCAAGTCCGACACGTTGCGGCCGGCCAGATAAGCCTCGCTTATGGCGAAGGATTCCAGGTCGTCCAAAAGCAGGAAATCGGCCCGATACCCCGGGGCCACGGCTCCCCGGCGGCGCAGGCCGAAATACCGGGCCGGATTGATCGAGGCCATGGCCACGGCCCGAAGGGGCGGCACTCCAAAACCCATGGCCTGTCGCACCAGGGCGTTCATGTGCCCTTCCCGGGCCAGGTCCACGGGGTCCTTGTCGTCGCTGACAAGCGAAATGTTGTGGGCGTTTTCCGCCGTGACCAGGCCGATGAGCGCGGCCATGTTCTTTTCCGTGCTGCCCTGGCGGATCATAAGATGCAGCCCACGGCGAAGCTTCTCCTGAGCCTCGGCCAGGTCCGTGCATTCGTGGTCCGATCCCGGCCCGGCCACGGCATAGGCATTGAGCGCCGGGCCGGCCAGCCCGGGAGCGTGGCCGTCGATGACCCGGCCCCGGGCGGCCAGGATCTTGCGCAGCATGTCCTCGTCGCCGGCCACCACGCCCGGAAAGTTCATGACCTCGGCCAGGCCCAGAATCCTGTCCGGATGCCGGGCCAGCATGGCCGCCACGTCCGCGGCCCCGAGCGTCGCTCCCGAGGTTTCCATGTGGGTGGCCGGCACGCACGACGGCATCATGAAATAGCAGGACACCGGCAAATCCCGGCTACAGGCCAGCATGTATTCGATGCCGGAAAGCCCCAGGACATTGGCGATCTCATGGGGATCGGACACCACGGCGCAGGTGCCGTGCGGGGCCACGGCAGCGGCAAAGACGGGCGGGGACAAGAGCGTGGATTCGATATGGATGTGGCCGTCAATAAGCCCCGGGCAGAGGTAGCGCCCGCCGGCGTCCAGGACCGTGGCCGCCTCGTAGTCGCCGAAACCGACGAACACGCCGTCGGCCACGGCCACGTCGGCGTCGTGGATCTCGCCGGACAGGACATTGAGCAGCCGGGCGTTTCGGATATGGATTTCCGCCGGGACCTCGCCCCGGGCCACGGCCAGACGGTGCTTGAGGGCGTCCAGGGAATCCGGTTCGGGCATGGCGGCCTCCTTGGGGTTGGATGTCGTGTCTTAGCAGAAGCCACGGCCAGGGCCAGGGAAATGTGATCGTTAAAGTTGAAGTTTGACTTTAACAAACTGCACGATGCTTCTATGGATGGCGTCTGATTGCATCATATTATTCTATTTGACTCTTCCAGGGCCGGATAGGCTACCGTGGCGGAAAAAAGGAGCCCTTCATGGAGATAGCCCTTGATTGTCGCGGCCTGGCCTGCCCGGAACCGGTTTTGCGCTGCAAGCAGTGCCTGGAAGGCGACCGTCCTCAAACCCTGACCGTGACCGTGGACAATGGGGCGGCCCGGGAAAACGTCACCCGCTTCCTGACCATGCAAGGCTATGGCGTGACGGCCAGGGAAGCCGACGGCCTGTTTATCCTGACCACCACCCAGGGCCAAGCCCCGGCCGCGCCCTCCCCCTCCCCGGCCCCGGCCACGGGCTCCGAAAAGCCGAAAAAAACCGTGGTCTTCATCACCGCCGACAGCATCGGCCGCGGGGATGCGACCCTGGGGGCCAGGCTCATGGTCAATTTTTGCGCCACCCTGCCCGAGCTTGGCCCGTCCCTGTGGCGCATCATCATGGTCAACAGCGGGGTCAAGCTGGCTGCCTCGGGCAGCCCGGTCCTGGAAAGCCTCAAGGCCCTGGAGGCATCGGGCGTTTCCATTCTGGCCTGCGGCACCTGCCTGGACTTTTTCAAGCTTCTGGACCAAAAAGAGGTCGGCCAGACCACCAACATGCTCGATGTGGTCACCAGCCTTGATCTGGCCGACAAAGTCATTCAAGTCTAGCCCGCAGGCTCCGGTTCGGCCCAGGTCGGGACCGGCCGCCAGGCGTGAGGCCTCGACTCCCGAGCGGTTTGGGGAGGGACGATATGCAGGACGGGGACGCCTCTACGCATTTTTTGCCGGCGCAGCGGTTCCATAAAGACCGGATACTGGAAATCGCTGCGGAAATCGCCCAAACCCCGTCCGCGGCCTCCCTGGCCCTGGTTCCCCTGGCCGTGACCATCCTCAACGAGACCCGCCAGATCGTCTATGCCAACGAACGGTTTCTGGCCCTGATCTCGGCCCCCTCTTTTGAGCACATGGCCGGCCAGCGCCTGGGCGAGGCCCTGGGCTGCCTGCATGCCGAAAAAAGCAGCGGCGGTTGCGGCACCACCATGTTTTGCCGCTACTGCGGCGCGGCCAATGCCATTGTCAAAAGCCTGGGCGGCGAAAAAGCCACCCAGGAATGCTCCATCACCCGGCAGTCCCAGGCCTCGCTGAGCGCCCTCAATCTTCAGGTCTGGACCTCTCCCCTGCACCTGGAAAAGTACACCCTGGTGCTCAATTCCATGCTGGACATTGCCCATGAAAAGATCTTGCGTAATTTCGAGCGCATTTTTTTCCACGACATCATGAACGCCATGACCGGCATCAAGGGCATTTACGATCTTTTCACCCTGGACCTGGAGTCGACCCATCATCAGGAGCTGGCCCTGCTTTCCCAGGCCATTGAAAACATCCAGGACATCATCCAGACCCACAAGGACTTCCTGGATGTCGAGACCCTGGAATACCAGCAGGTTATCTCGCAGATCGAGTCCCGCCCCTTCCTGGACGACCTGGCCCGGTATTGCCAAGCCTTTAACGCAGCGGGTGGCAAGGTTCTGGCCATCGATCCCCAGGCCGCTGACCTGAGCTTTCGCTCGGATGCCCGAATCATCCAGCGCATCCTGGTCAACATGGTCAAAAACGCCCTGGAGGCCTCCAAGGCCGGCGAGGTCGTCCTGTTGGGCTGTGAGGCCAAAGAAAGCGGTGCCGTGACCTTTTGGGTGCAAAATCCGGCGGTCATGCCCGAAGAAGTGCGCCTGCGCGTCTTTGAGAGGGCGTTTTCCACCAAGGGCGCGGGACGGGGATTCGGCACCTATGGCATGCGCCTTTTCGCCCGGCAGTGCCTGGGCGGGCGTGTGTCCTTCGAATCCGAGCCCGGACGCGGCACCACCTTTTTTCTGGAACTGCCGGCCTCGTGTTGCGCCCCTTAGACATCAAAAACGACTCTCCAGAGCATGGACGAAAACGGCACCGTACGTCTCAACAAGGCCCTGGCCGCTGCCGGGGTTTGCTCCCGCCGCCAGGCCGATGCGCTCATCAGCGCCGGCCGGGTGACGGTCAACGGCCGTCCGGCCACCGAGTTGGGGACCAAGGTCGATCCCCGGCGCGACCGGTTGGCCGTGGACGGCAAGCCCGTCAGCCTGGCGAGGGAGGAAGCGCCGCTGACCTTGCTTCTCCACAAGCGCCCGGGCCTGGTGACCACGGCCCGGGACCCCGAAGGCCGACCCACGGTCTTTGACGATTTGCCGCCCCCCTACCGCTGCCGCCGGCTTTTTTCCGTGGGACGCCTGGACTTTTTCTCCGAAGGTTTGCTGCTTCTGACCACGGACGGAGAGCTGGCCTTTCGCCTGGCCCATCCCCGCTGGCACGTGCCCAAACGCTATCTGGTCACGGTGCGCGGCCGGGTGACCATGGAGATGCTGGAGGAAATGGCCAAAGGCATGGTCCTGGCCGAAGGGGAACGCCTGGCTCCGGTACGCTCGCGCGTCAGCGCCCGCCTGGCTGCGGACCGCTTTGTGCTGGAGATGGAACTTTCCCAGGGCATCAATCGCCAGATACGGCGCATGTGCCGGGACCTGGGGCTTACGGTTTTAAAGCTCGTGCGAACGTCCCAGGGGCCGTTGGCCCTGGGAGACCTGCCACCCGGCCAATGCCGGGAACTCACGGCCGACGAACTGGCGACCTTGCGCCGGGCCGTGGGCCTGAAGCCGCCGGCTGCCCCCAAGCGCGCCCCACCCGGAGCATTCCCCAGACGATCCTGATGCTTCCGGCATTCCTGCCTGTCGCATACAAGACATCCTGATCCTGGCTGGCCGTCCGGCTTGGGCGGCCAGTCTGTTGATTTCTTTCTCTGTTTTTTCCTTTCCTGCCGGCTTCTGCTGTCAACCGCCAGCAGCCGCTTTCGGAATTTCTTCCCTGAAGCTTTTAAAATTCGCTTGACCTTTTTCCGTCAAACTGTGCTATGGAGAAGACAATGCGGTTTTCAGATTCAATGGAGGTGCGGCAACAGCAGTAACGTCATGAGCATTGGTTACAGGCAAGGTGTTTTTATCTTTGATATTCGATGCCGCAATGCAAAACTGTGGCTCACAGCAATCTATTTTCCATGAAGAAAATAGGTATGCAAACCCAGGAGGTCGTCATGGACTGGAACCGTGTTGAAGGCAACTGGAAGCAACTGAAAGGAAAGGTCCGGGAAAAATGGGGAAAGCTGACAGACGACAATCTGGATGTCATCGCCGGCCAGCGCGAACAACTGGCGGGAAAGATTCAGGAAGCTTACGGCATTGCCAAGGACGAGGCGGAACGGCAAATCGATGCGTTTGCCGCTTCCCTGAAGGATGAGCCCGACTACAACGTCGAGATTCGGACCCATAAAAAATAACGGCCCGTTTTACTGCAAATCGTTAGGCGCCTTTTTTTCAGGCGGTTGACCGTAAAGCCCAATGGAGGAACCCGCCAATGTCACTGGGAACCATCCTGCTGATCATCATTATTTTGCTGTTGCTCGGCGCTTTCCCTGCCTGGCCGTACAGCCGGGGATGGGGGTATGGGCCTTCCGGAATCCTGGGGGCCATATTGTTGATCATTATCATCCTCCTGTTGCTCGGCAGGCTCTGAGTCCGGGGGCGGGGGCGTTTTGCAGGCCGCAAGGCCCCCGCCCTCCCGTGCGCACCACGGCCAAGGCTTTTGCCTGTGCGGATGCCAGGCGCGCAACAGGCCGGATCACTGTTTGAGGTCGCGTTCCCTGGCCGGGGCATTGTCATGCACTTTGACGTCTCCGGCAGGGGTGAAGGCGAACAGATCGTCGCCAAGCCTGGGATTGACCACCACGTTGGTCAGGGTCAGGTCATTGGTGTTGGCGTAGAAATCCTGAATAAGGACCCGGGCGATAAGATCCGTGGACAGGTCCACCCAGACCTTGGCCATGACCAGCCCGGGCTCGGGCTCCTTGGGAGCGAGCTGGAGCACGGCCTGGCCCGGGCCGGCCTCCCCGGCGGAGCCCGGGGCCACGAAAAAGTCCTCGGTCATGTTGGCCTTGCCGGTTAAAAACCGCAGCATGGTCTTGGAGCTGATGACTTCCTGCACGGAATAGCGGAAGGCTTCCTTGTCTTCGGCAAAATAGTCCCACACCACGGACTTGCCCACGATAAGCAGTTCCTTTTCGGGCTTTGTCGTGTCCCAGCGCACCAGAAGCGGCTTCTTGAAGAAAAAGGTTCCGGAGCGCCGTTCCGTATCGCCGCTGGCCGCGTTGCGGATGGATTGGCTGAAATCGGCAGTAAAGGCGTTTATGGCGGCGTATTTTTTCTGGATGCGGCCGGCCAGTTCCGTGGGATCGGCGGCCCGGGCCGGCAAGGAGGGAAAAGTGGCGGCCACCACAGCGGCCACAAGAAGCGCAAGCACTGTTTTCATGATGGTTCCCGCTAAAAGAAGCGTTTGGTCTCCAAGGCATTCTAAGGTAACGGGTTTCCAAAGGGCCAAGCCCTTTGGTCGCCGAAGGCATCGAAAACGACTCTATCTTGCGAAAGCCTCAATCCTTTCCCTTGAGCACCGGGCGCGGCTTGCTGCCTTCCTGGGGACCGAGCATGCCGTCGCGCTCCATCTGTTCGATAAACCGCGCCGCCCGGTTAAAGCCAATGCGAAACCGGCGCTGGATCAGGGAAATGGAAGCCTTGCCCTGCTCCATGACGAAATCCACGGCCTGGGGATAGACCGGATCGGAAGCCGTATCGTCGCCGCCTTCCCCGCCAAGGTCCCCGCCTCCGCCGCCATCGGCGCTTTTTTGCCATTCGGCGAAATCCAGGGCGAAATTGGGCTTGGCCCGGCTCTTCCAGAAATCCACCACCGCGGCCGTCTCCTCGTCCGAGACGAACGCCCCATGCATGCGCAGGGTCTTGCCGCCGCTGGGCTTAAAGAGCATGTCGCCCCGGCCGAGCAGGTATTCGGCGCCCACGGCATCCAGGATGGTGCGCGAATCGTGCTTGCTGGTCACCTGAAAGGCGATGCGGGTGGGGAAGTTGGCCTTGATGAGCCCGGTCACCACATCCACGCTTGGCCGCTGGGTGGCCAGGACCATGTGGATGCCGGCGGCCCGGGCCAGCTGGGCCAGGCGCACGATGCTCACTTCCACTTCCTTGGCCGCGGTCATCATGAGGTCGGCCAGTTCGTCGATGATGATCACCAGATACGGCAGCGGGGAAAGCTCGGCCAATTCCTCGGGGCGGTCGTCCCCGAGCTTGGTCAGCTTTTCGTTGTAGCCGGCGATATTGCGCACGCCAAGCAGGGCCATGGCCTCGTAGCGCCTGTCCATCTCGGCCACGGCCCAGTCCAGGGCGGATTTGGCCATGGCCGTTTCGGTCACCACCGGGTGCACCAGGTGCGGCAGGTCATTGTAGACCGAAAGCTCGATGCGCTTGGGGTCGACCAAAAGCAGCTTCACCTCGTCCGGGGTGGCCTTGTACAGGATGGAAAGCAGGATGCCGTTTATGCACACGCTCTTGCCGCTGCCCGTGGCCCCGGCCACGAGCAGGTGCGGCATGCGGGCCAGGTCGGCCACCTGGGGCCGGCCCTGGATGTCCTTGCCAATGGCCAGGGTCAGCTTGGAGCCCGAGGACCGGAAGGCTTCGGCGTCGAGAATGTCCCGGAAATAGACGGTCTGGCGCTTGGCGTTGGGAATTTCCACGCCCACGGTGTCCTTGCCCGGGATGGGGCCCTCGATGCGCACGGCCAAAGCCTTCATGGCCAGGGCCAGGTCCACGGACAGGCCCACGATGCGGCTGATCTTGACCCCGGGCGCGGGCTTGACCTCGAACATGGTGACCACGGGCCCAGGCACGACCCGCTGCACTTCGCCCTGGATGCCGAAGTCGTTGAGGCAGGTGATGAGGCTCTCGGCCTGATGCCGGGTGACTTCCGGCTCCACGGGCGTGGCTGCGTCGGCCGGCGGCAGGGTCAGCAGATCGAGGGGCGGCATGGGATCGTCGCCCGCCAGGGCGGCCTGGACAACAGGTTTGGCCGGGGCCTTTGGCGGGGCGGGTTTGGGCGTTGGGGCGAAGACCGGCTCGCCGGCGCTTTCCAGGGCCGGCTCCTTGTCCTTTTTGGGGCGAGGCTTGGGGGCCGGCTTTTCTTCCTTGGCCGGGGCCACGGCGTCCAGGAACCGCTCCACGGGTTCGGGCAGGGGGGACGTGTGGCGCGGCGGCGCATCATCACGGCGCTCTTCCCGCTCGGCGCGGGCCTTCGCGCGGCGCTCCCGCCAGGCCTCCCAGGCGTCATAGACCTGCCACAGCCGGTCCTCCAGGACCGCCATCACCGGCCGCCAGAAGTTTTCCCAGGTCAGGCCGAAGGCGAGCTGCACCGCGGCCACCAGGGAAAACGACAGCAGAAAATAGGCCCCGAAAGGGCTCAAGTACTGGCTGAGAAAACCAAAAATGGCCCGGCCTATGCCCCCGCCGCCCTTGATCTGGCCCAGGGACGCCCCGAAGATGCCCCAGGGAGAGCCCAGAAAAGCCAAAAAAACGAGGGCTAAAAAAAAGCCCCCCAGAGCCCGCCAAGCTGGCAGGCCCCATTTCGGGACCAGAAAACGCAGCCCCCGCCAGGCGATCCAAAACGGAATCAGATAGGCCCAAAGCCCGAAGGCCTCGGCCAGGAAACCGCCCCAGTACGCGCCCACCAAGCCTGCTTTGTTCTGGATGGCGTGGCGCAAGGACACGGTCTGATTGAACCCCGGGTCCCCTTCGCTGTAGGTGAAAAGGGCCAACAGGGTGAACGTGGCCAGGAACAGGGCAGCCAGGCCCACGAGCTCCCGCGTCAGGCGAAAGCTCCCCTGCTCCTTGGTTTTGTTATTCCCGGCCAATGTACGTACCCGTGCGGGTATCCACCTTGATCTTGTCCCCGATGTTAATAAACAGGGGAACGTTGACTGTAATTCCGGTCTCCAGAGTGGCGGGCTTGGTGGCGCCGCTGACCGTGTCGCCCTTGACCCCGGGCTCGGTCTCGGTCACTTCCAGCGCCACCGAGGCCGGGAGGTCGAGGTCCAGGGGCTGGCCCTTGTACAGGAGCATCTGCAGTTCCATGCCGTCCTTGAGGTAGCCGCCCTTTTCGCCGAGCTGATCCTTGGAGACATGGAGCTGTTCGTAGCTTTCCATGTCCATGAACACGAACTCCTGGTCCTCGCGGTACAGGTACTGCATTTCCTTGGTCTCGAGGTCCGGCTTGACCATCTTTTCGCCGGAACGAAAGGTGTTTTCCACCACCCGGCCATTGAGCATGTTCTTGAGCTTGGTGCGGATAAAGGCCCCGCCCTTGCCCGGTTTGACGTGCAAAAACTCTACAATTTCGTATGGAACGCCGTCCATTTCGATCTTGAGGCCGCGACGGAAGTCCGTGGTGGAAAGCATGCAAACTCCTTACATGAAGTTGGGATTTTCAGTGATGTGCCGCCACAGGGCCAAAACAGCCAGGGCGTAGCCGGTCAGTCCGAAGCCGGCAATGCAGCCGATGCAGTTTTTGCCGATAATGCTCTTTTGGCGCAGCGGTTCGTCGGTGCGGGCAAAAATATTGGAGATGTGCACCTCCACGCAGGGAATGCCGATCCAGGCCAGGCAGTCGGCCAGGGCCAGGCTGGTGTGGGTGTAGGCCCCGGCATTGAGCACAATGCCGTCCAGGCCGTCCTTCCAGGCCTGTTCCAGGCGGTCGATGCACTGCCCTTCGCTGTTGGCCTGGTGAAATTGCAGTTCCAGCCTGTCGGCCGAAGCTCCCAGCATGTCCCGCGCCATCTCCGGCAGGTCCTCGATGCGCCGGCTGCCGTAGATTTCCGGCTGCCGCAAACCGATATAGCCCAGGTTGGGACCGTTGAGGACCAGAATGCTCACCTTGCGCATGCTTGTCTTTCCTTTGTCCCGGTTACGCGGGACGCCCTTGACGGCCGGCCCCGGAGGCGGTCATTACCGACCCATGGATGCCGCACCCCAGACACGAACGGAACTCGACCTGACCCTTGTTTCCACGGCCTACCTGCCGGACCAGATTCCGGTCCTGGACGCGCCCCAGGTGGCCCTGGCCGGACGTTCCAACGTAGGTAAGTCCACGCTGGTCAACTGCCTGGCCGGCCGCAAAGGCCTGGCCAAGATCAGCGCCACCCCGGGCAAGACCCGAAGCCTCAACTTCTACATGGCCCAAGCGGCCGGATACTGCCTCGTGGACCTGCCGGGCTACGGCTATGCCCGTTGCTCCAAGGCCGAACGGGACAAATGGGGCCGGCTCATTGAGGCCTACCTTAAAAAGACCAGCCACCTGCGGGCCGTGGCCTCGCTGATCGACTGCCGCCTGCCGCCCCAGCGCCTGGACCTGGAACTGGTGGCCTGGCTTCGCTCCCGGCGCATTCCCGTGGTGGTGGTCCTGACCAAGGCCGACAAATGCGCCCAGCGGGAGCGGGAGTCCCGCAAAAAAGAATGGCGGGAGCTCGCGCAACCCGCCGTCCCGCCGATCGTCTTTTCCGGCAAGACCGGCCTTGGCCGGGAGGCGCTTTGCCGGGTTCTGGCCGAAATCGCCCTCAGTCCGTCTGGCCCTCCTCCTGCTTCTCCTTGAAGAACTTGTCCAGAAAGATGGCATCCTTGGGGCTCAGGTTGAAGTTGCGGGCAGCCTTTTCAATGAGCGCGGCGTAGGATTCGCCCGTCTCGGCCCGGCGCTCGTCGATCCATTTGACGGCGCGTCGCATCAGTTCGCCCTGCGGCATGACAGTGGCCATGGCGCCTCCTTGCTCGGTTTGTAATCATACACAAGCCCGACCCGGCTTGCAACTTGCCCCTGGCTCGGGTAGAGCCACACCCCAATGCCGCGCCAGGAGACCCCCAGCCTATGACGGAAACCATTGCAGCCACCATCTCGGGCCTCGTGGAGGGGCTCACCGAGTTTTTGCCTATCTCGTCCACCGGCCATCTGATCCTGGTCGGACACCTGATCGGGTTTACCGGAGACAAGGCTGACAGCTTTGACATCATCATCCAACTCGGGGCCATCCTGGCTGTGGTGGTTTTGTATTTCCAGCGCTTCTGGTGGCTGCTTGTGCCCCAGCGGCACCATGCCTTTTCCGGCCTGCGCGGGCTTTGGCTGCTTTTTCTGACCTCGCTGCCGGCCTCGGTATTGGGGCTCGTGGCCCACAAGGCCATCAAGACCCACCTGTTCGGGCCCATGACCGTGGCGGCCGCCCTGGCCGTGGGCGCGATCATGATTTTCGTGGTGGAACGGCGACGCGGCCGGGACCGCTACTACGGCCTGGACGAGATCACCCCGGGCCTGGCCCTGGGCATCGGCTGTTTCCAATGCCTGTCGCTTTGGCCCGGGTTTTCGCGTTCCGCCGCCACCATCATGGGCGGCATGCTGCTTGGGGCCAAGCGGAGCCTGGCGGCGGAATACTCGTTTATTGCCGCCGTGCCCATCATGTTCGCCGCCACCCTGTACGATTTCTACAAGAATGCGGCGGTCTTTTCCAAGGATGACATGGTCATTTTGGCCATCGGCTTTGTGGTGTCGTTTCTGTCGGCCCTGCTGGCGGTCAAGGCGTTTATCGTGCTGGTCAAGCGGATGTCGCTGCGGCCTTTTGCCTGGTACCGGCTGGCCCTGGCCGCCGCGGTCTTCCTGTTCTGGCCCAAGTAAACCCGGCGGACAAAAAACGCTTGCCAAGGCCCGGCGGAAAGGCTATCTACCCTCTTCCCCGCTCACGGGGTGACCTGGCGAGGTAGCTCAGACGGTTAGAGCATGCGGCTCATATCCGCAGTGTCGGGGGTTCAATTCCCTCCCTCGCTACCAATAGTTGATAGGGATCGGTCCTAAGTGTCCGGTCCCTTTTCTCTTTTCCGACGCTTGGTTACGCCTTTTCCCTCCAGACAGCCCGTCTAAGGGCCAGTGGTACAAAATGCTGGTCCATTTCTACCTCAACCACGAGGTGGGCATGGCGGGTTTCTCCTATCTGGTGCGGCGGGGCGGCATGATCCATTTTAGAGCGGTTGTCCCGCATGATCTCCGGTCCCGACTTGGGCGGGCGGAGCTTCGTATTTCCTTGGGCACTGGACGTGTGAGGGAGGCCAGGGATAAGGCATTTGCCTTGGCTGCTTTCACGCGCCGATTCCTCAGAGGCTTACGGGGAGAAGCAATGGCAGACCTGACCAGCGAAGAAATCATGACGATTGTCCGGCGAGAGTTCGCCAGTATCCTTGAGGAGGACACGCGGAGCCGGATGCGGTTCCCGGGGGCATACGAGTTTGAGGTGTTCTGGCCCATTCAGCGCCCGCTCAAGGAAAACTGGACTGACTTGTCAGACGCCGACCCTTGGGAACGCAGGACCGCAGCCGAAACCGCTGAAGCAGTCTGTGACATGCTCCACGACGGCACATGGCCTGAATTGCGATTGCCTGTCCTAAACCTACTCAAGCGCAATGGCATTGATGTTACCTCTGACGATCCTGTCGTCAATGAGGTCTGCCATCTATACGGCCAAGCTATGGTTGAAGCTCTCACAGCCATCAAGCATCGGAATTTCTCCAACATTGACTACACACCACCGGTTTTCCTTGAAGACAAGCCGACAACTCCTCAAGTGCAGCAGATTGCAGCACAAGCAGCAGAACAAAAACGCACGATCTCAACGCTTATACGCGAATACAGCGACGAAAAGAAACGCCACGGCTGGACTGAGAGGTCAGAACGCACCATTATGGAGCGTCTCAACTCCCTGGTTGAACTCATGGGCGACGTTGACCTCTCAACCATAAACCATGACTTCGCTTTTGAGTTCCGAAAGAAGCTCATGGAGAAGCCGAGGAAGAGACAGTCTGCCGAGTCAAAGGCGTCTGGGAAAGTTGAGCGCATCGCACCAGGGACGGTGAACAACATCATCGCAGACATTGCGGCGATGTTCAAGTATGCCAAAAGACGTGAGTGGGTTTCTGACAGTTACTTTTCAGAGATGACCCTGCGTGATACGACTCCAGCACACAAGAAGCGCCAGCCGTTCACAAAGGATGAACTTGCCCTACTCTTCGGCCCTGGCTTCATCAAAGCTTGTGGTCGTATCTCATGGCGATTCTGGTTGCCGTTGCTTGGCTTGTTCACTGGAGCGCGTCTAGACGAGATTGCACAAGCTCAAGTCGACGACATCAGAGAGATAGACGGCATCTGGTGTCTCGTTGTTGAGTCCTCAGACGAGAAGTCCGTGAAGACGCTTAGTGGCAACAGGAGCATCCCACTTCATAGTTTCATCGTCAACGATCTCGGCTTTCTCAAGTTCGTAGACAGCCAACGAGCCAAGGGAGAACGTGAACTATTCCCGGAACTGAAACGAGTGCAGGGTCGCAAAGGACACTACCTCACGAAGTGGTTTGGCGAGTACCGTGACGCACTCAGCATATCAAAGACTAGAACCTTCCACAGCTTGAGGAAGAACTTCTCCAAGTGTCTGGCATTGAAGGATGTACCAATCAGCATGATAAAACGTCTTGACGGTCACAGTCTAGCCAGTGACGTAACGGAGCACCACTACATACAGGACATTCCAGTGTCTAAGCTGGCTGAGTACGTCAACAAGCTGGACTTCGACATTGATCTCTCTCACCTCAAGGAGTCGAGGTTTGCCGTGAAAGAGTGACGCCAAGGCCATTGACCTTGAGGTTGAAGTTGTCGAGGCCAAACCCGAGCCGACCACTCCTTCCCTGCCGGCGAAGCTCCTTATCGGCGACAAGCCGGTGGCGATGAACGGGGAGGGACTGATCTCGCTGACCGACCTGTGGAAGGCGGCGGGCGGGGAAGAACGGAACAAGCCGGTTCACTGGCTTAAAGCCGAACCCAATCAGAAGTTCATCAAACATCTCGCAGAGGTAAGCCAAAGTAATCCTGCTTACTTTGTCCAAACTCGGCGCGGCGGCACGAACCCCGGAACCTTCGCCCACTGGCAGATCGCCCTGGCCTACGCCAAGTACCTCTCGCCTGAACTGCACATGGCCGTGAACGAAGTGTTCATGCGGTACAAGGCTGGTGATCCGAAGCTGGCCGAAGAAGTGATCGACAGAGAGATAACCCTCAGTCTGCCTTGCCAAAGATCGCTTCAACCAGTCGGTCGGCCTCGGCCTCACGGTGGCAATGGTCGATGAATCCGTCTGGCATCATGGCCAGGAGTTCCTCGAATTTCTTGCGCGGCAACTTAGCCCTGACCCATGGCTTAGCCGTCTCGTACTGTCGGCGGGAGACTCTCAGGATGACCCACGGCTTCTCGTTCTTCAGCGTCTTGAGCATCCTACCTGATAGCCTGTGACACTCTGCCGCTCAAGCCCCCTCACAAACGCGCCAGGATGGCCCTGGGATGCGTTTTGGCCGATTGCATGGCGGATGTTGACGGCGAGTCTGACACCACCAACACTACCGCTGAAGCTCGTCTGGCCGAAGACCTGGCTCGTGAGGAGTCCAAGGCTCGTAAGCGTGTCGAGGAGGAGAAGGCCAGGGACGAGCAGCCGGAACAGTCAGTCGAAAATCCGACTGACACATCCGAAACCACCCGAGATTCCAAGGGAAAATCGGCTGGTGAGGGCGGCAAGGAAAAGGTCGGGAAATCTGACCTTTCCCAAAAGCCCACTCCCAAGGCCAAAAAATCCACCCCCACCACTCCCGAGCAGGCGGCCAAGGAAGCCCTGTGGAAGTTCCAGGCGGCCATATCCCCGACAGAGGGGAAAAGGAGGGTTGCTTGATGCTTGCTCATGAGCTACTCAAGGACGGTTTTAGAGAAGGAACATGTGACAAAGAACGACTGTCGGCGTCTGTTGACGAGTGACTGGCCGAGATTAAGGAGAGACCAGCAAGGGTCGAGGCGACGATGCTGTACAGTAGCACGGGGGGTGGCGATATGATGGATAGAGCGATGGTGTTGAAGGGGGCTGGTGCGGTCTTGCTTCTTTTGGGACTTGCGTGGTTCTTTCGTTACGACCTCCATGCTGTTGGCTTCCAGGGCGGACTACGGAGTCACATGCTGGACCGCTGGACAGGTAAGGTATGGCTCATCACTGGAGCAACAATCAAGCCAACGAAGCATTACGAACCCCCTATGTCAGCGGACGAATTCCTGAATAGGCCATGAGGCCGTTTATTCAGTCCTGTGTCCCAGAAATGGAAGCCAAGGTTCTCTCCATCTTTCGGCTTTCTCTTCTCTCACTCTTCCCGCCCCACCCTTCCTTCCCCCGGCCCCCCACTTTCTCTTCATTACTCAAACGCCAACAGGGATAACATGTCGTAGTTCCGGTGTTTTTATCAACACAAGGGGGCGACGCCGAAGCGGATGGGAAAGGCCCTGTCTGTTGCATCCACTAGCCAACGACAGATGACAGGTAGATCAATCCAGCAAACCAATGAAGGAGGAAGGCACGAGAAACGCAGCAACGCAAGTGAGCGTGCCCTATTTCTTCCTATGTCTTTAACGTCCTGAAAGACCTAAATCCTACTTTGTCCTCAACCAGGGGACATAGAGGTATCAACCAGGGGACATAGGGTATCAATGAGGGGACATGTTTTGGCAGGGGGTATCAACCAAGGGACATAGGGGTATCAACTAGGGGACGCTCTAGAAGTCAGCGGCCATCCCGTACTCGAAGTCGTCAGTCTCCGCATCGTCCCCGTGGTAGCTCCAGCCAACCGCATGGAGTCGCACGGCCCAAGAGCCATCCCCCTGTCGCTTGATGACCCCGCTTTCTTCCAGTGCCCCGACCAGCCCGCCAAACTTGGAGCGCGTAACGCCTGACCACCGGAGCAAATCCGCCTGACGCGAGTCGCAATAATCCACCTCCCGCCACCGATACTCCTCGCCGATGTCGTCACCGAAATCTCTGTTCGTCGCTTTGACGCGCATGGCGAGATACAGCGACTTTGCGGCTGGCGTCAGCCTCGCCCACTCAGGGGACATGACGAGGTCTTTGTAAATGAAGATCACGTCGTTGCGCCGGTCTGGCTTCTCCACGAGGTATCGGTAGTGGCTGGCCGGGCGTCGGCCGACCTCCTCCTTGTCGAGCAGTCCATGCGCGAGGAGTTTCTCGACCGAGGCCTTCACCGTATTGACCGCAAGCCCCGTGTGTTTGGCGATGTGTTCCTGGCTGGGGAAGGCGATGCCGTACTTGTCGGCATGGACAGCGATATGGATGAAGACGCTTCTGGCGCTATGCCCGACCTGATGGAACGGTGAAGCTCCATCGGTCAGCAACTCCTTACGGAGCTTGTAGAAGTTCTTGTCGAACTTGGTTGGTGGTGGGTCGGCAGGGTCGCTCACGGTCATGGGCTTGTTCTCCGGTTGGGGGTTGGTATCAGGGCAATACACTAGACTCCAGCCGCCCTTGATGGTGGCGGCCGTGGCTCACTGGTCATGGGTTCCTCCGTTGTCTGAGAGGTAGTGAAATAGCGCCTAAAGGACTTGTGTCAACGATGTTGGCGGAGAAAAGTGGAAATTTGTGCTGAAGTTGAATCTGTGAACGGTGTCAAACTCTTCAGCATAGGTGCAGTGTGCGGCAATCGTCGTCAACTTTGACAGCTTTTGCTTCGACTGAAAACGAATCTGTGAGCGGTGTCAGTTCACCTTCAGCTAGCTACGCCGCCTTCCTGCCCATCGCCGCTTCAATCCTCGCAGCACGAGTCACAAGCTCGTCAATGGCCGCAAGGTAACGCTGCCAGTGGATCGGCTGGCTATGTCTGGCGAACTCCTCCTTGAACCCTGAAAGCTCACCGAGTCGCCAGGATTCAGACCAAGCTCGTTGGCCTGGAAGGCGGGTCAGAACGGCGTAGTCAGAGACTCCAGCGACAGGGCCGATCCTGACTTCGACTTCAACTGAGCCGAGCCGGACAACGTCCTTGACCAGGGTGCGGACGGGTAAGCCGTATGGCTCCTCCCGAGTGTCGAAAATGCAATTAACTTTTCTCATGGGCGGTTTCCTCCTCATTTTTGATGCTCCTGAAAGGATTGCGTCTATCAGTGTTCAGACGCATTGTTGTAGTTTGGCGAGTTGACGTATTTACTGGTTTCCTGGGCGAAATAGTTTTTTTCACGATGTCTGGGTCATGTCGGAATCGTGATTCATACAACCCTCCTTACGACCCACTTTTGTGTTTGAACTCCTCGACTCCTTGAAGCTGGTTGCGGAGGAGAAGCGTTTCAATGCGGAGCATGTCGATGAGGATGCTCTGAAGAAGCTCTCTTGTGCTCATGGCTACCGTCCTACTGTGAATTTGACCTTGCCTGTCTGGCTGGGGTCGATGTTGAGAAGAGCCAGGAAGAGAGCCTCGCGCATGACTTGCGTCAACGGTAGACGCAGTTTCTTCGCCAGACGCTCATACGCCTGGATCGTTCCTTGGTCGATTCTGAAAGATTGCACTGTAAGGGCCATGTAATGTTTCTCCTTGACGTGTACGCTGAGGTTGAGAAAAAGGGCGAGTCGTCGATTGATGACCCGCCCGTAGCCAGGGAAGGAGGCGCTGTAGCCTACTGATCGACTCTGTCGGCCTCACAGAGTCTTCCAAGCTCCTGAAGCGCCTCCTCTGTCCGGGCTGTTGGTTTGTCCTTACCGGAAAGCAATTGCTGAGTACGGCCCAGACTAAGGCCAAGAAACTTGGCAACGTCAGCCGCAGTCAGACCAGCTCTTCGGAAGGCGTCTCGCAGTGGATGAGGCTTTGTCTTGATGTCCTTGAGCATATGTCTCCTTTGAGTGGTGAGTTCGTTCAGTGTTCAGAAACAAGCATACCATACCAGTCGTCGCAGTCGTTGTGATCTTGCAGCTTTTGGCATCTGCTGCATGGAACTCTAGAAACAAGAAAGCCGCCACTCGTGAGAGTAGACGGCTTGTTGCGCTGGTATGGTCGGCTGGGCTTACAGTTCGTTTGCGTAGACAGACCTGATCTCCTCTGGCTGGATGCAGAGATAAGTGAGGGTCTGCCTCTGTGTGGAGTGGCCTAGAGCGTCCATCAAGGTGGGAATGTCCACGTTGAAGGTGACCCGTTGGTGGTATCCCCAAGTCTTGCGAAGGGAGTGGGAGCCGTAGTTGCCCTTGAGGTTGACCGACTCACACCAGCCCTTCACCAACCGACAGAGGTAGCTGGCTGACATCTGGCCTCGTTGCCCGGTGAAGATCGGCTCCGCGTTGTCGAAGTCACGAGTAGCCAGCAGTCGAGAGAGAGCCTCACGAGCGGCCTTGTTGAAGATCACGCGACGGCGCTTGCCCGTCTTCGTCTCACGCACCAGCCCGCCGTCCTCATCCGCCAGGATTGACCGGACCTGACCAGCCGTGAGCTTCAGGAGGTCGGACGCCCTCAAGGCCGTATTGATGCCCACGATGAACAAAGCGGACTCACGAGGCTTGTCGGCCAGCAACCGCTTGATGGTCTGAATGTCCTTCGTGGACTTGATCGGCTCGACTGTGATGACATCGCCGGGCTTGGGCTGGTTCCTGGGCTTCATTTCGTGGCCTCCAATCTCGTCATGTTGAGTTGATGATGACGCAAAAGAAGACGAGAATCAAGGGCGATTTTACGCCTTGCGGCTGGAGATGAGCCTAAGTCATCGTCAGAGCTGGATAATCGCAGAAACAAACTCACCATCTTTTATGTAGAAGTTGACGAGTTTTCGGGCAGCAAGAGGGCAGCCACGGCGGGGCTATCCGGGTTTTGGACCCGGTTTTGCCAAGGCCCAACGAAAAGAGCCGCCTGGACGATGAATCCAGACGGCCCTTGAGCGGATGAGTCGGCAGCGATTACGCGGCCACAGCCTCCTCTTCCTCAGCCTTCACAAGCACCGTCACCGACAAGGATGCCAGGAGAGCTTCAGCGAAGCAGCGACGGCAAATGTTGCCTGAAGAAGCCTGGACAGAGTACGCAAGGCCGGATTCGTCGCCTTGGTAGTCCAGAGAAAGCGAAGATTCAGTGGCAACATCGCAGCCGCATTCAAAGCATTTTGTCATGTTATTCTCCCTGAAGTGATTTGCTTGCTCATCGTATACACATTCATTGCTAGAGGTGCAATAGGTTTGATGTCGAACTATTACAGCGTCTAAATGGACTTTTGAGTACGTTATTGAACCTGATGCAGAGAGTGCTTGCGCGAGAGGCATGTATAAGGGGGGCGTACCCTGGGGAATGGGGTGTCGTGGACCAAGCTCGGCCTAGCCTCTTTACAGAGTACCTACCAGCCACGCGCAATTTTCGCTCAGACTCGACCCCGAAACCTCAGGCGTTGACCCCCTAGCCCATTGGCCGAAAGCCGAAAAAAAATTGAAGCAAAAAAAGTCGAGGGCAAATCATGACTGTTCTAGTGAGGTTTTGTAGCAAGCAAGGGGCTGAAAGGCTGGGCAGGGATATGAGGGCGAGAATTGGGGCCAGTGAATTCAACTACTTATGCTCAAAGTAGCATAACTCAGGCATAAGGGAGGAGCGAGATTTTCCTTCGGCGTTACACTCCCGTAGAGGGCTTGAGACTGGGTCGCAATGCTGGTACAAGAAGCCTCGTCAACAGAGGCGCAAGGGCTGCTTCTGGATTGAAAAGGTGAATGATTGCTGCGTATTGTGGAATCAATTGGCCGATTCCCTCCCTCGCTACCAGATAACACCATGGCCCTAGGCTAACCCCCTGGGGCCATTTTTTTTACGTTCCGCAGCCTTGGCCGTTTCCCGTCATGCCTGCATTCCTCGTCCAACGGCGTGTAGCGCGACATTTGGTTTTGCAGGAAACGACATTTGGTTTTGCTGGTCGACCCAGGTGGGCGCGCAGGCAAAAATGAGAAGGCTCAAGCGCTCGCCCGAGCCTTCTCTAAGCCCTTTCTCGTCAGCCATTTTTTTGCCGATTTTCGGCCTTCTCAATCCGCTCCGTTGCCACCTCAAAGTAGGCACGGGAGAGTTCAATTCCAATAAAGCGCCGGCCTGACCGCACGCAAGCCTCACCCGTGGACCCAGAGCCCATAAAGGGATCGAGGACAAGGCCATTTTCCGGAACCACCTGGAGCACATCTTCCATGAGGCCCAGCGGCTTTTCCGTCAAATGCCGTTTGGCTGCGCCGACCACGGAGTGCCTGTAGACACCAGGCAGGCATTTACGGTGCACAGCCCCAAATGGGCTCTTGACCGCATAGACTAGGAACTCACACTGCCGTCGGAATTCACCGAGCATCGGACGGGCGTTAGGTTTGTCCCAGACAACCACGCCACGCCACAACCAGCCTCCAGCTTGTACCGCGTCCGTCATAACCGGCAATTGCCTCCAGTCCACGAACACAAGCAGGATCGCACCAGGCTTGGCCACGCGGTGGCACTCGGCCAGCCACATGGTAGCCCAAAATGCGAATGACCGCTGGTCACGGTTATCCCCCAACAGCGCCGGATACTGGCGTTTGACGCCGGTGCTTTGGTACTTCTCCCCAGGGTCGCGTTGCCGAGCGCCTGCATGAACGCCCCCACTACAGTATGGAGGGTCCGTCACCACGGCGTCAACCAACTCTCCCTCCATGTCTCGCAGGACCCCCAACGCCTCTCCCTGGAAAAGCGTCAAGCGCCCATCCGATCCCTCTCTATCGTTGTCAAAGATCACATCCATGAGACCTTCCTTCCCCGGCTGGGGATGAGGCCTCTTTGGGCTCTTGCCTGGGGCTCAAGACCCTCACGTGGTTAATGATGTGACAACGGGGGCATTTGATTTCGATGGCCCCGGTTCCCTTAGCCAGTAAACGTCCACAGTTTCCGCAACGAATCTCCATGGTTGCCTTTACAAGGTTAGGCCAAAAGCGGTAGCCCTCTCACGCTCGTGCACGAGCAGGGAGCGCGGCTTCGGCCGTGGCGTGATGTCCCCACATCACGTCGGTGGGGCGGTTGCAGCCGCCCTGCCGCTCCTCTTCTCAATATCGCGCAACCTTGTCGTCGCCCTCGTCGGCTTCAATGGAGTCCCGGCAGTGACCGGCTCCGAAGACGGCGTTCAGGCATCGTTCCAGCGCCCGTCCGGTCCAGCTTCCGGCGGCGGCCGCCTTGCCTACCCGCGATGAAACGGTCTCATCGGGATCGCCGCAGGTTAGGGCCGACAGGAATTGATCCAGCGCCAGCAGCACATTCCAGAAGTAGCGTGTCATGCACTACCCTAGAGAGGGCCACGCCAAGCTGGACAGGACCGCTTGCACGGCCTGCTCGTCCGTCGCCTCGCGTACCCGTTTTTTG
>CAZBER010000004.1:50064-91223 GCA_964490985.1 uncultured Desulfovibrionaceae bacterium | reverse complement strand
GCCGGCAACCTGGCCGCCCTGGTCCAGCGCGACCTCAAGCGCATGCTGGGCTATTCCTCGGTGGCCCATGCCGGCTACGTCATGCTCGGCCTGGCCGCCGGCTCGGCCGCCGGGCTTTCGGCCGCCACCTTCTACAGCCTGGTCTACATCCTCATGAACCTGGCCTGCTTCGTGGTGGTGTGCAAGATCGCCCGGGCCGGCGAAAACCCGACCCTGGACGACCTAAACGGCCTGCACCGCCGCTCTCCGGCCCTGGCCCTGGTTCTGGCCGTGGCCGCCTTTGCCCTGGTCGGCCTGCCGCCCACGGCCGGATTTACGGGCAAGCTCTTTTTGCTCTCCGCCGCCTGGGACCAGGGCTACCACTGGCTGGTCATCGTGGCCGTGCTCAACACGGCCGTCTCCATCTATTACTACCTGGGCATGGTGCGCCATGCCTACACGGCCGAGGCCGAGGAGGTGGGGCCGGCTCTGTCTCGGGGCGTGGCCGTCTTTGGCGGGGTGCTGGCGGTGCTGATCCTGCTGGCCGGCATGCTGCCGGCCCCGCTGTACGACCTGGCCGCCCAGGCCGGCATGCAGTTGCGGCCGTAGTGTGGTGTCTCCGAAATTCGTGTGAGGCTCTTGCAAAAAGAGCTGTTTTTGAAGCCTTCGGCGACCAAAGGGCTCCGCCCTTTGGAAACCCATAATGGTTCAGGCGCAACGTTTTTAAGGGACGCAGCATTGGGTTGCTGGGTTGCCTGGCATCGATCCTGCATTGGAAAACCAAAAGGCAGGATCGACATGCGTATGTTTGGAGCCTTTTTCCTGGCAGCGGCCCTGGCCGTGGCCGCTTCGGCCCTGGCCCAGGAGGAGGGCGGCGCCCTGCGGCGTCCGGTTTCCGACACCCGTCTTTTTTCCGCCACCTCCACCTGCTTCTACGGTCCCCAGATGGACGAGCCCCAGGCCAAGCGGCTTTGCACCGACCAGACCCGGGGCAAGCTCCTGGATGCGGCCGCCGGCCGGCTGGCCGCCGATCCGGCCGCCCGGCAGGCCGGGCTTTCCGGCCGGGACCTGCGGGCCTTTGCCGACAGCCTGCTGGCCGTGACCGTGGCCGACGAGGAGGTCCGCCCGGCAGAGGACGGCCTGGCCGTGCGCATCACCCTGGAGGCCAAGGAGGCCGACGACGCCCTGGCCGACAAGCTGGCCGCCTTTGCCGCCGACCCGCAACTGCGCGCCGCCGCCCTGGCCGAGACCGACCGGCGCGACCGCCTGGCCCAAGACGCCCGCCTGGCCGCCGTGCCCTTTGGCGCGGACCGGGAGTTTCGGGCCAAGGAAATCCAAAACGACATGCGGGAAAACGCCGCCTTTGCCGAGCGGCGTATTGTCCCGGGCATGTCCATGGCCGACGTCAGGGAGCTTCTGGGCGACCCCAAGGCCGCCAAGCAGGCGGCCCTGGGCCCGGAAACCTATTTCTGCGCCAATTACGGCCGCATCTGGGTGGTCTTCCGGGACGGCGCGGTTTCGTGCCTGCGCACCCGGCTCGACTATGTCCGGCGCTACGACACGGACTGCCACTGCGCCGGCAACTACGCCACCATCCTCAAAAACGACTGATCCGGTCGGGAAAGCGCCTGGTTCGGCCAGCCTTGACAGACCAAGGAAGCGCTGGGTAGGGAAACGGTGCTTCGGAATATTGCTTCCCTCCAAATTCCGTGCACCATCCAAGCCGGAGGAGACATGAGGGCGCTTATTGTTGACGACGATTTCTACAGCCGCAGTTTTTTGGAATACATCCTGCACCCTTACGCTCAGTGCGACGTGGCCGTGAATGGCGAGGACGCCATCATGGCCTTCAAAAAGGCCCTTGAAGAGAAGAGGCCCTATGTCCTGGTTTTCATGGACCTTTTGATGCCGGTCATCGACGGCCCCCGGGCGCTCAATGAAATCCGGGAAATCGAGGCCGATTACGGCATTTCCGGCGACGCCAGCAGCAAGATCATCATCACTTCGGTCCTGGAGGATGGCGAGGACACCCACAACGCCATGTATCTGGGCGGAGCCACGTCGTTTTTGCAAAAGCCCGTGGATGAGAAATCCATCCTGGCCGAGTTGACCCGCCTGGGCTGCCTGAATCCGGAAGCCTGACGTCCGGCCCGCGCCGGTTTCTTGAAAGGGAAACGCCGGCCGGCGTTTCCCTTTTTGGGGCCGTGCGCCTTCCCCAGGCCGGGGCTTCCCGGTATAAGGCTGCATGGTCAAGCGCCTCGTCCTGGTCGGGGGCGGCCACGCCCATCTGCATGCCTTGTCCCGGCTGCGGGAACTGCGCGGGGCAGGCATTGCCGTCAGCCTGGTCTGTCCCGGGCCGTACCTCTATTATTCCGGTATGGGGCCGGGCCTGCTCTCCGGCCGTTACGCCCCGGGCGATGTCCGCTTTGACGTGCGGGCCATGGCCCGCTTGGGCGGGGCTGTCTTCCTGGCCGGCCAGGTGGCGGCCGTTGACGCCGCAGAGAGGCGGCTTCGCCTGGCCGACGGCCGGGATATCCCCTACGACGCGGCCTCCTTTGGCCTGGGCAGCGTGGTGGCCCGATCCATCCCCACGAGCGGCAGCCCGGATACGGTTCTGTATCCGGTCAAGCCCATTGAAAACCTTTTGGCTGCCCGGCGCGACATCGAATCCCGGGTCGAGGCCGGCTCGCCGGTGCGGGTGGTCATCGCCGGCGGGGGCGCGGCCGGCTTCGAGATCGCGGGCAATGTCCTGGCCCTGCTGTCCCACTGCGGCCTGGCCAGGCCCCAGGTGGCCGTGGCCGTGGGACCGGGGTTGCTTGGGCGCTGGCCTGCCCGGGCGCGGCGTCTGGCCCGGTGGTCCCTTGAGCGGCGCGGGGCGCGGCTTTTGCCGGCCCGGGTGGAGGGGGTGGAGGACGGCGCGGCCGTGCTGTCGGACGGGACCCGGGAGCCGTGCGAGGTGGTTTTTGCGGCCATGGGCACGCGGCCGCCCGGGCTTTTTGCCCAAAGCGGGCTGCCCGCCGGCCCGGACGGGGGGCTTCTGGTCAATGCCTTCCTGCAATGCCCGTTTTTCCCGGAGCTTTTCGGCGGCGGGGACTGCATCCATTTCGGCCCCCAGCCCCTGGCCAAGGCCGGGGTCTATGCCGTGCGCCAGGGGCCGGTCCTTTTCGCCAACCTGCTGGCCTTCCTGGCTGGCCGGCCGCTGACCGCCTTCCGCCGGACCGGTTCCAACTACCTGGCCATCCTCAACAGCGGCGACGGCCGGGCCATTTTGCGCCAGGGGCCGGTGGTGCTGGAAGGGGAATGGGTGATGCGGCTGAAGGATTTGATCGATCGGCGCTTCATGCGCTCGTTTCCGACGCCGCCATGACGGACGTCGGGCACGGCGGCGTCTCCCGGCCCGTCGCGCCGGCCACGGTCTCCAGGTCGGTCAGGATCTTGTCCCGGTACTGGAGCACCAGGGGCTCGTTGTGCATGATCATGTCCAACTGCCGGGTGTGCATGAGCATGTAGCCGATGACCCGAAGGGCCAGCAGCATCTCCTCCTCCGGGCCGCCGCTGACCCGGGCGAACGAGGCGTCCTCGGTCACCTCCACGGTGAACCCGCGCCGCTCCAGGATTTCGGCCACGAACTCGGCCCGCCGCCGCCGCCGGGAAAATTCCGCGGCCCCGCCCTTGAACTGGAAGCTCACGTAGTTCTCCTGGGGCCGGTCCCCCACCAGGGCCTCCACCGTGCAGAAGTGGAACCCGAACCGGGAGCTCAGGCACAGGTAGTTGCGCGAGACCATGAAGTAGTTGCGCTCGGCGAACGACGAATGCGTGGCCTCCTCCAGGTGCGGATTGGTGGAGGCCTGCACGATGATGGATAAAAGCCCCCGGCCGTCCACAGGCGGCGGCCCCTGCCAGGGAATGGCCACAATGCCGTCCCACAAGGCGCCCACCGGAATGGAGCAGATTTCCTCCAGCTTCACGTACTTGCCCGGCACGTCGTGGGTGAACCCGTCGTCCAGGTTGATAAACCACCACTTCATGGCCGTGCCCTTGTACTTGAGCTGCTTGGCCGCCCGCTTGGAAAAATGGAACTCCTGGCCGAAGGTGAACATCTCGGTGACGGATTTTTCGTGGCAAAAGCGGGTGATGTCGTGGAGCGTGCGGCAGTTTTCCGGGGCGAAATCCGGGCTGCCCGGGTCGAGCAGGTGCAGGGGGGTGATGTGGTCCATGACCCGGCGCAAAATGGCGTGCATGGGCGTGTGGCGCTCCGGGGCATGGCTTTCCCGGGCCGCGACCTGGGCCAGCAGTTCCTCCACCCCGCCCGGATAGATGGCCCGGCCGTCGGCGTCCACCGTGACCAGGGCCTCGGGGGGCAGGATTTTGGCCGCGTCGGGAACGCCCATGAGCGCGGGCACGCGAAATTCCCGGGCCACATTGGCCAGATGCCCGGCCGCGCCGCCGCGTTCCGTGACAATGGCCGCGGCCCGGTCGATGACCGAGGCAAAGCGCGGCAGGGCCTCGACGCCCACCAGCACCGCGCCCTTGGGGAAACGCAGCAGGTCGGCTTCCCGGCGCACCACGAAAACCGGCCCGGCCGCCGCCCCGGGGCTGGCCGTGGTCCCGCCCGAGAGCAGGGGTTGGCCGTAGGCCCGGTGCGTGGGGGCCGTATCCGGCGGGGTCAGCTGCATCAGCTCCCGGCATTGCAAAAAGAGCAGCCGTCCGTCCGCGTCCAGGGCCCATTCCACGTCCACGGGCGCGCCGTACATGGTTTCCAGGGTCTCGGCCGCCTGGGCCAGGTCCAGGGCCATCTTGTCGCTGATGCTCGGCTCCCCGGCCCGGTTGCCGGCCGTTTCCGCCCGGCACACGCCCTCGCCCGGCAGGCACACGAACACCTGGTCCTTTTCCCGGATGTACCGCTCGGCCACAACCGGCGGATCGGCGCGGCGCACCACGAATTCGTCCGAGGCCACGGACCCGTCCACCACGGACTTGGGCAGGCCGAAGGCGCTGTGGATGCGGATGGAGTCGTCGCGGATGTCCAGGGGGTTCCGGGAATAGACGACCCCGCCGGCCACGGCGTCCACCATGGTCATCACCCCCACGCACATGGCCACGTCCTCGTCCGGGATGCCCCGGTTGAAGCGGTAGGTCATGGCCTGGGGGCTGTATTTGCTGGCCAGGACCTCCTTGTAGGACTGGAGGATGTCGTCCGGGCCGACATTGAGCTTGGAGGAAAACTGGCCGGCAAAGGTCTGGCCGGCCTCGTCCTCGCCCAGGGCCGAGCTGCGAAGGGACACGGGCACGTTTTGGCCGAAGGGTCGGCACAGGGCGTGGTAGGCGTCCATGACGGCCGTGGCCACATCGTCCGGGACCTTGCCCGCGGTGATGGCGTTTCGGATCTGGGAGCTTAAGATGAGGAGGTTTCGCTGGTCGTCCGAACCGGCCGATTGCAGCAGCCGGTAGATTTCGTCCTTGAGCTGGTTTTCCTCGATGAACCGGCGATAGGCCCTGGCCGTGACGGCAAACCCCGGCGGCACGGGCAGCCCGGTGCGGCGCACGATCTCGCCCAGTCCGGCCATCTTGCCGCCCACCTGGTCGGCCTGGTCCCGGCCGGCCCGTTCCAGGGGAATGACCAGCTCGGCCGGCCCCTCGGGCGGCCCCTGGCGCAGGCAGTCGCCGATGCGGCGCTGGATGTCCTTGATCCGGTTGTAGAGCTCTGCGTATTTGTTCGGGGCAATGGTGTTGATGTGCTCGACCATCTTGTAGACATTGACCGAAACGGCTGTGGAATGGGACCGGATGAAGGCCATGCCAAAGGCTCGGCGACCGTTTAGGGCCTCCTCCATCTCGGCCATGAGCTCCAGGGCCTTTTTGTTGGCCGTCAGCAGCAGCTTGAAATGGTGGTAGCGCTTCTTGAATTCGGCCTGGATCTGTTCCTCGGTCAGGTCCTGGACCGGCTCCGAGGCCTGGTCGGTAAAAAGACCGGCCAGCATGCTTTTGAGTTTGCCGAACACGCCGCCCCCGCATGGCCGGGCTTCCGGCCGTTTTTTTCAAAGGCCGGTTATACTTGTACCGGTTCGATACAAGCTTGGCAACGCGCCGGACGGCATGCCCAGGGACGTTTTATGCGGTCGGGAGGGCGGCGCCGGACATGCCGGACATATCGGGCGCATCGCGTTCGGCGCCAAGGGAAGCCTCGCTTGCGGCCCCGGCCCAGCGCCAGGCGTTCCGGCCGGCCTTTTTCGCCTGGTACATGGCCGCGTCGGCCAGGCGCAGCAGGGGTTCCTCGCTGCGGGCATCGTCCGGGAAAAGCGATATGCCCACGCTGGCCCCCACCTGGCAGGTCCGGTCGCCCACCGAAAACGGCACGCGCATGGCGGCCACGATCTTGGCCGCAATGGCCAGGGCGTTGCGGACCTTGCCGATGCCGGGCGTGAGCACCACGAATTCATCCCCGCCAAGCCGGGCCACGGTGTCCGAATGCCGCACGCACTGCCACAGGCGTTCGGCCGCGGCCGCCAGCACCGCGTCCCCCACATCGTGGCCGTACGCGTCGTTGACTTCCTTGAAACGATCCAGGTCCACGAAATACACCGCCACCTTGTCGCCTTCGCGCTTGGCCCGGGCGATGGCCCGGCCCAGCCGGTCCATGAACAGCAAGCGGTTGGGCAGCCCGGTCAAACCGTCGTGCAGCGAGAGCCGGGTGATTTCCTCCTCGGCCCGCTTGCGCTCGGTGATGTCGTTGATGATGCCGTCGTAGGCGATCACGGTTCCGGAAGGATCGCGGCGCACCACCGGCGTGTTGCGCACGTGGCGGATGGAGCCGTCCTTGTGTATGATGCGATGCTCCAGGGGCGGCGCGTCGCAGCCGGACAACAGCAGCCTGGCCTGCTCCAGCACCGCCGGTCGGTCCTCCTCGGGCACCATGGACAGCCACAGCAGCGGGTTGCCCTGGTATTCCGCGGCCGTGTAGCCGGTCACGGCCACGCAATTGGGGCCATGGACCGTGGATATGGGCGAGCCGCCCCGGACGGTCACGGTGTAGACATAGTCCGTGACCGACTCCAGGAGCCGTCGATACCGCTCCTCGCTTTGGCGCAGGGCCTGCTCCGTGGCCAGGCACTGGCCGCGCTGGGCTTCCAGCTCGGCCACCCGGCGGCGCAAGGCTTCGAGCTCGGCCAGAAGGGCTCGGCGGGTCGACTCTGCTTCCATTTTGGGCCTCTTGCCTATCCTATAGCCCAAAGCAAACGAATTGTCATATGGCAAACGCATCCTTGCCAAGGCCAAAACCAGGGGGTACCTGGGAAAAGGTGCAAAACGCGACGGAGAGCCCTCATGACGGTTGGCAGCGACTACGCCGACGACCTTAAGCACGAATTGCTCACGGAGATGGCGGACAACTTTTTTTCCCGCCGTCGCCGTCTGGACGAACGCCTGGAAGGATTTGCCGCCCTGCGCGACCGGGTGGGGCGGCAGGGAGCCCTGGTCTTGGCCCACTGGCGGGCCTTTCGGGCGCTTTTGCTCGGCAACGGGGAAGCGGACCGCTTCCTGGCCGGCCTGGGTTTCGACCTCATGGCCCTGGCCGCCTTTCCGGATATGCCCGAGGCCCGGTGCAGCCTCCGGCGGCCGTTGGCCCTGACCGGGGCCAGCCGCTACCGCAAGGCTGTCTTGGCCTTCTACGACCGGCTGCGCCGGGAAATCGTGGACTACAACGAAGGCGGCTACGCTCCGGACCCGCGCGATCCCCGCCGCATGCGGCGCGTTTCCGGCTACGACAACCTGCTGGACGTGGCCAGGGGCCTGAACAAGGAAATCGAGGCCGTCAACGCCTGCCAGTGCCCCACGGACATGATCCGGTTCACCAAGTCCCTGGACCCGGCCCGCCAGGAGCAGGAACGGGCCTGCGGCGGCATTGCCCTGGGCAACGACGCCTGTGGTCTGGACAAGGACCTGGCCTTTGCCCTCCTGGACCTGGACGCCCTGGGCGTGCCCAAGCTGCCCACCCCGCCGCCCCTGGAGGCCATCGAGGCGGACCTGTCGGCCCTGGCCGACCGGATCTATGCGTCCGATCCCCAGGCCGCCAAGGCGGCCCTGGACAGCCTGTGCGGATAGGCAGGGAGCCGCAGACACCGGAAAAAGAGAATATTTTTTCAATCATAACCGACGTTATGATTGAAAAATGGAATCAGCCGAAAAACCGCCGCAGCCACAGTTCCAGCATGACCAGGGCGAAAATACGCTTGCCGTGATCCTCCCGGCCGGATTCGTGGGCGTCCAGGAGCGCGGCCACGGCCGTTGGCCGGGCAATGTCCCGGGTGACCCGGCCATTGGTGAGCAAATCCCGGCAAAACTCCCGCAACTGTCCCCGAAACCAGCCGGCCACGGGCAGGCCGAAGCCCCGCTTGGCCTGTCCGGCCAGGCCCTGGGGCAAATCCTGGGCAAAAGCTTTTCGCAGCAGGTACTTGCCGGTTGTGCCCCGCAGCTTCATGCGTTCGGGCAGCCGGGCGGCAAAGCCGGCCAACTCGTGGTCCAGAAAGGGCGAGCGGCCCTCCAGGGAGCTGGCCATGGCCATGCGGTCGGCCTTGACCAGCAGGTCGCCCGGCAAATACACGGCCGCGTCCGCAGCAAGCCCCCGGTCGAGCCTGGAGGCGGCCCGGGCAACGGCAAAGGCCTGGACATAGAGGCCCACGGTGTCGGCCGGTCCGGCCGCCCGGGCAAACTCCGGGCGCAGCAGCACCTGCCGGTCCAAGGGCGAAAAATACGAGCCCCAGCGCACCAGGCTGGCTGCCCGGGGAATGCGGGCCGCCTGGGCCAGGCGCTTGATCCCGGCCCGCCAGTCCGCCTCCACGGGCATGTCCCCTCGGCTTTGCAGCTTGTCGGCCAGCCAGGGCACCAGGCGCTGGGTCACGGCAGCGGGCAGCCGGGCGTAGAGGTCGGCCAGGGGGTCGAGCCAGGCCCGCTGGTAGCCGGCCAGGATTTCGTCCCCGCCGTCGCCGTTTAGGGCCACGGTCACATGCTCCCGGGTCAGCCGGCACAGATGCCAGGCGGCCAGGGCCGAGGGATCGGCCAGGGGCATGTCCGTGTGGGCAATGACCGTTTCCATGACGGCCCGGGCCTCGGCATGGCCCACGGTAAATTCCGTGTGGTTTGTGCCGAAACGCTCGGCCACGGCCCGGGCCTTGTCCGTTTCGCTGAAGGCTTCCTCGGAAAAGCCGATGGAAAAGGTGCGCACGGGCCGATCGCTTAAGCCCGCCATAAGGGCCGTGACCACGCTCGAATCCACGCCGCCGGACAAATGCGCGCCCAGCGGCACGTCCGCCACCAGACGCAGCTTCACGGCCTCGGCCAGGCGGCAGCGCAACTCCGCAGTCAAATCCGCCTCGGAGCCGGCCAGCTTGGGCAGATACTCCAGTCGCCAGTAGCGTTCGGTGCGTATCCGGCCGTCGCGCCAGGTCAGGGTATGGGCCGGAGGCAGGCTCCCGATCCCCGCAAAGCCCGTGGCCGGCTCGGGCACGTGCTGCAACGTCAGGTAATGGGCCACGGCCGCGGCGTCCAGCCTCGGGGCCAGACCCGGCCAGGCCAGCACGGCCTTGGGCTCGGAGCCGAATGCCAGGCTCTGGCCGATGACGGCATAATAGAGGGGCTTTTTGCCGAACCGGTCCCGGGCCAAAAAAAGCTCCCGGCGACGGGCGTCCCAGATGGCCAGGGCGAACATGCCCCGCAGCCGCGTGACGCAGGCCGGCCCCATGTCCTCGTAGAGGTGGATGATGGTCTCGGTGTCGCCCTGGGTGCGAAACACATGGCCCCGGGCCTTAAGCTCAGCCCGAAGCTCCTGGAAATTGTAGATTTCGCCGTTAAAGACAATGGCCAGGGACCGGGTCTCGTTGAAAAGCGGCTGATCGCCCGTGGCCAGGTCGATGATGGCCAACCGACGATGCCCCAAGGCCGCGCCGCCGCCCTCGGGGAAGCGGTCGCAATACCGGCCCTCGCCGTCCGGCCCCCGATGGGCCAGGGACCGGTTCATGGCGGCCAGGACGTCGGTGTCGATGACCGGCCCGCCCTGGGCCGTAACAAATCCGCAGATGCCGCACATGGGTTAAGATGCCTCCGGCGGCCGGGGGGGATCATCCCCCCCGGACCCCCTGGATGGTGGAGCAGGGGGGAACGGGGAGGGATTACAGAGTTCGAGATAGCGCTGGGCCACGCTGCGCCAGGAATATTCGGTTTCGGCCTTGCGCCGGCCGGCCGCGCCCAGGTTGCGGCGCAGGGCCGGGTCGGCCAGGAGGCGCGAAAGCACTTCGGCCAGGGCTTGGGCGTCCTCGGGCGGGACCAGAAAGCCGGTCTCGCCGTGGAGGATCAGCTCCTGGTTGCCGGAAATGGCCGTGGCCACGGCCGGCAGGCCCGAGGCCATGGCTTCGAGCAAGGCATTGGGCATGCCCTCGTCCCGGGACGGAAACACGAATGCATCCGCCTCCCGATACAGCCCGGGCATGGCCTCCCGGCTGGTCCAGCCCGCAAACTCGATCCGCCGGGCAACACCTAAGCGCGCGGCCTCGGCCGCCAGAACCGGCCGCAGAGGGCCGTCGCCAACGACCGTCAGCGTCCAGTCCGCCTCTTGCGGCAACCGGGCCAGGGCGGCCAGGAGCACATCCAGCCCTTTTTGCCGCACCACCCGGCCGACAAAAAGCAGGCGCACCGGCCCCTGGCCGGACTTGTCCGCCGCCGGATGAAACCGGTCCGTGTCCACGCCGTTGGGGATCATGAGAATCGGCGTGTCCCCGGCCGAGCGCCGGGCCAGCTCGGCCAGGCCCTGGCTGTTGGCCACCACATGGGACGCACTGCGCCACAAAAACCGGATGAGCGGACCGGTCAGGCGATGATAGCCGGCCAGGTCATAAGGCTGAAACCCGGGCACGTCCCCGCCGCGAAGCGACACCACATACGGCACGCCCCAAAGCTTCTCGAGCACCCAGGCCGCCGGTCCGCAGGGGATGCCGAAAAAGGCCACGCAGGCCGCAGGCCGCCATGCCCGGGCCATGACCGGCAACGCCAGCATGGCGCTGGCCATAAACGACAGCATCTCCACGGGCGAGCAGTGGTCAGCATGACGCCGCACGGCGGGTATGCGCCACAGCTCGTACCCATCCACCACTTCCCGTCTGGGCAGCCCCCGAAACGCGGCCGTCACCACCCGCACCGCATGGCCCATGGTGGCCATCTCCCGGGCCATGTTGGCCGTGGCGTTCCCCGCCCCCCCGCCCAGGGGCGGATATTCGTAATTGAGAAGAAGAAGACGAAGAGCCTGGGGGGAACGCTTTTGAAAAGCGTTCCCCCCAGACCCCCTTCGAAACGATAGGGGGGAAGTAACCCTTACGCCACCATCAGTCCCCTTATCCAGGGGGTCCGGGGGGGATGATCCCCCCCGGCCGCCGGAGGCATCTTTTTCACACCATATCACAGCCGTACTCACAGCCAGCATAACCGGATCGCGACGGCGGAAATCGGCGTGCAGGGAGGGCGCGACCGCGTCAAAGGCGGGCTGATCGCGGCGGGCGTCCAGGAGGGCGGCGCGGAAGCCGGCCCGGGCCAGGGCGGCCAGATGGTCGTCCAAACGCCAGCGCGGCAGATCGCCCGGATCGAGCCAGCGGTCCCAGATGCGCTTGGAGAATTTGAGAAAATGATACGGGTATTTGAAAAAATGATCGCGGTAGTCCACGCGGTGGACCATGACTCCGCCTGGGGCCAGGACCCGGGCCAGGTCGGCGAACAGCGCGGCCGGGTCGGCCACGTGTTCCAGCACGGAATTGGAGGCCACGATGTCCAGGGAGGCGTCGGGGATGGCCGCCAGGTCTGTCAGGCGCGTGACGCGGGAGAAATCGGCCTGGGGATAGCGCGCGGCCACGGCGCTTCGCAGCCGGGCGTCCAGGGCCGGGTCGAAGCGGGCAAAGGGTTCCAGGCAGATGACCCGGCAGTCGTGCCGGGCGGCCAGGGCATAGCCCACGCCATTGGTTGCGCCGCTGCCCAGTTCCAGCACGCGCTGGCCGGCCAGGGGCAGGCTGGAGCGGGCCAGGGCGTCGGCATAGGCGTCGGCAATGGGCCAGGGATCGAGCTGGCCCTGGTTGACCCGGTAATAGGGGAGGAACCGGCCCAGGGCGTTTAAGCGGTCGGCGGTGAAGCAAAACCGCCGGGCCAGGCGCAGGGCCACGTATTCCAGGTCACCGGCCTGCATGGCAGCCTTTGCCCAGGTTCATGTGCCGCAGCAGCCAGAGGTTCCAGAGAAACAGGCGGTGGTCGGCCGTGCCGGCGCGGTGCTCGGCCGCGCGGTTGGCGATGCAGCCGGGGGCGAGCCCGGTTTCCAGGGTCGAGGCCTGGCCCAGGCACAGGGCGCCGTCGGCCAGCCAGCGGCCCACGGGCATGCCGAAGCCCTGTTTTTTGCGGAAGATGATATCGTGGGGCAGGACCGGCTCCAGGGCCTTTTTGAGGATGTATTTGGTCGTGCCGCGCCGCAGCTTGTAGTGGTGGGGGATGGTGCGGGCGAAATCCACCAGTTCGATGTCCAGGAAGGGGGCGCGCACTTCCAGGGAGTGCATCATGCCGGCCCGGTCGGTTTTCACCAGGATGTCGTCCTGGAGGTAGAGCCGGGTGTAGAACTCCATGGTCTTGTCCACCAGGTCCGTGGACGGGCAGGCCTCGAACGTTTCGATGGCCTCGCTGTAGAGGTCTTCGGGGTCCACGGGCTCCTGGAAGAGCTCGGCCACCTCGGCGGCGGCCAGCGGTCCGAGCCAGACCGGGTTCCACAGCTTGGGGGCCTGGCCCAGGCCGCGCAGGAACCGGTTGATCTTGAAGCTCACGTGCATGTAGCCGTGGCCCACGGGCAACCGGGCGGCCAGGAGCGTCAGGGCCTTGTGCGCGGGCCGGGGCACGAGCCGGGCGTAGGCCTTGGCCGCGCCAATGGCCCGGAAGGGGTCGTAGCCGGCAAAGAGTTCGTCCGCGCCGTCCCCGCCCAGGGCCACGGTGACGTGTCGGCGTGTCTCGCGGCACAAAAGCGACGTGGGAATGAGCGAGGCGTCGCCCATGGGTTCGTCCAGCCGGGCGGCGATGTTGGGCATGAGGGCCAGGGCCGCGTCCAGGGACAGCCGGGCATCCAGGTGTTCGGTGCCGCACCAGGCCGCGGCCCGGCGGCTCTTGGCCGATTCGTCGAAGCTCGGTTCGTCGAAGCTGATGGAAAAGGTGCGAAGCCCTGGCGCATGCCGGGCGGCAAAGGCCGTGACGGCCGAGGAATCCACGCCTCCGGACAAAAAGACGCCGAGCGGCACGTCGGCCATGAGCCGGCGGCGCACGGCCGCGTCCAGGAGCTCGCGCAAGCGGCCGCCCCACTCCCTTTCGGGGTTGGCCGGAATCCGATCCGTGGGGGCCAGGCAAAACGACCACCAGCGGCGCAGGCGCGGTTCCAGGGTCGCGGCGTCCAGCACCAGGCCGGCCCCGCCCGGAAGCTTGCGTACGCCCTCGTACAGGGCGTTCGGGGCCGGGATGAAGCCGTAGGCGAAATACTTGCGCAGGGCCGCCCGGGATACGGTCAGGGACAGGCCGCCATGCCCGGCCAGGCTGGCCAGCTCCGAGGCAAAGGCGAACAGGCCGGGCCGGGCCGCGTAGAAAAGCGGCTTTTTGCCGAAGCGGTCCCGGCACAGATACAGAAGGCGGCGCGGCTTGTCGTACAGGGCAAAGGCCCACATGCCGTTGAGGCGTTCGGGCAGGGACTCGCCCCATTCCCGCCAGCCGTGCAGGAGCACTTCGGTGTCCGAGTGGCCCGAGGCGAAGACATGGCCCCGGTCTTCCAACTGTCGGCGCAGCTCCTGATGGTTGTAGATCTCGCCGTTGTAGGTGACCACGAGATCCCCGTCCGGAGTGGCCATGGGCTGGCGGCCGCCTTTCAGGTCGATGATGGCCAGGCGGCGATGGGCCAGCCAGACGCCCGCAGCCGGGTCATGGAAGGTTCCTTCCCCGTCCGGGCCGCGCCGGGCCAGGGCCGCGTTCATGGCCGCCAGGTCGGAAGCGTCGCCGGCCCCGACAAAACCGCAGATGCCGCACATGGCCCTAGTGTCGTGTCCTCGAAAAGAGGTTATGTGAATTCCAGCGCCAATTCACTTGAATGATTTTTTTCCCAAAAAACATGTGCATGGCGCTCTTGCAAAAATCAAACGCAGCGTGAACCAGCAACTCGCTTACAGTGTAATACCCTGAACCCATCATAAGTTTCCAAAGGGCAAAGCCCTTTGGTCGCCGAAGGCTTCGAAAACGACTCTTTTTGCAAAAGCCTCGCATGCTTTTAAGGATGCCGTTCGGGCTCCTTGCAGTTGCGGGTGCAATCCACGATGTAGGTCGGCTTGTCCTGGGACTCGTGGTAGGTGCGCATGAGGATTTCGGCGATAAGCCCCATGAAGATGGCCATGATGCCGATGAGCATGAACATGACCACGGCCAGGGGCAGGGGCGTTTCGATGAAGCTCTTGTTCAGGAAGAACTTGCAGTAGAGCATGAACAGGAAAAAGAGCGCGGATACGCCAAGGCTGCCCAAACCGAAGCCGCCGAAGAGGTACATGGGCTTTTGGGCGTACTTGTCCAGGAACTTGACGGTCATGAGGTCCAGGATGACCTTGATGGTGCGGTCGAAACCGTACTTGGACACGCCGTGCACCCGGGGATGGTGGGTGACGCCCACTTCGGTGACCCGGCCGCCCTGCCAGGCGGCGTGGATGGGGATGAAGCGGTGCATCTCGCCGTAGAGCTTGACGCCCTTGATGATTTCGCGGCGATAGGCCTTGAGCGAGCAGCCGTAATCGTGCAGGCGCACCCCGGAAATGGCGGAGATGAGGAAATTGGCCACCTGGCTGGGGAAGTTGCGCTTGATGGGGTTGTCCTTGCGGTCCTTGCGCCAGCCCGAGACCACGTCATAGCCCTCGTCGAGCTTGGCCAGCAGCTTGGGGATGTCGGCCGGGTCGTTTTGCAGGTCCCCGTCCATGGGGATGAGGATGTCGCCCCGGGCCATGTCGATGCCGGCCATCATGGCCGGGGTCTGGCCGAAGTTGCGGCGAAAGTGCACCACCCGCACGCCCTGATGGGCGGCGGCCAGGGCGTCCAGGCGCTCCCGGGTGGCGTCCGCCGAGCCGTCGTTGACCATGATGATCTCGTAGGGATGGCCGAGGCTTTGCAGCACGGATTCGAGCTTGGCGTAGAGCGGCTCGATGTTGTCCTGTTCGTTGTAAAGCGGAATGATGATGGAAAGCATGTCGTCCGGCATGGGATACCGCCGTGTTTAGTGTGGCGTCCCTTAAAAAATACGATGGTATTTTTTAAGAAAAAAATTATTTTGGTGTGTTGTCCTCATGATTCGTAGGCTCGTCCTTCGAGGACACGACATTAGGGGGCTGGCCGCGGGGCGGCCGCAAGGCGCACGTCCACCAGCCGTATGCCCGGTTCGGGGCTGGTATAGGGGAATTTCTCCTGGTCGAGAAGGGCGAAATTCCCGGGGGCGTCGGCCAGTTCCCGGATGCGGCCGTCATAGGGCGCGAACAAGGGATGGTCGCGCATGGCCCTGGCCGTGAAATCCGCTTCCCGGACCACGAAATGGGTGACGCCGTATTGGGCGGCAAAGGCCCGCACCGTGGCCGGGTCCTTGGCGTAGTAGGCCTCGATCTGGTCGGCCAGGCGCGGGGAGAAACGCTGCCAGTAGCCCAGGCTCCAGGGATGGGCCAGCTCGAAGGAGGCCAGGACGTTTCGTTGGCCAAAGGTCAGCACGGTGTCCATGACCTCGGGATTGCCGGCGAACAGGGCGTCTTTCGGCGTCTGGCGCACCGCGGCATAAAGCGGCGCGTCGGCCGCGTAATCGTAGAGCCCGGCGTCCGTGAGCCGCCAGGCCCCCAGGCCGGCGGCCAGGAGGAGCAGCAGCGCGGCCGCGCCCCGCTTCAGGGGGCGCACGGCCAGGCGCCAGCGCAGGCAAACGGCCAGGCCTAGGGCGTAGAGCAGGTTTACGGTATAGGAAATGTAGCGGTCCGGGACGAAAAGCGACAGGGCCACGGCCCGGGCCGCCACATACAGGGCCAGGGAGCCGGCCAGCAAAAAGGCCAGGGGCCGGGCCTTGGCCGCATAGGCCGCCCAGGGGGCGCGCCGCCCCCCCACGACCACGAACGGGGCCAGCACTGCCAGGCTGGCGATGCCCGTGAAAAGCCCGATGTCCAGAAAGAGGCCGATGCTCTCGAAGGGCCAGTAGATGAGGTCGAAAAAGGGATTGGGCAGGGGAAAGAGGTCCAACCGGCCGGCAGCGGTGAATTCCGGCCGGCCCAGGAGGGCGGCCCGGCCGGCCAGGGGGCCGAAGCCCGAAGCTTCCAGGCCGTGGTTCATGGCCAGGACCAGGCCGGCGGCCAGGGCCAGCGCCACGACATGCCCCGGCCGGCCGGGGAAGGTCGGCCGCTGCCGGCGGAAAACTAGGGAACAGGCCGCATCCAGGCAAGCGCAGCCGGCGCACAGGATGGCGATGTAGGGAATCAAAAGCGCCTCGAGGATGAGGGTCGCGGCCATGAGCCAGGAGTTTCGGCGCACCCAGGCCAGAAGGAACAGGGCCAGCAGCGGCCCGGCAAAAGAGCGCGACAGCCCGCCCGAGATGTTTTTGAGGAAAAAGGGCATGAGCCAGGCCATGGAGGCGGCGAAAAAGCCCAGGGTCCGGCCCTCCAGCGCAGCCCCCAGGCCGTAGAGGCAAAGGGCCAGAAGTGTAAACAGGCCGCCGGACAGGAGTTTGGAAAAGAGGATAGGATCGCAGCCAAGGCCCTTGGCTGCGGCGAAATACAGGGCCTTGACCCCCATGGGCACGTAGCCGGCGGCGTAATCGTTGAGCAGGTTCGGCGGATACAGGCCGGGGTCGAGCCAGCGGGCCATCCAGTAGATCTGCTGGCGCACGTCGTCGTTGACGACGTAGGCCGAGAAAAAGGCGTGGCGATGGGCCAGGGCGAAAACGGCCAGGGACAGCAGGCCCACGACCAGGACGTCCGGCCGGCACACCGGCCGGTCAGATGGCGCGGTCATAGAGGCGAAAGACCTTGTAGCGCTCGCCCCCGTAGTCCATGATCGTCTTGTTCCATTGGGTCAGGGATTCCGGAATCAGCGACAGGTCGCAGTATTGCAGCTTGGGGTGGCGTTCCAGAAAATTGACGAAGATGTGCAGGATGATGGCATGGTGCAGCCGCTTCCACTGGTGGGAGCGGGCCACGCCCATGATCACGGCCCGGCAGGCGACCAGGGGCTTGACGCGGCAGTCGTAGAACAGTTGCAGCTTTTGCAGCCAGCCGAACTTGCCGTTGAATCTCTTGACCGACAGGTTCATGTCCGGGGAGACCACGCTGAAGGCCACCATCTCGTCCCCGTCCATGACCGCGGTTTCCAGGTCCGGCCGCAACAGCGGCTGGAGCGTGACCACGAAATCGTTGAACTGCCGGTCGGTCAGGGGCACATGCCCCCAGTTCTTGCTCCAGATGTCGTTGAAAAGCTCCTTGACCCGGGGGGCGCGCTTGGCGAAATCCCGGCGCGGAATGCTTTCCAGGCGGCAGCCGGCCCGCTCCAGAATGGTGTCGCGCAGCCGGCGCATGCGCCCGGCGTCCATGTCCGGCCGGCGCGTGATCTTGTATGCGTACCAGTCATAGGTCTTGGTCAGCCCCCAGGACAGGATCAGGTCCTCGTAATAGGGCGGGTTGTGGGTGTGCATCATGCAGGGGGGCGTGTCGAACCCTTGGACCAGAAGCCCCACCTCGTCGTAGATGGTAAAGGACAGGGGGCCGTGCAGCCTGACCTTGCCGCGCTCGCGCACCCAGGCGGCGGCCGCCTCGAACAGGGCGTGGGCGGTTTCGCGGCTGTCCTCGCACTCGAAAAAGCCGAAAAAGCCGGTCTCGCCGTCGTGATATTGTTCGTAGAGGCGGTTGATGTGGGCCGAGATGCGCCCCACCACGCGATCGCCGCGCCGGGCCAGGAAGTAGCAGGCCTCGCCGAACTCGAAAAAGGGACCCTTGTCGCGGCTCAAGATTTCCCGCTGCATGGGAACGAGCGGCGGCACCCACAGGGGATCGTCGCGGTAGATCGCCCAGGGAAAGCGGATAAAGGCTTCCAGCTCGTCCCGGGAGGCAACGGGCGAGACCGTCAGGACATGGTTGGTCATGTTCGGCCAGGGCAGCCCTATTGCTTCTGGGACTGGATGGTGATCTGTCCCTTGAGGCCTTCCTTGAGCTCCAGATTGGCGTTGGGAATGGTCAGCTCGACCTCGTAGTACGAAGGCTGCTGCAAGGCGGCCGGAATGGGAGCCCAGGGAATGCGGGACACCGTGGCCGCGAACTTCTTGTCCGGAATGGAGTCGAAGGTCACTGTGGCCGCTTCGCCTTCCTTGAGCTTCTGGGCCTCGATCTCGTGGACCTGGGCCCGGATGATCATGGGATTGATCGACCCGACCTGGAACAGCTCGGCGTCTTTGGGCAGCTTGACGCCGGCGCGCAGTTCCGGGTTCATCCACATGACATAGCCGTCGGTGGTCGCCTTGATGATGCCGTCCTTGGGCACCCGGCCCACGCCCGCTTCCTTGCCGAAATGGTCCTCGGCCAGCTCCACCCGGTCGGACAGGATGTCCCGGGCCAGGGTGAGCTGCTCCAGGATGGAAGCCTTTTCCTTGCGGTAGACTTCCATTTCCTTGTTGTTCATGACCACGGACTGCTGGGAGGCCATGCTGCGTTCGCTCATGGCCGCCAGTTCCTTGGCCTTGGCCCCCAGGCGGTCGAGTTCCTTGTCGGCCAGGGCCAGCTTGTATTCCAGTTCCTTGATGCTGGCGGACGAGAGCTTGGTCTTCTCGTCCATGCGGGTCTCCAGGGGGATCTCGTAGGTGGCCAGGATGTCCCCGCGCTTGACCTTCTGGCCGATCTGGGGCGCAACGGTCAGGATCTTGGCGTTAAACGGCAGGAATACCGAGAGCTTGACCGGGCTGTACAGCTTGCCGGAAAAATTGATTTCCGAGGGGCGGAAGGTATCCAGCGGGTTGGCGGCCGGCTTGGCCGGAGCCGCCTGGCCTTTGTCCTCGGCCGGCGCGGCCGGAGCCTTGTCCTGGGCCCAGGCGGCCAGGGCGCCGGACAAGAGGCAGCCCGACGCCATGATGGCAACGAAACGCTTCATTCTATAAATTCTCCATAACCGTGGCGTTGATGTAGCGGTCCTGAAAATCGCCGGACAGGGACCGGACATTGAGCATGGCGGCGTCCCGGTCGTATTCCTTGAGGGCGAGATTCTGCCGGCTGTCGAGGTAGCCGCTCATGGCCGAGACAATGGCGTCGTATTCGGCCTGGCCGGAATCGAAGCGGAACTGGGCCTGCTGGACCTGGAGCTTTTGCAGCTCCACCGAGGCGTCGGCGAATTTGACGTCCGAGTTGGCGGAACGCAGCTTGGCCAGCCCCTGCTGGAAGTCGCTCATGAGCTGGAATTCGATGTTGCGGGTCTCCACGTTGAGCTGGGCCATCTTCTTGTACTGCCGGCTCACGTCGCGGGACTTGGTCCACCAGTCCATGGGAAAGGACAGGGTGAGGTTGGGGTACATGAAGGGCAGGGTGGAGGTGTCCTCCTTGTAGCCCGTGCCGTTCAGCGTGGAGATGGAGGTGAACCCGAAGGAGAACGTGGGCAGGAAGTGGATGTAGGACAGGGCGATGTTCTTTTTCTGCAGGGCCTTTTCGTACTCGTGGATGCGCAGGGAGAAGGAGTGCTGGCGCAGCTTCTCGTCCGTGACATTGGCTGGGTTGAAGTCTTCCAGGACCTGTTTGCGGGCGTCTTTGAGCTGCAGATCCACTTTCTGCACAAAAGGCACGCCCATGACGAACTTGAGTTCGTCGGTGAGCACGGCCTTGGTGGTGCGCAGCTTGTCGGCCTCGGCCTTGGCCAGGTTGACCTTGGATTCGGCGATGCGCACGTCGAGCTGGGCTCCCTGGCCCAGGCCGGCCTTGGTCTTGACGTATTCCACGTTCTTGCCGGCCAGCTCTTCCTTGTCCTTGGTGATCTGGAGCATGGTCTCCACCATGCCGAGCTGCAGGAAGGTGGCCCCCAGCCGCTTGAGCCCGCCGTCAATGACCTTCAGGTGGGAGAGCACGGCGATGTTGACCATCTCCCGCTTGGCCTGGACGTCGAAGGCGGTCAGCAGGGGGTTCCAGGCGCCGGTGGAAAAGCTCAGGTCGTATTTTTTGCGGTTGCGGTTGTTGGCATTGCCGGCATAGACGCTGTTGGACACGGACTGGGCCGTTTGCAGGTTGGTCACCGGGTTGGTCGAGGGATTGGCCGTCAGCGTGGCGCCGGCGGTCTCGGCGGCGGTGTTCTTGTATTCCGGCAGGCGCATGTAGAACGTGGTGTTCATGACGATGGTGGGAATGAACTGGGAATAGGCATCCCCCACGTCCAGGCGCTTGGATTCGATCTCAATGGCGCTTTTGGTCAAAAGCGGCGACTGGGCCAGGGCCACGCGCACGCATTCGTCGAAATCCGCCGGAGACTTGACGGCTGTGGAGCCCAGGGCCACGCTCTTGCCGAATTCCGGGGCCGGCTCGGCGTCGTCGGGCGAAGCGGGCGGCGCGGGCTTGGCCGGCTTGGAGGCCAGGGGAGCGGGAGTTGCGGCGGGCGCGGGCGACGACGCGGCCGGAGCCGGCGACGATGCGGCCGGCGCGGGATCGGCGCCCTTGACCTTGTCTTTGGTGTAGCGCTCGGCCGGAGAGCCGGCTTTGGCCGGCACTGCGGCAAGCAGCAAGGCCGCGCAGCACACGACAATGGCGGCCACGGCCGCCAGGCGGGCCGCTGCCGCGCCAACACGAACGGCCGCGTCTCCCCCAGACGCGCCAAACCCTTGCCGGGTCGTCAATTCCCTGGCCATGCGCTCCTCCCCCCTCGAGCGTTCATCCGTTCAGGTAGCCGTCCGTCAGGACGCATTTGCGTGTGCAATGCTCGGCCGTCATGTTGTCGTGGGTGACCACGACCATGGCCGTGCGCGCTTCTTCCGTAATCTTCGTGAAATACTCCAATACACGCAGGCTGTTTTCCCGGTCAAGCTGCCCGGTGGGCTCGTCGGCCAGGATGAACTCCGGCTCGTTGACCAGGGCCCGGGCAATGGACACGCGCTGCCGCTCGCCGCCGGACAGGCGGTTGGAGGGCTGATAGATGCGGTGCTCCAGATTGACCATGCGCAGGGCTTCCCGGATCCGGTCCGGCCGTTCCCGCCGGCGCACGCCGGCGTAGATGAGGGGCAGCTCCAGGTTCTCGTAGACCGTGGAGTTTTCCAGCAGGTCGCAGGTCTGGAACACGAACCCCAGCATTTCCCGCCGGAAAATGGCCTGCTGGTCACGCGACAGGGACAGCACGTCCACCCCGGCCACCTGATAGCCCCCATTGGTCGGGGGCTGAAACAGGCCCAGGATGAACAGCAGGGTGGACTTGCCCGACCCGGACGGCCCCATGACCGCCACCATTTCGCCGCGCCGCACGTGCAGGTTGACGTCCTTGAGCACGGAGATGGTCTCGGTGCCCGTACTGTAGTTCTTGCCCAGGTGATTGATGTCAATGACAAGGGCGGAGTCGCTGGCCGCGACGGTTTGGTTACTCATAGCGCATAGCATCCACAACCTGCATCCGGCTGGCCCGGATGGAGGGATAAAGGCCGGCTCCGACGCCCAGAACCGCGGCAAAGCCCAGGCCGGACAGGAGGCAGAAGATAAACAGGCCCTCGGGCGGACGGGAGCCGAGCATGCGGCTCATGTATTCGATGCCCACGCGCCCCAGGATCACGCCGAAGACGGACGAGGACAAGGTGACGCACAGGGCCTCGAACAGGAACTGGTACAGGATGTCCGAATCCAGGGCGCCCATGGCCTTTTTCAGGCCGATTTCCCGGGTGCGGCTGGTCACGGTGGCCATCATGATGTTCCAGATGCCGAAACCGCCCAGGATCATGGTGGCCACGATGGAGCAGTAAATGAAAAGCGACACCCACCAGAAGATGCGCTGGACCTGCTTGAGGGGTTCCCAGGCCACGTTGACCCGAAGCCCCCGGTCGGGCTGGTTGGCCTTGACCACACCGGGGATGGCCGCGGCCACGGACTTGACGTCGTCCCAGGTGGCGCAGCGCACATAGGCGCTGTAAGGCTGGGAAATGCCCACCACCCGGGCCCGGGCCGTGGTGATGGGCAGAAACACGAACAGGCTGCGGTCGCCGGCCCGTACGCCGCCGAGGATGCCGACCACGGTGTAGAGGTTGTCGTCAATGGACAGAATCTGGCCGATGGCTTCCTTGTCGCCGCCGAAAATCTGGCGGGCCAGGTCCGTGCCCACCACGCATACCCGGGACCCGTCCTCCACATCCTTGGCGTCGAACAGGCGGCCGGCGGCGGCGTTGAAGGAAAAGACCTTCCAGTAGTTGGCCTCGCAGCCGACCAGGTTGAAGCCGAACAGCCGGTCGTGCCAGGTGGTCACGGCGCTGGTCTTGAGCGCCACCTTGGTGGTGTCGGTGACCCCGGGGATGCGCTGGATGGACTCCAGGGTGCGGTCCCGGAACCATTCCTGGCGCTCCAGGGACGGCTGCTCGAAGATGGTGTTGATGATGGTGGCCCCGCCCAGGAGGTCGAGGTCGTTGTTGAAATTCTTCTTGAGGTCGTTGCCCATGGTGATGATGACGATAAAGCCGGCCATGCCCAGGGCAATGGATGCCATGACGCCGATGTAGCGGCGGCGCTTGCGCACGACCTCCCGGACACTGACCCGGACGAGGTCGTAGTAGCGCAACGGGCCGACGCTGCGGCGCCGAATGCGGTCGAGTTCCGCAATAGTAATTTTCTTTCGTTTGCCTATAGCCATGCGTGATCATCGGGCAATGCAAGCCTGCCCGGGTGTTTCGCCTATACCGGAGCCGTCCGGCCTTTACAAGTACGAGAGCCTGGAGCGGCCCGCGGCCTCGGCGTCCTCGCTCGGGGCCGCGGCGCAGGGCTCTTCGTCCAGGTCGCATTCGCGCACGCGAAAGCGCTTGGCCAGCCGGTCCAGGACTTCCAGGACGAAATCGAGCTGGCGGTCCTGATGGCTGCTCATGTAGGCGGTGCGGATAAGGGCCTGGCCGCGCGGCACGGCCGGATACACGGCCGGCAGCGCGAAAATGCCCGCTTCGAACAGGGCCTGGGAAAACTGGAAGGCCTTTTCGTCGGAACCGATGATGATGGGGATGATCGGCGAGGCCGAGTTGCCGATGCGAAGGCCGATGTCCCGGTAGGCCTGGCGCATGCGCCGGGTCACGTCGTGGAGGCGGTCCACCCGCTCGGGTTCGCGCTCCAGGATGTCCAGGCAGGTGAGCACGGCCACGGTATTGGCGGCGGGCAGGGCGGCCGAGAAAATCTGGGTGCGCGACTGGTAGCGCAGGTAGCGCAGCACGTCCTCGTCATCCGAGGCGATGAACCCGCCGATGGAGGCCATGGACTTGCTGAACGTGCCCATGATGAAGTCCACCTTGGCCGTGACGTCGAAATGGTCCGCCGTGCCGCGCCCGCCCCGGCCGAAAACGCCCAGGCCGTGGGCGTCGTCCAGGTAGAAGATGACGTCGGGGTGGGCGTCCTTGATGGCGGCCAGCTCGTCCAGCACGGCCAGCTCGCCGGACATGCTGAACACGCCCTCGGTGACCAGGAAGACGTCGCCGTCGGGCCGGGCGGCCTTGGCCTCGGTCACGCGCTTGCCGGCCTGGGCCGCATCGTTGTGCGGGAACGTGGCCAGGCGGGCCTTGGTGTTTTTCACACCCTCGAAAATGCTGGCGTGGTTTTCCCGGTCGCACAGCACGGTGTCGGCCGGGGTGATCAAAACGCCCAGCGCGCCCAGGTTGGTGCTGAAGCCCGTGACGTGCACCACGGCCTGGCGCTTGCCCACGAACGCGGCCAAGCGATCCTCCAGCATGTGGTGCAGCACCATGTTGCCGCTTAAAAAGCGCGAGCCGCCGGGGCCGGTGCCCCAGGCGTACACGGCCTTGGCCGAGGCGTCCATGACCCGGGGATCATGGCTGAAGCCCAGGTAGTCGTTGGAGCCAATCATGACCAGGCGCTTGCCGGCCACCTCGACCTCGGAGCCCCAGGTTTTGGCGATGGGCCGGAAGTAGGGATTGATCCCCTGGGCCGAAATCATGGAGTGCAGCGCGTTGAATTGCTCGCAACGTTGGGAGAGTCTCATGGCGTATTTGTGTTCCTCGCGTGGTTTGGACGCTCGGGCGGCGGCAGCGAAGGCGCGCGTCGGGTCGCCGCGCCGGGAGGCCTTGTGCGCAGGCCGATTCACGGCGTTTGGCCGGGAGAAAAGGCCAATACGTCAAAGGTCCAGGCTTTGCAAGTCCAGGGGGCTTACGGCCGTGTTCCTCAAAAATAGGACGCTTTTTCCCCCAGGGAAGCCCTTCATTTCGGGTTTTCCACAGGGCCGGCCGCGCCTGCGGCGCGCGCCTCCCGGATATGGGCCGCCAGTTGGGAGAGGAGCTTGCCCAGGGCCAGCCGGGCCCGGGTGGCCTGGCCGGGGTGTTCCCGGGTGAAGTAGATCTCGTCGTCAGGCGCGGCCAGCTCCAGGCTGTAGTTGCGCAGCCACTGGCCGCGCTTCTTGCTCCATTCCAGGTAGACCCAGTAAAAGGCGGTGGACCCGTCCGCAGCCCGGCAGCGGGCCACGCCCCAGGCATAGGCCTCGCCGCCGCGCTCCACCTGCCGGTATTTGAGGAAGTCGAAATCCTCGAAGGCCAGGCCCTCGCTTCGGGTCATGCCCCGGGCGGCGGTTTCCATGGCCTGGCGGTAACCGTCCTTGGGGATGCCGGCCAGGCCCAGGGCGGGATAGTGCCAGGCCCCGAACCAGATCAGCCCGCCGATGCCCACAAGCAGCAGCACCAGGGCTGCCCAAAGCCCTTGGCGCGCGTATCGGCCGGCCCGGCTCACGGCTGGCTCCCGGCCGCCGGAAGGGGCGCGGGCAGGCAGGAAAGGGGCATGCGCCAGCCCGAGGCTTCCAGCCGCCAGGCCCGCTCGAGCTTTTCCTTAGCCCGCAGCACGTCGTCCTCGGCCCGTTCCCGGGTGGCCTGGTTCTTGCGGATGGCCCGGGTCAGGGACTGCTCGGTCACCAGCGATCCGGGCGCGGGCTTGTAGACGCCGGCGCGCAGCTCTTCCAATCGCACCCGGACGGCCTTGTCCGTGGCCTCGTTGATGTCGTTGTGGCGTTCCTTCATGATGGCGGAATTCTCGGCGTCATTGACCAGGCCGTCGAAAAAGCGCTTGGGGGTCAGGTTGGAGGCCCCTTCCGGGGTTTTCATGAACCCCTTGTAGACCGTGCCGGCCAGGGCCAGCACAAGGAGCGCCCGCACCAGATTCTCGCGGGAGAAAAGGCGCGTCATGAGGCCTCCTTGCGCCGCCAGATCTCCAGTTCCTTCTGGGGCGGCTCCACCGGGATGAAATAATGATGGTTGGGGTCGTCGGTGCGGTTGCCGAAGGTCTCGTCCGGAAAATCCACGAACACGCGCTCATAGTCCCGGGACAGGGGCAGGGCGTCGGTGAACTCCCGGGCTCCGAACAGGAACCGGTCCCGGTTGACCCGCACCACCCGGCGGCGCAGTACCCAGTCCGGCTTTTCCCCGGCCGCCACCGGCCCCTGCAGGCCGCCCAGGACCCGGAGGCCCGGGACATAGAACTGCAAATCCAGGTCCCCGTACTCGGCCAGCACGGTCTGGCCCGGTTTGGCGTGGGTCTTGAAAAAATCCACAATGGCCGTGTTGACGTCGGGATAGCCGCAACACAGCTCGGTCAGGAAGAGCTTGATGGGGAAATTGAGCGACGTGAGCATGCGAAAGTCGTTTTGCCAGGGCCGGTTGACGATTTTCAGGCGCTCCATGGGGTACACGGCCAGCCAGTTGGTAAAGCCCAGCAGGAAAAAGAGCAGCACGGCCGCCACCCTGGAAAAGCGCCACAGCCGGCACACGCAAAAAGCCAGGATCATGGCGCAAAGCGGGATCAGGTGGGCGATGTAGCGGAAAAAGCGCTGGGGCACGAGGGCCAAAAACAGCAGGCTGAGGATGATGAGCACGGCGCAAAAGAGCACGAAGCGCTCGCCTGGGTCGTCGGGTCGCTTCAGTCTCGTGAAAAATCCCCGCCAGCGCCACAGAAGGGCCGCGGCCACGGGCAGGGGGATGAGGAACATGGACAGGTCGGCGAAATAAAGCATCAGGTTTTCCGGCACGAGCAGGATGTCGAACATGCCGCTTTGCCGGCCGATGCGGTAGAGAAACACGCCCGGCACCACGGCCAGGGCCGTGGTGGCCACGGCCAGGATCGACAGGCGCCTGGCGGGCAGGCGCTCGGGGTAGACCAGAAAGGCCGCGGCCAGGGCGGTGGGGGCGAAGCTCAAAAAGAGCAGATAGTTGGCATGAAATAACAGGATCATGCCCAGGAGGGTGACCAGCAGCGGTTTCCAGCGGTGCTGCCAGTCGGACAAAAACGCGTCCAGGGTCCACAGGACGAGCAAGGTGCCCACGGCATAGTAGCGGGCCTGGCGGCCGATCAGCAGAAACGGCACGCTTAGGGTGAGCAGGGCCGCGGCGGTCAGCGCCCAGGAGCGGTCGCCGAAATGGCGGCGCACCAAAAGATACGCCCACAGCACCGAGAGCAGGGCGGCCAGGGCAAAGGGAATCCGGCCAGCGGCGGCATCCTGCCCGGCCACGGCAAAGCCCGCGGCTTGCAGGTAGATCTGGATCCAGGGCGACCAGCGCCACAGGCAGCCGTCGGCCGCATCGAACTCCCGGCCTTCTTCCTGGGAGACGAAATTGGTGCCGTCAAAGGCATAGGGCAGGCCTGTTTTCAGGACGTTTTGGGCCAGGCAGGCGGTTTCGGCCTCGTCCTGCCAGAAAGGCCGCTGGCCGAGCTGGAAAAACAGCAGGAACGCGGCCACGGCCAGGATGGCGGCCATGGCCCAATCCAGGCGGGCCAAAAGGCCCGGCCGGTTCGGGGCGGCGTGCGGCGCGGCGACATGTGCTTGGTTGTCTGGTGCGGCATGTGGCATGGCCAGCCCTGGGTAATGGAGGGGGCCGGGCTTGTCCAGCCCCTGGCCGGCAGGGCCAGGCCCGGCGCGTGGAGGCATCGAGGGCTTGCCTTGGGCCGGTCAAAATGATATTGAAAATCATGTTCATAAACTGGAGCGTTTTTATCCGCCGCCCACGGCTGCATCCGTTTCGGCGGCGCCGCCCGCGTTTCCATCAGAATTGTAACTAGGCTTTCATGCGCAACCTCCCTACATGGAGCCTGACCATTTCGGTCCGGACCTGCCCACACCTTCCAATCCAATAGATTTTGTTATGAAAAACATGAGATTCCATGCGTATACTGGCGTTGATTGGCTGTATTTCGGCATCCTGGCCGCCACCGTTGCGGTCGGAGGCGCGACGGCCTGTTCGATCCTTCGCGAGCAGGAAGTGCTGGCGGCGTTTCTGGAAAGCGACATGCTGGCCGCGTACGGCGAATGGAGCCTGGGGCTGGCGCCCCTGGCCGTGTGCCTCCTGGCCTGGCGCATCTGGCTGGCCGGCCGCTACCGGCCCTGTCCGCCGCTTCCGGACGCGGCCCTGCCCCTGGTGACCATCGTCATCCCGGCCTACAACGAAGGCCGGCAGGTCCTGGACACGGTCCGCTCGGTCATGGCCAGCGATTATCCGGCCCGCAAGATGCAGGTGGTGTGCGTGGACGACGGCTCGGCGGACGACACCTGGCACTGGATGACCCGGGCCGCCGGCGAGTTCCCGGACCGGGTGAAGCTGTTGCGCCAGAAGCGCAACATGGGCAAGCGCCACGCCCTGCTGGCCGGCTTTGCCGAGGCCCGGGGCAGCGTGTTCGTGACCATTGACTCGGATTCGGAAGTGCTGCCCGGCACCCTGCGCCACCTGGTCAGCCCCCTGGCGGCTTCGCCCCGGGTGGGTGCGGTGGCCGGCAACGTGCGTGTGCTCAACCTGGAGGCCGGCCCCATTCCCAAGATGCTGGACGTGTCCTTTACCATGTCCTTTGATTTCCTGCGCCGGGGCCAGAGCGTGTTCGGGGGCGTGTTGTGCACGCCCGGAGCCCTTTCCGCCTACCGGGCATCGGTTTTGGCCCCGGAAATGGCGGCCTGGGCCGAGCAGACCTTCATGGGCCGGCCGGCCAACATCGGCGAGGACCGGGCCCTGTCCAACATCGTGCTCGGCCGGGGCTTTCGGGTGGTCTACCAGGCCAAGGCCGTGGTGCTGACCAAGATTCCGGACGCCTACCAGGGGCTTTGCCGCATGATGCTGCGCTGGGCCCGCAGCAATGTCCGGGAATGCCTGGTCATGGCCTTCTTCCTCCCCCGCCGCTTCCGCGCGGCCGATGGCGGGGCCGGCTGGATCCGGTTGTCCGGGCTTCTGGAACTGGCGTTTTTGCCGCTGACCGAAGTGCTCAAGGTGGCCCTGCTGCTGCGCCTTTTCGCCCATCCCCTGACCAGCCTGCGCATCCTGGCCGTGGGCTGCGCCGGGGCGGCCCTGGTGCCGGCCGTGATCTACCAGTTCCGGCGCAAGGGCCTTTTCGGCTGGAAATGGGCCATGGCCTATACGGCGTTCTGGATGATCGGCCTGTCCTGGATTTCCCTGTGGGGACTCGTCAGCGCCGGCCGCTCGGGCTGGCTGACCCGGGGCCTGGCCGGCAAGCCGGCCAGGCTGCCCCTGGCTTCCTCCCGGAGCCCGGAGACCGCCTAAAGTTTCAGCCCCCGCAGGCGCAGGGCATTGGCCAGCACGGACAGGGAGCTCACGCTCATGGCCGCGGCCGCGATCATGGGGCTCAGCAGCACCCCCAGGCCCGGGAAGAGCGCGCCGGCCGCCACAGGCACGCCGACGGCATTGTAGGCAAAGGCGAAAAAGAGGTTCTGGCGGATGTTGCGCATGGTGGCCTGGCTTAAGCGCCTGGCCCGGACAAGGCCGGTCAGGTCGCCCTTGACCAGGGTCACGCCGGCGCTTTCCATGGCCACGTCCGTGCCCGTGCCCATGGCAATGCCCACATGGGCCGCGGCCAGGGCCGGGGCGTCGTTGATGCCGTCCCCGGCCATGGCCACGCCATGGCCCTTTGCCGCAAGCTCCCGGACCGTGTCGGCCTTTCCTTGGGGCGCGATTCCGGCCAGGACGTCCGTGACGCCAAGGGCTTCGGCCACGGCTCGGGCCGTGGCCGAGTCGTCGCCCGTCAGCATGACCACCCGCAGGCCCTCGGCCCGCAACCGGGCCAGGGCCTCCCGCGCGCTCTCCTTGATGGGGTCGGCCACGCCCAGCAGCCCGGCCAATCGGCCGTCCACCGCCAGATAGACCACGGTGCGGCCCTGGCCGCGCAATTTTTGCGCCGTGTCTTCCAAGCCGGCCGCGTCGATGCCCAGTTCCGCCAGCAGGGCCTGGTTGCCCAGGGCCGCCCGCCTTTCCCCCACCAGGCCGGCAACGCCCTGGCCGGTTCGGTAATTCCACTCCCGGACCGCCTCCAGGGCCAGGCCCTGGTCGTGGGCCCCGGCCAGCACGGCCTGGGCCAGGGGATGTTCGCTGCCTTGCTCCAGGCTCGCGGCCAGGCCGAGCACCTCGGTCGGGTCCCGGTCCCCGGCCGGCACGATGTCGGTCAACTTGGGCTTGCCCTCGGTCAGGGTCCCGGTCTTGTCCACCACCAGCACGTCGACCCGGCCCAGGGCCTCGATGGCCGCGGCGTCGCGAAAAAGCACGCCCAGGCTCGCCCCCTTGCCCGCGGCCACCATGATGGACACGGGCGTGGCCAGGCCCAGGGCGCAGGGGCAGGCAATGATCAGCACCGACACCGCCGCCACCAGGGCATGGGCCAGCCTGGGGCTTGGGCCGAGGGCCAGCCAGGCGGCAAAGGCGAGAACGGCCACGGCTACGACCGTGGGCACGAAATAGGCCGAGACCGTGTCGGCCAGCTTCTGGATGGGGGCGCGGCTGCGCTGGGCCTCGGACACCAGGGCCACGATGCGGGCCAGCATGGTGTCCGCGCCAACCTGGCGGGCCTCCATGACGAAAGCGCCCGAGCCGTTGACCGTGCCCCCCACCACGGCATCGCCAACGGCCTTGGCCACGGGCATGGGCTCGCCGGTGAGCATGGATTCGTCCACCCGGCTTTCCCCCTCGGCCACCACCCCGTCCACGGGCACCTTTTCCCCGGGCCGCACCCGCAGCCGGTCGCCCACGGCCACGGCCGCCAGGGGCACGTCCTCTTCCCGGCCATCCGGATCGACGCGCCGGGCCGTGTCCGGGGACAGGCGCAGCAGGGCCCGGATGGCCGCGCCGGTGCGGCCCCGGGCCCGAAGCTCCAGGACCTGGCCCAGGAGCACCAGGGCCACGATGACCGAGGCGGCCTCGAAATAGACCTCCACGACTCCGTGCCGGCGCATGGTTTCCGGAAACGCCTGGGGAAAAAGCACGGCCGCAAGGCTGTAGCCGTAGGCCGCGGCCACGCCCAGGCCGATCAGGGTGAACATGTTGGTGCTGCGCTGGCGCAACGACTCCCAGGCCCGCTGGTAAAAAGGCCAGCCGGCCCACAGGACCACGGGCGTGGCCAGGACGAGTTCCCACCATTGCCGGGCCGCATCCGAGAGCAGCCCGGCCAGGGGATCGGCCGGCAGCATGCCGCCCATGGCCAGGGCCAGGATGGGCAGGACCAGCAGGGCGGCCACCAGGAACCGGCGCTTCATGTCCTGGGAGTGCGGATCGGGCTCGCCCGCGGCCTGGGGGGTGACCGGCTCCAGGGCCATGCCGCAGATGGGGCAGGCCCCGGGGCCGGGCCGGCGCACCTGGGGGTGCATGGGGCAGGTGTATTCCACGGCTCCCCGGGTTTGGGGGGCGGCTGGGTGTTCGTGGCCGTCATGGCGGGTCCGGGACATGTCCGCCTCCTGGGTTGCCGTTTCCCTGGCAAGGTCGCGGGGCCGGGAGAACCCCGTATCGTTGGAACGCTTTTGCCGGACGCGGTCAAGGCCTCGCGCCCCCAAACGGGATCTCCCCCCACGGTTGCAGAAGCGCTGAAATAAGCACGTCGATGGGGGAAGACGCCATTTCGACGAAAGCCGGAATCCGTCAGGATAACTGGAAAATCTGGACCCCGGCTTTCGCCGGGGTGACGGGAAAAGCGGGGGCAACGTCTTCAGTTGACGTCTCTGCTCTACAGTTGACAGCCCCCCTGATTTCAGGATTAATACTGCGTTTGGCCGCGCCCTCTCCGGGATGGCGGCGCATTCCGCTGTTTTGCATTTGAAAACAGCGACCCCCTGGAGCAGACGTCATGATGAACGGAAAAAAAGTGGTGGTGGTCATGCCTGCCTACAATGCCGCCTCCACCCTGGAACGCACCTATGCCGAAGTCCCCAAGGACATCGTGGACGAGGTCATCCTCGTGGACGACGCCAGCCGGGACAACACCATCGAACATGCCCGCCGGCTCGGCATCCGTTGCTTTTTGCACGAAAAGAACTGGGGCTACGGCCGCAACCAGAAGACCTGCTACGCCGAGGCCCTGAAGACCGGCGCGGACGTGGTCATCATGGTGCATCCGGACTATCAGTACACGCCCAAGATCATCCCGGCCATGGCCAACCTGGTGACCTGCGGCGAGTACGACGCGGTCATCGCCTCGCGCATCCTCGGCGGCACGGCCCTTCGCGGCGGCATGCCCATCTACAAGTACATCTCCAACCGCTTCCTCACCCTGGCCCAGAACCTGCTGTTGTCGGCCAAGCTTTCGGAATACCACACCGGCTACCGGGCCTTTTCCCGGGAGGTGCTGGAGGCGCTGCCGCTCTGGGAAAATTCCGACGACTTCGTCTTCGACAACCAGATGCTGGCCCAGGCCATCTACTTCGGGTTCCGGGTGGGCGAGGTCTCCTGCCCCACCAAGTATTTCGAGGAAGCCTCGTCCATCAATTTCCGGCGCAGCTGCGTCTACGGCCTGGGCGTGCTGCGCACCTCGATCCAGTTTCGGCTCCAGAAGTGGGGCAAGAAGCAGTACCCCATTTTCGACCGCAACGGTCGCGGCCTGTCTACGCCCAATCCCCCCTATTATTCGGACGAGACGGCCTGCTCCGGTCCGGCCAGCTGAACTGCGGCCCGGCCAGTTCGGCCAGGGTCGCTCCGCGCACGGAAAAGGTCCGCCGCAGCCAGTCGGCAAAGCGGCGGACCTTGGCCAAAAAGGCGTCCACCGATGCCTGATCGGGAAAGTGCGGGCTGCCGCCTGGCAAGAGTTCCGAAGAATGCCAAAATAACGTCAAGGCCCGGCCTCCCCGGCCCACGTGGGTCCTGGCGGCCAGGCGCATGGTGGCTTCGGGCATCCACACCGGATTGACCCCCAGGGTCAGGGTCTTCCGGAAGCCGGCCAACAGCGCATCCCTGGCCGGCTGCGGCAGCCGCCGGGCCAGGGCCGCGACCAGACGCGGGCTCCCCGGGATCAGGGCCGCCTGGGTGCTGGGAGCTTCCAGCAGGCGCGGCGCGGCCTGGCCGCCCGGCCGGACCCAGTAGGGGTCGGCCGGCGCCAGGAAATGGTCCGGCCCGCCGGGCACGCGGCGCAGGGGAACCACGCTGCTGTCCACGGCAAAGCCGGCCAGGGGCAAAACGGCCATGGCCCGGCGAAACAGGTTCCAGCGGCCCATGCGGAAGGAGACGGCCCGGCGGCCGCCAAAGGCCTGGATCGCTTCTTGCAAGGTTTCCAGTTTAGCGCGGAACACGTCAAGAGGCATTATGGCCGTGGATACGGGCTCGGGCCAGGGCAGGTCCGGAAAGGGCGGCGTGTTCCACGGATGCAGGTGCGCGCCGAGCTCGCCCCCGACCCGGCCCAGGAGTCCCTCCAGCACGGCCAGGCTCGGGGCGTGGGTCAGCACTGGGTAGTCGCACAGAAACGTCAGCGGCAGGCCGAATTCCCGGGGCAGGAATTCCAGGCCGGCCAGCTTTGGGATATTGGTCAGGCCTGCCCCCTGGCGCGGATAGGAGCCGGAAAAGAGGCCTTCCTCTTCCACGTCCAGGCTGACGACCACGGTAAGCGGGGCTTTTTGCATGCGGCGTTCTCCCGCGCCATCCTAGGGAGGGGGGGAGGGCAAGGCAAGCCGGAGCCGGGCCGCCCGCCGATTTTCTTGACAATCGGGCGCAAGCTTTATCTTGTACTGGAGACCGGTCTCGCCCAGGCCGGCTTTGGGACCGCACCATGCAGAAACGACAGGCTTTCGAGGCACTGGTCCCGGGCATGACCCTGGCCGTTGACGTCCGCCGGGAGGACGGGGTCTTGCTGTTGCCCGCAGGCACGCGCCTGACCGAACGCCACCTGGCCCTTCTCGCCACCTGGGGCATTGCCTGGGCCATGGTGCGCCACGAAGCGGACGAGCCGGCCCCGGGCCCGGCCGCCACGGCGTCCGTGGAGCCGGACCTCGGCCCGGCCCAGGCGCCCGAGGCCCTTGAGGCCGCGGACAAGGCCCTGCGGCCCCGGTTTGCCCATGCCGACCTGGCCCAGCCGGTCATGGCCGCGCTTTTTGACCTGGCCAAGCCCCGGGCCGCCCATGTCCTGGCCCGGCGCGGTCCGGCCGGCCTGGCCCTGTCCGGAGCCGTGCCGCCCCAGTCCCTGCCCCAGCCCCAGTCCCCGCCGCCCGGCCCCACGGCGCTGATCGAGTCCGACCCCAAGCTTACGTCCCTGCCGGACGTGTTCGTGCGCATAAACGAGGTCTTAAACGACCCCCTGAGCACGGCCAAGGAGGCGGCCGAAGCCATTGGCATGGACACGAGCCTGTCGGCCAAGCTCCTGCGGCTGGTCAACAGCGCCTTTTACGGCTTCCCGGTCAAGGTGGACACCCTGTCCCGGGCCGTGACCATTGTGGGCAGCCGCCAGCTCACCACCTTGGCCCTGGGCATCTCGGTCATTTCCATTTTCAAGGATCTGCCCGAGGGCCTGGTGGACATGCGCTCGTTTTGGAAGCACAGCATTGCCTGCGGCGTGGTGGCCTCGGCCCTGGCCGCTCCGGAGGCCGGATGCGACGTGGAGCGGCTTTTCGTGGCCGGGCTTTTGCACGACGTGGGGCGGCTGGTGCTCTACCGGGGCCTGCCGCGCCATGCGGCCTGCATCCTGGCCACGGCCCGGACCGAGGGGGTGCTTTTGCGCGAGGTCGAGCGCCGCGTGCTCGGCTACGACCATGCCCTCCTGGCCGGCATGCTGCTGCGCCGCTGGCGGTTTCCCGAGAACCTGGAGCAGGCGGTGCGCCACCACCACGGCGGGATTTCGCACCTGGCTTTTTCCATGCCGGCGGCGACCCATGCCGCGGACGTGGTGACCAATGCCCTGGGCCTGGGCTCCAGCGGCGAGGTCTTTGCCCCGCCCCTGTCCCCGGCGGCCTGGGCCGCCCTGGGCCTTGAACCCGAGCGCCTAAGCGACGTGGTGGCCGCGGCCGACGCCCAGATCGAAGAGATCGTGCGGGCCTTTTTGCCGGACGAAGGCTAGGCGCTGTCTCAGGCCGGGCAGAAGCACACGGAAACGGGCGAGGCGATATGGTCCGGCGTTTCGGCCACGGTGATGCGCACGGAACCGCCCACGCCGCCTATCCACCGGATGAGGCGGTCCGTGGTCACGAGAGACACGCGCCCCCGCAGAACTTTGGACAGGGTTCCCTGATCGGTCCCGCACAAACGGGCCGCCTCCACCTGGGTCAGGCCCCGGTGCTCGATGATGCTTTTGAGGACCATGATGAGGTCGGCCTTGTAGGCGCGCTCTTCCGGGTCGGGAAGGCCGAGGTCCGCAAAGACGTTTCCCGATGATGCGACGATTTTTTCTTCCATGATGCCCTCACTGGGACAAGCTGTCATTCCGGGCAATCTTATACCGTTTGATGATCAGGTCCTTATCCTGAGGTGGAATGCCGATTCCGGTTTTTGATTTCTTATGAAACGCGTGGAGTACGTAGATGGCTTTGGCAAACTTGGCTATGTAAACGACTCGATACGTTTCTTTGTCATGATCAAGGATGATTTCGAGAACCCCTGAGAGGTCTTTCCCAAGAGAAGCCAGGGGCTTGGTGTTCTCGATGGTCTGCCCGTATTGTATTTTCCGCAGTGTCGCGCCGGCTTCATCCTTGACGTCATCGGGGAATGCACGAAGCTTTTCCTTGGAGTCTCCCACCCAAAAGAGGCTTTTCATGCAGCCCTCTGCAGTGTGCGGCACGGCGCATCGAGTTTAATTTTCAATCATTTCTTAAGGGCTTGAGTTTGCATTATTTGTAATCAAATATGGCATATTTGCCAAGTCGTCAAGAGCAACTTGAGGAACCCAACGGCGAGCAGGGCACGGTGACGTGACCAAACCCTGTGTTGTTACGGAATGCTTCCTGTTCCCGTTCCACGCTTCCAGGAACCGCTCGCCTGGGATTTTCCACGAATCAGGGAAGGGTCGGCCAGACAGGTTGACGCATGCTGCCGCTTCTGGCCGCAAAAGAGCCTTTTTTCTCGACAGCTTGGCCAGGAGCGTGCCGTGCCGGGCCGCCCGGTCAGATGACGCTGGCGTCGCCTTCCCGGAACTTGCCGATCAAAAAGCCGATGATGATGCCCAGGATGCAGCTGCCGATGCAGCTGACGCCGAAGATGGCCACCAGGTCGTTGACATTGCCGATGATCTTGCGGCCAAACAGGATGTGGTAAAACCCGTAGCAGATCCAAAGGGCCATGCCGGCGTGGAAGCCGAAAAAAAGCCCGTCCATCATCCGATCGTGGACCCCCACGGACTCGATGTATTTGTAGCAGATGAGCTGGGCAATGACCCCGAACAGGGTGATGGACCCGAACGAGGCCAGAAGCTGGATGACCACCACCACCACCGTGGCGTGCCAGGGGTCGCCCTTGCGGATGGACACGATCACCCCGGGCGCCAGGCTCAATATCCAGATGCCAAATACAAGCAGCTCCTGGTAATGTCGGAGCACGAATGCCTTCAATCTTTCCATACCGTCGCGCATGCCTCGCCTTATGGACCGCCCGGGGCATCCGGACGCGGCCGCCCCTGCCTGACGTTTCGCCGGGACGGCGTCAAGAAAAATCCACGCCAGCCGCGTTGTCAATCGGCCCGGAAAGAGACATACTGGCTGGGAGCTGGGAATGCAACGCCGCGTTTTTCCCGAAACCCGGCGGCGGCACGGCCTGCCGCCCCGCCAACCTCCGGTCAAGGCCCCATGGAACACGCCATGCTCCAGGCTGACGCAGCCCTGGCTCGGCCGCCGCGCATCCTTATCGTCGACGACGAGGCCATGAACGTCGAGACCCTGGCCTGGATGCTCAAGGAGGCCGGCTTCGACGTCCTAAGCGCCGCCGACGGCTCCGAGGGCCGGCGCCTGGCCGCCGACGAGGGCCCGGACCTGGTCATCCTGGACATCGTCATGCCCGGGGAATCGGGTTTCGACACCTGCGCCCGGCTCACGGCCGATCCCGCCACCACGGATATTCCCATTATCTTCATTTCAGGCCTCAATGACGTGAGAAACAAGGTCAAGGGGCTTAAGATCGGGGCCGTGGACTATATCACCAAGCCCTTTTCCAAGGAAGAGGTCCTGGCCCGGGTCAAGATCCATATCCGCCTGCGCCGGGGGCTGCGGGCCCTTTTGGCTCAGCAGGCGGCCAAGCTGGCCCAGATCCGCGACGCCCAGCAGTCCATCCTGGTCAACCCCGAGGACGTGCCCGAGGCCCGCTTCGCCATCCGCTACGTTCCGGTCCTGGAGGCCGGAGGGGACTTTTACGACGTCTTCCCCTGGAGCGCGTCCACCATGGGCTATTTCGTGGCCGACATTTCCGGCCACGACCTCAAGGCCTCCTTTGTCACCTCTTCGCTCAAGGCCCTGTTGCGCCAAAACGCCGGTCCGCTGTACACCCCGGTGGAGACGCTCAAAAACATCAACAGCGTGCTGGCCACCCTGTTTCGCGACGGCAACCACCTGACGGCCGCCCTGCTGTGCCTAAACCGCCCCCAGCGGCGGCTGACCCTGGTCAATGGCGGACACCCCCCGCCCATCCTGGCCGGCCGGGACGGCCAAACCTCGCTCCTGGCGGCCGACGGCGACATCCTGGGGGTCTTTGAGACCGCCCAGTTCGGCAGGCTGGAATGCGAGGTGGCTGCGGGCGACCGCATTTTCCTGTATACCGACGGCCTGGTGGAACGTTTCGGCGCGGGCGCCAAGTCCCGCCGTTGCGGCATAGGCGATCTCATGGAACGATGTCGCCGAACCGCCGGCCTTCCCCTGCCTGCGGCCGTGGCCGCCATCACCGAGGACTTGCTCGGCCGGCGAAACCGGCCGGACGATGACGCAGTGCTTATGGGCATCGAGGTGTAGGCAGCCATGTTCGAGATCGAATCCTTTCCCGGCGGCCGTTTGTTGCGCTTCTCGGCCAGCTTGCCCCTGTTGGATCGGGCCGTGGCCGAAACCGTGGGCTTTATTCAGGGCTTAAACGTCACGGGGAGCCTTTTCGACGTCAAGCTGCTGTTGCGCGAAGCGCTTTTAAACGCCGTGCTCCACGGCAGCCTGTCCGATTCCGCGCGCACCGTTTCCCTGGAAGTCCTGGTCGCCGACGGCCGGCTGACCCTGTCGGTGCAGGACCAGGGGCCGGGATTCGACTGGCGCGAGGGGCTGGCCAACCTGCCTCCTCCCGAGGCCACCAGCGGCCGGGGGCTTACCATCCTCAAACTGTATGCCGATGATGTTCGTTTCAATGCCGCCGGCAACCAGGTGATCCTGACCAAGGCCGTGGCCGGCCTCCGCGGCCCGGCCAGGACCGAGGCCGACGCGGTTTTGACGAACGCCACCCGGAGATCCACCATGCACGACATTCGCATCGAGGACGGCCGAACCGTCCTGTGCCCGGCCGGAGACATCGTCGCTTCCGTGACCGACGAACTGCGCCTGCAGCTCAAGGACCTCATCCAGCAGCACCCAAGCCCCCTGGTCCTTGACCTGGCGCGCGTGGAGCTGATCGATTCCGTGGGCATCGGGCTTTTGATCGCCGCCCACAACTCCTTGAGCAAACGGGGCCAGCGCCTGGCCCTGGAAAACGTCAACGCGGATCTGGCCGCGCTTTTGCGCACCATGCGCCTGGACAAGCATTTCGCCATCCACAACGCCTGAACCGGACACGTAAGCCGCCATGGACCAGATGGACGACGAAATCATGGCCATGTTCGTGGAGGACACCCGCGAACACCTGGGCGACATCGAATCCGCCCTCATGGACATGGAGCGGGATGGGGCCGACATCGACGAGGAACTGGTCAACAAGGTCTTCCGGGCCGCCCATTCCATCAAGGGCGGGGCCGGCTTCCTGAACCTGGCCAACATCCGCGACCTGGCCCACAAGCTGGAAAACATCCTGCACATGGTCCGCAGCCGGGAGATCGTTCCCACCACCCGCATCATCAACCTCCTGCTGACCGGCTTCGACCGGCTGCTTGGCCTGGTGGAGGCCGGAGCGGCCAGCAACCGGGAAGACATCACAACCCTGCTGGCCGACCTGTCCGGGCTGACCGCCGAGCACCTGTCCACGGAACAGCGCGCCCAGGCCGCCGCCGCCATCCCCATCGCCACCCCCACGGGCGAGGTCGTCTTCACCGAGGACGAGCTGAGCATCCGTCAGGCGCTTTCCGGCGGCAAGAACCTGTATCTCGTGGAATACGACCTCATCCACGACGTCCAGGCCCGGGGCAAGACGCCCCTGGACATCATCGCCACCATGGAGTCGAGCGGCCTGATCCTGAATTGCCGCATGGACCTCGGTTCCGTGGGAGACCTCGATGCCCCGCCGGTCAACCGCATCCCGTTCTACGTGCTGTACGCCTCTGTGGTTGAGCCCGACATCGTGGGCTATCTCTTTGCCTTGACGGACGATCGCATCCACGCCGTCCATTTGGACGCTCCGGCCCCGGCCGGGAAGCCGGATGCCGGCCAGGCCGAGCCGGCCGCGGCCCTGGAGGAGACCCACGGCCCCTGGCGGCTGCGCCTGGCCGGAGGCCAGGCCAGGCTGTCCCTGGCCCAAGGCGCGCCGGCCGATGCCGCCACGGCCCGTCTGGCCCTGCTCTCCTGCCTAAACCGCGGCGCGCCGGTCGTCGTGTCCTGGCCCGAGACCCTTGAAGCGGACCTGCCCCTGCTTCAGGTCGTGCTGGCCGCGGCCTTGGCCTTTTCCCGGCGCGGCCTGGAATTGACCCATCAGGGGAGGCCGCCCCAGGCCCTCTCCGGCCTGGCCAAGCGGGCAGGCATTGATGTGGCCGGCCTGGCCGCCATGGGGCTGCCCGCTGCTTTGCTGTTTGATTCCTAGCGTCGTGTCCTCGAAAATACTGACGTATGAGGCACTTGCAAAAATCGAACGTAACGTAAGACAGCAACGAATGTTATGCTGTAATGCTCTTGATCCTTTGCGGGTTTCCAAAGGGCGGAGCCCTTTGGTCGCCAAAGGCTTCAAAAAACGACCCTTTTTGCAAAAGCCCCGTATTTTTTAAGGGACGCAACACGAGAGAACGGACTCCCCGCATTCCGGAGGACATGGATGGGACCAAATGCCGAGACCCGCGCCCTCTTTCAGGAAGAGGCAACGGAAAACCTGGCCGAACTCGACGGAGCCCTCTTGGAACTGGAAGGCTCCCCCAACGACATGGACCTGGTCAATCGGGTGTTTCGGGCCGTGCATACCTTGAAAGGCGCCTGCGACATGTTCGGCCTGACCCCTGTCGTGGCCCTGGCCCATGACCTGGAATCGCTGTTCGACCATGTGCGGGGCGGCTGGCGGCGGGTGGACAAGGAGCTTTTGGACGCGGCGTTTGCGGCCAAGGATTGGTTCGTGGCCGTGCTGGCCGAGGGGGCCGGTCCGGCGGAGCAGGACTGCCAGGAGCTGGCCGACCGGCTCAAGGCGCTTTTGCGCACCGTCGACATGACGGACCAGGCGCGAAACGATGCACCGGCTTCCCGGGAAAAGGGGGCTGTTGCTGCCGAACCGGCCGCCTGCGCCGGGTCGCGCCTGTGGCGCATCTGCTATGCGCCCACCGATGCCGGGCATCTGGCCAAGGCCGATCCCCTGGCCGTGCTCGATGATTTGCGGGCCATGGGCCAGGCCCGGGTGCGCTGCGACCTGTCGGGCCTGCCCGAACTCGAAGCCCTGTCCCCGGACGATTGTTGCCTGCGCTTCGAGGTGGCCCTGACCCTGCCCGAGGGCGCGGCAATTGACGAGAACGCTCTGCGCGACGTCTTTTTTTTCCTGGAAAACCAGGATGACCTGTGCATCGAGCCAGTAACCGGCCCGGCCGCGGCCCTGGATGCGGCCGCCTCCGCGTCCGGCGCGCCCGGAAAGGCTCCGGAGCCGGCCGCTGCCGCGCCGCCTGTCGGGCCGACCCCCAAGGCCGCCGCCGCAGCGCCGGTTCAGGACGAGGCCAGGGCTTCCGGGGCTGTCCCTGCGTCCGCTCCCCCGGCAGGGGCCGCCTCCCGGCAGTCTCCGGCCAAGAAGGAAGCCAGCCAGAGCCTTCGCGTGGACGCGGCCAAGCTCGACGACCTGGTCAACCTGGTGGGCGAGCTGGTCATTGCCCAGGCCCGCCTCACCCAGCTCGCCTCGAGCCTGGGACACCCGGCCTTGACCGGCGTGGCCGAGGAGATCGAGCGGCTTTCCAACGAGCTGCGCGACAACACCCTGGGCATCCGCATGCTGCCCATCGGCACCACGTTCAGCCGGTTTCGCCGCCTGGTCCGGGACCTGTCCTCGGAAATGCGCAAGTCCATCGAGCTGGTGACCGAGGGCGGGGAGACGGAACTGGACAAGACCGTCATCGAGCAGCTCAACGATCCCCTGGTGCACCTGCTGCGCAACAGCATCGACCACGGCATCGAATCGCCGCAGCAGCGCCTGGCCGCGGGCAAGCCGGAAGCCGGCGTCATCGTGCTGGCGGCCGAACACGCCGGCGGCGAGGTGGTGCTGTCCATCACCGATGACGGCCGGGGCATGGACCCGGAACGCATCCGGGCCAAGGCCGTGGAAAAGGGGCTGATTGCGCCGGAAGCGCGCTTAACCGATAGCGAAATCTTCAACCTGGTGTTTTTGCCGGGCTTTTCCACGGCGGAAAAGATCACCAACGTGTCGGGCCGGG
>CAZBER010000004.1:0-50054 GCA_964490985.1 uncultured Desulfovibrionaceae bacterium | reverse complement strand
TGTGGTCAAGCGCAGCATGGACGCGCTTCGGGGCAAGATCGACATTCAAAGCCAGCCTGGGCGCGGCACGCGCATCACCATCAAGCTGCCGCTGACCCTGGCCATCATCGACGGCCTGCAGATCAAGGCCGGCGACGACCTGTACATCATCCCCCTGTCCATGGTGGAGGAATGCGTGGAGCTGTCCCGAACCAACATCGAAGCGTCGGGCCGGGGCCGGACCATCCAGCTGCGCGGCGAAATCGTGCCCTATATCCGGCTGCGCGAGGCCTTTGCCCTGACCGGCGACTGTCCGGCCATCGAACAGGTGGTGGTGACCCGGTTCGAGGCCGAGCGGGCCGGCATTGCCGTGGATCAGGTGATCGGGCAGCAGCAGACCGTGATCAAGAGCCTGGGCGCTTACATCGGCGCGGTGGAGGGCATTTCCGGGGCCACGATCAACGGCGACGGCACCATGTCGCTGATCCTGGACGTCCCGTCCCTGGTGGCCTCGGTCAAACGCAATTCTGCGAGCCCCCGCATTGACCAATGACCTCGCAGCCATTAGCATACCCCGATATTCCAAAAATCAGAGCAAACACACCATGAAGGATCCCTACGTCATTTTCGCGGAGTTCATTGCCCGAAAAAAACTCAAGATGACGCCCCAGCGTCGTCGCATTCTGGACGTGTTTCTGGCCGAGTCCGGACACGTCACGTCCGAGGAGCTTTATCGCAAGGTCAAGCGGGACGCCGCATCCATCGGCCAGGCCACGGTCTACCGCACGCTGAAGCTTCTGGCCGATTCAGGCCTGGCCAAGGCCGTGGAATTCGGCGACGGCGCGGTGCGCTATGAAATCCTGTACGGCCAAACCCACCATGACCACCTCATCTGCGAGGTGTGCGGCCTCAACGTGGAAGTGGTGGACCCCTCCATCGAACGGCTACAGGAAGAAGTGGCCTCCCGCCACGGCTTCACCCTGACCGGCCACAAGCTCTATCTGTACGGCATCTGCCCGGAGTGCCGGAAAAAGTCCGCCAAACGCTCCGTGGCCTGACGCGCCCCCACGCCGCGCCTGCGGTTTCGTTCCCCGAGCCGTGAAAACGGATTTCGAGGATGCAAGTCGGAAAACGGTTTCAACATCCCTGTATTGCGCCGACGCCTGCTCTCCAGGCAGGAGAGCCCGAGCCAGCAAGGCCGTCTCCCCTGTCGGGCAGCGGCAAGAGGCGGCCTTTGAGGCGCTTGGACTTCATTTCGATGCGTTTTGCAGGACGTCCGAATTGGCGACACTGTTTTTGCCCGAGTCCTTGACGCAATACATGGCCCGGTCGGCGGCATCGAGCAGTTCTTCCGGGGACATTCCTGGCTGATATGCGGCGACTCCAATGGAAATTGTAAATCGAATGGGATCGGCGGCCAACTTTTCTCCGATCCTGGGACGGAACGCGTAGTTCTGGACGGCCAGCCGGACAGCGTCGGCATAAAACAAGGCATCGTCAACCGGGGCTTCACAAACCACGGTCAGTTCATCGCCGCCATATCGTGCCGAAAACCAGCCATACATCGAAGCGTGTATATTGATTATCTTGGCCAAGGCTCGCAGCACATCGTCACCGACCTGATGGCCATGCGTGTCATTGACCATTTTGAAATTATCGATATCGATCATGAGTACGGACAAGGCCATGCCTTCCGTCTGGCATCGTTCCACGGCCTGGCGCAGATGGGCGTCAAGGGCGCATCGGTTATGCAGCGGCGCCAAAAGCGGGTCCATATTGACGGTTTGTTCAAGGATTTTGGCTTTTTTCTCCCAGGCGTGCGCTTCCTGGCGGTAATGCAGCAACATATCTTTCACAAGGGTTTTGAGCCTTGGAACCATGGCGCCGAGTTCCTGTCCGCTGCTTAACGCCTCCAGTGTTTCTCCGCCGAACTTGGAGATCAATCTCGCCCGCTCATGCTCGGACACAAGGGAATTCTTTAAAAAATCGTTGATGGCCAATGCCAGCGCGTTTGTGATTTCCCTTTGAAAATCAAACTGATTCTTGAGTTCCAGCATCTTGTTGTTTTGCATTATGAATTTTTCCAATTGAAGAACGACTTCTTGAAAGTGCTCGGGCGAAGGATTTTTGTGCGCCAGTTCCGTTAGGACATATTTTTGGATGGCTGCTTTCTGTAATTCGCTGCATAGGGAGAATTGCGTGACGATATTTCGAGCAAACAGAAAAATAGCGAGCCATGACAGATCCTTGGCGCATCCAGTCTTATGCATTTCACTGCAAAGGTCTTTGATCACGCATGTTTTGTTCGGGCAATTGCCTGACATAATTTTTCCTGGGTATGAGCTGGCCGATAATTGGCATGGTTCTGTTGGATTCTCATGCAACTAACGGAACCAAGAGGAGGGCGTTGTTTTCATAGTCGAAAAAATTTTCCAGAAACAACAGCAACGAGTTTGAAAAAACAATAGTGCGATTGTCTCGACCAGTGCGGAAGGATGCATCTCAAGAGCAGTATCTTGCAATGCGGCGTTTGCTGCATCAACCGTTCTCTTGCAATGTTGCGCGTTCGGAGTGGCCAGCCAGGTTTTGGGAGACATTGTAAGCCGTCATTCCGTAAATGATTGACCCTGCCGCCATGACCCCCGAGCCTGGATCGGCCTGCGGGTTTGTCCGAATGCCCCAGGAGCGTTGCCTCTCCTGCGCGTGAGCCGGCACCCCATCCTCGCGAAGATGGTATACGTCCTAAAATATAAAATTTACTTTGTGAAGTAAATAAAAATATAAGATATGCTTGCTTAGTTGGGAACTCAAGTCACCCTAGACTGTCTGAAAAGGACGGTCTCATGGGGAAGATTCTTACGGTGTTCGGGAAACATATCCGATCCTTGCGTCGGGTAAGAGACATGACCCAGGAACAGCTCGCGGAACGGGCTGGAATGTCCCTGCAAAATATTGGGGAAATCGAGAGGGGACGGGGCAATCCGACCTTGGTGAGTCTGGAGAAGCTCGCCGCGGCGCTCGGCGTGGAGCTGACAACCCTTTTTGACCTGGGAGAGGCCGGTTTGACGAAGGAGCAGGCCATGCAGGAGCTTTCGGTGTTGCTGCGCAAGGCCGACGAGGAGCAGGTCCAGGCCATCCTGTCCATGGCCAGGGTCCTGATCCGGAAGTGATGCCGGTTCAGTATCCTTCTATACAACGCCCTCCCGAGCCTCTTGCGAAAGTCCCTGCCGGCCTTTCCAGGATGACCCGAACCCTGGTTCCATCAGCCCGACGAAAGCGGAATCCAGGCGTTGCGATGGCCTCGGCTTTCGCTTGGAGTGGCGAAATGCGAATGCCGCGTCACGACGATGCCGGCGTTTCTCCCCCGGTGTCCGCACGCGATTCCAGCCGCTTCCCCCGGTCCTTGGTCCGGCCCGGCTCCAAGGCCGGGGCCTGATCCGGCGGCGTGGCGGCGGGCTCGTGATCCTTGCCGCCGGGCCGACCGGCGCATTCGGCAAAGACCCGGACATGGCAGCAGGCGCAGCGCGCGGGATCGAGCCGGGACACGATGCCGGCAATGGCCGCGGCCTTGTTGCGAAAGACGTTGTTTGGCCCGATGCGGGACAGGCAGCCGCCGCGGTCCAGAAGTTTCATGACCTCGCTTTTGAGCGAACAGAAAAAAATCTCCCGGCCGGACGACTTGAGCGAGCCGGCCTCGTGAAAGAGCATGTGGCAGCCCCCGGCGTCCACGAAGTTGATGCCCGAGCCGATGACCAGGATATGGCACTGCTCGGGGCTGGCGGCCACGATGCGGTGGAGCTCCTCGGCAATGTGGTTGACCGCGCCGAAAAAGATCGATCCGTCCAGGCGCAGGATTTTGAGCTGGGGGCACTCGGCCAGGGGCTTTCGCCGGATGTTGACCAGGGCGCGGCGGGATGAGGCCGGGTCCGGGGCCAGGGTGATGAAGTGGGGGTGGCTGGTGCGGCGCAGGTAGAGCAGAAGCGACAGGATGACCCCGGCGTAGATGGCGAATTCGAGCTGCACGAACAGGGTGGCCAGGAACGTGGCCGCCAGGACCCCGGCCTCGGCCCGATCCGTGCGTATGATGTGGCGGATGGCCCGGGGGTTGATCAGGTTCGCCGCCACCAGCAGGATGACCCCGGCCATGGCCGCGATGGGCAAATAGGCGGTCAGCGGCGCGACGAGAAGCAGGATGGCGGCCAGGAACGCGGCCGAGAGCACGGCGGCCAGGGGGGTCTTGGCCCCGGCCTCGTAGTTGACGCCGGTGCGGGTGAACGATCCCGAAGAGGCGTAGCCCGAAAAAAAGCTGCCTGCGATGTTGGCCAGGCCCTGGCCGATGAACTCCTGGCTGTTGTCGATATGCTGCTGGGAACGCACGGCCACGGCCCGGGCAATGGATACGGCCTCGGCCAGGCCCAGCATGGCCACGGCCATGGCGCCGGGGAAAAGGGTGCGAAAGGTTTCCAGGTCGAATTCCGGCAGGGACAAGGGCGGCAGGCGGTCCGGCAGGGCGCCGACCAGCCTGGCGCCGTGGGCCGGCCCGTCCAGGAGCTGGCAGAGGATGCTGCCGCCGACCAGGGCCAGAAGCAGGGCCGGAGCCTTGGGGCGAAGCCGCCGGATGCCCACGGCCAGGGCCAGGGTGGCCCCGGCCGTGGCCGCCACCCGCCAGTTGGCGGCAGAAACCTGTCCGGCGAATTCCGCCCAGGTTTCCAGAAACGAGCCGCCCCGGGGCAGGCTGAGGCCGAAAACATGGCCCAACTGGCTGGTGGCGATGAGAATGCCGGCTCCGGCCGTAAATCCCGTGACCACGGAATGCGACACGAAGTTGACCAGGCCGCCCAGCCGGGCCAAGCCAAGGCCCAGCTGCACCAGGCCGGCCAGCAGGGTGAGGGCCAGGACCAGGCGGATGTAGTCCGGGCCGCCCGGCGGGGCGAGATGGCTGACATTGGCGTAGACGACCAGGGAAATGGCTGTGGTGGGGCCGGAAATGAGATGCAAGGAGGAGCCGAAAAGCGCGGCCGCCACGGCCGGGACCATGGCCGCGTACAGGCCGTACTCCGGCGGCAGCCCGGCAATGGCCGCAAAGGCCACGCCCTGGGGCAGGACGATGACCGCGCCGGTCAGGGCGGCCCAGAGGTCGCTTCTCAGCGTTCGCCGGTTGACCTGGTGCCACCAGGCCAGAAACGGCAGTATCCGGGGCAGGAACCGCCGCGCCCGTTCCAGTCGGGTCTTGGGGCGGGGGATGTCGCATTGCTCCACGTCCGACCTCCCAGGCAGGATGACATGCCTAGCCCGAACATACCTCCTGGTTGGCAGGGGTCAAGGAAGCACTGGATATGGATCGGAAAAAAGCCTACGTTGGCAGGTAGCGGCACGGTTCATCGTTTTGCGGAGGTTGCCATGCCCGACGCCATTCATGCGGTGTGTCCCAAATGCCTGACCGTCAACCGCGTCCTGACCGGGCGCGTGGACAGCGGCCCGGTGTGCGGGAAATGCCGCTCCCCCCTGCTGTCTCCCCATCCCGTGACCCTGACTGCCGCCAATTTCAAGGCCTTTGTGGCCAAAAGCGATCTGCCGGTGCTGGTGGATTTCTGGGCTCCGTGGTGCGCGCCGTGCCGGTCCATGGCCCCGGCCTTTGACCAGGCCGCGGCCATGCTCCATCCCCGGGTGCTTTTCGCCAAATGCGACACCCAGGACGAGCTCGACATCGCGGACCGCCTGCGCATCCAGGGCGTGCCCACCCTGGTGCTGTTTACGGGCGGCCGGGAAGCGGCCCGCATTTCCGGAGCCCGGGGCGCGGCGGATCTGGTGGCCTGGGTCCGGCAGCACCTGTAACCCCTTGACGCGAGGCCGCGCCATGTCCGACCCCATCCATGCGGTGTGCCCCCGGTGCCTGGCCGTCAACCGGGTCCTGACGGACAGGCTCGGCAGCGGTCCGGTATGCGGCAAATGCCGCGCGCCGCTGCTTTCGCCCCGGCCCATCCCCTTGACCGGGCACAATTTTTACGCCGTCACAGGCAAGTCCGGCCTGCCCGTGCTGGTCAACTTCGGCTCCCCGCACTGCGGCTACAGCCGGCACATGGCCCCGGCCTACGAGGCGGCCGCGGTCCGGCTTTTTCCCCGCGTCATCACGGCCACCTGCGACATCCAGGCCGAGCCGGGCATTGCCGGCCGCATGGCCATTACGGGCACGCCGACCCTGGTGCTGTTCCGGCAGGGCCGGGAGGCGGCCCGCATCTCCGGAGACATGAACGTGGAGCAGATCATGGCCTGGACCCGGCAGCATGCGTGAAGCCCTCCCCGGGCTCTTTTCCTCTCTTCCTGTATTGCAAATCAAAAATAGCCCAGCTCATTGTCTCTGAAATACAGCAGGTTTTCACCTTCAAAAGCTCCCAACGGCCCCTCGCCCTTCTTTATCCCCCGCTCCCTTCCTTTCTTGATTTTATCGTAAATCTCGGAAGTAATAGGGAGTGAGCCCAATTTTTCCTGATTCTGGTAAACGTCTATCGCATCAGGAGCTATAGTTATCTTTAAATAAAAATCACTTTGCCTGGGTGCCTCGAACGTCTGCTGGGGGAACATGGAAATCTTCCAGACATGGCCATATTCCTTGCACAATGCGGCGGGCATGAAGTCGGGGCAGGTCGGTTCGTTGCACTTGTTGGCCGTGGCGACAAAAAGGCCGTCGTCATAGGTAATCAACGAGGATATTCTTTGCCCCCACTCGTTGGCCATGATTCTGTCGCCGAATTCCTTTTTTACCGCTTCCTGGAATGGAGACAGGTTGGCGTCATACGCCGGTCCGGAAAAAAATCGCCTGAACAAGCTCCATTTCGACTGCTTTACATCATACTCCCACACTTCCCCCCACGGCCAGACGCCGACAAAGATATTGCCGCCATAAACGGCCAGGGATTGCAGCTCCCTGTCGACGTCCGGGGTGGGCGGCATTGACGGCACTTTCGGGGAGAAACTTTTGACAACAGGCCCCTCCAGGCTGAACAAGTTGCCTGACGGGTACTGTCCCAGCAATTTCCAGGCATAGCTTTTTTTGGTGCAATAGACCTGGTTTGCCGAGTTGGTGAGGGCATTGTCGAATATCCTGCGCGGCTTGCCCGAGTGGTCGATCTGGTACCAATTCCCGGAATTGAAGAAAATATACCGCCTTCCGTTGCTGCTTATGGCTCCGTACACGTATTCGTCTTCATCGGAGAAGTGCTTGCTCCAGTCGGCATCGAGCGCGATCCTGCCGTCGCCTGGCAGGGACTCGGCCGGCCTCCACTCGCACCCGTTGCCCTTGTTTTTGACGTAATACTTTGGCTTCTCTTTTCCTGTTCTGTCAAAAGCGACCAGCCTGTTCTCGACGATATTGAGATAAACGTAGTTTGACCGAAAGGGCTTTCCCAAGTCCTCGATGCGGGGCTCCGTCCTTTCGGCGATGGACAATACCAGCACCCGGTTGTTCAACTGGATTCCGGTTTGCGTTCCATTGTCAAATCCCAAATACAGATATGGATGGCCATTTTCATCGACAATGGTAAATATGGTTCCCACATCCTCGGTCGTATCGGCCATGGATACATAGAAATTGATGCTGATTTCGTCGTTTGCGCTTTTGGCGCAAGACGCAAGGGAAGCATTCAGGAACAACAGCGGGAGAATGAACGTCAAAAAGGCCAAGGTTGCGGCAGGCCGGCGTATGGTGCGCTCCCGCCGCGCCCCGTGCATCGAAACGGACACGTAAGCCACGGCATCTTCCTTCGTTTTGGCGGCAAGTTCCAGAGGAGCGCCACATCCCGAGCGGCAGGCGCATCGATCATGCCGGCCAGGGCCTCCGGCCGAACAAGAGCCGGCCACCCTACGAAAACAACCTGTTCCGTCAAAAGGCGGACGCCGCACATGCCGCCGGGGCAAACACCCGGGCATCCAGCACCACAGCCGCCGACTTCCGGACATGGTCCGGCCGTTGGCCATGGTTTTTGATCAGCATTGCGCCGCCGTCGGAAACGGCATCCCCGGCCGCCCCGAAAAGCGTGTCCGGCCAGGCTTCGGCAGCCGGAAAAGTCCGCCCGACAGGGCGGCAAGGGCAATGCCTACGACCGACGTCCGTCATCGGAGCAGCACGAATCCAGGGACTTGTCCGACGACCCGCAACAATCGTTGCCGCTACCGCAACCGCAGCCGCACGAGCCGCTGTCCTTGGCGGACCAAAACCGCCGTATCGCATACCAGGCCGCCACCGCCACAATGAGAATGACCACCAGGGTTTCCCACATATCGGACTCCTTGAAAATGATTATCAACCTCGGAAGAGAGAATAATCGCTTTCCAAGTTCTCGCAAGATGTTTTATCGTCATAAAAAACAAATCCCTCGCCGTGAGGCGGACGGCCGTGAAGGATCGATCCCATGGAAAAGCATTTGTTGGTGGCGGTCAGCGACGAATTCCACACATCCCAAAGCCTGCGCTTTGTCTACCATTTTTTCACCAGGCGCGAGGACCTCAAGTTGACCCTGTTTTATGTCGCGCCCAGGCGGCCGGATTGGCGGTTGGACCCCATCAACCTGGAGACCAACCCCGAGGCCATCGTCCATATCGAGGAAGACCGGGTCAGGCACGGCGTGCCGGCCATGGAAAAGGCCAAGGCGTGGCTGCATTCCATGGGGTTCGGCCGGAATCAGGTGCAGGTGAAGATTTCCAAGGGAACGCTCGGCACGGTCAAGGAAATCGTCAAGGAATCCGAGGAAGGGCTGTACGACGCGGCCGTGCTGGGCCGGCGGGGCCTGTCCTGGTTCGAGGAGATGGTCACGGACAGCGTCTCCCACCGCATCCTCTGGGAGTCCTTGACCTTTCCCATCTGGATCTGCCGCAACCCGGAGCGGGACCGCAAAAACGTGCTGGTGTGCGTGGACGGCTCGGACGAATGCCTGCGCGTGGCCGACCACGTGGGCTACATCCTGCGCCACGAGCCCGGCCACGACATCACGCTGCTGCACGTGTGCGCCGATGACCGCTGCGTGGACGCGGAAACCATCTTCGGCCGGGCGCTCAAGGAAATCAAAAGCAACGACATCAGCGACGACCGCATCCACATCAAGATCAAGACCTCCAGCAACCCGGCCAAGACCATCCTGTACGAAGCCGACCACCACAAATACGCAGCCGTGGCCATCGGCCGCACCAGCCACAAGCCCTCGACGCTGAACCACATCTTCGCCACCACCAGCCTCAAAATCCTCCGCTCCCTCGAAGGCGCCGCCCTTTGGTTGTGTAAGTAGGGAGAGCGAAAGGCAGGCGGGGAGGGAACCTTTTTTTGAAAAAAAAGGTTCCCTCCCCGCACCCCTCCTTCCAAAAAAACTTTTAAAGGGCTTCGCGGGGTTGCGCGAAGCACCTGACGTTATTCTTTTTCGCCCGAAGGGCGACGGGCTCGTGGGGCCGGAATTTGGCTGGCGTGCTCGCCGGCTTTGCGGCGTGCGTCGCCAGCCAAATCCCGGCCCCACATCCCAGCTACACCCTCCCGCCCGGCCAAGCCGATCGGGGGGTCCGGGGGGAGTGACTCCCCCCGGCGGGTCCAGGGCAGAGCCCTGGCAGGGTCTGGGGCGGAGCCCCAGCATCCGGGGCAGCGCCCCAGCGGGGTCCGGGGCGGAGCCCCGGCTACCTACCCCTACCCTTCGTGCAGCAACCGCCTCGCCATCTCCGCGCCGGCCTCGCCGCCGCCGGCCATGCGAGACAGTTCGGCGGCCACGGCCGGGCCGGAGAGCCGGGTGCAGCGGGTATGGGTCTGGCCGTGTTCCACGCTTTTGACGACCTGGAAGTGGCGGTCGGCCAGGCTGGCCAGTTGCGGCCAGTGGGTGATGAGCAGGATTTGGGAGGTCCGGGCCAGGTCTTTGATGTGCCGGCCCACGCTGGAGAGTGTGAGGCCGCCGATGCCGGCGTCGATTTCGTCGAAAATGAGCGTCGGGCCGCCGGGCTCGGCGGACAGAGACATAAGCGCCAGGAGGAAGCGGGAGAGTTCGCCGCCCGAAGCGATTTTGTCCAGGGGCTGGGGCGGCTGGCCGGGGTTGGGTTGCCAGAGGATGCGGGCCTTGTCTTCGGTGGGCGGGGGCAGGTCGGCTCCGGCCGGGGCGTAGACGTCCTGGGGGGTGAACTCGAACAGCACGCGCACGTCTTTGGGAAATCCCAGGCCGGCCAGGGTCCGTTGCAGGGAGGCGGCCAGGCGGTCGGCGGCCTCGTGGCGGACCTGGTTGAGGGCGGCCAGGGCCGTGGCCAGCTCGGCCAGGCGTTCCGCCTCTTCCCGGGCCAGGCGCTTGCGGTCCAGGCCGCAGGCGTCGAGAAAGTTCAGGTTCTGTTCGATTTCGGCGGCCAGGTTGACGATGGCATGGAGGTCTTTTTTGAGCTTGCGCTTGAGTTGGGCCAGCTCGAACAGGCGTTTTTCGATGGCTTCGGGGTCGCCCTTGGCCTCGTGGGCGGGCTTGCGGCGCAGGCGCACGCTCAAGTCCTTGAGATGATGGCGAAACGAGGCCACGGCCTCGGCGTCCGGGGCGAAGTCCGGAAAGAGCGTGCTGGCGTGGAGCAGCTCGCGGTGCAGCGCGCCCAAGGTGTCCAGGAGGTTGGGTTCGCTTTCGATGCGCTCCAGGGAGCGGGAGAGCGCTTCGGACGCCTTGCGCGATTCGGCCAGGGCGGCGCGCTGGGACAGCAGTTCGTCTTCCTCGCCGGGCCTGGGCGCGACCTTGGCGATCTCGGCGTGCTGGTACTCCAGGTACTGGCGTTTTTCCTCCAGATCGGCGGCCTTGGCGTCCAGGGCGCGAATCTGGTCGTGGATGGCGACCAGTTCCCGCAGCAGGCGGTTTTTTTCCTCCAGAGGCCTGGAATCGGCCAGATAGGCGTCGAGCAGGCCGGCCTGAAAGGCGGGCTGGAGCAGGCGCTGCTGGCCGTGCTGGGAAGCGTGGAGCAGAAGGCGCGGCCGCAAGGCCCGCAGGGCGTCCTGGGAAGCCAGGTGGTCGCCCACGTAGATGCGGCTGCGGCCGGTCTCGGCGGCCAACTCCCGGCGCAGGATCAGGTCCTGGCCGTCCAGGACGAACAGGGCCTCGACCACGGCCTTGTCCGCGCCGGCGCGCACCAGGTCGGGGTGCATTTTCTCGCCGGTGAGGAAATTGACGGCCCCGATGATGAAGCTTTTGCCCGCGCCGGTCTCGCCGGTCAGGACATTGAGGCCCGGGCCGAATTCCAGCTCCAGGTCGTCGATGAGCGCCAGGTTTTTGATGCGAAGGAGTTCGATCATGGTGAAAGCATTGGGGAAAAACTTTTTGCAAAAAGTTTTTCCCCAAACCCCTTTTCAAAAACTCTTAACGATTTTCGAGGTATGGCCGAGAATACCCGGTCATTGCCGCAACCTGGGGTCCAAAATATCCCGCAGGCTTTCGCCGAGCAGGTTATAGCCAAGGACCGTAAGCAAAATGGCCAGGCCTGGGAAGATGGACAGCCAGGGGGCCACTTCCAGGACTTCCTTGCCTTCCATGAGCATGTTGCCCCAGCTCGGCATGGGCGGCTGCACGCCAAGGCCCAGGAAACTGAGTGACGATTCCACCAGAATGGCCCCGGCCACGCCCAAGGTGGCGGACACGAGCACCGGCGCGGCGGCATTGGGCAGGATGTGAAAAAGCAGGATGCCCGGGGCGCGCATGCCCGAGACGCGGGCGGCCAGGACGAATTCCCGGCCGCGCAGGGTCAGGGTCTCGGCCCGCACCAGCCGGGCCACGCCCATCCAGGACGTCAGCCCAATGACGATCATGATGTTGAACAGCGATGGGTTGAGGAAGGCAATGACGGCCAGGATGAGGAAAAAGGACGGGAAGCACAGCATCACGTCCACCCCGCGCATGATAAGCTCGTCCACCAGGCCGCCGAAATAGCCGGCGCAAAGGCCCAGAATCAGGCCGATGGACACGGACAGGCCCACGGCCACGAAGCCGACCCACAGCGAGACCCGGCCGCCGAACAGGAGCCGGGCCAGAACGTCGCGGCCCAGGGCATCCGTGCCGAGGAGATGCGCCCCGCCCGGGGGCTGGAGAATGGCGTTGACGTCCAGGGCCGTGGGGTCGAAGGGCGTAAGCCACGGGGCCAGAAGCGAGGCCAGGGAAATGGAGCCCACGAGGAAAAGGCCCAGCCAGAGCATGCCGTAGCGGGCCAGGCGGCGGGAAAAGCGGCCCGGGGCGCGGTTGTCAGTCACGGCCGCGGCCTCCCAGGCGGATGCGCGGATCGGCCAGGGCATAGCCCACGTCGGCCAGCAGGTTGCCGGCCAGGGTGAGCACGGCCCCCAGGACCAGGTTGCCCATGATCAGCGGATAATCCCGGGCCATGACCGACTGGTAGAAGAGCTGGCCCAGGCCCGGCAGGGCGAAGATGGATTCGATGATGACCGAGCCGCCGATGAGGCCCGGGATGGACAGGCCCAGGATGGTGATGACCGGGAGCAGGGCGTTTCGCAGGGCGTGCTTGTAGATGACCGTACGCATGGGCAGGCCCTTGGCCCGGGCCGTCAGGATGTAGTCCTGGCGCAGGACCTCGAGCATGGAGGCGCGCATGAACCGGGACATGCCGGCCAGGCTGCCGAAGGTGTAGATGAAAATCGGCAGGGCGAGGTGGCGGGCCAGGTCCACCGCCTTGCCCCACGGGGAGTAGGAGTCGAAATCCATGGAGGTCAGGCCCGAGATGGGCAGGATGCCCCAATGGATGCCAAACAGGAGCATGAGGAGCAAGGCCAGCCAGAAGCCGGGCACGGCAAAGCCGATGAAGACGAAGACCGTGGCCGCCCGGTCGAAGAGCCCGCCCTGGCGGTAGGCCGAGGCCACGCCGATGGGGATGGCGACGGCCAGGGTGAGCAGCAGGGATGCGATGTTCATGGAGAAGGTGAGCGGCAGGCGTTCCTTGATCTTGTCCCACACGGGCCTATGGTCGCCGGACAGGGACTGGCCGAAGTCGAAGCGCACGAGCTTGCCGAGCCAGTCGCCGTATTGGACGTACAGGGGGCGGTCCAGGCCGTAGAGCTTCTGAAGCCGGGCGCGGGTTTCGGCCGTGGCCAGGGGATTGAGCGTGGTCTGCATGTCCGTGGGCGAGCCTGGGGCCAGGTGGATGACGGCAAAGCTGATCAGGGTGATGCCGAAGAAGATGGCGGCGACCCAGACGGCTTTGAGGAGCAGGCGTTTGGCCAGGGCGAGCACGGCGTTGCGGACTCCTTGAGGGGAGGGGGCATCATGCGGCATGGTACTGGGGAACGTCTACTGGAAACGGGTGTGGAAGGAAAGGGCGGGCAAAGTCCGGGGATGGGCGAGGAAACCGCTTGACATTTTTCGGCCCGCGCGTATGTTCATCTCTCGCTACGGGGCTGTAGCTCAGTTGGGAGAGCGCTTGAATGGCATTCAAGAGGTCGTGGGTTCGATTCCCTCCAGCTCCACCACGAAGCATGCCAAGGGGTTACCGAGAAATCGGTAACCCCTTTTTCTTTGGCCCCGTGCCAACTCGCCGCCAACGCTCCCGTTGGCTCTGACAGCCCTGGCCCCGGCCGGCTGACTCGCTTCCCTCCCCACCCCGGGGGAGACCTCTTGAAAATTTTCAACTGGTTACCTGGAAAAAATTCCAACAGTCTCCCAAATTTTTCGCTTCGAATTTGGACGTTTGGACTTTCCCGATGCGTTGGCGGCGGAAAATAATCAGGCGTCACGGTGCCCGGCGGCAAGACACATCTGCGCATCGCTGGTGCTCGCCAGTGTGACGGTATTGTCCTATTTTAACAGAATATTCTCACAGGCATTGCCCTCAGGGTGGACATTAGGACTTTTCGGATGCATCCGCTGAAAAATTTGGCCCCGTTTCCTGCTGACGGAAATCTTGGCTGACCCTGATGCAGTGTTTGCAGCAGGACCTGGCCTATGAAGTCATGGGGGCAGGGATTTTACCGGGGCCGGTTGGGTCTTCCTGGATCTGCTTCGTACCTCTGGGCCCCCAGGTCTTTTTTTAGGGACGTGCAGCAAGAAGAATGCTCCAATACCTAGGAATTGGGGGTAGTACTCCTGGTGGGTTTTCTGATATGAATATAAGAAAGAATAATCGGGATCATGTCCGGGTAGCGGTGCCTGACTTTTGTCCGATGACTAGAAGATGCCCCTTCATTGCTTTTTCAAGGATACTATCATGCCGAAGAGCTATCTTTCTAGTGCGCGGACCTATAGTGCAATGAAACAATTTTAAAAGGCGAAAGTGATGGAAATTAAGGTTGGCGGATTTGAAATTCAGCTCGGCTCTGGAATATCTTTTGATGATTTTCTAGAGTTTGTCGATGAAAATTCAGGCGTAGAAATAAAAAATAAATTGATAGCGGTTCATGATGACGGCGATTACATGAGTGGTATGTATATGCATATACGAAGCATGAAGACATATTTGAAAAGAAAAAAAGAAGAAGGTGGCTTTATTGTAAAGCCAGAGACTATAGGGGAGGATGAAAGTTTTGTCGTCATTAATTTTTTCATTATAAACAAAGACAACGGAAGGGGACTTTATCAATATCATTTTGGGTCTTCTACGATAAATCAATTTTGTGAGTTTCTGTCCTCTCTGTATGGGCGATTAAAGTCAGATAAAATAGCGGTGGAGGTGTCAATGCTCCCTCTCGACGCCAAGGGCAAGGCAAAAGAGAAGCTAGTCAAGCAAATAAATAAAAAATATGCAGGGAAACTAAAATATAACATAATCGAGAGAAGAGAATCATTCGTTCAACGCGTTGGCAATTTGAAACAAATCAAGAGCCTTACTTTCGACTATATGCATATTGATCCTAGTGTAGACCCCTTCAAGCCACTGTCAACGCTTGCAAAAAGGATAAGTCATCATGTCACGTTCAATGCTCCGCAAGACAATAAATGGACAGCAATTAAGGGGGCCGTTTCTGGTGCCATCGGAGCAGTGCAGACAGATAATGTTAAAGTCAAAGGGATAGATCCTCATGGAAATGAAGTTGTATATAAAATGTTCCATGACTATGATGTGTTTGAACGATTTGACTATGAGGATCTGGCAAAATCAATAGTCGTTGACTTTAATGACATTGGAAAATCAGTCAAGAATTCGCGTATTGTCGAGATGTTGTATCAAGTAAAAAGCAAGCCAGAGGTTAGCAGTCTCCTGGAGATGGATATATCATGATGAAGGCCTGGGCACTCTTTTTCTTGTCTTTTGTTATTTCGGCAGCGACTCTATTGTTAGTGACAGGATACTTTGGCATCGACCTGAATTCTATATACACAGACAAAATTAGGCCGTATATATTCACAGGATTTCTAACAATTGGAGGATTCTTGCTTAGCTTGCAAATATTTATTTTAATTTCCCTCAAAGAGAAGCTGTACGAATCTGATGCTTATAAGAAAATTTACTATCAAACCAAAGCCATAAATCCAGATATTAGATTTTATGGTTCTTTAATTAATCTTGGCCGGCTTCTTATTGCGTGCGTGGGCCTGTCTTTGGTTACTTCATTTGTTCAAATTAGTTTTGGTGTAATTGGGGGTCGTTTATCCTCAGTGTTTTGCATGTCTTTGGCCTACGCTACTCTTGCTTTAATATTTTTTGCATTAATTCAAATTCGGGGGAGTTTAAATATTTGGTTTAAGTACCTTGAAAAGGTTGAACCAAAAGCAGATTAAGGCAATGTTTCGTCTTCTTATTGCATCTCCTTCCGAGTTAGACTGATTCTCCATATAAAACTTTAACCTCGGCCCCGGCCGCCGGCCCGGACACCCCCAGGATTCGCGCGGTAGGCCCCCTTCCTGGGCCGCTCCCTTGGGACTGGGGGATTGGTCTCCCCGGGCCTGGTTCCGCTCCAGGGTGGCCCCCCTAGGGCGAAAGCCCGATTTCTCTAGGGGGTGGCCCATCGGCAGGGAATTGCGCACAAATTCCTCAGCGAACTTACTGAAATTTTTTCAGCCTGCCTGAATTCACGTCGAAAATAGCTCTAGACAGCGTTGGGCCACGAGCCTATATGTTAGTCGTGTCCCTAGTGAAGGTTGTGAGCAACCCTAACGGAGGCGATGCCAATGGGTGAATCAATTGGCGGAGAGTCTTCCTCGCAGTAGAGCATATGAAGGCCAGTAAAAAATGAAATCTGGCAAACTGCATGTGTGGTAAACACAGGCTCTACGTTCATAGTCGAGGCGCAATAGTCAACCCACAAGTCTTTTTAAGCAACATAACTTTACTGGCCCCGGCTTAAACAGTCGGGGCCTTTCTTTTTGCGGTGTGAGGGCTGAAGGAAAACCCGGATGTTGGTCTGGGATGGACTTTCGGACTTTTCGGGTGCGTGGGCTGGGCGGCCGTAAGCGCCGAAATCGAGCCCAACAGCCGCGCCGGCCCATGGTTCGCCCGGGGCCGCCCCTTCTCCTTCATCTTATGAGTCTGACGCGAGCTATACCGGGATCAGCATCAATCCGGCGTCATTCTTCTCAATCCGAAATTTCTGCCCTTCTTCAAAATCGATCCCAGCGAGCATGTTGGCGGTCAGCACGATCTTGCCGCCGCGATAAATCGGGGAGCTGCTTCTGGTCCGGGTCGAAGAGCCAGCAATTTCCAAGTATTCCTTTTTTTCATTCATGAGCTTAAGCAGATGATTCTTCAAAGTCGGTTTCGATTGGATGCCAAGCTCGGCCATGATTTGGGCTTCATTGCTGCCAGCCTTGATAAGGCCGTAAAGCTTTTCCCCGTCATATTTGGCTTCGATCTTTTGGCCTTTTGCAATAGGCATGTCTTGACCTCCAAGCGATATTTGTTTCTTGAGATGATATCGTTTGTTCGGCGATCGTCAAACTAAAAATAAAAAACGGGTAAAATATGTTGCTGAAAAATAATAATGATCGTTCTGGGAAAATTTTAGGCGGAGTGAATTTAAAGCTCCATAGTTCCGCTTAATAGGCGTTTGTGCCTGAAGGGCTGTGGCGAGGGCTGTAAGTCGTCGTTCTTATGATTGCTCTTTGGACTCATGAATGCTGTTTTTCTCTGTCGTCAAGATTGTCATCTTTTTTGACAATTCTAATTGTTTTTTCTGATCGATATAGATTCATGTCTTTAAACTCATTCTTTGAAATAACGAGTTCCGTCCTATTGGCTGAAGGGCTGATCGTCAGCTGCTAAGGCGGCCGTCAGCAACAAGTCTACATGCACCGCCCTTGCCCCTTGCCATGTCTCCCCCCCTGCCCGTGACCTCGGCTTTGGCCCGAGGGTATCCTCTCTTGGCCCCGATTCCCGAGATCACGAGGTGAGCATGCCGCCCGATGCCGAAATTAACGACAAGACGCTCGAACTGGCCGAAGACATCGTCCAGCGGTTTCGTCCCATCGAGCAGCTCTTCGACGTCATGAGCGCGGCGGACTCTGGCGTCCAAGGCGTCTTTGTGCGTCGATGGGCGGAAATTGGCATGCAGCTCGCCACTAACTTTCGGGAACACCTCGACCAGATCGTCGCAACGTCTAGGAAAGACGACTGAAATCTTAGTCGGAAAATACACTTAAACGGAGGTGTTGGACATGATGCTTCTCGAATTAATCGCCGGGATTGCCTTGGGTGCTGTGGCTGGTGGCGTCATCAAGATGATCGTCCACGGTGGCGGTGTCATTGTTGGTCGGGACAACGTTCGAAATGCGATTCGAAAGGAAGAAAAGAACGTCCGTGGCAGGTTCAACGACCTGAAGGTCACAAAGGACGACCCGAAGTTCTACGAGTAACCGCGAACTTGCCCGATAGGAGGAGTTACCATGGATGATTGGCCGATCATTTTCAGCTACACTCGTGCCCAGGCTATCGCCGACGGCGTCCTGATCGACGTCACCGCCCAAGCCGCCGAGGAGGGCTTCAACAGGCCGTTGCAAAAAGCTGTTTCCGGCTATTCTCCCCCGCAGATGACGGCGATGAGCATGATTCCGCAGCATCGTCCTTCGACCACCATGACGACGGCCAAATGGGCCATTGAGGGATGCTGATCGGGCCAAATGAGCGCAAGCCAGGCACGGGCCCAGCCCCTGGGGGTGCCATGGCCGGTCTTGACCCGCATCAGCAGGCCGAGATTGAAACCGGCCACATGGAGCAGATACCGTTTCTGGATGTTCTCCCGTCCCCGGAGCCAGACCCGGCGCATACCGCCAGCCCGGTCCAGCGTATGCTCGAAGCTTCTTTCGACCAGTTCCGTCCGCTGTTTTCCCATGGCCTTCCCGACCATCGACGATATCCGGATTCGGTTGTTGTACACGGCGCGCCGCGCCTCATGATCGCCACGCCAGGAGTTCAGGCCGTTGCGCTTGGGTTCGGCGATTCTCGTCCGCCATGGCCCGCCGTCCAGGTCTTTGAGGACATCCCGGGGGAAATAGCCCTTGTCCGCGACCAGTTCCGCAGGATCGTCCGGGCATGGCGGTGTGGAAGTGACCCGTCGCAAACTTTCTTGAGCGGCTTCCAGCGTCTTTTGTAGAGTTGAGGTGTCGCCCTTGTCCGCTTCATGAACCTCGACCGCCACGACCGCGCCGGTGTCCAGGTCCACCGCGTGCTCGGGCTTGTACGCCAGATGCGTTCGGCCATCCTTCATCTTGGCGATCTTCGCCTCGGGATCGACCTGTGACTGCCAGTCCTTGTTCGAAAGAGTCTTGCCGACGCGCTTGCGGTCCATGCGAGCCAGCTCCTCATCCGTCGGAGAGTCGATGCCGCTCTCCTTGGCCATGCGCAGGAGCATCTTGCGGTAGCTCTCGCCCGTGTCCCGGCGCACGATGGTCTTCAGCGCTGCGTTGGCCTCCATGGTCGAAGCGTCCACGCCGATCCGGCCTCCAAGGACCAAGCCATCCTTGCTGAGCACTTTGAGAACCCAGGTGAAAACCTCTTGGTGGGTCGCCAGTGGCAGACGGGACCGTGTCCGGCTGAGCGAGGAATGATCCGGCACAGACTCTTTGGGCGAAAGCTGGAGAAAATCCCGGAGGGAGAGCGAATCGGCGCAGCGCCACTCAATGCCGCGCTCGCTGTCGATGCCCTCGAAATACCCCACGAGGTGCATCCGAAAATACCGGCCAGGTGGAATGGAGGGACGCCCCTTGTCGGAATAGAAGGGCTTGCACAGCTTCTCGGCGAAACCATCGAAGCCGGCTTTCCGGAGAATTTGCTGGAGACGATCGTAAAAAGCGTGCCCACGAGACCGAGGAATTTCATCCCAGACCAGATACATCGTCCCCTGCTGATCACCCTGACGGCCAAGCCCCATCAGATCACCTCCGGAACCGCGATGGCTGGATTCTCGGTCACTTGGCAGAGTTTTTCAACACGCTGCCAGGGGCTGGGCCCGTGCCTGGCTTGCGCTCATTTGGCCCGATCAGCATCCCTCAATGGCCCATTTGGCCGTCGTCATGGTGGTCGAAGGACGATGCTGCGGAATCATGCTCATCGCCGTCATCTGCGGGGGAGAATAGCCGGAAACAGCTTTTTGCAACGGCCTGTCAAGGTGAGCACCTGCGTCACTGACCACCTCTATATTGATTACATTGTTCCGCCGGCCGGCCTGGAAGGCGAAGGGCAGTCCATCGAAGGCCGGCTTCACGATCTCCTCTTCCGTACCTTGCTTGCAGCGAAGGCGATCAGGGACAGCGACCGCGCCGAATTCGATGTCCTGTTCCTCATGGCTCCGGGACGTTGGGATACGGCCCATGTCGTGGCGGTCATCGGCCCTGGCGACCAGGGCGAGCCGGTCATGACGATTATGCTGCCAGAAGACGACTGATTGTTCAAAGATACTTGCTGGATGGTTTGAAAATGACACGCACTAATTCTATGCTAAATTACGATGAAATTGCTGCGTGATGATCAAATACCATGATGCAAAATGACAAGGTATTTTGAGTAGTTGTTTGCCAAAAGTAGCCAATCTGTGATTTTGACTGCGAAATGGCGGTGCTGGTAGTAAATCGAAAAGTCAAACCTCGAATTTTCGAGCACAGACTATCCAGGATGATGACTTGGTAGAAAAGCATGAAACAAAATGAATGAAGGTCTTGGTAAATTTAAAATAGCTAAGACACTCCATTACGGTAATTCCTGCAAAAAGGTACATGGGATTAATCTAGTCGTCGTTTTCAGTGTTTTTTTTTGCCTTTTCACGCCCCGTACACGATCATAGCCTTGGGCAAGTGTCTTAAGCATCTTGAGTAACTTGTATTTTTTGAGTTTTCCCTTGAACTGATCAAGTTCCATCAAGTAGTCAGCCATTTTGTTGTGAAAATATTCACAGTTGTCTTTCCACATTGCGTCAGCAATGGCCAGGGCTTGGTCATAAAAGATTTGTTGGGGCTCAAAAGATACTGTTCTTCCATGGCTTGTTCCAAAAGAGTACATCGTTTCAAGAGAGCTTTTTGAATAAAAATCTTCTTCTCTCGCGGCAGCCCCCTCTCGGTAAGCAGCTTTCATCAAAGTAAGAATTGTTAAGAGTGTAGAGTTGTTGTCGTTAATTCGCGGCAAATCGTTTAAAAAATTAACATACAAGCAAAACAGTTCTGAATACTTTCTTAATTTTGAAATTTGATGTATGCTAAAATTATTTTCCTCGATTAAGTTATAGATGAGGTGCCTCATCCCAGTGACACCAATCGAGTGAAAACAATATTTTACATCCGCGTTTTCTTCAATATTGTGAATATTGCTGAAGTATTTTTGGATGGTTGATAGGTCGGTCCCGTAGCCTTTTAATAGCAATATGTTGTTGCCGACGTAGTTTTCTGTTTTTTCCGTAAGCATGTTCAAAAGATCAATGACGGCCAATCTGTCGATATTTTGGCCTTTTAATAAAGAATCTTTTACTGCATTAAACGTATCGGTTAAATCTCTAGCGCCGGGTATTTCAAGGTGGTCTATTCTTCTCAGCGTGCGATTTACAATGTCCAGTGGCTCGCCCGGTGCAGCAGAGCCTAGGCCAGTTGTTACTATTTTGATATACAGCGATAGAATTGCATTCAGAGGGGCTTCATAGTGTCTGTCAAAAGGCCATTCTGAATCATAAACTGGGCTATTTTCATCAAATATTTCGACAAAAATTTCTTGTAAGGCGCTTATTGTTGGGCAATTGAGTGATGTTCCTAGGGTGTAAAATGGGAAAGTCTTCTTTTTCATTGCCATAGCATGCCCACAATTGATTGTAATTGTAAGATAGAAACCCAGTCAACCATTCAAAGTCGGTAGTTTTGCTCTGAAAATATTTGATAGTATTTCTTGTTTTAAAGTCAAGTCAACGCAATTGCCCGTAAATCAAATAAATTTAGTATGTTATGACTTACGCTGCCCCAGCGTAGGGGCCTCGCGCCTTATGAATTTTCCGTGCAAGCCAGAATTAGACTAATGGTAGACCTTTAGACAAGTTTCTTCTTCCCGTTCGTGCAAGCAATTTTGACTACTGCTCAACTAAAAAACAAATTAGTCAATGAATCAAGGTGGTAATGTGTTATTGGCTGTCCGTGGCCAACCCATCCCGCCGGGGAATAGCTGCAAGAACTTCGCGGGGAAGGATATGGGCCGAGGAAATTAAGCCTATGGCTACCGGCACAACATTGCCAAACAGAAGGAGGCACGCCTCAACCATCCCGCTTGAGTGGGGAAATGAATGGCACCGCCCCTTTGGAAAGACCAGGCGTCCGCGACAACCATCCGAGAGCCAAAGGGCCTTGGGGACAAGGGCAAATCGCGGAAGGCGGGCCGTAAGGGACGCTAGCGGGAAAATCGCAAAGCCATGCCGTGGTGCTGCGAATCTGGTGATGCGATCAATGGCTAGGGCTAGAACAGAATCGGCAAAATCGACATCTTGGCCGAACCAGGTAGCCCTCATCACTCGAAGCAGGAGATAGCAAAGACACTCGAAGCGCCAAGTTGTTTTACTTCATTTTGGTTGGCCCACTGGCAAAATATCTTTCAAAATGGGCAGACGAGTATGATGATCATTTAGCCGGCCCGACCGGAAAACAAGGAGTGTTCTCGGACCGTGTTAAAAAGTACTTGGTGAAAAGACAAGTGACTCAACACGGGTATTAAAAATATTTGTAGCACTACTGGAGGTGCTTGATGTCTACTGAGTCTCTGTTGAAGTCCATCATGGACAACTATCCTGGAATTGGTCCTGATGCAGTTTTGGCCATGCTGGAAAAATTGTTGATCGGCCAGAACAAGATCAAGACCAGTCTTTTGCTCTCGGGTGGTGTTTCGGATGGTAGTCCGGCGCAAGCTGGAGGTGTCAATCAACCCGATGGTGCGAAATCGCCTGCGGGTGTTGATCCCAAAATGGCTATTCAGGAAGACTACGTTCAGTGCTGCGAGTGTGGTGCCAAAATGCAGATGCTCGGAGATGCCCATCTCGCGAAGCATAGCCTGAATAAAACGTCCTATTTGCTGAAGTATGGTTACGCTCCTGATACGGCGCTTGTCTCGGCTAAACTCAGCAAAAAGCGGAAAGAGTCTGCTGAGAAAAACAAGCTCGGACACAGGAAAACCGAGGATACCCCTTCGACGGCGGAAACTTCTTCTGCGCTTGAGGGGGCTGCGCAGGCAACGACGGTTGCTTCTGCTCAGGTGGCTTCTATGAACACGCCGGATAACGCTGACTTCAACATGTCGTAACAACAAACTGGTGGCCCGGGCCAGTGTAAAGTGGTCCGGGCCAGATGGTGATGTGGGCGACTAAACCAGCGATCGTTAGCTCATTTGGGCAAAGTGGGCTGGCCGCGTGACAGCAAGCTAAGAGTCAGCTTGTCATGAACTGTCTGATGTTAGTAGGGGTCCAAAACATTTAACAAAACTATCGATAATGCTATGTCTAAAAAAAGCACATTCGTCGCCAGTCGTAATTTTCAGTACTGTATGGCAGAAGACGGTCAATGTCTGTGTATTTACAACGAGAGCAAAGCATACAGTGTTAATATCAAGCCGGAGGATAAGGAAGATTTTGAGCTGCACTATGACTTGATTGTCGTCGAAACAATCGAAGAAACTGCGGAATACTGCCAAAAGTATGGCCAAGTTCAAATGTTTGAAATCGAGTTCGAGTTGCGAAAAGGCAACGTAATGATCGCAATGCCTTTTTCGTCTGAAGGATGCGACAGAGATTACATTGCATTCGTGAAGGCATATTGCTCGGACAACGGCTACTCGTTTCTGGCGAATAAATCATTCCCTTTAGACGGCTTCGATTTTTACCATACTCCCAGTGCTTTCCCAGTTAATGATATTTTCTCCGACAAGATAAATTCCTTTGTAAGTGCAAAATCAAAGCCTTGTGCCGTACGCTATATAATCTATTTTTCTGTGCTTGATCGCTTTGAACTGATCGAACACCTTGATGAAGATGCTGACTTTTATCAGTCTAATGCGATATGCGCCTTAACAAGCGCCATTCGGCAGCAGCAGCCAGGCGAAATAGACATTAGAAATGAGATCGCAGGAAAATTAGGAAGAAATCAGCATTGCCTGACATTTTGTCTGAAAGATATGACTCGAAGCGCTGGCAATGGCATGTCAACTTGGATTACCGGAAGAGATGTTGGCTCCCTGCTTGACAAGCAATATGCGGAAAATACCTTTTCTGTGCAATTGATTTGGGGGACAGAGTACGGCCATGAATCTTGCGGAGAGCACCTTGACTCACTGATTTCCTATTTTCCTAAAAGCATTATTGAAAAATTGCCAAAGGAAAAGATGGCAAAACAAGCGTTCATCGCTGAACACGAGACAAGAATAGACGAGCTTACTCCGTCTAAGATGGATAATTTTTTTAAAATCTTAAACATGATGCCTGACAGGTCGTATGTGGCAATACACGAAAAGAAGTTCATTCAGCAATTTATGCCGAATGCATTAGCTGTCGCCGACTTTAACGGCATAATCAACGCCGATGGTTTCATAGGGTTTAGAAACTACGACAAAGACTTTTCGAAATTCGGAAATTTCAAGGGGCTATTCGATGTGTCAATTGTCTCTGATGATAAATTCATTATGTTTCGCAATAAAGAAACAAAGTATAGGTTCGAAAAATTGAACAGACAGAGGGTGTATAGCTTAGACATGATCGACAAATTTAGCACGCTTGATAAGGGCCGGAAGTTGCCTGAAGATTTGTGTATCATTTTAAAATTGAAGAAAAGCGAATTCGTTGACATCATATTTAGCAATGGCGTTTTTTATGGCTTTAAAAATAAAGAGTATACTGCGCGCATTCCCGGTGTATCTTGTGATGCTCGAGGAAAAAAAACTATATTCCGGTCATATGCTTTTCCGTACGCCATCAATAACTGGACGAAAACCCCGATATACAGCTTCGCATCCAGTGAAAGCAAGATGATGTTGAGGATCAATGAGAACAATACCGGCGGCCATGCCTCGATATACGAAACCCTGCTGCAAATAATCTAACCGAGGGACTAGTGGTGGAAAACAACGATGCTGACCATGGCAATGGCCTTGACCCCGTTGATTATAATGTTGAAGAAAATATTGAAAGCATGGATGACACGCCGAAGACGCAAGGTGTTGAAGAGCCCGTCGAAGAAGATGCCGAAAGTGGCGAGAATTTGACAGAAGGATCCGAAGATTTGCCTGAATATGAGTTGGTTGAAAATGACATCGACCTCAACTTTGAAGATTTGCCCGACGCAAGCGAAACAGAGCAACTCGAAGGCAAGCAGCCAATCGTAGACAATTTTATTTACCAAGGTGATTTGGTTTTAATTGCAGCCAGCCGAGTTATTGGGTCTACCTGGTTTCTTATGAATTTAGTGTCGCAATTGGTTGGCGGGCACGGTGAAAACCAGTACTTTGTTCCGAGCAAAAATATAAGATCTATTTTTGTTAACCATACGCTGGAGTTCGATGAAATTCTGAATAGGTTTCATAAATGCACGTCGCCTGAGTCGAGTAATAAAATCAAAATACTTTCGAGCAAGCAGCTCTTGTCGAAAAACAATTTGCATAAAATCGATTTGTCGAAAGACTATTGGAGGAGGTTTATTTCGTCTGGAGTCAAAAATGGCTCGGGCATAAACGTGGTCGTCATAGATGACTTTGATTTATTGTGTACAACAAGCAAGTTTAAAGCTGATATATCCGAGTGGCTGAAAGAACTTGGAAAATTCGGCATAACGGTCGTCGTTCTGGTTAAAGCAAAGAATTGGAATAATTATATCAGCCCAGATGTTATTGACTTAGAGCTCAAGCTGTCACCGTATGAAACTCAATACGCACTTGGGCTCAGGCTGGATATCATCACGTCTCGTAATATAGCGAAGGAGTACCAGCTGCCGGTTTTATTCGACATGATTGAACAGAACGGCAATGTTACTTTGCGGAACAAACAGTACCAGGAAGATATTACGCACAGAATAGCTTTTTTAGTCGCCAATGGTTTTACCCAAGCTGAAATTGCAAAATCGTTGGGGATCAATCAGAGCACCGTTTCGCGCCGTTTCGATAAAGCCCTCAACGGTTCCCTCTTGCTCAAGCAAGGGAAACAGTATATTCTTTCTGAGTCTGGCATTGCGCACACCAAGGGGATGAAGCTCCCCGAGGATTAGGCCCAAAGACGCCTTGTGTGCATATTTTGACGTGCCTTGACAGAAATACACATCATTCTAGCTATTTAGCCGTGCTATCCTTTATGCAGGCACATGCATAATCGCGCATAGTTATGCATGCACTCGCGCAGCTACACCCGCGCCCAGGCTCTTGCCAACAGCCTTCTGTTCGACGTTCCGCCTATGCCGCCGAGGTGGCTTCAAGGTGCACACGGTGGTCACCGACCACTTCTATGCTGATTACCTTGCATGCCCCGGCTGAACTGGAAGGAGATGTCAATCCCTCGAGGAACGGCGGGCTGATCTCCTCTTCCGTACCTTGCTTGCAGCGAAGGCGATCAGGGACAGCGACCGCGCCGAATTCGATGTCCTGTTCCTCATGGCTCCGGGACGTTGGGATACGGCCCATGTCGTGGCGGTCATCGGCCCTGGCGACCAGGGCGAGCCGGTCATGACGATTATGCTGCCAGAAGACGACTGATTGTTCAAAGATGCTTGCTGGATGGTTTGAAAATGCCACGTACGAATTCTATACGAAAATACGATGAAATTGCTGCGTGTCGCTCAAAGCCTGCCTTGCGCAAAGTGGAGGGGTGGCAGTGAATATTAGAGCAAATCCGGGTTAAAATGGTAAATCGAAAAGTCATATGCCGGGATTTTGAGCACTCATGTCTCAAAATGGAGGTCTAAGTGGAAATAAGGGGGGCGTTAGCGAGCTTGGCCAATCGTCGAAAATGCACTGAGCATCGAAACTAGCTGTATCGAGTGTAATATCTTCTGAGTGGTCGAAGTATCTTTAAGCATTGTGCCAAAACAAAAGATGCGCGGTAGTTCGATTTGAATGATTTTGGCTCAAGGTTATTGTTTTTTGTCATAAAATATACAGAAATAATTGTTATAGAAAGACAAATTTTGTTTTTGCTCACTTTTAACAGGAGGATAATGGATGTCTAGCATTTCTAAAATTAGCTGGACAGATGCGTCTTGGAATCCAACAACAGGTTGCACAAAAACAAGTCCTGGCTGCGATAATTGTTATGCAGAGTCAACGGCTAGAAAGCTGCATGGAATTGGCTTTAAAGAGTATGAAGATGTTTTCGGTGTCAAAATTCACCAGCATAAGCTCTATCAGCCGCTCAATTGGAAAAAGCCGAAAATGGTATTGGTGAACTCCATGGGAGATTTATTTCATCCTGAGGTGCCCATGTCTTTTGTCGTCGATGTGTTCTCGGTGATGAATAAAGCTTCGCAGCATACATTTCAGGTACTTACAAAATATGTCGACAGGATGGTTGAAATCGCTCCTGATTTAATATGGAGCGACAACATATGGGCCGGAGTGTCGGTTGAAAATCAAAATTATGCATGGCGGATTGACAAATTAAGGGAAGTGCCAGCCATGCATCGTTTTGTCGCTTTCGAGCCGCTCATCGGTCCAATTACAGAGGTAGATTTAACCCAGATACAGTGGGTGATAGTGGGAGGTGAAACTGCAAAAAATTCCAGGGTGCTAGATATTGGCTGGGTCAGAACCATCAGAGACGTTTGTACAAATCAACATATTCCATTTTATTTTTCGAAATGGGACAAACTAAATGCCAAACGATTTGGAAGAACATTAGATGGTATTGTGTATAGTGAATTTCCAGAAACGGGTATAAATTTATGCAAAAAAGAAAATCAAAGTCAAATTATCTCGGAAAGTTGATTGCAGAAATAGTTAAGTCTCCATCAAGCAATCCCTATAAATTGTCCTATGCCTTAGCCGCGCGTAGAATAGAAATGTCTCCACAGGTGATTTATTATTATCTTGATATATTAAACTTAAGATCGGAAAGTAATCGAGTAGAATTGCAAAAAGAACACGAAAACAGAAAGAAAAGTAAATCAAGTAAAAAACAAGGACGTTGCTAAACTTTGCGTTACGTAAAAATCGGAGAAAATATATGAATAAATTGCTGTTTAATGAAGAAGAAGCCGCGTTAATCAACAAAGTGAACTGCGGCGCGGACGAAAGGATTTTGAAGTTTTCGATACTGGCAAGAGAGTTTTCGCTCATCCCTCTTTTTCTCGCGCATGAGAATCGAAAGATGTTAAAATGTCCCGCCGAGTCAGGTTGGCGTGTTTACTGTGCATGTAAAAGGATTTTTGAAATTAAAGATTTTGTCAATAGAAATGCAGGAATTGCTTGCGGGCATGCAAGCCGATTGATCGTAGTCGATGTAGATAGCCCGCGTGAGTTTAAGTTGTGGTGTCAAGAAAATGCTGTTTCAAAAAGAAAATTGGAAACGTTTACTGTCAAAACTGGCGAAAAAGGTCATCACTTGTATTATCAATATCCAGATCGTCAAGCTTCTTATATCTGTACGTGCGTGAAAAGCAAACTTGGTAAAGCTGTATTCGATATTAAGGGCATCGGTGGCTATGTCGTTGCTCCTGGAGCAACTCACCCGAATGGCAACATGTACTTTATCGAAAAAAATATCCCGATGCTCAATGCTCCAAACTGGGTATTAGACCTAGCGCATACAACAAGCTTTGTAAGGTGCTTTTAAGTATTAATCGTTTGAAATAAAAGAGGTTGAGGGGAGGCAATTGCAGTTGTCTCCCCTCTTTTTTTGGAAACGGAGAAATATATGTCAGAACTACTATTTGACGATGAAGATGTCGAATTCATCAATAAAACAGATTGCTCTGAAAATGAACGGTTGGCAAAGTTTTCAATGTTGGCGCGTGTATTTTCAGTAATACCATTACATATGAAGCATGCTGACGCCAAACGGCTCAAATCGCCTGTAGAGGATAGCTGGCAGCATTATTGTTTCAATAAGAGGAGATTTGATTGTGAAGATTTTAAAGGGAAAAATGCTGGCATCGCTTGTGGGGTAGCGAGTCGGGTTATCGTTCTCGATATTGACGATCACGACGAATTTCCTGTGTGGCTAAAAGCTCATGGAATTGATTCATATCCGCCCGAGACGTTCACTGTACAATCTGGCGGCAAAAGTCTGCATCTTTATTATCAGTATCCCCGAGAAAAGGGAGTCGTATACGGATGTAGAAGTTTAAAGACTGCAAGTAAAACAACAATTTTTGATATTAAGGGGTGGGGCGGTCAAGTTGTTGCACCTGGATCAATTCATCCCAATGGCGGCATGTACTCCATCTTGAAGAACTTGCCCATAAGAGAAGCGCCGCAATGGGTATTAGATATGACTAGGCGTGATAATAATAAGAGAGTTGTTAAAAAGGTAGATAGTATGCATAGTGTTGAAATAAACAATCAAGAGTTACGCAAAGTGAATGTTTTTGATTTGCCAATTCCGGCTGAACAAAAAGTCAATATTTTAAGACGACATGAAGTTGGGACTCGATCCGAAGCTGAAATGTCAGTCATCTGTAGTTTGGTGCGCGCAAGTATTAATGAAGATACTATTTTGGCGATTTTCGAAGATGCTGCTTACCCGATCGGCGAAAAGCACAGAGAAGCGGGGCGGCATCGACTTGAACGACTGCAAAGTCAGATTGAAAAAGCAAAAAAACTTGTTTCTGTAGAATCTGCGCCGAAAGAATTGAAGCTCATGTCTCTCGGGTCAATATACGATAGGGACCCAAAGCTGGAATATCTTGTTGAAGGGTTGTGGACGGTCAATGATACGCTGATGATTTTCGGTGTTGGTGGCACCGGAAAGTCACTCTTCGCGCTGAACTTGGCGATTGCGCTGACTGATCCGTCTATCGAGTCATTTCTGGACAGGTTCCCGGTGAAAAAGAAGTGCAAAGTCCTTATGCTGCAATCTGAAGTAAGTATAGAGGGGTTTAATGATCGAGTCAAAAAGATATACGGAAACAAGGCTTTGCCTATTGAAGTAGGAGAAAATATTAAGATGGTAGCATATTCTGACGATATCATTAATTCTGGCGATTTTAACAATGACAAGTTTTTCGAAAGTATTAAGAAAATATTAACTGAAAATGATCAGGACGTACTTGTTATCGATCCGCTTATCAGCTTTCACAATGAAGATGAGAATGCTAATACGCAAATGCGTCGAGTGCTCGACCGAATAAAAATCTTAGGACAAGAAACAAAAACTTCGATCCTGATAATTCACCATTCAGGAAAATCGAATTCTGGCAATAATAACGCGGGCGGCCGTGGAGCAAGTAGTATTGGTGATTGGGCTTCGAGTAGCATAGAGTTGAGAGTGAAAGATAAAAATAGTGACACCTATGAATTAGTTCACCGAAAATCGCGTGATTTTAAAGAATTTGGCAGCATCATTCTTAGGAGAACCGAAAGCCTTGAATTCAAGCTTGTTGATTCGACTGTCGTAAATGGTGACGCAAAAGATGAAATTGTTTTGAAAGCTTTGAACGAGTTCGGGTCTATGCCTGTTAATCAAAAAATGCTTGCAGAAAAAATATGTGAATTAACTCCGGGTAAAGATGGAAGGCCTATTTCAAGAAATACTGCGATAAAGTGGATAAAACATGCTACGGAACGTTCGTTAGTAAAGACTGAAGATGCTGGTAATATGCAAAGGATTGTGCCACGATTGTAACTATATGGAATTATTTGTAATCCAAAAAATCCCTTTTGGATTGGACTGGATTCATTTTGGATTGAAAACTGTAATAAAAAAGGGGAGTTACCGCTGCGATCCAATCCAATCCAGAATTCCCTTGGATTCGGTAACATATTAAAATCTTTTGAAATCCAAAATCCAAAACGCTTAATATTTATAGGGGGAAACTTTTTGTTTCCCCTCCCTATTAAATATGATGCTTTGTTCTGAAAAACAAACAAAAGTTGTGTTTTTTGAGTTGTGACAATGTTTAAGGAAATGTTCCGCGTGGATTTGGATATGCGATCCCTAGGCATACTGTTGTTGGTGCCATCCAGATCATTCTGGATTGGACCGTTTTAAAAAAAAGATATGGCGCTGTTCAGGTCAGATGAGATCACATCCGTCTGGTGGTATTAAGTTAAGATGTTCTGCTTGCGGGTTTTAGCTCGAAGGGAGGATGATGAAGCGTTCTGAAAATGGCGACAACTTTCTCTTCCGTTAGACAGAAATTAATACGTATATTATTGAATGTGAAAACGATCCTTGTGATTGTCAAAAAATAACAAAAGTCAATATCTTGCTAGAAATAGTCGAGACAAACTTTTCAATATTTTAGCATGTTCGAATAATCAACAAATATTTAGCGTAGTAAAACTATCATGGGTGCCTTGCATTAAGTTGCTGGTCAAGTGTTGCTGATACTGCAAACAACAGACTCAACCTAAGACTCTGTTGCGATCAAAAAACAAAATGGCTCAAGATTCAAAATTACTTGTCGGCTCCATCGAACGAGTGATCTTGAGTTATATCTAAGCAATATGAAGTGATTCAGTTGCGAAAGGGATTGAGGTCGAGAGGCTGGCCCGTATCCATTAGAAAATGGAGAGACCGAGGTGGCGCATATGATGAATGAGGTTCGTGGTAAACCGAAGTTTATTGGGGTTTAACCAATTCTGAAGACATAGGTAGGTGAAGTGTCTTCTGGTCATATGTATAGCGATTAGGTGTGGGACTGTTTCGAAGAACTAGGCTTAAGACCAAGGGAAGTCCTCTATAAATGCTTTAAAGCAAAAACGTTGGAGTCGTTAGTCTTTAAAGAGGATGGCTGCGTGTCCGTAAGGGATACGGCAAGAGATGTGATATTTGTAGATTGTTTGAAAGTTGAAATTGAGATGAGCGTCGTCGAGATTGTTTAAGATATTGACTTCTGTGAAATATTGATAGTCTTGATCGGCGAAGCATTTCAACAAAAACATCTCTTGCTACAGCTCAATACGGGCAAACCGTCTGTTGGGTTGTGAAGGACGCTTGATTCGGCGACGAATCATTCGATCCTCAAGCTGCTGCCCTCCCTGGTGGAATACTGACCATCGGGGAGGGCGGCGGGACTACGTGTATTACTTGGGACCTTGCCTTTCGGCTAGGTCCCTTTTTTCATTTCAGAAATTGAGCTGAACAGCGCCCCGGTTGCTGCTGGCTGAGTTCAGCTCCCGGGCAGCTCCAAAACAGGCCCTGTATCCTCCCCGTCCTGGGCCGTTTGGGCCTTCCCCCATAGTTGCCCATCCCCCGTGACCGAAAGCCCCAGGAAATTGATCCTGGGCCCAATTCACGTTTTGGCCCCTGGGAGATCAAGTAAATTCGGCGCAAGATCAAGCAAATATAAGCAATATTGCTGCTATTTTGAAGAATCTTCGCCGAAATACAGAAATTATCAATCAAACATAAAAAGGAGCTTGTATGAGCAAGAAGAACGATAGCGTGGCTATGGATGTTCAGGAAGGTTCCGACAAGAAGAAGATTGAATCGAAGTACAATCCTTCGCTTCTTCGTGAATGTATCTTCGGCGGCATGACTGCCTCGGAGATCATGGCTAAGATGGGTGTCAAGCATCGTCAGACCTTGAAGCAATACGTCTTGAAGCTGATGAGCGATGATAAGACCTATTACGAGGTCAAGGGGCTTTACCTCAAGAACTCGCGTCGGCCCAAGGTGAACAACAAGATGGAATTGAAGATCTATCTGAAAAGTATTGATCTTCAAGGTCTGGTCATAAACGACGGCGATGAATTCTCCGTCTTGGTCGAAGACGAAAAGATCATTTTGACGAAGGTCTAGATGGCTTTGAACTTCAACATAGTCATGCCGAGGGGCATGGCTATTTTTTTAAGAATACGCGCAAGATTCTGTTTGTTTGTCTAAAGTTATACAGAAATAACAAATATAAGGAAAGTCCGTTTTTCCCTATAAACGTACATTGGGGCTTTTGGAATGGATTTCTGAAAGAAATTTATGCGGTTATCGCAGGGCCTCTGGGAGGGCTTTCTTGAGGGGCTGGTTTGTAAGCACGATTTTCAACTCCCTGGAAGAAAAAAGGGAATTGGAGGGCAAGGTGAAGGTAGAACCCATCATCGACCTGAAAAGTGTGAAGAGCATCAAGAAGATTCTTTCTGATGCACCACGCGACAAATTGCTTTTTGTCATGGGGGTCAATTCAGGTCTTCGCGTCCAAGACTTGCTCGCCTTGAAAATTGGCGATGTCAAAGACGTGAAGATCGGTGAGCGCATTACCTTGCGCGAAAAGAAGACCGGCAAGGAAAATGTCATCATTTTAAATAAGGAGACGAAAGCTGCGCTGGATAGCTATTTGGCGACAGTGAAGGACGATGAGGACCATTTCCTCTTTAAGAGCAGGAAAGGGCGAAATTATCCTCTCACAACATATGCTGTGACGAAGTACATGAAGAAGTGGACTGAGGCCATCAACCTCAAGGGTAACTATGGCGCACATTCTCTTCGGAAAACATGGACCTATCACCAACGGAAGACGTTTGGTGTTTCATGGGAGGTTTTGGCGAAACGTTTGAATCACTCCAGTCCTTCGATTACTCGAAGGTATCTTGGAATACAAGAGGAGGAAGTCGAAGAAATATTGATGAATAGCATCTAGTTGTCTTCAAATTTAAAGGGCCGCAAGGTCCTTTAATTTGTTTGTGGTCAGAACGATACACTATTTGAATGAGTTGTAAAAATCAAATCACTTTTAAATTCGATGCGAAACACTTTGGAGGCGTCTATGGGTATCTATCAACGAGATGAACGCTGGATGGTCTATTGGCATGAAAATGGGAAGCGCAGGGATAAATCCTTTGGGCGCGGCGATGAAGGACAGCTCAAGGCTGAAGCCTTCAACCTCGCTATCAAGCAAGCCAGGTCAAACGGCTCCTCGCTCCCCGATCCTTCCATGGTCTCACTGGCTATGCCGATTGCCGTTGAACAGTCTGGGCCGGCTCCAGTGGGAGCAGTTGAGGCGAGTGCTGCGCCACTGGGTCCATTCGCCGCCCCGGTGGTTCCGGTTGCCACCCCTGTCACCGGGATCACCTTTGGCCAACTGGCGACAATGTACTTGGATCAGCTGCGGGTGTCAGGGCGGACGGAAAAGCACATCTACAGTCTAGATAAACTGCTGAAAAATATGTTCTTCGACATCCTGGGCAAGGATACTCTAGTCGAAGGCATGACGTACCTGAAGGACATCGTGCCGTTTATCAAGCAGATGCAGGGTGTCAGCCCCCAGACGAAAAAGCCACGGTCCCAGGCCAGCGTCAATCGGTACTGCGACTACCTGGACGCCATATTCCACTTCGGCATCGAGATGGAGCTGATCGCCAGGAACCCCATGAAGGGGCGGAAGAAGGCCAAGGAGCGCCCCCGGGACGTGCAGGTAAGCGTGGATGATCTTCGCCGGATCATGGAACACGCCGAACCGCACATTCAGTGGGCCATGGAGGTTTGCTTCAACCTGGGAACGCGCCCCGGCCCGTCAGAGCTTTTCGCCCTTCGCTGGGAGCACGTTGATTTCGACGCTGGCACGGTGCGGATTTACGCGACCAAGACGAAGACGTTTCGTACGGTGCCGGTGACGGCGACATTCTTGACTCGCCTGCGTGATATGAAGGCTGGAAGCAAATCCGGGTTCATCGTCGAGTATAAGGGGAAAACGGTGACGACGATCCGGAAGGGATTCAACAACGCCTGTGAGCAAGCAGGGATCACCGTGGATGTCAGGATGTACGACCTGCGCCACCTCTTCGCCACGACTATGCTGGCCAATGGCGCTGACTTGGCGGCGGTGTCGAAGCTGATGGGACACTCGACGGTGAAGATGACCGCCGATGTCTACTACCACTACCTTGAAGGAGAAAAAGAACGGGCAGTTGAACTCTTGCCCGTTTTGGAAAGCGTTTAGGATGAGGTGTATATTGGCCAGAAGCTTTTACTGGGGTAGGTTGTTTGTTGTTTTGTGGTTGAATATCTAACATAAAGTGAGGTTTTATGGCTACGCAAAAATGTTTATGGGACAGCTCTCATGTTTTTGAATCACCAGACGACGGCGTTAGCCGTCCGCTTTGTCCGACTTGTTATCATAATATTTACAAAAGCGTATACCAAAAGACGATGTCGTTGACTGATTTTCTTTCAGACATAAAAGCCATCAAGAAAGGGCATGAGTACGTTGTTGCGACAGAAAGTTACTATACTAAAGTGATTGCAAAGATGGCTATCTTGAAATTAGAGGTGTGATTGCTGTTGTCTTTTAAACGTTTTCTGAGATGTGAGTCGTAGCAGTGGTAGTTGTATTCGTACAAATATCAATACAAACAATATTAAGTAGTAAAATTTTCCTTTTGTATATCGATGGTGAACTTCTTTGGCCGGGAAGTTCACCATTTTTTAACAACAAATTTTAAGCGTGGTTGTGGCGTGAAAGTGCTGGAGCTATTGGATTCAAACGATCAGAGAGAGTGCAAGAAATAGTTGCGCAATTTTCTCGGCAACTCACGGCCATCCCGCATCAACTCGGCTGGGCTATGCCCGAAGTGGCGCTTGAATTCCCTGCTAAATTGGGACGAGCTCTTTCTCGCTGGGATCTTTGAATATATTGGTCTTGGGGGACTGGGGGGTGTCATTGGAGTGTGTAGCCGTCCACAGTGATATATACTTCAAGTTACAAGTTCAGAAAAATAGGCAAGAATTCGATAGAATTGAGCTATCGCTTTAGATGTGTGTTGACTAGAAAAACATAGGACAGATTGCTTTTAAGAGTAAACCTGCTCATGGAAAGCCCTTAACGGCGGGCAAGCCCATTGTATGGCTTGAATTTATATATAAATGGCTATTTTGATGCCAGCAAACGATCAAGGAGCATTGACATGTTTGTCTTTAAGAGCGTCATTTTATTTTTGGTGACAATAACTTTTTATTCCACGGGAGAGGCAATGGCGGCTGATTATAAAAACAATGCATTTTCATTTGTTTACGATGGAGCTATTGTAAAAAATGAAAAGAACGTAGTAAACATTCACCAAGTGTCATACAAGCTGAACGGAATTGATATTTCTGCGAACGTATACACTCCGGCAGGCTACGATCAAAGCAAAAAATATCCTGCCGTTGTCGTCGCCCACCCCAATGGCGGCGTAAAGGAGCAGGTTGCCGGCTTGTATGCCCAACACCTGGCTGAGCAAGGCTATGTCACCATCGCTGCCGATGCGGCGTATCAAGGGGCGAGCGGCGGAGATCCCCGCAATGTTGATAAACCTGCAAATAGAATTGAAGACATCCATGGTATGGCTGATTACATCAGCCAGTATCCTGGCGTTGATAGCAAGCGCATCGGCCTGCTCGGCATATGCGGAGGCGGCGGGTACGCCTTGGCAGCGGCCCAGACAGACAAGCGTTTTAAGGCCGTCGCGACCTTAAGCATGTTCAACTCTGGTCGGGTAAGACGAAACGGCTTCATGGATTCGCAGCTCGACTCCATCCAGAAGCGTTTGCAGCAGGCCTCCGACGCGCGTTCGCAGGAAGCGACTGGCGGCGAAATCATTTATGTGGCAGAGGCAAAACCAACTGACGAAGAAATCGCAAAGTTGCCTTATGACCTTTATCGCGAAGGTTTCGTCTACTACTACAGGGATTATGCTCATCCCAATTCAACGTTCAGATATACGATGAGCAGTTTGCTTGACCTCATGCGCTTTGATGTCGAGACAAATATGGGTTTAATCAACCAGCCTTTGCTCATGATGGCCGGGAGCAAGGCGGATACTTTGTACATGACCGAAGATGCCTTCAGCAAAGCCTCAGGTGCCAAGAGCAAGGAGTTGTTTCTGATTGAGGGAGCTACTCACATCCAAACGTATTGGAAACAGGAATACGTTAAGCAGGCCGTTGCAAAGCTGAAACAATTCTTCGGAGATAACCTGAAGTAGCTGAATATCCAGCGCCCTGATTATATACGAATTTGAGTCGTTATGCAGGTTTCAAGGCGGCCTTCGGGCCGCCTTTCCCTTGCTGTCTCTGAGGCCTAGTTCCTCGGTTGTGCTCCCACGCCAATTCGTCTTTCGTGTGATCGTGCAAGAATTCCGTAGAAACGATCTATTGGAGGGGTTCTTCCTCGCATAAATATAAACAGGGGAATGGTTAGATCGTTTCGCCGGGATGGTCCTGCCAGGGTCAGGCCTCATGCGAAGGGCTTCAAATGAAAAGGTCAAAGGAGAATATCGTGAACCATAAAGTGTTGATCGGAGTCGTGGCCTTTGTGTTGGTCATCAACGTTATGGGGGCTGTCGCCTTTGCCCAGGACAACGCTCCCGCCAAGAAACAGACACGAGCCCAGCAGTTGTTCGGCGACATCGCTCCCAAAATGGCACAGCTTACGGACGATGTGCTGTACGGCGACGTTTGGGAGCGTGACGAGCTGTCCAAACGAGACAGGAGTCTTGTAACGGTGAGCGCTCTTGTTACCATGAATCGCCCGGATCAGCTTCGTTCACACATTAAACTCGCTCTTCGCAATGGAGTGAAAAAGGATGAAATCGTTGAGATCATCACGCATTTGGCCTTCTACTCCGGGTGGCCTAACTCGGTGACCGCCATCCAAGTGGCCAAAGAAGTCTTTAACGAGCAGCAGCAGTAGTGGGGGCGTTTGTCGTGAGAATAGTCGGCATCGCACTTTTCTGGTTCGTTTTGCTTGCGGCGGACGCATTCGCCCAAGCAGATGCTGCAATTGTGGTCACAAGGTTCGGTTCGGCTCCCGCCGTCAAAGCGAGCAAGGAGTACTTCACAGGGACTGCGTATGTTGATTCCCGATTCGAGGCAGTCGCCCCGGCCCGGACGGCTGGCGGGACTGTCGTTTTTGAACCGGGCGCACGGACCGCGTGGCATGCGCATCCGCTTGGTCAGATCTTGATAGTCACGGAAGGGATCGGATGGGTGGGGGCCTGGGCTGGTCCCGTTCAGGAGATCAAGATTGGCGATATCGTGCGCATCCCGGCCGGCGTGAAGCACTGGCACGGCGCTTCGCCCTCGTTTGGCATGACGCACATAGCCATCGCGGAGGCGTTGGAAGGGAAGACCGTCGAATGGATGGAAAAAGTGGACGATCGGCAATACCGGGGCAGCAAGGGGGCGACGAATCGCGATTCCCAGGAGTAGGCGTCGCTCACCGCCTGGGACGATCTGGTTTGTGAGGGGGTGTGCCTGTCACCCTCCGGTGGGGATTGGTCGGCAATCTTCCACGCAAGCGTGCTTTAATTGACTATAATTATATAATATAATGGAGAACATCGTATGAGCCTGAAAGACCGTATGAATGCCCCGGGCATTTCACGCAGAAAGGTGCTGCAACTGGCCGGAGCGGCCGCCGCCTGGGGCGTGCTCTTCCCCGGGGTTTTGGCCACGGCTTCCTGGGCGGCCGAGGCCAAGGGCCGGACTCTTGTCGTGTATTTCTCCATGCCAGAGACAGACAACCCCAACAAAATGACCCGTGAGGAAGACAACAGCGTGGTTGTTGTCAATGGGAAGGTTCTTGGGAATACGCAATATGTCGCCCTGCTGATCCAACAAATGACTGGTGGCGACATCTTCCGCATCGAGGCGGTCAGGCCGTATCCGAAGGAGCATCGCACGTTGGTCGCGCAGGCAAAAGAGGAGCAGGCCAGACGCGAGAGGCCGGTTATTGCCGGTAAAATCGGCAACATGGCCGCCTATGATACGATTTTCATCGGTTACCCCAATTGGTGGGCGGATATTCCGATGATTCTGTATACGTTTCTGGAAAGCCATGATCTTTCCAATAAAACCATCATCCCCTTCGTTACGCATGGCGGCAGCGGGTTTTCCAATACGATAGGCGCCATCAGCCGGTTGCAGCCAAAGGCTCGTGTAGTGAAGGACGGGTTTGTCGTTTCAAGGGACCGCGTGGACGGGGCGGAGCCCGAGGTGTCGAAATGGCTGGCCCGGCTTGGCTAGTGGAAAGGATGGTCCGTGGCGGATAAGCGCTTACCCATCGACTTTTGGCCATTGGAGGCAATGTGCGTCGCAGGCGCGCATTGCCTCTGCGGCAAGCCCTAAGCGGAGCGGCGCGGGGATGACGGCTTGGACACGTTCTCCGTCCCTGCCATTTGATACAGGGTCTTGATGTCACGCAGTGGGGGAGAGCCGAACTGGCGTTTGTATTCCCGGCTGAACTGGGATGGGCTTTCATAGCCGACCTGCAGCGCGGCCGTGGTCGCATCTTGTCGTTCCACCAACATGAGGCGACGGGCTTCGTGGAGTCGGAGCCATTTCTGGTACTGCAGCGGGCTCATGGCCGTCATGGCCCGGAAATGCTGGTGAAAGGTGGAGATGCTCATGCCGGTATCTTTGGCGAGCCCATCGACCTTGAGTTGCTGAACGTAGTTTTCCCGCAGCCAATCAATTGCCTTGGCGATTTGATGCCCTTGGCTTCCCTTGGTGGCGATGTGGCGCAGGCGCTGCCCTTGGTCGCCCATGAGCAGGCGGTACAGGATTTCTTTTTTTACCAGCGGTGCGAGAATCGGGATATCTTCCGGAGAATCCAAGAGTTCAAGCAGATGCTGGAAATTGTGGATGAGCGGCGTGGACACTTCGCTGAGGGCCATGCCGGATCCGGTCTTGGGGGAGCGCATGGCGGGAAGGTTGCTGTCAACCAAGAGCTGCGACACCACGCCGAGATCAAGCTTCATGACCAGCCCGAGAAGCGGCACTTCCTTGCTTGCCGTGGCGACGTTGGCAACGACCGGCAACCCCACGGAGGTGATCAAATAATGATTGGCGTCGTACACGTACTCTTCGTCGCCAAGCATCACGCGCTTTGCCCCCTGGGCGACGAGACAGATGCACGGCTCGTACATGGCGCTCATTGGTTCGGTCGGGGCTTCGTAGCGGACGACCAGCAAGCCCGGAATGTCGGATTCGAGCCGGTGCTGTTTTTCGGTCAACCGGGCGATTTGCTTCGCTAACGCGCTACGCGCCACCTCGATATCGCTTTGATTGGTGCCCATTGGTCGCCTCCTTTCGATTTAGAAATAACAACGAGAGATGTTTTGGGGCAATGCGATTGTCGATTCTTCCTACAATCAGGCAAGAATTCGCGAGAATCGGACTATCCATTTGTTGGCAGGCGGCAGTAGAAAATAAACAGAATTGAATCTGCCCAACTTGATAGGCAGTAATTCTCTGAGTTGGCTTTGCCTTTTTTTGTTGGTTGGTTATGTCCGCTTACGCCGACCCTGGAGAGCATTGTGAACTTTGGATGCCTCAACCCCGCGCGGCTGGTTTTCGGGCCGGGATCGTTTTTCCGGCGCGGTGAAATGACTCGTGAACTAGGCAAAAAAGCGCTGGTCGTCTCGGGCGGCGGCAGCGTCAAGCGCAAAGGCACTTTTGATCGTGCCGTTCCGCGCTAAGCAAGAGCGCCCGCATCGAAATGTTGCGGGCGGTTTTTTGGCAGACAACTCTTCCCTATAAAACAGTGGGAAAACTCACCAGAAGGCATGAAAATGCAAACAGTCACTTTGAATAACGGCTTGGCGATGCCCATTCTGGGCTTTGGCGTCTTCCAGATCGCCGATCCCGAGGAATGCGAAGGCTGTGTCGTGCAGGCCCTGGAAACAGGCTACCGTCTTATTGATACGGCAGCTTCCTATATGAATGAGGTCGCCGTGGGAAAGGCCATAGCCAGAAGCGGCGTCGCTCGGGAGGAGCTCTTCATAACCACCAAGCTGTGGGTGCAGGATACCGGGTTTGAAAAAACATTGCATGCCTTCGACCGGTCTCTGTCAAAGCTGCAACTGGACTACCTCGATTTGTACTTGATCCACCAGCCGTACGGCGATGTCCATGGTTCCTGGCGGGCGATGGAAAAGTTGCACCGCGAAGGTCGAGTCAAGGCCATCGGGGTTTGCAATTTTCACCCGGACCGCATCATGGACCTTATTCTCCATAATGAAATCATTCCAGCCGTCAACCAGATCGAAACACATCCTTTCTGCCAACAAATCGCAGCCCAGAAATTCCTTCAGGACAACAATGTCCAGATCCAGTCCTGGGGGCCGTTTGCCGAGGGCAGAAACGGTTTGTTCACCAACGAAGTCCTGAAGTCCATCGGCGAAAAGCACGGCAAGAGTGTTGCGCAGGTCGTTTTACGCTGGCTGATTCAGCGTGGCATCGTCGTCATTCCCAAGTCCGTGCGTGTGGAAAGAATGCGGGAGAACTTCGATGTGTTCGGTTTCAAACTCACAGAAGAAGATATGGCTGTCATTGCCGGTCTGGACACGGGAGTCAGCAGTTTCTTTGATCATCGTGACCCCGATATGGTCAAATGGCTCGCAACAAGAAAGCTGGAACTCTAGTCCGGTTATGACGATATCGTTTGCGAACCCCGAGTAACGAGGATGCATCCATGATAAATCGTTCGAAAGTATTGGGCCTGCTGCTTCTTGCGGCGTGCTTGGCCATGACCGCCTGTGCTGCAAAAAACACCCGCAGCGGCAACGCAATCCTGCATGTCCGGGAACAGGGCAGTTTCGCCGTCGGCGGAACAATCGTCACAGCCCCCGGGACGTACAAGATTTTCAGCCGTGAGCCCGCTGGCCAAACGTTTCACGCGGATCACGCCTATGTCTTTTACCAGATTCCCGAGCATCCCAGGAAACTCCCCATGGTGCTCTGGCACGGCTTCGGTCAGTTTTCCAAGACCTGGGAAAGCACGCCGGACGGTCGCGAAGGATACCAGAACATCTTTTTGCGTCGCGATTTCAGCGTCTATGTCATTGACCAGCCCCGGCGGGGAAATGCCGGCAGGACGACCAAGGCCGCAACCGTTCCGACCGCCCCGGATGAGCAATTCTGGTTCAACATGTTTCGGGTGGGCGCTTGGCCAAACCACTATCCCGGGGTCCAGTTCCCTAAGGGGGCGGAGGCGCTTAACCAGTATTTCCGCCAGATGACCCCCGATACCGGCCCCATCGATATCCATGTCAATTCGAATGCGGTCGCCGCCCTGTTCGACAAGATCGGCGAGGGGATTCTCGTCACCCATTCGCACAGCGGCGGCATGGGCTGGGACGCGGTCCTCAAGAGCCCCAAGATCCGCGCGGTCGCGGCTTACGAGCCGGGCAGCAATTTTATCTTCCCCGAGGGTGAAGTCCCTGCCCCCGTCAAAAGCAAGTTCGGCGATCTGGAGGCTGTCAGCGTGCCCTTGTCCGAGTTCATGAAGCTGACGCGCATCCCGATCATTCTCTACTACGGCGACAACATCCCCGAACAGCCTTCCGATGATCTCGGCAAGGACCAGTGGAGAATCCGCCTCGCCATGGCGCGCAAATGGGTTGAAGCCGTCAACAGACACGGCGGTGACGCCACGTTGGTCCACCTTCCGGAAATCGGTGTTTACGGCAACACCCATTTCCCCTTTTCCGATCTGAACAATCTCGAAGTGGCTGATTTGCTCTCGAAATGGCTCAAGGAAAAGGGACTTGATTAGCAAGCAAGGGACTTGTAGGAGCTAAAAATGCAAAAAAGACAACTGGGCCGCAGCGGACTTGAGGTCTCGGCTCTCGGATTGGGTTGTATGGGCATGAGCCATGGCTATGGCCCAGCCGCCGACAGGCGGGAAATGATCGCCTTGATCCGGGCCGCCGTGGAGAAAGGGGTGACCTTTTTCGACACCGCCGAGGTTTACGGCCCCTTCGTCAACGAAGCACTTGTAGGTGAGGCGCTCGCGCCTTTCAGGGGCGAGGTGGTCATCGCCACCAAGTTCGGCATCCAGACCGTGAATGGCAAGCAGGTCGTTGATGCTAGGCCCGAGATCATCCGGCGGTCCGTGGAAGGCTCGCTTACGCGGCTTGGGGGCGACGCCATCGACCTGTACTACATGCACCGCGTCGATCCGGATGTTCCGGTCGAGGATGTGGCCGCGACGGTCAAGGAACTGGTGGAGGAGGGCAAAGTCAAACATTGGGGGCTGTCCGAGGCTGGTGTTGCGAGCATCCGCCGCGCCCACGCGGTCCTTCCCGTGACCGCCATCCAGAGCGAATACTCCATGATGTGGCGGCAGCCTGAAGAGGAATTGCTGCCCGTCCTGGAGGAATTGGGTATCGGGTTCGTGCCCTTCAGCCCGCTGGGCAAGGGATTCCTGACCGGCCGGTTCGACAAGACCGCAACGTTCGGCAAGGACGACTTCCGCAGCATCGTTCCCCGCTTCAGCCCAGAGAATCTCGACGCCAACCAGGCGCTGGTCGAACTGGTCCGAAGCATTGCGGGACAAAAGAACACCACTCCGGCCCAGATAGCTCTTGCCTGGGTGCTGGTGCAGAAACCCTGGATCGTTCCTATTCCCGGCACGACCAAGCTGCATCGCATGGAAGAGAATGTGGGCGCGGCGGACGTAGTCCTGACTGCCAATGAGCTTGGCTCCCTGAGTGACGCTCTTTCCAAGATCGAAGTCGCTGGCGACCGCTATCCGGCCGAGTATGCCAAACGGGTGGGCAAGTGAACCGCAGTGGGGCAACTCGCGACCGAATTGTCGCATGGCATACGCCGGAAGAGGTCATGAAGGACGAGGAAGGCGTCCAGATAATGCGCGTCCTGGGCAAGAATATGGCATGGCTCCTTAAATGTAAGGAGGCGGGGTTGAAGGCCGGTATTCAACTGCCGCTGCAGGAAGAGCAGATTATTACGAACTTCATCCGTTAAACTCCAGTCCCAAAGGCCGATACAGACCAGACTACCCCGACAATGCTGCTTCGAAGTGGAGGGTGCCCCAGACCGTGTTTGCGGGGCGCTCTCCATGTTCATTCATGGAAAACGGCATGGGCGCTGTTTGCGACCTTTCTTGCACATGATCGGTGCAGCGGGTGATGGAAAAATCAAATCGAGAACCATATGGCCGACACAATAGTTAACAATAACGGAGAGGTCGTCACGAAGACGACATTTATGGCCATTCTTGGCGCGTTGATGGCATTCACTTCGCTGTCAACGGATATCTATCTCCCGGCAATGCCCGAAATGGCAAAGGAATTGCGTGGCGATGCCGAGCTGACGATTGCCGGCTTTCTTGTCGGATTCACCTTTGCGCAACTGCTTTGGGGGCCGATCAGCGACGGCATCGGCCGGAAAATCCCGCTCTACATCGGCATGCTGGTCTTCGCCTTCGGGGCCGCCGGATGCGCCATGTCGCATTCGATCCCGCAGATCGTCTTGTGGCGCGTCGTTCAGGCGTTCGGCGCATGCACTGGCCCCATGCTCGCCCGAGCGATGATCCGGGACCTGTTTGCCCGTACGCGCGCGGCGCAGATGCTGTCGACCCTGATGATCATCATGGCCATAGCGCCGATCATCGGGCCGCTTCTCGGCGGCCAGATCGTGCGTGTGAGCAACTGGCACACGATCTTTTGGATGCTGACAGGGGTTGGCACACTGATGCTCGTCTCGTTGTTCTGGCTGCCGGAAACCCTGCCTGCGGAAAGAAGGGCACCTGCTTCGATCAATAGCGTTTTCGTCAATTATCGTTACCTGTTGAAGCATAAGACGTTTATGCGCTTTACCCTGTGCGTGACGTTTTATTATGTGGCCGCGTATGCCTTCATCGCCGGATCGCCACGAGTCTATATCTCCTATTTCGGTGTCGATCCGCAGCATTACGGCTGGCTGTTCGCCGTCAACATCCTCGGGGTCATGACCCTCAGTTTCTTCAACCGGTATCTGGTCATCCGTTTTCCCTTGCGCCTTTTGCTGCAACTCTCCACAGGGATAGCCTTTTTGGCCATGGTGGTCATGGCTTTCTGTGTCAATGAGGAACTGTACGACATGACCATCATCGTCGGGATGGTCTTTGTGTTCTTTTCGATGAACGGGATCGTGGCGGCTTCGGCCACGGCGGCGGCCTTGGACGAAGTGCCCCATATCGCGGGTTCCGCCTCGGCGCTGATCGGCGCGTTGCAATATGGTAGTGGCATCCTGTCCTCGTTGCTGCTCGCCTTTTTCAGTAAGGGCACGCCGTGGACCATGACCTGGATAATGCTTGTGTTCGCGGCAGCGGCATTTCTCATTGTGTTGGGGAAGACCAGCAAATACGCGTGACGGCGGCGCGAAGCCTTTGCCTTGCCGCTGTTCCGCGAGTGACTCGAAGACTGTGTAGGCGCTCCTGGTTGATGGTCGGCGGAGGTTCACCACAGCCACGTTGGCTGGCGAGCCACAGGCGTGTTGGCTGTCCGTTGGCTGATGCGCCACAGACCTACTGGTGACTGTTGGCAGGAGCCAACAAAAGAGCTGTGGCTGCTCGCCAAATTTTTTAAAAAAGTTAATAATTTAAATGGTCTGTTGGCATGGTATTCATGCGTGCTGACGACTATTAAATAATCATATCAGGTGGTTGAAAAACCGTCTTTTCGGACACTTGATTCTCTATTCAAGCGGTCCTTTGACCAACCCCGACCTCTTGACTGAAATTCCAACGATCCTTACTTCATTTTTCTTGAACAGATAATTATGTGTTTTTATTCGAGAAAATTAAATAAATACCGACTGTTTTGAGGGGGGACCGCTTGAAAGATATTCAAGCAGCAAGAAGGAAACCGTGCCCGGGGAGTGATGATACCTTGTTACATAGTACCAGCCCCTTAGATTGGATTAGCTGCAAGAGAAAGGTTTGTTTCGGTCTGTATCGAATCATTTTCCTGGCTGGTTTGTTCAAGTGATGTCGCTTGAATGATCTTTCCGAAACCTTCAAATATGTCAGGGTAATGTTTCTGTAGGAATGAAGCCACTCGTCTGTTCGTCACAATTTTTTGAATATACCCTCTCGCTACGGTTAGTTGGATAATATTATGTCCATAAGTATTTTGAATTCGCTTGAAGTCCTTTTCCAAAAACTCCATTTCTCTCTCAATTCGAAGGATGTCATCCTGTGACACCGAGTTTGTCGACTTATTAGTCTTTGGATTCACAAGTTCAGCACTCTTAGTTGCAAAAAACAGTGCCAAGACATAAGGATGCGTGTAATTATTGCTCGCAACCATCAACTCGGCAGCTTCGATTTGGCGCATGGGCTTCATCTTTTTAAGAACCTGAAAGATACTTTTTGTTACCTGCTTATCCTTGAGAAGTTCCGTTGCTTCAGGGCATATTCCATCAAGAAGGTTTCTTTTCTTCTTGATGCTGGCTATGTCCACATTAAGGGCGGTGGCTATCCTCTCCTCTGAGACGCCATTCTCAATGGCTTTTAGAATCATGTAATGCTCCTGGATAGGAGACAAGCGGTTTACCTTGTGATTGTATGTGAAAGCCTCATCATCCGTAGAAACCAAGCAAGTAGCATCTTTGCTGCCAACATCCTTTAGTGCCTCTAGGCGAAAATGCCCATCAAGTAGATAGAAGGTGCTGCTACTGTCATTTACAGGATAGACGATGAGAGGTTCGATAACTCCAACCTCTCGGACTGACGCAAGAATCCTGCGATATTTATTAGACTTCTTTAGTCCTGGCTTCATCTGTCTGAGAGACAGGATGCATTCGAGAGGGATTGACAAAACCTCTGGCCTAAAGGCCATCTTCACATGCTCATTCACTCTTATCCCCCTGAATCTCTAGCAGAGAAAAAAGATTTTTTGGCATCATGTCCAGCGATTCAGCCCGAAGCAAAGTAGTGAAATTCTCATCTTGAAAGAGCTGGCGTAGAGCAGCAACAATAAAATGCAATTGATCTTCGCTGACGTTTGCCTTCCTGAGCATTACCTTCTGACGCTCTGTCTCGTTTTTGTAAGCCTTTAACAGGGACTTAGAGGAGTCTTTGTTTCTAGTAAATTTCCTCTCGGAGTGAGGTCCCTTGCCCTTAGATTTCCTCTGCTCGATAAGCTTCCTGACTTCCAACAGGGCCTGCCCACGAAGCGTTTGGTCTTCGTAAGCTTCCCGCAAAGATTGCTGTATTTCAGCGTCATCTGATACCGCAATTTTCACTGCCACGCTGATAGGGACGCGCCCCTTTTCCACAGCCTCCAGCAGCCGCACCTCTCCCTGACGCAGCAACCGCACAATTCCCTTAACGTATTCCGGCCTCAGATCAGTTTTTGTAGCAATTTCATTTGGAGAGTAGCCTCTATCCTCCAGAGCGCCGATTTCATAAACAAGCTCAAGCGTAGTCTGATGACGCCTTGCAAGATTTTCAATGAGACTCATTAGGTAGCAGTCTTCCTGTGTGGCCTGGACGACGACAGCTGGAATTTCCTTCTGCCCAAGTGCGATGTAGGCCTCCAACCTCCCCTGTCCGCAAATAAGATCGTAGCATTTCTTCCCATCTTTGCACTTTTTCTTTCGCAGGGTAATTGGCTTCTTTAATCCAAGGATGGCTATATTGCTTACAATTTGAGAAAACTTGTACTTATCGCGGACGCGGGAGTTGAGTATGTGGATGGAATCAATCGGGACCATCTCGACTGCTGAAGAAGATGAAAAGTTCATGCTGCCCCTCCGATTCTGATGCGTTCTAGTAAGGAGAAAAAGAAGCCAAGGTCGTCATACCTATATCCATCCAGAGCTAAGCCATTATATTCTGCGAGCTTCAATTGCCCGGTTGTCAATTCGATCCAGGGAAAGAGATAATAGTCCTGAACAGATAAATTTTCGTGATCCATTCTAATGGCAATCGTGATGTCTGGGCAGGTCCTGTCTTCAAGCTTAATGCTCCAGCGATACGATCCTGATGAAGTTCTCCGGCAGCGAGCGAGGACCACACAAACCCTAAGTTCGTCGTTGACGAGCAGGATGTCATCCTTGTCGGGTCTCTCCACGTAACCGCCGACTTCACTTATGCATCCGATGATTTCTTCAATAATCTCAGGATAAAGTCTGCGGAGTTTACGGTTGTCCTCTATATACTGGAAGTCTCTATTTGGCGTGTACCCGATGAGGCTGTACACACGAATAAGGCTACCGAAACGGGCTTTATAGGATCCACTCGAAGGTAAGTTCTCCGACTCGTCGATTAGGAGGCCAGAAATACGGCCGTGGCGAAGAAACAGTCCCTTGAGGAGTTCGATCATTTCCTCGTTGGAAAGTTTTCGGTCTCTGTCCTGAATGATCCTGCTGGCTGCCAGAAACTTCTCTAAATCGACCAAGGGACTGAAGGCTCCGGCACCCCTAATCCACATCTCCGGATTGTTCTTGACTCGCTTTTTCTTCAATTTGAACGAAGTACGATTAAAGATGTTATTTCCAATATATTTTTCGTTTATTATAAGCTGATGAACTGTTCCGCGTGACCATGGTCGCCCGTGCTCTCCTTTTATGTTTTGAATATTCAGAAGCTCTGCGATCTCTCTTTCTGATTTTCTTTCATCAACAAAAAGGCGATATATGTACCTAACCGCCTCTACTTCTGCGTCTGGACCAGGTACGAGAATAACTCGATCGGTCTGCAGGCTCTTATATTGACCTTTTTCCAGAATTCCCAGGTGATTTCCATGTTGATCAATGCGCATCCGCCGGAGACCGAACCCCGCCGGACCTCCCTGCCGATATCCCAGTTCAATGAGGCGGCACTGCCCTTTGAAGACTTTAGCTGAAAGTTCTCGGCTATACTCACCGGCCATCACGCGCTTCATGCTCTTGATGACGGCCGAAGGCAGGCTGTCGTCATTCTCGAACATCTCAGCGCAATAATGGACCCTGATGCCTCTCTCCTTGCAGATGTATTCATAAAAAGCCGCTTCGTCAGCGTCTTGAAACCTACCCCATCTGCTCACATCATAGACCAAGATAACTTGATATTCGGCCTTTCCACTCTGAACGTCAGCAATCAGTTGTTTCAGGGAGTCTCTACCCTCTAAACTAAGTCCACTCTTGCCTTCGTCAGCGTATGTACGAACGATATCCATATTTCGCCGGGCAGCGTAGTCCCTTATAACTTCACGTTGGTTTTCAGTCGAATACTGCTGATGTTCTGTTGACATTCGGACGTATTCAGCAGCTCGTACTGGAGTGAACTCAGTGTGTGCCGTAATTTGTTTTGACATATATAAGCCTGCTAATACTTTTCTGCCAAAACAATCTTCCTGAGCAGACACTCACGATGTAACTTTGCCTGGGCCTCGAAAAATATTGATTTGTCCAGGGCTGGCTCAAATTCATCGTACCTAACATTGTTACCAAACTGGTTAGCGCCAATATAACAAGGATTTTCAAGTATCTTCTTCACGTTTGACCATGTCCAGGCGCTACTTTTTCCTGGCGATTTGATCTTCTGAGCGCTTAACAAGTTGCTTATGTCAGTAATTGTGTACCCCGCATTGACGTAGAGATCGAAGATAAGTCGGACGATTTCAATTTCTTCTGAATTGCCAAGCTTAAGCACGTACCTTGGTCTCTGGCAACCTCTTGTTATGTCTTGTATCTTTATAGATATTTTGTTCATCCCATATGGAATCATTGATCGAATGTAGTAGCCCTGAAGAAATAATTTTTGTTGCCCTTGCTGAACCTTTTTGCTCCAATAAGCAGAAGTAACGCCCTGTAGCCTCCCGATAAACTTCCCATCAACTCCTAGATTGCGATTTAGGTTTAAACAAACTAAGTGGGATACTGTCGTCAAGCCGTAAAGTTTCGCTAAGACCCCCCAGTCTGGTGTTTCAGGATCACCCCAGCCTATCGCGGCACTTTTTGCTATTGATTGCTCATGGTCTGTTGCTATATATCTATGTGGATTGACCATAATATTTACTTTTGGAAGTCCATACTCTTCAATTGTGTTTTCCATTCTGCACTTTAAGGAAAATATTTTGCTTTCGTGGAGTGTCAGAGCATGAAGAATAGCTATCACCACAGAGCAGTCTCCATTTTTATAATGGAACAAATACTATCTGTTCTGGGAGTAATAGGATGCAAAATAGAAATTACCTGCGCGGTGAAGGTGCGTATTTCTCGGAGACGTTAGCTTGCAAAGTAAGCAAAGCAACGCGCGAGAGAATACGAATAATTGCCTCCCGAGGAGGCGCTACAGAATCAGCCTTGCTCAGGGCTCTCATCGAGAGTGGATTGGATCTCTTTGATGCATCTCCAAGACTTATCAACCCAATTCATAAACTTTTACTCGGTAAGCCCAGGTAATTCCATATTACCTTAAGACATTTTTATCTTTAAATTCATGGGGCTTGTCTGTAGTCAGATATTACCTTAGGAGTTGGCCTAGGGCGAGCCCACTCCCGTGATCCGCTGCAGCAGTCCTCGGTTTATTTGACCTGACTCTTTATAGTGCGCTGGAAAGATTGATGTTACGATCAAAGCGTCTGCTATGAAGAGACTTGGAAGTAGCAGTTGCCTTGTTGGCTACCGCGCCACAGACGTGTTGGCTGTCCGTTGGCGGTATGTTGGCTGATGCGCCAAAGACCTATTGGTGACCGTTGGCTGGAGCCAACAAATTCGCTGTGGCTCCACTGGTTTTATATTAAAAAATACAATTTTTTCAATATGTTAAGTATTTTTGCCGGCATGGCATTCAAGAGGTCGTGGGTTCGATTCCCTCCAGCTCCAC
>CAZBER010000003.1:62089-98086 GCA_964490985.1 uncultured Desulfovibrionaceae bacterium | reverse complement strand
GAGGGTCCAGGGAACCCTTTTTTCAAAAAGGGTTCCCTGGCCGCCGGAGGCATCTTCACCACCCATGCGGTTCAATATAATCACCATCTTCCCGGAATTTTTCGATTCCTTCTTGTCCTGCGGGCTTTTGGCCAAGGCTGTGGAGGCTGGCGTGGTTTCGGTCGAGCGGGTCAATCCGCGCGATTTCGCCACGGACAAGCACCATACCGTGGACGACCGGCCCTATGGCGGCGGCCCGGGCATGGTCATGGGCCTGCCGTCCCTGACCGCCGCCCTGCGCTCCCTGCCCCGGCCGGGCCGGATGCTCATGCTGTCCCCGGCCGGGGAGCCGCTTTCCCAGAAGTTGGCTGCCGAACTGGCCCAGGAAGAGGCCTTGACGCTTTTGTGCGGCCGCTATGAGGGCATTGACGCCCGGATTTTCGATTTGTTCGACATCACGCCTGTTTCCCTGGGGGATTTCGTGCTTTCCGGCGGCGAGGCAGCGGCCGCCTGCCTGGTCGAGGCCGTGGCCCGACTTTTGCCCGGGTTTATGGGCAAGGACGCGTCGGCCGACGAGGAGAGCTTTGCCGCGGGCCTTTTGGAATATCCCCATTACACCCGGCCGGAAGTGTTTGAGGGCCTGGCGGTGCCGTCCGAGCTTTTGTCCGGCCACCACGCGGCCATTGCCGACTGGCGTCGCCGCCGCGCCCTGGAGGCCACCCTGGTCCGGCGGCCGGACCTGTTCGACGCCACGACCCTGTCCCCGGCGGACATCCGGTTTTTGCGCCACCAGCCCCACACGCGCCCGGGCCGTAACCTCCACTTGGGCCTGGTGCACGGTCCGGTGCTGCTCAAAGACGGCAGTGTCGGCACGGTCTCTTTGACAAACCTCGACATACACGATATAGCGCGCGTTTCCCGTACCTACGGTCTGGGCGGGTTTGAGGTGGTCTCGCCGCTGACCGACCAGTTGGCCCTGGCCGGGCGGATTCTGGACCACTGGCGGACTGGCCCCGGGCTTCGGGCCAATCCGGACCGGACCGAGGCCTTGTCCCTGGTGCGGTTGCACCAGGACCTGGACGCGGCTCTCGAGGCCGTGGCGGCCGATCACGGCGAGCCTCCGGCCCTTTTGGCCACCAGCGCCAAGGGACCGGCCACGCTGTCGTTTCGGGCGGCGCGGGAGCTTTTGCGACACCGGCCGGTGCTCCTGGTCCTGGGCACGGGGCATGGTCTGGCCGAGGCTGTGCTGGCCCGGGCCGAGGGCGTGCTGCCGCCGTTGCGGCCGTTTTCGGACTACAACCATCTTTCGGTGCGGGCCGCGGCCGGCATCCTCACCGACAGGCTGCTGGGAGACGCCCTCTAGGGCTTTGCGGCGGCGACAACGACATTCCAAGCCGGTCGGGCGCGGCACGCCCGACGGCTTATCCGAGGAGAAAGCGTCATGAACGTGATCAATGCCATCGAGCGGGAGCAGTTGCGCCTGGATATGCCGGTTTTTCGCGCCGGCGACACCGTGAAGGTGTTCCTGCGCATCCTGGAGGGCGAAAAAGAGCGCATCCAGGTTTTCCAGGGCGCGGTGCTGCGGCTGCGCAAGGGCGGCGTCAATTCCACCTTCACCGTGCGCAAGGTGTCCGACGGCGTGGGCGTGGAGCGCGTGTTCCCCATGCATTCGCCGTTTATCGAGCGGGTGGAAGTGGTTTCCCAGGGCAAGGTGCGCCGCAGCCGTCTGTACTACCTGCGCGCCCTGCGCGGCAAGGCTGCCCGCATCAAGACCAAGACCGAGTGGGAATCCTAAGCCGGTTCCTTTCATGGACCGCGCCGGGACCTTCCTGTTGGCCGTCGCCTGCCTGTGGCCGCTGAGCCGGCCGGGCAGGCGCGGCTTTTCGCGTTCATGAAGCCGGCTGGCCCCAAGGCCGGCCCCATGGCCGGGGTGGACGAGGCCGGCCGGGGCTGCCTGGCCGGGCCTGTGGTGGCCGGAGCGGTCATCCTGCCCGAATCGTTTGACCTGCCGGGGCTCACGGATTCCAAAAAGCTTTCCGAGGCGGCCCGCGACCGGCTGGCCCCGGCCATCAAGACCCAGGCTCTGGCCTGGGCCATCGGCGTTTCCTGGCCGGCCGAGATCGACCGCGTCAACATCCTCCAGGCCACCTTCGCGGCCATGGCCCGGGCCGTGCGCGCCCTGAAGCTTGCGCCGGCCGCCCTGTCCGTGGACGGCAACAAGTGCATTCCCTCCCATCTGCTGGCCGACCTGCCGCGCCCGCCGCGCCAGACCGCCATCGTGGGCGGCGACCTGACCGTGCCGGCCATCTCGGCCGCCTCCATCGTGGCCAAGACCTTCCGGGACCGGCTCATGGCCTCCCTGGCCAAGCGCTACCCAGGCTATGGCTTCGAGGCGCACAAGGGCTACGGCGTGGTCCTGCACCGGCAGGCCCTGGTCCGGCTCGGGCCGTGCCGCATGCACCGCCTGACGTTTCGGGGCGTGCGGCCCGAACCGGACGGCCCGGCCGAAAGCCAGCTCGGCCTGCCCGGGCTCTAACCCATGCCTGCCAAACATCTGGAACTGGGCCGGGCCGGCGAAGCAGCGGCCGAAAAGCTCCTCACCGGCCTTGGCTACCGCGTGGCGGCCCGCAACTATCGCGTGCGCAGCGGCGAAGTGGATCTGGTGTGCCTGGACGGCGACACCGTGGTCTTTGTCGAGGTCAAGGCCCGGGGGCCGGGCAGCCTGACCCGGCCGGACCAGGCCGTGACCGCCGCCAAACGCGGGCGCGTGGTGCGGGCGGCCGCGGCCTTTTTGTCCGAGCGGCAATGGTGGGAGCGGCCGTGCCGGTTCGACGTGGTGACGGTCGTGGCCCGGGGCGGGAACCTGACGGCTACGCACCTGCCGGACGCGTTTACCGTGGAAGCCGCCGGGGGAGCCGGGAGTTTTTATCAGCCGGGATAGGCGTTAGACGTTGCTCGCGTCTAGTCGTCGTCGCAGCATTGGTCCTCGGGCAGGGAAAAGGCGGCGGCAGCCTCGAATATTCGGGCTTCCACGTAGCTGACCACGTCGTCGTCGCCGGAATCCACGTCAAAGCAATAGCCGTCCTGGGACAGCAGGCCGCCGGGGATCAGGTCGCCGCGTTCCTCGGGATCGGTGATGGTGTCGGCGTAAAAGCACACGGACAAAAACCGCTCGCCGTCCACTGTGGCCACGTCCACCATGGTAATGACGGGCCGGCCCCGGGACGGTTCGGCGCGCAGGCTGTAGGAGGCGGGCGGCCGGGGTACGAAGGTGACAGTGGCGCCGGCCAGGCTGTCGAGGACCTCCCGCAGGCGCAGGAAGGCGCGCTTGACGCCGTTTGGGTCCTCGGTCCAGTCCGCAAGGAACGCTTCGAGATCGGTCATGGGCTTCTCCTAGAGGTAGAAAAGGATGAACAGGTAGAAGGATAGCCCGAGCAGGGAGAAAATAAAATCGTTTCTTGGCATGACTGCTCCCAAAAAAAGGTTGCCAAGGCCGCAGCCTTGGGATAGATACCGTTCTCCGCCGCGCCGAGGTAGCTCAGTCGGTAGAGCAGGGGACTGAAAATCCCCGTGTCGGCAGTTCGATTCTGTCCCTCGGCACCATTATCAAGAGCAAAGGGTTACATGCGGAAAGCACCTCCTGCATGTAACCCTTTTTCTTTGCTCAAAACCGCTTTTTGTCCCGGAATAGTCCCGGAACGAAAAAATTTCCACATATACTTCCAGGGGGCGACATTGTCTGCAGGCAGTGTCGTTACCCATCCTGTTCCTCCTTTCAGAGTCCGCGAGAGGAGTGGCAACCGGTGCGGCCACGATCCGGACCGCCCCAACCTAACGCCGGCCGTTCCCATCCGTAAAGGGAAAGGGGGCCTCCCCGCGTCCTCTCCATGGCCGCTGCGCGGACCAAAGCTTGGTATGACTATCCAAAAAATGTCCATCGCTTTGGGTCCAGGCAACCGCAAGACGCGCAGTGAGCGCCGGGAAGCCTGTCTCGTGGTCCTGGAAGCGCTGCTTCCCCACCTCGCCTTGGCCTCGTTGTGCTTGCCCTGGCGGACCTGGGCGTCATTGCGCACCAGCATCGCTCTTCTTTTGTTCAAAACGCTTTTCCCAGAACCGGTCACTGTCTTAAAATAATCGTGACTGGAATTTTGCAACATTCCCCGGAATGCCGCAGCGATTCAAATCATGTCATTTTTTATAGAACTGTATCGGAAGATATTTTTGTACGAAATAGGCATGGTTCTACGCCGTACAACAATGATGTTTTTTCCATAAACCGTGTCACTTGACGCCATCTTCCAAAGCAATCAAGAAGAAACGGTTGGGAACTGCATTTCCGGTGCGACTGCTTTCAGCCGGGTACTTTCCGGTTATGGAGCGGCCCGGCGAACAATGAGCAACGGCAGGCCACAATCCGATGCGCGGGGCTGGCAGGCTTGGCCATGGTGCGGATGGCCGTGCCGGCGGAATCGCCATCCTGGTTCCGTCTGCGGCAGCATTTCCCAAACCTGTGATCCGACGGAGGAGCGAAGCACGATGGATACATTCACGCCGCATGGCGGCCTGGGAGGTATGCTGGCCAGCGCTACCCCCACGGTCATTTTCGTCTTGAGCATTCTGGCGGTCATGTCCGTGGGCTGCTGGAGCATCATTTTTGTCAAGCTGTTCACCCTGTCCAGCGCCAAGCGGGAGTCGATCCGGGATTACACCCGATTCCAGGAGGCGGATTCGCTGCGTTCGGCCATGCAGGCCCTGGGGCAGTCCCGCCGGTCGCCGGCCTACCATGTGGGCCGGCTGGCCTTCGCGGAACTCCTGCGCATGGAAGAGGCGGATATCGGGCCGGCCGAAAAGGGCCGCATCGCCATGGACAACATCCGCCGCGTCCTCCGCCAGGGGGTGACCCAGGAGCTGGGCAAGCTGTCCAAGGCGCTTCCCTTTCTGGCCACCTGCGCCAACGCCACGCCCTTTATCGGCCTTTTCGGCACGGTCTGGGGCATCATGAACTCCTTCCACTCCATCGGGCTCATGCAGTCAGCCGCCCTGGCCGCCGTGGCCCCGGGCATCTCCGAAGCCCTGATCGCCACGGCCATCGGCCTGGCCGTGGCCATCCCCGCGGTCCTGGCCTACAACTTCTTCCTCGGCTACATGCAGGCCATCGAGCGCGAGCTGGTCAACTTTGCCGGCGCGTTTTTAAACCGCATCCACCGCGAGGTGAACTGGACCCTGACGCCGGCGCAGGAGGCCTCCCTCCGCCACGGCAGCGCCGGGGGGGAGGTGTAGCCATGCAGGTCGGCGGCGGCGGTCGGTTCCTAAGCGAGGTGAACGTCACGCCCTTTGTGGACGTGATGCTGGTTTTGCTCATCATTTTCATGGTCACCGCACCCATGATGTCCCAGGGCCTCGATGTGGAACTGCCCCAGGCCCGCTCCGTGAGCGCCTTGCCCAAAAACGACGAGAGCCTGGTGCTGACGGTCAAGGCCGACGGCTCCCTATACCTCGACAAGTACATGGTGCTGCTGCCCGACCTGGAAAGCCAGGTCAGGCAGCTGGTCACCAACCAGAAGAAACAGTTGTACCTGCGGGCCGACCAGGCCGTGCCTTACGGCACGGTGGTGCGGCTCATGGGACTGGTGAAAAACGCCGGCGTGGAACGGCTCGGAGTGGTGGCCGAGGACGAAAAAATGGCCAAGCCGCTGCCGCCGGTGCAAACGAATTGAGCGGTCAGGCCTTTTTTTCCGGCCCGCTACGGCGCAGCCGGTCCGGGTCGGCCTCAATCCCCGAATTCGATCCAGTGCCCCGTGTCCTCCCGGGTGATGCTGAATCGGTCGATGCCGGCGGCCAGCAAGGCCGCGGCATGCCGTTCGGGTTCGGTCCCCGGCCGGTGAGGCGGCGGGGAATCCGCGCTCCAGCGGGGATCGCGCTTGGCCATTTCGCGGCAGATGGCCTGGCGCACCTCCGGCGGTCCGAGCCCGCCGCCGAGAAAGGCCCGGCCGCCCGGCGCCAGCACCCGCCGGATTTCGGCGAAAGCCCTGGGAAGATCCTTCCAGAACATGACCGATCCCCGGCTGACGACCAGATGGACGCAGCCGTCCGCCAGCGGCAGGGCATGGACATCGGCGGCGAGCGCCGCAGCCCGGCCGGCGAGCCCCTGCCCGGCTGCGGCTTGGACTGCGGCGGCGAGCATGGCCGGCGCCTGGTCGAGCAGAATGACGGAACAGTGGCTGCGCGCCGCCACAGCCAGTCCCAGTGCGCCGCCGCCGCATCCCAAATCGAGGCACCGCCCGCTGGCAATGCCCGACTGCCTGAGAAACCGGGCGGCGTAATAGGGATAAAGCGGCGCGAAGACCTCTCGGCTGATGGCGAGAAACGCGTCGATCTCGGACTGGGAATGCATCGCCGCCCCCTCTGGCCCGCTCCGCCCGGCCTTGCTTCGGCCAGGCCGCTTCCGGATAGGCCCCTAGTGTTAAATTTCTTAAAAATATAAACATCTTGCAAAAATCAAACGCAACGCGAACAGCAATTGGCTTGCGCTATAATCTCCTGAATCCATTACGGGTTTCCAAAGGGCGGAGCCCTTTGGTCGCCGAAGGCTTCGAAAACGACTCCTTTTGCAAGAGCCTCATAGGGCAACATTTTTTATATAACTGTTTAAATATGAGGACGCGACACTAGGCCGCGACCGCCTTGTCCTGACGGTGGGTGACGGCCATGCAGCCCTGGTTGTACAGATTGCGGGCAAAGCATTCGCAGGTGATGTCGCAGCCGGTGGTCACGTGCATGAACATGCTGCGGTTGCCCACGGCGATGCTGCGGCCGGCAAACTCCTCGCCAATGGTGCCGGCCGGAATTTCCGTGAAATGCCCCGAGAGCGGATAGGGCTTGTGCTCGCTGTCATCCTGGTAATAGCGATAGGCCCCGTTGTGCTCGAAAATGGGGTGTCGCCTCGTGCTCAGGACCAGGTATCGGGCGTCTCGCAATAGTCGCATTGCATGGCTTCTCTCCTTTCCTTGCGTCGGGCCGGAGGTCAAAAGCCCCGGCCCGCGAACCAGACCAGGACCGCGGCGGCCAGGAACAGGATGTCGCCGGTATGCAACGACAGGCGCGCTCCCTGTCCCAGGGACTGTCCGGAAATGCCGCGCAGCTCCAGGGACAGGGCCAGGTCTGTGGAGCGTTTCATCTGGGCCAGGAAGACCGGAACGAAAAGCGGCAGGAAATTTTTCGGGTTGAGCAGTTTCTTGGGCGCAAACCCCCGGCAGCGCTGCACCTCCACCACGTGCATGGCCATGGAAAAGACATTGGGCAACAGGGTGACCAGGGTGGATAGAAACAGCACCACTTTGCCCGGGAGGCGCAGGCTGCGCAGGGACAGGAGCAGTTCGGAAAACGTGGTCCATTTCACGATGAGGATGTCCGCCAGAACCAGCAGGAAAAGGCGCAAGGCAAAAACCGACAGCCAATCCAGGCCGAGCAGTACGCCTTCCTGCCACGTTGGCGCCTTTTCCACGCCGCCCAGGATGAAAATGAGCAGCAGGGTCGGCAACGAGGCGACAAAGGCCCCGAAAACGAGCCATACGGACCGGTCCCAATCGCCGGAAAAGGCCAGCAAGGCGACCAGGATCAGGGTCAGCCCGACCAGGATGCGCCAATCCTGGCAGTAAAAGGCATAGACGCTTAGCGATATGGCGAAGGCGCACTTGCCAAGGACGGTGGAGCGGCGAAGCAGGCTTATCATTTGGCTACATGGGGGTTTGGCCGGTCCGAGACGATCCGGCCGTTTTGCAGGCTGATCCACCGCGACGCGGCCATGGCGGCAAAGGCGTCCTCATGGGTGGCGAAGACCACGGCCGTGCCCGAGGCCGCCAAACGCCGCACGAGCCCGGCCATGGCGGTCATGTTGGCGTTGTCCAGGCCGGTGGTGGGTTCATCCATGCACAGGACGGCCGGTTCGGCCACCAGGGTCGAGGCCAAGCACAGGCGGCGCTTTTCCCCGAAGCTCAAGGAAAAAGGCGCTCGTTCGTCCATGCCGGCCAGACCGAGCTGGGCCAGGAACCGCCGGCAGCGCTCGGCCCGCTCGGCCCGCGGCACGCCCAGGTTGTCCAGCCAATAGCCGCATTCCGCCTCCACCGTGTGGGCAAATATCTGGTCGTCGGGATTTTGGAACATCAGTCCCACATCCCGGCTTGCGACAAGCCCGGGACCAAGCGCCATCCGGCCGGATGACGGCTTGGCCAGGCCCTTGATCAGGCGCAGGAGGCTGGTCTTGCCTGCGCCGTTGGGGCCGAGCAGGGCAACGGATTCGCCGGGTCGCACCGAGAAGGCGATGTCCGTAAGGACCGGCTCGCCCTCGCCATAGCCAAAGCCGAGGCCCGAGCAGGCAATGGCCGGCTCCTCCGGTCCGACCGGGGAAAAATCCGGAAGATCGGCCGCCATGGCCGCCGCCCCGGGCACGGCGCAGGAGGCCCAGGAACCGTCATGGACCAGCCGCCCCTTGGACATGACCAGGACCCGGTCGGCGAAATCGGCCAGCCGCTTGATGTCGTGCTCGATCACCAAAACGATCCAGCCGTGACAGCGGCACAGCTCTTTCAGATGGGCGAACAGGCGGTCGGACGCGGCTGCGTCGAGGTAGCTGGTGGGCTCGTCGAGCAAGAGCACCTTGGGCTCGATGGCCAGCATGGACAAGATGGCTGTCTGCTGCTTTTGGCCAAGGGAAAGCCTGCCCACGGGCGCATCCCGCCGGGAGGCAAAGCCGTAGCGGCCAAGCAGGGCGTCGGCCGTCTCGCGGCAGCGCGCCTCGGTCTCTCCCCGGATGCGCAGGGCCAGGGTCAGCTCTTCGTTCACGGTGCGGCAAAACAGCTGGGCCTCGGGGTTTTGTCCCACCAGGCCCGCGAATCCGCACGGGGCGCCGTCCAGACAATCCCGGCCATCCAGGTGCAGGCGGCCCGAAGTCTTCCCGGCCAGGGCCAGACGGTGGGCCCCGCACAGATGATAGCCCAGGGTGGATTTGCCCGATCCCGAAGGGCCCGCGATGCCGACCCGCTCCCCGGGGCCGATGCGCAGGCGCACGTCCGAAAGGATGGGTTGGTCAGAACCAGCCGGCGTGAATGACAATCCGTCGAGCTCGATCATGACAGGCGCAACATGGCTACGAGTTGCAGGGAGTTGATCCGCTTCCAAACGGCCAGGGCCAGGGAGACGCCAACGGCGTTTATGACCAGGGACGTGAGCAGCGAGACGCCGAAGGCCACCTGGGTGGCCGTGGCCCAGGGCATGCCCATGAGGACCCGGACGACTTGGCCCATGGTCGGCCCCACGAGTCCGCCGGCCAGGATGGCCACATAGGCCCGTCCCACGGGCAGGGGCCGGCGAAGCAGCGAGAAAAGCAGGTCGTAGACGATGCCCTGGGTCAGGGCCGGGACGAGCTTGAGGAAGCCGGGGTCCCCGCCGGCCCCGGGCATGAACGCGGCGGCCATAAGGCCCCAGGCGAGCTCATAGGCGATGAGGGTTCCGAAGCGGTCCAGCATGAGCCTGGCCATGACCATGATCATGACCGACACGACCATCTCCAGCCGGGCCACTTCATGAATGGCGGTCATCTGGAGGGCAGTCTTGAAAACCATCCCCCAGCCGAAGTCCAGGGCCACCATGGAGGCGAAAAAGACGACTTGGCCCGTGCTGAGCTCTCGAAGCCTTAAAACGTGCATGCCAGCTCCAGAAACAGCATCCGGCCCGGGTTCCAGGCGTCGGCGTCTCGCGTTACATAGTACCTGTGGTCCAGAAGGTTCTCCACGCTAAACGAGAGCGTCACCTTTTCCCCGTACGATCCCAGGAAGTCGAGGTTGCGCCACAACTTCAGGTTGACGAAGGCGTGAGGATCGATGGCTCCGGCATTGGTATTGGTGCTGTCGCTGTACATCCTGCCGACATATTGCACGGCCACCCGGTTATTGACGTAGTTGTTCAGCCAGTTGAAGCCGACATTGAAGGAGTTTTGCGGCGTATACGTCAGGAGCTTGCCGACCAGCGTCGGATCGGGGCCATAGCGGCTGATGCGCGTATCATCATAGGTGTAGTTGCCAAACAGGGAGAACTTCTTCCAGAGGTCATACTCCAGGTGCTTGAACGGTTGGTATTCGGCATCCACTTCCACGCCCCAGATTTGGACTTCGCCGATGTTGCGGACTTGCTGGGTCGTGGAATCAATGGTGACGTAGGACTGCAAGTCATGGCCAATGGAGTGATAGCCTGAAACCGAAAGCTTGAGGTTGTCGAGGGGTTCGTAGTCACCGCCGATTTCAAAGGAATCCAGGGTCTCCGGACCCAGGTCGGGATTGCCGATCTTGATTTTGCCCTGCATTTTGCCGGTGCGGTACATATCGTCCAAAAGCGGCGCCCGGAAGGCGTGCCCGTAGGAGGCGTACGCGGAAAGGTTGGGTAGGAAGAAGTACTTGACCGAAGCGCGGGGGCTCCAGGCATCCCAGGTGTGCTCGGGAAAATACTGCGTATAGGTGTTCAAATTGCTGCTGGTGATATTCGTATCGTAATGCCCGTCATAGGTGGTGGCGTTGTCGTAGCGCAGGCCGCCCAGGAAGATCAGCCTGTCGTCGAACAGGCGGATCTGGTCCTGGGCAAAGACGCCGAGGTTCCTGATCTTGCCGTAATCCGTGGCAAAGCCGAAGGGCGAGGTCCGGCCGTAGTCCGTGCCGTCCATGACCCCGATCTTGTAGTCAAAGCCGGCGGTAAAGGTGTTCGGCCCCCAGGCCCGGGACACGTTCGTCAAGATGCCGTAGTTTTTGCGGTCCACCTTGGAATCGGTCCGGGAGTAGGAGGACAGGTATTTGTAGAAGTCCGTGTTGCTCGTGATGCTTTCCGTGGTGCGGGTGTAATGCGTATCGGTAAAGTAGGCGTTGACCAGGCCGGACCAGCCTGCATAGGAGAAGGTGAACTTCCCTTGCCAGGCATCCGTATCGTATCCGCGCTGCACGCCGTTGTAGGCGAAGATCTCCTTGCCTTCCCCCACGAGCTGGGTGTCCTTGGTGTACTGGAATTCGAGGTTGTTGGTTTCGTTGAGGTCCCAGCCGAGCTTGGCGTTTACTGTCTTTTCGTCAATGAACGTGTTTTTCGTCTGCGGCGTCTGCTGCTCGCTCGGCACGTCCTTGTAGCCCTGGTTCGTGTGGGACAGGGCCGAGACGCGGGCGTAGAAACCGCGCATGTCTTCCGAGGTCCGGCCGGCCGCCACGCCGCGGAACTTCCAGTCGGCGTCGGTGCCGTAACTGGCCGTGGTGCTGCCCTGGAAGCGCTTGGTGGGCTTGACCGTGATGATGTTGATGACGCCGCCCATGGCGTTGTCGCCATAGATGGCGGCGGCCGGGCCTTTGAGGACCTCGATGCGCTTGATGTCCTCGAGGTTGAGCCGGTTCCAGTTCACGCTGCCCGTATCCGACGTATTCTGCGGCACGCCGTCGACCAGGACCAGGGTGCGCCCCTGGACATTGCCCATGCCCCGCAAGGACACTGTCGTGGAGTGGGAGGTGAGTCCATAGGGCCGTTCCTGGTGCACGCCCGAGAGATAGGACAAGGCCTCGTCCACGGTCTGCACGGGCATTTCCTTGAGCTCTTTCTGGGTGATCACTTCGATCCGGCCGGGCACGTCCTTGAGCGGTTCCTCGCTGCGCGTGGCCGTGACCACCACGTCTTCCATGGAGGCGTTGACTTCTTCCGGCATTCCCGCCTGTTGCCCGGCGCAAAGCGGTGATGGCAGACTCAGGAGCAGGGGCAACAGCATGACCGCAAGGCTTTTCATATACCCTCCCTGACACAGGTTTCGCGTGCGCTGGAAATATTGTTGCAATGATGATTATTGTTTCTCAGAAACTGCGATCAACCATGCAATATTTTAAAAACCACAAGCAATAGCCGAATGTTATGCCAGATTGAACCTGCAATCGGCATATGGTATGAAGGATTTATTTATTTTTTAACAGTTTAATGTAAAAAAATTTTCAGCACTTTGGAACAATCACGGTTTATTTCGTTTTAGTGATGTTATTTATTGTATTTATTCGATTTTTTATTGTCAATTCTCATGCTGAGAGAAAATACAAAATTTATGATTCTCACATTTATCCGCTGCTACAGTGTATAACCTCGCGGAAGCTAGGCTGAAAATGCCGCAACGCAGCTCGGCTACGGCCGCTATGCCAAACACAAGATCCGGCTGACACACTTTCCCTAAGGCGGACAGGCCGTGACAGGCTTGCCCACGACACCCGGATGCGCGGCTCCCTGCCCGGCCGGACCGGTTCGCAACCAAAGGCCAGGGACAACAGCGCCGCCCCAACCCTGCGCACCCATCTCCGTCTGCTGTCTCCGGCCGCAGACAAGAACGAGGCACTCTAAAACGAGTGTCACGCATATTTTATCTTGCATGACAGTTAATACAGATATCGGAATATGAACAAAACGTTGTCCGCCAAGACATCCTTCGAGCCAGGCGTGGCGTGAATTGCAGACAACAGCTTCTTGACACATGGCAAATCATAGAGGATAATCTTAATTATTGCAAGCGATCACGCTTTATTCTGGATTCGTGTTCAGCTGTTTCATTGTTGGTTCCATGAAGTAACAACAAACCACTTGTGCATTCAAGCAGCATGGAATCCTTTATTCGACAACACTTCTCTGATCGTGAGGCAGACGCGGCGTATCTCGATACCGGCCCGCACATCTGCGAACGGTGTGACCTGCAAGAGCTTGAAGCCATCGGCGCGCGGCTTTTTGAAGCGCAAGAAGCCAAAGACCCCCGACAGATGCGCCGCGATACAACCGCCACTGCCTGGGGTTGGCTTCCGGTTTCCATGGCGCTTCACGTTGTGGTGGTCATGGCCGTTGTCTATGGCGGGATGTTTTCCATTGACCACGCCCCGCCGTCCGAGGTTGTGGCCGAGTTCAATCTGGGCAGCGTGGCCGGTCCGGGCGGCAGCGGCGGGGATGGACAACTGCCGGGCGGCGGAGGCGGCGGGGCCGTCGAGCCCCTGGCCGAACCCGGCCAGGACGCGGCAAGCCAACCCCAGGCGGCATCCGCCCCCGAACCCGAGGCCGCGCCGGAGCCAATGGCCCCGCCCGAGCCGGCCCCACCGGCCCAGGCCGAGGAAGTCCCTGACATCGCGCCCCAAGTCGCGCCCATACCATCCCAGGAGGAGAAACAGGAGCCCAAGCCCGAGCCCGAGAAAAAAACAGAGCCCGAAAAAAAGCCGGAACCCGAGAAAAAGCCCGAGCCCAAGCCCGCGCCGCGCACCCGGCCCCGCCAAACCACAAAGGCCGCGGCCACGGCCAAAACGGCTCCGGCGGCAGCGGCAACCGATGGGACGCCAGGTCAGGGCATTGGGCCGGGTTCAGGCCCGGGACCGGCCGGACCGGGCACAGGCAAGGGGCCGGGCAATGGCCCAGGACCGGGCGGATATGGCGGTGACGGGCCGGGCGGCGGAGGCGGCGGTGAATATATCGGCCAATTCGGCCAAGGCGACGGGCCGAAATTCCGGCACCGCAGCCTGCCGCGCTACCCGGACGAGGCCCGCAGCGGCAACGAAGAGGGGCGGGTGGTGATGCGTCTGTCCATCGACGCCGACGGCGTGCTGCGCAACACCGAGGTGGTGGAGCACACCGGCCTGACGTTCGTCGAGGAGGCCCTGCGGGCCATCCGGGCTTCCACTTTTTTCCCGGCCACCCGAAACGGCCAAGCCATACCCAGCCGGGCCATGCTGACATTCCGGTTCAAGCTCAACTGAGGGGAGAACCCGGGGGAAGTCGGGCGGGATGCAAACGGTTCAGGCCTGGGCCGCAGGGGGCCGGCACCGGCCCTTTTCCGGATATTCGGTCTTTAACACGAACAAGTTCGGCGGCGTGTACCGTTCCGAAGGCAACTACGCCGGCGGTTCGCAGCCCGGTTCCAGGGCCGCGATTTCGATGCGGATCGGCGTGGCCAGGCTGTTGGTGACAAAGCAATAGCGCTTTGCCTGGCGGATGAGGGCGTCCAGCAGCGGCCGCGGCGAGGCGGCGCGCACCGTGATGACGATCTCGCCGAAGCAAAAGGTTCCAGTGTCCTTGACGCCGGAGACATCGAGGGAAAGCTGGGCAACGGCCTGACGCCGCCGGGCGGCCACGTAGCGGATGGCCTGGCCGAAACAGGCGGCCACGGACCAAAGCAAAAGCTCGCTCGGCATGGGGCCGAGCCCCTGACCGCCGTATTCCGGCGCCTGGTCCGTGACCAGGCTATGCGCCGGCGAGGCCAGGGTGAAGGCGGTGTCGGTCAAGGCGGTGGCCGTGACGTTCACGCCTCTTCCTCGTGCAGCTTTTTTTCCATGATCTGGTGCTTCTTGCCTCGCAGGCAAAAGGGCTTACCCAGCCTGATCCAGCCGATGCGCTGGAAAAAGCGGACGTTTTGAAACTGGACCGTGGCCAGGAAGCGCCGCACGTCGGGCCGGGCCCGCATGAGCTCCACGGCCTTGCGCACGAGCAGGCCGCCGATGTTGACGCCGCTGCGGAATTCGGGCCGCACGGCCAGCCGGCCGCCGTACCAGACGCCGCTGCCGCGCGGGTAGCAGCGCACCACTCCGGCCACCGCGCCGGCTGCCAGGGCGATGATGGGAATGGCCCGGTCGTCGTGGACGTCGCGGTCGCTGACCGGAAAAATTCCCTGTTCCGAGACGAACACCTCGTGGCGCAGGCGCAGGTACTCCTCGATCTCCGCGTCGGTCTCGGCCACCCGCACGGTCACCGCGCCGACGTCGGCCACAGTGGCCGAAGCGGACGTGTCCCCGCGCGGCCGGGAAGCGGGATCGGCCTCGGTGAACTGGAGCAGCGAGCAGGCCCGGCAGCGCACGCAGCCGGCCGAGCTGGCCTCGGCGGCCAGGCCCTGCTCCCGGAGCATGCTCCCGATCTCCCGGTACATGCGGCCGAGATAGGCCGGATCCACGGGCTTGGCCTTGGCCAGGCAGGAATCGAGCAGCGGGCGTAGCGGCACCACCACCGGGTAGACGCCCAGGGCCGCCGCCCGCCGGCAGCCGGCCAGGGTCGCCTCCTCGTCCTCGCCAAGGCCGAGGATGACGTAGGTGCTGACCTTGTTGCGGCCGAAAACCGCCACTGCCGCGGCAAAGGCCTTGAAATAGGTTTCCAGGTCCACCTCCGCCTTGCCCGGCGTCATGCGCCGGCGCACCGCCGGATCGAAGCTCTCCACGTGGATGCCGATGTCGGTGACGCCCATGGCCCGCAGCTCGGCGTAGAGTCCGGGATCGCGCAGGGGCTCGAACTGGATCTCCACCGGCAGGCCGGTGGCGGCCACGATGGCGGCGGCGCAGCGGCCGAGGTAGCGGGCGCCGTCGTCGGGGCAGGCCGTGGTGCCGGCGGTCAGGGTCACGTGGCGCACGCCGTCGCAATCGCGCGCCGCCAGGGCCACTTCGGCCAGTTGCTCGGGCGTTTTGGTGCGGATGGTGGCGCCGCGGTCCAGGGAAGCGCCGATGGCGCAAAACCGGCAGCGCGTTTTGGCGTCGTTATACCGAACGCATTCCTGGATCACGGTGGAGGCCAGGCAGTCCTGGCCGTGGAGCCGGGCGATCTGGGCGTAGGCAATGCCGTCGGCGGTCTTGCCGGCGTAAAAGCGGGGCGTGGGCACGGCCACGGCCCGGCAAAGCGGCCGGCCGTCGCGTTCCAGGCGCAACCGGGAGCCTTCCGGGACAAAGGCGTAGCGGGAATTGCGGGCAGTGGGGCTTAAGGCCGGGATCATCACCGGGTGGCCGTCGATGACGTAGGCGCCGGCATCGGCCGGTCCGGCCCCGCCCCGGCGGATGGTCGCCTGCTCGCCGATCCTGGCCCCCTGGCTTTGCAGGGCGACATAGTCCGCTAAGGTCATGGTCATGGCAAAACGTCCGTATGCGGTCTGGTGGCGTCGGCCGGGCGCGCGGCGGCGAGCCTGGGGCCTGGCGCGATGCTGCCTCGGGAGGGGCGTTCCCGGACCGCCGTGAGCGCCCCCCGTATCCGTCGGCAAAAGCCTAAACGCCGTAGAGCTTTTCGGCGTTTTCCCAAAAGATCTTGTTTTTCATCTCCTCGGAGATGCCCAGGCCTTCGAATTTGTAGTATTCGCTCCAGAAGTCGCTCCAGGGCTCGTCGGAGCTGAACATGACCCGATCCTCGCCGATCCCCTGCTTCTCGATCTCGTCGAAAAGGTAGCGGGTGCAAAAGCCCACGGACCAGGACGTGTCGGTGTAGACCTTGTAGCCTTCCCGGATGAACTTCATGAATTCGGGAATGAACTTGATGTGCCCGGACACGCCGCCGCCGCAGTGGACCACGTGGACCTTGACCCGCTTGCCGTAAGCCGTGACGAACTTGATGGCGTTGGTGACGTCGGAGCCGCCGCCAGGGCTGGTGTGGAGGTGGAAGACGTGGTCGTGCCGTTCGCACACGTCGATGATGCCTTCCCACATCTTTTTGGTTTCCTCGTCCCATTCCTCGGGATTCCAGGTGCCGCCGAGCAGGCAGGTGGCCTTGAGCACCTTGATGCCCGGCTCGCCGGCCAGCTTCATGGCCGCGGCGTTGGCCTCCTGCATTTTGACCGAGGGCGAGAACCATACGCCGCCGAGGATGCGCTTGTCCGGATGGGCGCAGGCGTCGAGGACCACCGGATTGAGGCCGAACGGCTGGGACGGATCGGGGATGCCGTAGTTGGACATGACGATGGCCCGGTCGACGCCGAGCTGGTCCATGATCTTGATCTTGGCCGCGCGGTCGTTGTCGCAAAAAACGGTCGGGTTCACCGGCTCGGGCAGGCCGTAGTACTTGAAGCCTTCCATGAAGCCGATGTGGTTGTGGACGTCGAAAACCTTGCGCGTGACTTTTTCACCGTGGCTTAAGCGTTCCATGCGTCTTTCCTTGTGTGGGATAGAGGGCTTTGGCGTATGCCTAGACGGTCCAGGTGGACAGGATCAGGGCGCCGGCGCGCTGGTGGGTGAGGATGCAGTCCAGCACGTCCAGGGGATGGATGGCCTGGACGCCGGGGAGCAGGTCGGACTCGCGCATGCCGTACAGGGCGGCCATGGCAAAGCGGCAGGCCACGACCTTGCCGCCCTCGTTCATGATGGTGGTCAGCTGCTTGTTGTAGGCCAGGTTGCCGGCAAAGCCCTCGTCGCCCACCTTGGGAAAGCCGCGCGCGGCCGAGGCCATGAGCACGCCCGGCCCATAGAGCAGGAAGGTCAGCTCGTAGCCCTTGCGCACCAATCGGGTGGCGGTCAGCATGTTGATAAGCCCCACCGAGCCTTCGAACGGTACGGTGTGCATGCAGATAAGCGCCTTTTCCCCGGGCTTGGCCTTGATGTCCTCATAGACCTTGGGGCCGTGCTCGACGATTTCGTCTCCAATGGCGACGGGCGGAATGGAAACCATGGACATGGAATGCTCCTTGTAACAGGTTAAAATAACGTGTGTTTTCACGTCAAAGCAAGGGGCATGCCGCTCGTTTCCTTTTTTGATTTCGTAACATACTGGCGCACTTGCGCCGGTGAGAGACCCGCCTGCCCGCAGCCGGAGGGCGATACAGCAGGATTTCGTGGCAAAAAGCTTGATGCTTCATGGAAAACAGCGAAATTTCGCCTTCCGCCGCAGGCCGCCACCCGGCCGCCACGTGTCCGCCACAGGCCTGTTTCGGCCTGCTCGAGAAATTTTCATCCAGGATTGAAGCGGTTGCGCCGTTTCCTGCGGCACGACCGGCGTATCGGCCCCATGCTTGCTTCCGGTCCACCAAGCCCGGCCCAGGCCGTGGCGTCAGCGTCGGCGATTTGCCGCAAACAGCCAACAGGATGCGTGGACCATGAATTACGACAGGTATCGGGCCGACCCCGAATTTTTGGACCTCGGGCAGCGCAAGCAAAACCTGGGCGCATGCCGCATCCTAGGCCTGGGCGGCCATCTGCCGGAAAAGGTGCTGACCAACGCGGAACTGGCCGGGCGGTTCGCGGTGACCCCGGAGTGGATCGCCGCGCGCACGGGCATCCGGGAGCGGCGCATCCTGCCGGCCGGGCAAAACGCCTCGGACATGGGGGAGGCGGCGGCCCGGGCGGCCCTGGCCGACAGCGGCCTGGCCCCGGGCGACGTCACCCACCTGCTCGTGGCCAGCTGCGCCCCGGACGGACTCATCCCCAACACCGCCTGCACCCTGGAGCGCAAGCTCGGCCTGTCGGGACTCATGGCCATGGACTTCAATGTGGCCTGCTCGGGCTTTCTCTACGGCCTCTACCTCGGGGCCGGGATTTTGCGCCTGGAGCCGGACGCCCGGGTTCTGCTCGTGGCCACCGAGGCCATGTCGCGGCTGTGCGCGCCCGGGGACCGGGGCGTCAACGTCATTTTCGGCGACGGGGCCGCGGCGGCCGTGCTCGGCGCCGGCAGGGGCGGCGGCATGACGGTGACGGATGTCCTGCTGGCCTCGGACGGCGCCCACGGCGATCTGCTGACCGCCAACGGCGGCGGCAGCAAGGCCGCCTACGCTTCGCCCGACAGCCGGGTCGGCGAGGACTATTTTCTCAAGATGGAAGGCCGCGAGGTCTTCCGGCACGCCGTGTGCCGCATGAGCGAGGCCTGCCTGGCCCTTTTGGCCCGAAACGGCCTGGGCGCTGCCGACATCGACGTGTTCGTGCCCCACCAGGCCAACGGACGCATCATCGCGGCCGTGGGCGAGCGCCTGGCCATTGGGCCGGACCGGACGGTGGTCACCATCGCGGAGAGCGGCAACACCTCGGCCGCCTCGATTCCCCTGGCCATGGCCGAGGCCCGACGGCTCGGCCGGTTTCGGCCCGGGCAGCGCGTCCTGCTGGCGGCCTTTGGGGCGGGATTTACCTGGGGCGCGGCCCTGCTGCGGATCGACGGGGACGGCGGGCGGTAAAGGAGCGCAGGCCATGCAGGATACCGACCGGAAGCCATCACCGCCTCAGGATAAGGCCCAGGCCTCCGCCGACCCCGTCGCCCGGTGGGAGGGCGTCCCGCGCCAAAGCGGCTGCGGTGGATTGCGCCGACCCTGCGGACAAGCTATACGCGGGCGTCCGCAAAACGCATTGACCGGCAAAGGCGGCAGCATCATGCGCATCGTGCAGCGTCTGGGGCAGCTTGGCGTCCTGTGGGTGTAGTACGCCTGCTGCCGCTTGGTAGCCTGGACGGGTTGGCCCATACCGGCCAATGTCCTGGGCGTGGTCGTACTTCAGGCGAGCCTTAGGCCTTGAACTGGGAACGGGGCAGGTAGACGCCGAGCTTTTTGAGCCGCGAAATGAGCGTCGTGGGGTTGATGCCAAGCAGCCTGGCCGCCCCCCTGGCCCCGTAGATGCGCCAGTTCGTCTGGCGCAGCGCCTCCTCCATGTTGGCCTTTTCCAGCTCGCGCAACTCCCGCTCGGTCAGCACCCGCTGGGGCAGCGGCGTCGCGGGCCGGGCCTTCGGCTCCTCCCTGACGGCCGTGGGCGGCCGGTCGAGTTCGAGCAGCACCTGGTCGGGCTGGGCCGTGATGACGATGCGCTCCACGATGTTTTGCAGCTCGCGGATGTTGCCGGGCCAGTCGTAGGCGACCAGGTGCTGGAGCTGCGCCTCGGAGAGCCGCACGCAGGGGCGGTTCATCTTCTTGCAGCTGAGCCGAATGAAGTGCTCGGCCAGAAGCGGAATGTCCATCTTGCGCTCCCGCAGGCTCGGCACCACCACCGGAAACACTTGCAAGCGGTAATAAAGGTCCTCCCGGAACCGGCCGGACTGGATCTCGGCGTGCAGGTTGCGGTTGGTGGCCGAGATGATGCGGACATTGACCTTGCGGATGCTTTCCTCGCCCACGCGCTGGTATTCGCCCTCCTGGAGCACGCGCAAAAGCTTGCTTTGCAGGTAGACCGGAATCTCGCCCACCTCGTCGAGGAACAGCGTGCCGCCGTCGGCCGCCTGAAAATAGCCGATGCGGTTTTTGACCGCCCCGGTGAAAGCCCCCCGGGCGTGGCCGAAAAACTCGCTCTCGAAAAGCTCCCGGGGAATGGCCGAGCAGTTGATCTTGATCATGGGCTTGTCGCACCGGTCGCTGTGATTGTGTATCTCCCGGGCGATCATTTCCTTGCCCGTACCGGACTCGCCGTAGATGAGCACGTTGGCGTCGGTGGGACCGACCATGCGGATGAGCTTGCGGATCTGCTCGATGCCCTCGCTTTGGCCGATGATGCCCTTAAACGACTGGGCCTCGTTGATCTCCTCGCGCAGGTAGGCGTTTTCCAGCTCGATTTGCCGCTTGAGCCTGTCGACCAGCTCAAAGGCCCGGGCATTGGCGATGGCGTAGGCGAGATGGTCCGCCACCATGCGCAGCATCTCCAAGGCCCCTTGCTCCAGGGGCTCACGGGCGAAGACCGACAGCACCCCGAGCACCTCGTCGCGGCAGAGCAGCGGCTGCCCGGCGAGCCCCACGATCTTTTCGCGCCGCACCCAGGCCGGATCGGCCAGCCATTTCTCGTCCGCGTTGATTTCAACGACCTCGAGGGGGGTGCCGGACTGGGCGATCTGGCCGACCTTGCGGATGCCGAGCGGAAAGCGGCTAAACGACGACCCGTCGATGTTGCCCCAGGCCTTGACGCCGAAAAGCGTCTTGCCGGCGCTGGCCTTGAGGTGCAGGCAGCGGCTTTTGTCCGGGCACTGGGCGCTGTCCTTGCAGGTGGCGCAGACGTCGCCCTCCTCGATGAGCCAGACCCGGACCAGGGCGACGCTCGACGCGCTGGCCAGGGTGTCCACGGCGATCTTGAGCACCACGTCCACGGTGTGGTGCTGGGCGAGTTCGAGGAGGAGCTTTCTGACGTTGACGAATCCCAGTATGGCCATGGCAGCGTCATCCTCTCGGCTGCAAAGCGGGCTGCGGGCGGACGGGGCCGGCCGGAAAGGCGGCGTCGGGCGTTTCCGGCGGGTCCCCAAATGGCGTCCGCCGAGCATACGAAGACCGTACGAGCAGGGTCAATGCCCCCTGGGCCACAGCCGCCGCAAGGTGGCGACGATCCGCGAGCGCAGCGCATTGATCGCGGCGTCGGTTCTTTCCCGCGGCCGCGGCAGATCCACGGTCACGATTTCTCCCACACGGCTGGGCCGTGGCGTGATGACGACGATTTGGTCGCTTAAAAGCGCCGCCTCCTCGATGCTGTGGGTGACGAACACGATGGTGTCCCGCCGCTTGGCCCAGACGTCGAGCAAAAAGGCCTGCATCCGGTTGCGCGTCTGGCAGTCCAGGGCGCTGAAGGGCTCGTCCATGAGCACCACGTCCGGATTGGCGATCAAGGTCCTGGCAATGGCGGCCTTCTGGCGCAGGCCGCCGGAAAGCTCCCGGGGATAGCGCCCGGCCCAGGCGGCCAGGCCGAAGGCGTCCTCGTATTCCCGCACGAGGTCAAGGCGCTTAGCGGCGGGCAGGCGGCGCAGCTCCAGGCCGAGGGCAATGTTGTCGCGCACCGTGCGCCAGGGCAAAAGGGCCAGCTCCTGGCCCACCATGCCCACGGCATGGCCGCCGCCCGGCCCGGGCAGGCGGTCGTCGATGCGGATGCTGCCCCGGGACGGGGGTTCGAGCCCGGCGATGACGCGCAAAAGCGTGGTCTTGCCCGAGCCGTTGAGCCCCACCACGGAAACGATGGAGCCGGCCGGGACGGTCAGGTCGATGCCGTCCAGCACCGTCACCGGCCCTCCGCCGGTCGCCGGCCGATAAACCTTGGCCAGGCCACGTATGGTCAACGTCGCCGCCATGGTCATTGCCAGCGCAACAGCCGTTTGGAAAGCCGTTTCATGCCAAACTCCATGCCAAGCCCGATCAGCCCGATGGCCGCCATGCCGGCCATGACCATGTCCGTACGCTGGAGGTCCCGAGCGCTCATAATCATGTAGCCCAGGCCATAGCCGCCTCGCACGCCGGTGAATTCGGCGGCGACCAGGGTCATCCAGCCGATGCCGAGTCCCACCCGCACCCCGGTTAAAATCGACGGCAGCGAGCCCGGCAGCAGCACCTTGCGCCACACCGCCCCTCTTCCCCCGCCAAGCAGGCGCACCGCGTCCGCGTAGTGCGGATCGACCGCCCGCACGCCCGCACAGGTGGACAGGACCACAGGAAAAAAGGCGCCCAGGAAAATGAGGTAGGCGGCCGAAGCCAGGCCCAAGCCGAACCAGAGGATGGCCAGGGGAATCCAGGCCAGGGGCGGAATGGGCCGCAGAAAATCGACCAGCGGCATGGCCATGGCCCGAAAGCGCGGGCTGGCCCCCAGGGCCAGGCCGAACGGCACGCCAAGGGCCACGGCCAGACCCGTCCCGGCCAGCACGCGCAGCAGACTGTGCCAGGCGTGCAGGGGCAACGTCCGGCCCGGCGGCATGCCGGTAAGCCACAGCTCGCCCAAGGCCCGACCCACGGCCGCCGGAGAGGCGAGCAGGGCCGGTGGCGCCAGGCCGGCCTGGCAGACCGCCTGCCAGGCGGCCAGGGCGGCCAAGGCGGAAACGACGGCGCGAACGGTCATTTTCCGGCCGTGGCCCGAAGGTTGGTCTCGATGAAGTTCCCGGTAAAGGCCTTGGCGTCCTCGACCGTGATGACGCCAAGGCTGTTTAAGAAATCCACGTATTCCTCCTCGCCGGCCACGCTCGGCCGTTCGGTGTAGGCCACCTGGCCGATGGCCCGCCGAACCACGGCCGGGTCCATGCCGGTGTACTTGACGGCCACAGCCACGGCCTCGCCCGGGTGGTCACGGATGCAGGCCGTGGCCCGACGGTGGGCGCGCAGCAGGGCCTGGGCCGTCTGCGGACGCTTGGCCGCCAGCGTGTCGTTGACCGCCAGCACACAGCAGGGATGGCCGGCCCAGATGTCGGCCGAGGAAGCGAGCACTGTGCCGATGCCCATGGCCACGGCCCGGGAGGGGTACGGCTCCCAGGCGATGAAGCCGTCGATCTGGCCGCCTTGCAGGGCGGTCAGCATCTCCGGGGGAGACAGAACGATAACGTCCACGCTGTCCGGAGCAAGGCCCAGCTTGGGCAGAGCCTTTCGCAGCAGCAGATCCTGAACGCTGCCGTTTCCGGGCATGGCCAGGGTAGGGTGGCTGACTGTGCCGGCGGCCAGGGACTTGGACCCGACCAGGGCGGAGCCTTCGGTATTGGCCTGGGCCAGGACCTTGACCGGAGCCGTGCCGCGCACGGCGGCGATGGTGGCTGGGGCCTCGCCGACATACGCCGCGTCCAGTTCTTCGGCGCCAAAGGCGGTCATGAGCTCCGGCCCGGAGCGGAAGACTCCCGCGATTTCCACGTTGACCCCCTCGTCCTGGAAATAGCCCTTCTCCAGGGCCAGCCACAGGGCCAGGTGGTGCAGGTCGTTTTGCAAATAGGCCATGCGCACGGGAGCGGCGTCCGGGCCGGCGGCGACCGCGGCCGCGGCGGCCGCAAGCAAGACCGCGGCCAGAAGCGCGGCGGTCCGGGCAACGCAACGGGCGGCAGAGAACGATAGGCAGGTCATGGCCTGGCACTCCTTCGGGTTTGGGCGACAAGCAGGGAAATGACGCCGGGGCGGTTCCAGGGCGCGGTCAGGCGCGGCGACCCCAGTCCCCGGTTGGCGGCGTTGAGTCCTTCCGAGGCGGGATGGACGGCGTAGCCCGCTGCCTCCCAGGCGCGGCGGGCCGCGTCCCGGTCCGGGCAGGCGCTGGTCAAAAGCAGGTAGACCGGGGCCTTATGGCGGTGGCAGGCGGCGAAAAGGGCGGTCAGTCCGGCGGGGTCCAGGTAGTCGGGGACGTTGCTGAGGCCGATAAAGTCATGGCGCACGGCGCAGCCGGCCAGGTAGGAACCGATGTCGCTGCGCACGGCGTCGATGTGGCCGGTGATGGCCCGGACGCGGGAAAAAGCCTTGGGATCGAAGAAGAACTCGATGCCGAAGAGGTCCCGCAGGGCGGCCAGCACGCGCGGCAGGGAATAGTCCCGGCCCCGGGCCAAATAATGGCGGCGCAGCTCCGGGTAGACGGCGTCGGCGAACCAGTCGCGCAAATCTTCCGGCCGGCCGGCGGCGCGCAGGGCCCGCAGCACCATCCGGAAATATTCGACCTGAAAGTCGGCGACATCGACAAAGGTGGCGCTCTCCAGACGGGAAAGCCGGCCAACGGCCTCAAGGAGCGCCAAGCCCGAGCCGCCGACAAAGACCGGCCGGCGCGTCTGGTTGCGGCCAAGGCGCACGGCGGCGCGCAGCACGGCAGCATCCTCGTTTGGCAGGTAGAAGCGGCTGGCGTTGCCCCAGGCGGGAGACGGCCCGCTCATACGCCGCCTCCGACAAAGGGATGCGTTCCGAAATCCCACAGCACGGCCCGGCGTTCCCCCTGGCACAGCCAGGCCCGGCGTTCCTGGTGGAAAGCGCCGATGGTCGCGGCGCAAAGCCCCTGGGCCGTGAAAAGCGCGGTCAACTCGTCCAGGCGTTCGGGATGCACGGCCAGGATGAAGCCGTAGGACATGAAGGCCAGCAGCCAGGAGGCCAGGGGGACGTTTGGCGGCGCCCGGAGGGTGTCCAGATCGATGGAGACGCCCACATGCGACGATTCGGCCAGCATCAGGGCCGTGCCGGAGATGCCGGCCATGCTCACGTCCTTGCCGGCCCGGGCCAGCTCGCGCTCGGCGCAACGGGGCAGCAGTTCGAGATGGGCAATCAGAGTGGCGTCGTCCTCGGGCAGGGTGCAGTTCCAAAAGCCCATGTCGGCAAGCCAGCGGCCGTTTTGGCGGGTAACGAGCACGAGCCGGTCGCCGGGAGCGGCGTCGAAGCTCGTGATGCACCGCTTGGCCCGGCCCAAGATGGCCAGGGCCACCGAGGCATCCTGGGTCGTTCGCAGCAGATGCCCGCCGACCACGGGCACGCGGTAGCGGGCGGCGTTGTCGCGCATGCCGCGGCAGATATCCCGGGCCGATTCGCCGTCGGGCGTGCCCACCACGTCCACCATGGCCAACGGCCGGCCGCCCATGGCGTAGATGTCGTTGATGTTGGCCAAAACGGCGCATTTACCGGCCAGGTAAGGGTTGTGGCGCACGATGGAGGCCGTAATGCCCTCGGCCGCCAGGAGCAGATAGCCGTTGCCGTCGGGAATGGCGGCGGCGTCGTCGCCGTTTTTGATGCCAAAGGCCCGCGACAGATCGGCAAAGGTCTCGGTCATGGGCCGGATGCGGCATTTGTTGCGAAACACTTCCGACTCGCCAAGCTGCCGGGCCAGCTCCGCCAGGTTCACTGCGCTATCCATGGCCGTTCTCCCATGAGGATTTGCAAGGCCAAGAGCATGCCCAAAAAGGTGTCCAGGCCGCTGGAGTGGCCCATTGCGGCCATGCCGGAAACACAACCGGCCGCCTTGTCCGCCTCGCCCGCATGCACGGCCGCCAGCCAGTCGGCCATGGGCCTGGCCAGCAGCCCCCGGGCTGCGCAGCAAAGCAAAAAACCGGAAAAAGGCGTGGTGCGGGGAGAAAGACTTGCGGCTAGGTCCTCGAGGAACGTTTTGGGGACAACGGCGCGGCCCCGGCTGCGGCCGTGGTAGCGCAGCGCCGCCAGGACGCCGGCCAGAAAATCGTCCCCGGCAGGGGTCAGCCCAATGCCCAGGCCGGCCATTTCCCGGGCTGCGCGGGCGAAGTCTTCCCACTGCCCAAGGCGCAGCGCATGGGCCAGGCGCAGGCCAAGCCGGCGCTCCAGGCCGTCTACGGTCCCGGAGAGCCGGCTGGTCGCGTCCGAGGGAGCAGGCCCCGAACAATGGCGAAAAATGCGGTGAAAGCCGCCGCGCGCGGAGAGGTGCGCAGCGGCGTTCACACTCGTGGTCAAAGCGCCAAGGCGTCGCTTCAGGCGGGCCATGGGACGGCAGGCCAGGCTGGGGGTGTAGCGCGGCATGCCCTCAAGGGAGACAAGCGGTCCATACGGACCGGCAATGCCCGACACGGTGACGGTAATTTCTTGGCCCACGGCGAAATCCTCCGGGAAACCGGCCCAGAGAATGGAATACGGATGCGCGGGCAGGCTCATCCGGCCAAGCGTCAGGCAGACGCCGTCATCGCCCACGGCATGCACGCAGCGCGCAAAAACCGCCCGGACCCGGCCTCGCCACACCGCGCCGCCCGGCGGCACGGCCATGCATCCCGCCACGCCTTTTGCCATGCTCACCCCGGCAACGAGGCCACAAGCAGTTCTTCAAGACCCGACAGGCCAATGGAAGCGCCGGTTTCCTTGATGGCCTGGCTGAAGCTGCCCTGGCAGAAGGGGCACATGGTCACGAGCACGTCCGCGCCGGTGGCCACGGCCTCTTCCAGCCGGTCCCGGGCGATGGCCGCGGCCATGTCCGGGTAGTTGGCCTTGACCCCGCCGCCGGCCCCGCAGCAGCGCGAGGATTCGCGGTTGCGCGGCATCTCCACGAGCCGCAGCCCGGGGATGGCGGCCAGGATTTCCCTGGGCTCGTCGAAAAGCCCCTGGGAGCGCCCGACGTGGCAGGGATCGTGAAAGGTGACGATCTTTTCCACCGGGACGCTTGGCCGAATGCGGCCCTGGCGCAGCAGGTCCACGTAGACTTCCGAGAAGTGGCGCACCGTGGCGGTAAAGGGCTTGCCGAGCTTTTGCGCCCAGGCCGGATAGTCGTGCTTGAGCGTCTTGGAGCAGCCGCCGCAGGGTGTGACGATGGTGCGGGCCTTGGCGCGGGCAAAAAGGTCGAGGTTTCGCCCGATAAGCTCCCCGGCCACGCCGAGCTGGCCGGTGCGCAAAAGCGGACTGGCGCAGCAGTGCTCCTGGCCGCCGGCATAGGCGTAGGGAATCCCCAAGCGCGTGAGGATGGTCACGCCGGTTTGCAGCATGGAGGGCATGCGGTAGGAGGCGGTGCAGCCGCCGAAGATGAGGATGTCGGCCTCCTCCACGGGATGGTGCTCGGGCAGCAGCCACTGGGACTGCTTGGCGGCCGGCTCGCCATAGGGGTTGCCGTGGGCCTCGGCCAGGGCGCGCAGCTTCTTGTGGGCCGGCATGGGGCCAAGGCCGCGGGCAACGATGTCGGCCCGCACCGCCTCCCACAGGCGCACCAGGGGGATGGCCGTCTGGCACACCGCCTGGCAGCGTTCGCAGGTGGTGCAGCGGTAGAGCCTGTCCACCCACTCCGGGGTGAGCACGTCGCGCCCCTCGAAGTAGTCCTTGAGGAAAGAGACCTTGGCCCGGGGGGAGAAGGTCTCGAACCCGCCGCCAAAGGGGAAGGTCGGACAGGTGACCTTGCAAAAGCCGCAGCGGGCGCAGGTGGCTACGGCCCCGGCCAGGTCCCGGGCCAGGGCCGCGTCGCGTGCGGCCGGAGATTTTTCGCGTGTGCTCATGATGACGCTCCAAAGGCCTAAGCGGCGCGGCGCGAACCGGAGGACAGCCGAGCGGCCAGGGGGGCCAGCCAGGCTGTTGCCGCGACGATGAGGCGCGAGAGGTTGACCCAGGGCGCGAACGGCAGCCCGGGGCCGTCGAGCTTGCCGGGGTTGAGCAGATCGCCGGCGTCGCGGCCGGCCTTGAGGCGTCGGACGGCAGCGAGCTTGTCCGGGCCGTAGACCGCCTTGGCCAGGGCGGCAAACCACATGCCCGTGGCATAGGGCGCGCCGCCGTGGCGGGCAGCCAGGCGCATGGGGATCATGGCCTTGGCCATGCGCAGCGGATAGAGCAGCGCCCCGGCGTCGTCGAGGATGTAGACCAAAACGGCCATGCAGCCGCCTTTTACGGCAAAGGCCTCGATCCCGAAGTCGTCCTTGGGCAGGGCGGCGCGCATGGCGTCGCACACGGCGGCAAAGCCTTGCAGGGGGACGGTATACTCCCCGACCAGGGCCGAGGGGCCGATTTTGCGGATGCGCATGGGATAATACCGCCCTTCCCACTCCTCCCGGGCCGTTTGGGCATCGAGCAGCGAGCCGGCGCAGCGGGCGATCAGGGAAGCGGCCTGGGCCGCTGCCCCGTCTTGCGGCGAGACGGCCAGGGAGACGAGAAATCCCGAGGAGACGGCCGGCGTATGCCCCTCGGCCGCGGCCCGCAGGGCGCAGTAGCCGGCGGACTGGACGCTGGCCGAATAGGCGGCCGGCCAGGCCGCGACCAGTTCCATAAGCCGGGCCACGGCCGCCACGTCGGGCAGCCAGGCGGCCAGGGGCAAGAGGTCCTCGGCCGGCCGGCAGGCCAGGCGCAGCCGAGTGATGACACCCAGGCTGCCGCAGGTCTGGTGAAACGGCTCCATCGCCTCTCCGCGATAGGTGTGAATGGTCCCGTCGAGGCCGGCCACATCGATTTCCAGCACGTTGTCGCGGATGGAGCCGTAGCGCAGGCTGCCGATGCCGACCCCGCCCATGGCGAACCAGCCGCCGACCGTGGACGACGGGGCGCTGGTCGGGCAGACCCGGTTGTCCAGGCCATGCGGGGCCAGGGCCCGGGACAGCTCCTCCCAGACCACGCCGGGCTCCACGTCCACGGTGGCGCCGGGCGCATCGACGGCCAGGATGCGGTTAAAGCCGCTGACGTCGAGCACCATCCCGCCCCGGCTGGGAATGGCCCCGCCGTAGCCCGAGGAGGCCTGGGCGCGCGGCGTGACCGGCGCGCCGTGCCTGGCCGCCAGGCGCAGGGCCGTGGCCACGTCCTCCCGGCTTCGGGCCACCACCACCGTATGGGGCTGGTGACGGATCATGGCCATAAGCGGGCGGGGCATCTCGCCCAGGTCATGATCGTAGCTGCGCAGGATCTGCGGATCGAAGGAGGCGGCCTCGCCAAAGGCCTCACGGACTTCTTCCTGGTACGTCATGGCTTACTCCGGACCGGACGGCGCGCCGGCATGGGTTGTCCGTTTTGTCAGGCCTGGCCCGCAACCACGGCCCAGGCCGCCCGGGCCGCCTGGGCGTTGGTGGGGAAGAGAAACGCGCCGGCTGCGGCCAGAAGCGCTTCCTGGGCCTTGAGGTCCTGGGGGTCGGCCGCGGTGCCGCAGACGTGGACCAGCACCACCGGCCCGCCGTCGGCCAGGCCGTCTCGGGCGGCGGTGAGGGCTGCGGCCAGTTCGGCGGCCGGATTGCGGTGGGCGCCGTAGCCGAGCACCAGGTCGAGCAGGATCACCTTGACGGCAGGGTCGGCCATTTCCTCGGCCAGTCGCTCCAGGCGCAGCCCCAGGTCGATGATGGGATGGGGCCGGCCCTGGGTGAATTCGTCCTCGCCGAGGTCTACGCAGCAGTGCGCCGCGCCCTTGACCGGATAACCCAGCTTGAGCTCGGGCTTGATGGCCACGTTGGATTGGATGTCGAGGGCGTCTTTGAGCAGGAAAAGCGTCTCGTAGCACAGCGTCCCACCGCTGTAGAGACCGCGCAGGTAGCGCCTGTCGGGCGAAAGGCCGGCCACCCGGGCGCGCAGGCCGTCATCCAGGGCGGTCTCGGGGACCACGCGCCCCATGGCGGCGAAGGCGGCCTCCTCCAGGGTGGACACGCAGGTCATGCCGACGGCGCCGGCTGCGGCGCGGTCGCTGCCGAGCAGGCAGGCCACGACCTCAAGGCCGCTGGCCCGGGCTTCATCCAGCACCTTGGCCATGACCTCGGGCGCGCCCGGCTTGGACAGGACGATGAGCTTTTTGGTGGCCGGGTCCTTGGCCAGGGTGCGGATGGCCTGGCGCATCATGGCCCCGCCGATCTCCCGGCGCAGGTCGCGGCCGCCCACGCCAATGGCGTGGGAGACGCCGCCGCCGAAGCGGTCGATCAGGCAGGTCACCTCCTGGATGCCCGTGCCCGAGGCGGCGGCCAGGCCGATCTCGCCCCGGCGCACCACGTTGGCCAGGGCCAGGGCCACGCCGTTTACGATGGCCGTGCCGCAGTCCGGGCCCATAAGCAGCAGGCCCTTTTCCACGGCCTTGGCCTTGAGCTCCGCCTCGTCGGCCAGGGAGATGTTGTCGGAAAAGAGCATGACGTGAAGCCCCTGCTCCAGGGCGGCGGCCACATCGAGCTTGGCGAACTGGCCGGGCAGGGAGATCATGGCGAAGTTGGCGTCCGACAGGCTCTGGGCGGCCTCTTCCAGGGATGTGGGCTTGTGGGCCACGGTCGCGGCGGAGGCCACGGTCTTTAAGCGCGCATCCACCTCGTCCAGGGCGGCCCGGGCGGCCTCGTCGCTTGCGGCCTCGATGCAGATGACCAGGTCGTTGGCCGTGGCGGCGGCAACAATGCCATCCATGAGGCCGAGATCGGCGAGGACCTTCTTGTTGCTTTCGGTCCCGAGCAGGGCCAGGACCTTGGCGACGTCGGGCAGTTCGCTGGCCTGGCGGGAAATCTGCATCAAGCGGACCGAGTCCTGGTACTGGTTCTTGCGCACAGTGGCTTGCAATTGCATGGCGTTGCCTCGATTGGTGTTTGCACAGTCTATTTCACGATTCGCGTACAGCTTCCGGATTGCTGCATGGCCGCCACGATGTTTTCCTGAGAGGTGATGATGGCCTCTGTGCCGCCTTTTTCCACGTATTCGATGGCGCTGCGGATCTTCGGGCCCATGCTCCCGGGCGGGAACTGGCCCTCTGCAAACCAGGCCCTGGCCTCGTCCACGGTCATGACGTCCACGGCCCGCTGGGTGGGCTTGCCGAAATCCAGGCAGACCTGGTCCACGCCGGTGAGGATGATGAAGCGTTCCGCGCCGATGTTGTAGGCGAGCAGGGCCGCGGTGGCGTCCTTGTCGATGACGCCGTCGGTGCCCACCACCCGGTCGGTCAGGTAGTTGACCGGAATGCCGCCGCCCCCGCAGGTGATGACCACGGTGTCGTTTTCGGCCAGGTACTTGATGGTGGACAGTTCCAGGACCTTGCGCGGCAAGGGGGAGCAGACCACCCGCCGCCAGCCGCGCCCCGCGTCCTCCACCACGTGCCAGCCCTTGGTCAGCCGGTACTGCTCGGCCTCCTCGCGGGTGTAAAAGGGGCCGATAGGCTTGGTGGGCTTCAAAAAGGCGGGGTCGTCGGGGCTGACCACCACCTGGGTGAGCACGGTGGCCACCTCGCGCTGCATGCGGTCCTCTTCCAGGACCGTACGCATGCTGATTTCGAGCATGTGGCCGAGCAGGCCCTGGGACGAGGCCACGGCCACGTCGAGGGGCGGCACCGGGATGATGTCGCGGGCCTTTTCGAACTGGATGAGCAGGTTGCCCACCTGGGGGCCGTTGCCGTGGACGAGGATGAGCTGGTAGCCCTGGTGCAGGATGGCCAGCATCTGCCGGCAGGCCGCTTTGGCCTTTTCGAGCTGGGTGGTAAACGAACCGTCGTCTCCGGCGTCCAGGATGGCGTTGCCGCCAAAGGCCACCACGGCGATGGGTTTGGTCATGGTCGAGTCTCCTGTCTGGATATTGGTGCGGGTTGGGGGAGCTCAGCAGGGAAGCGGCATGGCTTCCAGGGCCTGGCGGAAGGCGGCCATGGGCGCCCGGGCGACGCCTGTGCCGATCTGGCCCACGCCCGAGGCCTTGTGCAGCACGCCGGTGTCGATGATGGGGGTGACGCCCAGGCGCACGACCTTGCGGATGTCGACGCCGACAGGGGCGGGGGTGAAATCCACGGCCCCAGGGGCAAAGGCCGGGTTGGCTCCGGCGCAGATGGAACGCATGGTGGCCATGGCCTGGCGGGAGTGCTGCATGGAGCCGCCGACGAACGAGCTGATGCTCGGGGCGGCGCCGATGATCATGCCGCCAAGGCCGGCCGTCTCCACGATGGCGCTGTCGCCGATGTCGCCGGCGGCGTCTTCGGGGCCGTAGCCGGAGTAGTAGATGGCTTCGTCCATAGGGGCGGTGGGGCTGATGAACCACTTTTCCGGCATGCCGCCCACGCGCAGGGCGAAGTTGACGCCGTTTCGGCTCATGGCCGTGACCACGGTGGAGTGGGGGATGCCGTGGGCGGCGTCGGCGGCCGCCTTGCAGGCCGTCAGCGTCAGGCTCAGAAAGGAGTGGTTGTTTTGGCCGATGAAATCCACGATCCGGGCCAGCACGTCGCGCTCTACGCCCGAGGCCAGGAGCATGGGGGTGAGCTGGCGCAGCAAAAGCAGGGTGCAGGCGGCGCTGCGGGCGTGCACCTCGTCGCCCATGAGCGTGCCCTCGGCGATGATCTTGAAGATGTCGACGCCTTCGTCCCGGGTGCGCAGGGCCGAGCGCAGGCTCGGGGCCAGGACGTCGCGCATCCAGCGCAGCCGTTCGATGGTGCCCTTGTTGTAGGTGCCCATCCAGATGACGTTGCCCTTGCCCTCGTTGAAGGTGGACCAGGACCGGTTGCCGTAGGTGGCGTTCTCGGTGACGATGACTTGCATGGAGGGGGAGATGATGCCGCACATGGCGCCGACGCTGCCAAAGGCGTAGTTGGGCCGCAGCTTGATGTCGCCGCTTTCGAGCTTGGCGATAAGGCCGTGGCGGTCGGTGACCCAGCCTTCGAAGATGGCGGCCGCTTCCACGGCCCGCTGCTGGGGATCGCACATGTCGCCGAAATCGATGGGCGGCCCGGAGTGCAGCAGGAAATTGCCCTCCATGCCGGGAATGGCCTCAATGGCCGGCTGGACGTCGATCCACAGCGGCCGGCTGTCCATGATGCGGGCAATGGTCTTGGCGTTGGCCTCCTCGACGGCGGGGCACTGCAAGCGGGCGAGCTTGTCGATGAGAGCGACGTCGCCGCCGGCCGGCGGACGCCAGTCCACTTGCACGGCGTCGACGCCCTGCTCCTTGAGCTCGTTGTAAAAACCTTCAAGGCCAATATTGATCACGCGCATCTCTTGATTGATGTCCGCCATGGCGTTATTATCCTTGGTTAGTTGTTCTACAACTTCTTTCCTGCACAAGAGGCCGTTTCCATATTGACTCGCCAATATATCATTTTTAGGAATGCCGTTTGTGTGGGCTACATCAAGCTTGGTGGATATGAATTTGGCAATTCCTGTGCCAACGAAAATTCTCATGAAACATTATTGAAAACAGGGTCTTATGATTTTGAAAAAAACAGAAAAACAAAAAACAACGAAAAATCATTATCATCAATGACTTTTCGTTGTTCTTAATGAAAGATCGTCTGTCTTTAATTATATATAATTATTTAATATAGTTATGTTGTCATCTCGCACCTTTCCCTTGGCTTGTTTCAGGATAGGCGGCGCACGTTGGGCGACAAGCGCGTCCCAGCGTGGTTTTTGTGCATGTATTGCCCAAGCGGTCGTTTGCGTTTTTTTCTTGTCCGGTTACACGGCCGTGATGATCCCGGCCCTTCGCAAAACGGCATTCGCGGCGTCGAGCCCTGCACCGGCTTTCCCGGCCGAAGTCACCATCTTTTTCATCCATTTCTTGTGCAGGCCGTCGGCAATGCGCTTCACGTCCTCGACCGTAGCGGGATCGGCCAGGATGGCCTTGGCCACGGCTTCCACCTGCCGGTAATCCTTGAGGCGCTTGTCTTGCTTGCGGCGCTCCGAGGCTACCAGCAATTTGTGGAGAAAAAAGGCGGCCATGGATGGCACCACCACCCGGCCGAGATCCCGGGCCTTGATCTCCATGGGGTTGGACAGCAAAATTCGCATGTACGGAACCGCTACCGGGGCAATGCCGATGTCGGCTTCGTACACGCTGCCGCGCTCCCGGCCGTCGCCCACCCGGTCCTTGAGAAATTCCACGGACAGCTCGCCGCTTTGGTAGAAAACCGTTCCGTCCGTGTGGTTGATGACTTCTTCAAGGCCCAAGCTCTTGAGCATGTCGCCCAGATTGACCTTCCTGCCTCGGTAGGGGAGCCGTAGGGCGAAGTCCACGTCAAGGGTCCGCTCCGGGAAGTATTCCACGCCGCAGGAGTTCTGATAGACCTTGAAGCACCAGGAGCCGACGAGGATAATTCCTGCATCCCACAGGCCAGCATCGGCCAAAACGTGGAAGAGCTCTCGAAGGACAGGGAAATAGTCTTCGGTCTTGATTTCCTGGCTTGGCATTCCAAGTTCCTTCATGGCGGTCTTGGCTTCTCGAAGGGTATTTACTGCCTTGATACGCAGGGCAACGTCGTTTTTTACAAGAGTGGCGAGGGCGGAATCATCCTTGCCGATGTAGATATGCCGCTTTGCTCCGCCCTCAAGTCTTCGGAGATAGAGAAAGGAGCTTTCGCCTTCTGTCTTGCGGTATAAAGAGCCTCTTGGATTGATGAGCAGGCGACCGACGCTTTCCCGCTTGAGCTTGCGGTAATAATCCCGGCTTTCTGCAAGGATGCCTTTGATGACCAGGGCCATGGCTATGGTTCTCCCTGGCCGGATTTACCGCCCGAAAACGCGAAAAGTCAATTTGTGGCGGTAATCATTTCCTTCACCGGGCACGGCTGGTCCTCCTAAGGGTTGGAAAAGGCGTGGTCTTCGCACCAGCCGTCAGGAAGAACCTCGGGCCGGATGGCGACACCCCCGGAGGCTTGGGGCGGCGCAGGGAAGTTGTCCTTGACACCACCTGGGAAAAACTCTAAGGGCCAAAACAGGGGATGGGGTCCCCCTTGAACCGCTTGTGGAAGCCGATGACTCCTACCGTTCAAAGCAGCGGTAGGGGTTTGTCAAAGCAGAAAAACCGCGCCGCCAGGCGCGGTTTTTTATTTTCATGGCTGGCAAGGCACGGGAGATGCCCATGTTCAGGAACAAAGCCGAGCGCGGTGAGGGGACAACTCCCCCCGACAGGCCAGCCGGGGCGCTCTCGCGTCCCGGCTGGCTCGATACGTTTACCGATGTTGTCTTGGCGGCGATCCTTCCCGCCAAAGCACACGCCTTCATGCCAGGCGCAGTGTCCGCGTCCTGGAAAGTCTCCTGGTTGGGGCTGCGGCTTGGTGAGCCTCTGACAGAGGCTTTGCGGCAGGCCCCATGACCCAAGACATTGACCTGCAAAATCTCCCGCTTGTCCTCGAATTTCGCCTGAGCGGAGACGAGGATGCAGACACGCGCGAGTTGCGTCTGGCGCGCCTGCTTCCCGGCTTTCGTCCGCAAGGCCCGGATACGGACGGCGTTCGATTGCCCATGCGCCTGGCCGAGGCGGGTGTTTTCCGGGATGTGCTGCTCGACCTGGTGGCCTTGGTCAAGGATCGTCCCGGGTCGGTCCTGCGCTTGGGCGACGCCACCCTGTCCGGGGAAGCGCTCAAGCATGCCTTTATCGTCCTGGATTGCGCCACGGCCCACGCCATGGCGCCGGATGTCGCCGCCTCTTGCCAGCCCCGGCACGGCTACGACTGGGGCTGTCTGTACCTGCGACATGTCGCGCCGTTTATCGGCAAAGATGGAAAGCTGGACCGGGAGGCGTTGCAGCAGCGCCTTCGGGAGGCGGCATCCGAGCAGCAGCTTTCCCTTTGCCCGTACTTTAGCGCCTCGAAACTGGATAAGGCCGTTGCCGCCGTGCCTGACCAGGATGCAGGCCAGCTGGCGTCCTGGCTTAAAAACAAGGAAATCGCCATAAGCCACGCGGCCCGTCTGGTCGCGGCCCAGGCCGGCCCTGGCCCGGATACGGAGCATGCGATCCCGGCCACGACCTACGCCGACGTGGGCGGTCTGGACGCAGCCATACGGGTCCTGCGGGAAACCGTCGAGCTTCCGCTCAAGCATCCGGAAGTATTGCGCCATCTCGGCATAGCGCCCCCGCGTGGGGTGCTGCTCTACGGACCGCCGGGGTGCGGCAAGACGCTCTTGGCTCGGGCCGTGGCCCACGAGTCCGGCGCCCGCTTTTTTCCGGTCAGCGGTCCGGAGCTGATCACCAAATGGCACGGCGAATCCGAAGAGAATTTGCGCAAGCTCTTTGCCGAGGCGCAAAAGAATCAGCCGGCCATTGTTTTTTTCGATGAAATAGACGCCATCGCCCAATCGCGCTCTTCCGACGAGAGCCTGCGCCTCGACAGCCGGTTCACGACCCAGCTCCTCACCCTCTTGGACGGCATCCATGACCTGGGCCGGGTTGTTGTTTTGGCCACCACCAACCGGATGGACCTTCTGGACCAGGCCCTGTTGCGACCCGGCCGTTTCGACCGGCTCATCGAAATTCCG
>CAZBER010000003.1:40888-62079 GCA_964490985.1 uncultured Desulfovibrionaceae bacterium | reverse complement strand
CCCCGCCGATCTCCTCGCCGGGAAGGGCCAGGGGCGAGTCGGTCTCCTCGGCCGCCGCCGGATCGCGATGGCTGCCGCAGGATTCTCCATATCCACACCCAAAAGCTTCCATTGGCCAAGGACGTGGAACCGGAGGCGATCGTCGGGGAGCTTGCCGGGGCCTCCGGGGCCGACATCGCCGCTGTGGCCAGGGAGGCGGCCTACGCCAGCCTGAGAAGAGCCTTTGACATGAATGGCTTGCTTGAGGAGCGCGCGCCCCTGCCGGAAGACCGGCTGCGGCGTCTGGTGGTGACGGCCGAGGATTTCCACCAGGCCCTCAAGACGTTGCGGGCCAGGAATGCGGCCATCACAGGGGCCAAGGCTGTGGGAACAGGGCAGGAAACGGCCTGATGCGAGTCATGGGCATCATGGTCCTGCAAGACCGCCTTCCCGTGATGCCGTCCAAGGGCTCATACCTGCCGCATGAGGGATGGATTTGAACATGCCGTGGCGGATCAAAGCTCCGGATATCCGGTTGGAGGACGTAAGCGTCGGCTACGGCGAGCGCGTGGTGCTCCAAGGCATATCCACCACCCTGCCAAGCGGCAAGATCAGCGTCATCCTGGGGGGCTCCGGCAGCGGCAAATCCACGCTGCTGCGCAATATCCTGGGGCTTTTTCCGCTTATGGCCGGCCGCATCTGGCTGGGAGACCGGGATTTTTCCACCCTGCAACCGGATGCGCTCGTCGCAGTCCGCCGGCAAATGGGCGTGCTCTTCCCGGAAGGGGCGCTTCTTGGCTCCCTGCGCCTGGGCGAAAACATCGCCCTGCCGTTGTGGGAACATACGGCCCTTGGCGATACGTTGATTCAGGAAGTGGTGCGCATGAAGCTCAAGCTCGTGGGGCTTGAAGACTTCATCGACTATTTTCCAAGCCAACTTTCGACCGGCATGCGCAAGCGCGCGGGGTTGGCCAGGGCTCTTGCGTTGGATCCGGCCGTGCTGCTGTGCGACGAACCCACCTCCGGTCTCGATCCCGTTACCTCGGCCGACATGGACCAGCTTGTCCTGGAACTCAAGGCCACCTTCGAGATGACCATTGTGGTGGTCTCTCACGATCTGCTGAGCTTGCTGACCATCGCCGACCATGTGGTGATGCTGGATAAAGGCAAAATGCTCTTTGAAGGCAAACTTGAGGACCTGCTGCGGTGCGATGACCCAATTGTCGTTCAGTTTCTGGAGCATCAGCCTTCCAGGGACAGCCTGGTTCTCGGCAAAATGACGTTCCGGGGCACGGGCATCAGTCAGGTGAAGAAATCTGGTGATGCCTAAATAATCCAAAGAACGCTATGACAAGATGTATTCGTAAATTTCTCAATAACAAGATTGTTTCATCCTCTATGATTGGATTTTTCCATATGATTTTTACTGTTATTGCATATCGGCTATGGTGGACCAACTCTCCAGGAATTGCTCTTGGCAAAGGCAGGCAGGAGGATTTTGTATGAATGCATTGATCGATGTCCAAATACTTCGCGTTTTTGTTGGAGAGCTTGCCAGATACGATGGGGCTTCGCTTGCAGAGGCCATTGTCAACGAAGCCCTCAAGCGCGGCATGGCCGGAGCCGTCGCAACCAGGGGCTTCATGGGCTTTGGCGCCAACAGCCTGTTGCATACGAGCAAAATTCTTCGGCTTTCCGAAGACCTGCCCATTATTGTGCAAATAGTGGATACCCCGGCCCGGATTGCCGACTTTCTGCCGTATGTGGACGTCATGGTGGAGGAAGGAACCATCGTGGTCGAGCAGGCGCAGGCCATCTTCCACATGCCCATACGCATCCGGGATATCATGAGCGTGGATGTGGCCACGGTCGAGCCGCATACGCCCCTGGCCGAGGTCGGCGAACTCCTTGTCCGGCGGCTGGTGAAGGCCTTGCCGGTGGTGGAAGGCGGGCGCGTGAAAGGCATCATCACCGGGGGCGATCTCCTGCAACGGGCGGGCATGCCCCTGCGCCTGGACATCCAATGCCTGCTGCCGCCGGACGTGCGGGCCGGACACACGGCGTGTCTGGGCGCGGCTGGGCTTACCGCCAAGGATGTGATGACCTCCCCGGCGCACGTCCTCAATGTCAAGACCAATGTGACGGATGCGCTCAACCTCATGGCCAGGCGCAAGCTCAAGCGTTTGCCTGTGGTGGATGACGACGGAAACCTCATGGGCATCGTCAGCCGGGCGGACGCGCTTCGGGCTATCGCAAAAGTGGCGGCAGTCAATGGGTCCTTGCCGGAGTTGCCGCAAGGTCTCAAGCGTGTGGCCAGCGATGTCATGTTCAAGGATATTCCGACTGCCTCCCTGGAAACGCCATTGGTTGAAGTGCTGCAAAAAATAGTGGCCACGCCTTTGCGGCGCGTTGTTGTGGTGGATGCATCGAAAAAGATTCTCGGTATTGTTCTGGATCATGATTTGGTCGATCGCTATGTCAAACAGGAAAACCCAGGACTTTTACAGTTCCTTCTGGGCGTTCTTTCCAACAAGCAGCACGATTTCTCCGGATTGGAAGGAACCGCCAAGGACATCATGGAAACCGAAGTTTTTACCGTTTTGCCTGACGCCACATTGACCGATGTTACCCGCCACCTTGTCGCCAAAAAAGCCAAGCGCCTCGTTGTCGCCGACGCCCAGCGGCGTCTTTTGGGCATGGTGGATCGCGAAAGCGTTGTTCGGGCCTTGGCTGAAAACGAACCCTAATCCCAGACATTCCAACCGGAGGATGCATTATGCGTCATGCCATCAAATCCATCGATGCCATGGAAATCCTGGATTCCCGGGGAAATCCCACGGTGCGGGTCTTTGTCGAGCTGGTGGACGGCACCGTGGCCCAGGCTTCGGTTCCTTCAGGGGCTTCGACCGGTGAAAACGAGGCCGTGGAGCTGCGCGACGGCGATCCCAAACGCTACGGCGGCCTCGGCGTGCTACAGGCGACGGCCAACGTGCGGGAGCGCATCGCTCCGGCTCTTTTGGGCAAGGACGCCACCCGTCAGGCCGAAATCGACCGGCTCATGATCGATATGGATGGGACTCCCAACAAATCCGCGCTGGGGGCCAACGCCATCTTGGGCGTGTCCATGGCCTGCGCCCGGGCGGCGGCCATGTCCTGCGGCCTGCCGCTGTACGCCTATCTGGGCGGGCCGGATGCCGTTCGGGTGCCGCTCCCCATGATGAACGTGCTCAATGGCGGCAAACATGCCGACAACAGTGTGGATTTTCAGGAATTCATGATTGCGCCCGTGGGTGCGCCGAGTTTTGCCGAAGCCATTCGCTACGGCGCTGAAACCTTCCACGCCTTGAAAAAAATCCTCAAGCGCAAAGGCTACGCCACGGCCGTGGGCGACGAGGGCGGCTTTGCGCCCAATCTGGGCGGCAATGAAGAGGCCTGCGAGGTGATCCTGGAGGCCATCGAGGCCGCTGGCTACGCGCCGGGCAAAGATATCGCCCTGGCCCTGGACCCGGCCGCCAGCTCGTTTTTCGAGGACGGAACCTACAACCTGCGAAAATCCGGCCAGGGCCGAAAAAACAATGCCGAGATGGTGATCCTCTGGAGCTCCTGGCTGGAGCGGTATCCCATCATCCTCTTGGAAGACGGCCTGGCCGAGGACGATTGGGACGGGTTCGCCATGCTGACCCGGGAGCTGGGCGACCGCATCCAGATCGTCGGCGACGACATCTATGTGACCAATACCCGGTTCATCGAGCGGGGCATCCGGGAAAAGACCACCAATGCCGCGCTGATCAAGCTCAACCAGATCGGCACGGTGACCGAGACCGCGGCGGCGGTGCGGCTTTGCCGCAAGGCCGGCTGGAGCTTTCTCATGTCGCATCGCTCGGGCGAGACCGAGGATGCCTTTCTGGCCGACTTTGCCGTGGCCATGGACGGCGGCCAGATCAAATCCGGTTCCGTGTGCCGGAGCGAACGGCTGGCGAAATACAACCGCTTTCTGGAGATCGAACGGGAACTGGGCCAGGCGGCCGAATTCGGTCGGTGAGAGCGCTGGCTTTGGGCGCTGCTCCTGCTGCCTGGTCGAGGTACGGTATGCCTCAGTTTTATTGTCCGCACTGCTGGCATGAGCTCCGCAAGGATGTGGCCGTTTGTCCCTTCTGCGGGAAAGAAATCAAGCAATCCTGGGAGGCCAAGGCCTTTGTGGAGAAGCTTGTAGCCGCGTTGCGGCATCCCGAGCCGACCACCCCCATCCGGGCGGCTCTGCTTTTGGGGAAGATCAAGGACCCGCGGGCCGTCGCCCCGCTCAGCTTGTTGGCAAAAACCTCGGAGGACGTCTTTATCGTCCAGGCGGCCGTGCATGCCCTGGGAGAGATCAAGACGCCGGAAGCCACGGCGTTTTTGCAGTCGATCCGGGATCATCCGGCCGTCATGGTCCGCGCCGAGGTTCGGAAATATATCGGCTGACGCAAGGGTTGCGTGCGGCTGCACTTGAAAAACAGGAGGCAGCATATTCGGATAGATACGTATTTTGTAACGAATGTTCCATGGCTTTGGCAACTGTGCGACAGGCATGCATCATTGCCACAAAGGAGGGATGATGCCGTTTCGATGGAATACCCAGGAACACGCCAGATTGGGAGGATACGTCCTCAAATGGCTGTTGATCGCCATTCCGGTCGGCGCGGTGGCCGGTGCGGCCGTGGCCCTGTTTCTCTGGACCCTGGACCGGGCGACCATGTTTCGCTGGTCGACCGACCTCGGTTCCGGGATACCCTGGTTGCTCTTCTTTCTTCCGCTGGCCGGCATGGGCATCAGTTTGATGTACACTGTATGCGGCAAGTCGGCGGAAGGAGGAAACAACCTCATCATAGACCAAATCCATAATGCCGGCGGCGGCGTTCCGCGCCGCATGGCTCCCCTTGTCCTTGTCGGCACGGTGGTCACCCATCTGTTTGGCGGATCGGCCGGCCGGGAAGGAACCGCCGTGCAGATGGGGGGAAGCCTGGCCAGCGGCGTCGGCCGCCTGTTCAGGCTGAGCCCGGCCGACACGCGCACCATCCTCATGGCCGGCGTGGCCGCCGGATTCGGAGCCGTGTTCGGCACGCCGCTGACCGGGGCGGTTTTCGCCGTCGAAGTCCTGGCCGTGGGCATGATCAACTTCGAATCCATCATTCCCTGCCTCATTGCCAGTGTGGCCGGCGATTGGACGACGTCGGCCCTGGGCATCCACCATACGCAGTACTTTATCGGCAACGTGGGCCAGATGAGCATCCTGTCGGACATGCCGCACTTGAGCTGGCTGCTCCTGGGCAAAGTGGCCGTGGCCGCCGTCGCCTTCGGCCTCGGCAGTCTCATTTTCGCCGAAATGGCCCATGGCCTGCAAACCATCTTCAAGAAAACCGTGCCCTGGCCGATCGTGCGGCCGGCATTGGGCGGCGCGCTGGTGATCGCGTTGGCCTATGTGGTCGGCCCCGATTATCTCGGCCTGGGCGTGACGGCCGATCCGAACCATCCGAATCAGGTCTCCATTCTTGCGTCGTTTCACGAAGGGGGAGCCACTGCCTGGAGCTGGTGGTGGAAGACGCTTTTTACCACCGTGACGCTCAGCAGCGGCTTCAAGGGCGGCGAGGTCACGCCGCTCTTTTTCATCGGCGCGGCCCTGGGCAACGCCATGGCCGGCCTGCTGCACGCCCCGGTGGGGCTGTTGGCGGGCCTGGGGTTCGTGGCGGTATTTGCCGGAGCGACCAATACGCCCTTGGCCTGCACCATCATGGGGATCGAGCTCTTTGGCGGCCAACCCGAGCTTATGCATAGCGGGTTCGTGGTATATGTGGCAACGGCCTGCTTTCTCTCCTACCTGATCAGCGGGCACTCCGGCATCTATCTCTCCCAGCGAATAGGCGTTCCGAAATGCTTTTCGCCGACCCTGCCGCCGGACGTGTCCCTGCGCACGGCCCGAAGCCTGCAGCCGGCAGTCGGCGTGACGCGGCTTATTGCGTTCTCCAATAAGCATCTCAGCACGAAACATACAGTTCGGCGACTACTGGGCTACGAAAATGATGCTGTCATGAGAAAAAGTGGTGAGAGTATCGTTATGCCCATAAATGTTGATACGGAAACAAGCAGCAACCCATCTAAACGTGGAGAGACAGCCATGCCGCAGCGGTACAGAGTGTCCGGAAAAGAAATTGGTCAGGTCCGCATCTATATGACGCCCGCCGACAAGCGGACTTCGCATAAAATAAAGAAGCTGTTCACCCGGCCGCTCTACCAAGAGATTATTGACGCAGCCAAGGAAGATGGAATCCTCAATGCTGTCGCGCACCATACGCATTATGGCTACAGCGGCAACGGCAAGATTCAATCCGACAAGCTGGAATTGCCCAATGACCGGTTGAACCTATGCGTGGAACTTATTTCCCATCGGGATCAACTGGAGCGGTTTTGCCGCAAGCACGGCGATTTGTTGCAGAAAAAAGTCATCGTTTATAAGCATGTGGAACATTGGGAAATAGGCATACACAAAAGTCTCAAAGAGACCGATGCCACGCTGGAAGAATTGGAGGAATTTGATGCGTCCGCTTGCCAGTCTGCCGGATAAGGGGTTGTCCGTTCAGTAGAGGGTATTGTCGCAATGGGGTGAGCGTCGTTTCGCCATGGAAGAAAGGTTTAAGCAATGGTGCTCACCCCAGTTAACATGGCCATGGTGCTTGAGGGGGTTTAATGCCTACTGAAGACGATTTACACCTTCTTGTTCCCACGATTCAAAGTAGGATTCAGACGACCCTGCGCTCTTTTGATCGAGAGTTGTCCAGGCTTGAGCGGCAAGCTGCAGAGCAGAACATTGCATCTGTTTTATATAACGAAATAAATGACTTGACCTTGGAAAGACAGGAACTGTTTCAAGAACGCATTCAAGCAATACGGAAAATTCTCAGCACGATCAAAAGCGATTTGCGGTTGGAGCCGGAAAGGCAAAACGTAAGCAGCTTGATCTGGGGGCGTTGCGCGTTTCTCCAGGTCGATCTCATGAATATAGAGACCAAGCGGCTACGCGGCTATGGCGAACCGCCGCAGTGGCTGTTCGAGTATCTTGATCCGCTCCTGCAAGAGTTGATTGTCCTGCTGACGGATGTCTTTCTGTCCGAGAAACACATGGGGTGATTTTTAAAATTCCGGAGGACGTGCGTATGATCAGCATCGATATACCCGGGTTCGGGAATTTGGCGCTTGAACATCTTGTTCTCGATTATAACGGAACCCTTGCCGTGGACGGGCTCTTGATTCCTGGCGTCGCGGAAAATCTGACCAGGCTTGCGGTGCACCTTCAGGTGCACGTCCTGACGGCTGATACGTTCGGCGCTGCTGCCGCCGAGCTTGCGGGGATTCCTTGCCAGCTGACGGTGCTCTCGCCAAAGGGGCAGGACGAGGCCAAGGCAGCCCATGTCCGCGCCCTGGGGCCGGACAAGACCGTTTGCATCGGCAATGGACGAAACGACAGGCGCATGCTCAAGCAGGCGCGGCTTGGCATCGCCATTGTGGGCGGCGAGGGATCCGCTGCGGAAACATTGCTGGCGGCGGATGTCGTGACCACGGATATTCTCTGTGCCCTTGATCTGTTTGCACACCCCTTGCGGCTCGTGGCCACGTTGCGGTCATAGGACGGGGTCAATCGGGGGAACTCAAGACCTCCTTTGTTGATTCTCTCCAAAGCGGCATACGGTGCGGGTGAAGCGATATGACCAGGCAAACGAATGCTTCCGCCATGAGTCGAACCGCAATGCGATTTGTTTTGCTTATCGGCGCTCTCAGCTTTTTTGCGGACTTCACCCATGAAGCATCCCGAAGTGTGCTGGGGCCGTATTTGGCGTCCCTGCAGGCGACAGCGTTCATTGTTGGCGCTGTCACGGAATTCGGTGAATTGCTTGGGTATGGAATTCGATTCTTCTCGGGACGGCTCGCCGATTTTACCGGGCGATTCTGGCCCATCACGATTTTCGGGTATGTCCTGCAGATGGCGTCCGTTCCGGCGTTGGCGCTCACCGGGCGCTGGCAGACGGCAGCCGTGTGCATCATTTTGGAGCGGGTCGGCCGCGCCATTCGCAACCCGCCGCGCGACGTCATGCTTTCGCATGCAGCCAGGCATATTGGCGGCTACGGCTGGACCTTCGGCATCCATGAGGCCTGCGATCAGCTCGGCGCCCTGTGCGGCCCGTTGATTATGGCTGTGGTGCTGGCGCGCCACGGCAGTTACCACCGCGCTTTCGCGGTATTGTTGGTTCCTGCCCTGATCAATCTGGCCTTTGTCATGATTGCCCGCTTTCTCTATCCAGCGCCCCAGGACATGGAGCAAGAGGAAGTGGGCAATGGGGCTGACGCCAAGTTGTCCGGCGTCTTTTGGGTTTATCTTGCCGGGGCGGCCCTGGTGGCCGTCGGTTTTGCCGATTATCCATTGCTGGCCTACCATTTTACCCGCACGCAAAGCGTCTCCGGCAACATGATTCCCGTCGTGTATGCCGTGGCCATGGCCGTCAGCGGAAGCTCGTCTCTTGTATTCGGACGGTTATTCGACCGCTACGGCTTCAAGGTTTTGATCGTATTGACCGTTGTTGCTTCGTTGTTTGCCCCGCTTGTTTTCCTGGGCGGGTTTGTTGTTTCCCTCTTCGGTGCGGCAGTGTGGGGCATGGGGATGGGCGTGCATGAGTCGATTATCCCGGCCGCCGTGACGCCCATGGTCCCTTCGCAGCGGCGGGCGTCTTCTTTTGGACTGTTCACTGCGGGGTATGGCCTCTTTTGGTTTTTGGGAAGCGCAGTGATCGGTTATCTGTATGACCATTCGCTTGCATTGACCATTGCGTTTTGTGTCATGACGCAATTGTTGGCGGTTCCTCTGTTTATCTGGGTGGGCAGTCGTCAGCGGCGTGCTGTTTCCGGCTGATATTGCGGTTGCGGCTATCGGGCCGTACGCGACAGGTGCTTTTCGCAAATCCTATGGATAAAAAGGTACAAACGCTTCCCACGGGTTGGTTGAATCGAAATGTCTTTCTTTTCGGTTTGACGAGCCTCTTGAGCGACTGTTGCCATGAAATGGCCACGGCTGTTTTGCCGCAATTCATGCAAGTGATCGGCGCTTCGCCGGTTGTGCTCGGCTTCATTGAGGGCGTTGCGGACGCGCTGTCGAGTTTTGTGAAGCTGGGGGCCGGCTACCACAGCGACAAGATCGGCCACCGGAAAACCTGGACCGCCATCGGGTACGTCCTGACGGCCTTGGGCAAGCCGATCTTTGCCTTCGCCTTTGCCTGGCCCCTGATTCTTGTGGGGCGCGTGGTCAGCTGGCTTGGCCGGGGAGTGCGCAGCCCGTTGCGCGACGCCATGCTGGCCGCATCCGTGGCTCCCCAAGATCGGGGGAAGGCATTCGGCTTTCACCGGATGGGCGATACTGCCGGCGCTGTGCTTGGGCCATTGATTGCCTTTTGGCTGCTCGGCGTCCTGGCCAAGCGTCCCGACACGGTCGAGGCCGTGGCGCGCTGGATTCCTTCCCTGTCAGGAGCGCCGGGCGGGGCTTTCCGAATCATCTTTCTCGTGACCCTTCTCCCCGGCGTCCTGTCCGTCGCCACCCTGTTGCTGGTCAAAGAAAAAAGACGTCCCCCCAACCATGCCCTGGGGTTTATGGCCGCGCTCCGGGCCATGCCGCGGGCGTATCGCCGCTTTCTGGTCGGGGCCGGAGTCTTCGGCATAGCCGATTTCGCGCCAACGCTCATGATCCTTCGGGCCACAACGGTTCTGGAGCCACAGATGGGAATGCTTGAGGCGTCACGCGTGGTCACGTTGCTCTATCTTGTACGCAACATTGTCTATGCCGCAGCCTCATATCCTATTGGAGCCATGAGTGGCCGTTTCGATCGAAACAGATATTTGGCAATAGGATACGGAATTGCGGTCATCACATTTCTCGGATTCGCCTTTGTTGTTCCTTCCATATGGTGGTTCGCGGTCTTTTTCATGCTAAGCGGCGTTTTCATTGCTTGGGAAGATACTGTCGAAGGAATAGCTGTCCGGGACTATGTGGAAGAAAGCCTCTCGGGGACGGCCTATGGGGTTTTAGGGGTCGTCAACGGCATCGGTGACTTTGTGTCCAGCTTCATAGTGGGCCTGCTCTGGACAACCGTAAGCCCGACTTGGGGTTTTGGCTATGCAGTGATCGTTTGTCTGGCAGGAACAATTCTCATGGCTGCCATGCGTCCTGTTGCAATCAACCGGTAGATCGATGGCAATGCTTTGGAACGGTACTTTTCAATAAGGTCTGATGGAATGGATGTTGACGATATTTCGCAGGGTTCGCCCCTGTTGCAACAGTATGCGCGTGTAAAGCAGGAAATATCAGTTGAAATCCGAAAATTGCGCGAGTTCATGGGGAGGCATATCGGCGAGCGGGAATCAGAGCAATGCCGTCAACTGATGGCGAAACTGGTGGATGATCGTTTCACGCTGGCTGTGGTCGGTCAATTCAAGCGCGGGAAAAGCTCTCTCATGAATGCCATTATCGGAAGGGAGGTTTTGCCTACGGGCGTATTGCCGTTAACATCGGCGATTACCGTTTTGCAGTTTGATCCAAGAGAGAGTCTGACGCTCTTTAAGGAAAATGTCGCTTACCCGCAAGACGCACCCATTGCAAAGCTTGCCGATTACGTAACCGAAAACGGAAACCCGGGTAATGTAAAAAAAGTGGCCAGGGTTGTCTTGAAGTTGCCCTTGCCGTTCTTGCAAAGAGGCCTGGAGTTTGTTGATACGCCAGGTATCGGTTCGGCCAGCGAGGCCAACACCATAGCCACCCAGGCTTTTATTCCTCAAAGCGACGCCGTGATCTTCGTGACCAGCGTTGATACGCCGCTGACCCAGGCTGAGATCGATTTTCTCCAAAACATCCGCGAGCATGTGCGCAAGATTTTTTTTGTTGTCAACAAGATCGATCTTGTCACCACATCGCAACAGCAAGAAATCCTGGACTTCATCAGGCATGGCCTCAAACAGCGAACAGGAGCCGATGCCATACGTCTTTTCCCTCTCTCTTCGACCCAGGCCTTGGCGGCAGCCAAGGCTGGAAAGCCGGAAGAGATCAAGCAAAGCGGCCTTCCGGCCTTGCAGGAGGCCTTGGCCGATTTCCTTTCAAAGGAAAAAAACAATACCTTTCTTGTGTCCATCCTGGACAAGACGCTTCGCCTTTCCCACGAGGCCTCGCGTCAAATGCGCCTTCTCAAATTGGCTCGGGAGACATCGCATGAAGTGATGCAGCAAAAAATGTCAGCATTAGGAAATCACTTCAAATCCTTGCGCCAGGTGCGAAAGCAATTTTTTACTGAACTGCACGAGAGCCTGATGCAAAGAACAAAAGAGCGTATTGCTGCGGCAATAGGCCCATTTGTTGCCGAAGAAACTTCGGCTTTGGCCAACGCCCTTGATTCCGCCCTTTCACGTGCATCCTGGAAATTGTCGTTTATGGTCGTTGATGCCTCTCTTGTGACGGCCATGCCGCGTCTGGAAAAAGAACTTGATGCCTGGCCCAGGCAATTGATCGAAGGCCTTGAGCCCGAGTTGCGTGCCATCGTTGGCAAAGAGTGGGTGCGCATTGAACTGGAATTGCGTAAAATTGCCGCAACATCCCTTCCGATATTCGACAGCGCATTGGCAGAAACCTTGCCGGATGCAGAACAGTCCGAACCGTCCCTGGGTTGGGTGCTTGCTCCCCCGCACTTGGCCATGGGCGCATGGCGTCCCGACCTTCCGTTGGCGCTGGCCTATCTTCCTGTCTTTCTCAACAGGTCGCGCCTGCGAAAAAGGCTCTCCAAGGAGATGAGCGCCCGTATCGGCGCCCGCATGGCGGCTTTTTACGCGGCCATGATGCAGGAAGTGCAGGACGCGACCGCGCGTTTGGCAAGTGATGTCGAACAGCGCGCCGCCGCGATCGAAAACCGCATCATCCGGGCGCTCATGGGGCAGCGGCTTGTAAAAGGCTTGGACGGAAATTGGCGGGTAAGCGAGCTCGATCCGGAAGAGCTCAACCAGGAAATGGCCTTTCTGGCGGAAATTGAACGAAAGCTCCTGGCCATCAGGACTGAAATGCTGCAAGCGCCTTCCGCCCGGGCAGCCACGACATCCCCGGTCCCGCCGGCCCTGGCGGCCAGGCCGGCGGCTCCCTGGCCGGAATCACTGGCGGCAATGGAGCCGCCTGCGGCATCCATGGACCAGGAGGACACAGGGCCGGCTTCGGATTTCGATCGCGATCTCGCAACGCGGGGATGCCCGGCCTGCGCCCATATGATCCGGGCCACCCACCGCTTTCTCGCACGTTTCCAGTACACGCTGGCCGTTGCGGAGCAAACCCAGAGGCTTTATGCCTCTACCCTGGGGTTTTGCCCGCTGCATACGTGGCAATTGGCGGCCGTCGCATCCCCGCAAGGCCTCTCCCAGGGCTATCCGCCTCTGCTGGAACGTTTATCGGCCGACCTGTCCCGTTTAGCGGAGGCAGAGGAAACTCCCTCCAGCGACGCTGTCCGAAAGCTTGTGCAAAGCGCCAAGGGGTGCCGGCTGTGCCAACTGCTACAAGAGTCCGAAACAGACTATCTGAAGCGATTGGCCGCATTTATCGAAACAGAACATGGCCGAAAGGTGTATGCGTATGCCCAGGGAGTATGCCTGCGTCATCTTGGCCAGCTGATCGATTTTGTTGCAGCAAGAGGAACCGTTCGATTGTTAGTGACGCATGCTTCTCGGAAGTTCAGCGCCATTTCCGATAACATGCAAGCGTTTGCACTGAAATACGATGCACGGCGTGGCCATAGCCAAAACAAAGATGAACGCGATGCCTCTATGCGCGCCCTCATTCATACAGCTGGGGAACGGGAGGTTTGTTTTCCCTGGGAGTTGGATGTTGAGGTATAGTTATAATGGATTTTCCTGCTGGCCATGGTTTTCTGAAGGTTTCATGGTGCAGGAGGGGCGCGCCAGGGGCGAAGCCGCGCCGGCCAGCCGCACAACCGAAGTGCGGCCTGTCTGATGCAGAGAGGGCGGCGATACCCCACTTGATCTTTTCCTGAAATAGGGTATGAAAATACAAAAGGGGATGGGGTCCCCCTTGAACCGCTTGTGGAAGCCGATGACTCCTACCGATGACACAAGCGGTAGGAGTTTTTTGACGAAGACCGCGTCATCAGACGCGGTCTTTTTTTTTAAGCGGTCCAGGTAGTGGCACGGGGTAACGGCATTTTTATACGATGGAGGCTTATATGTTATTTCCAATGAATGATCGTGTGTTGAACGAAGGTGACATCATGGCATTGGAAGTCAAAAAAGAGGCAAAAATCAAAACATCTTTTTTCAAGATGGCAAGATATTTTATATTTGGAGCTGCCGGGCTGTTGTTGTGTTATTATGGCATCGGGCAAATTTCCGGTGGAGTGAATTCACGATATCTTCAAAAAAAAGAACTCCCGTCAGGCGGAAGCTATATAATACAGGCCATGAGCGATATTATTGAGCGAGAAATAAATACAGGGTGGGCTCCAAGCGCGCTGTTCTCCCCGATAAGGGTGCGTACGGATATGAAGGCTTTTCAGGAAGGGGAACACTTGGTTTTGCGGCGCATGAGCCAGCATATCCCGCACTTGTTTCGCATCGGAGCAGAAAGTCCTGCCGGAGCGGAATTGTTGAGCGCCGCCGATGACATCAATAGGAGCTCTGAGACCTGGTCGGTATTCAATGAGGATGATAGTAAAGAGCGCCTCTGGCATGGAGCGCAGCGTTATATTTCGTTTAATGAACGGCTGGAGAAAGGGCAAATAGCACAATTAAGCCCACGCGTTGACCAGCTTGAGGATATTATCAATGAAATCAACGCCATCCTCAGTGCGGAATATACAAGGCTGCGGGACGTTTTCAAGCATGGCAATCGCCTGTGGAATGTGCGCGCTCCCTTTTATCATGCACAAGGCGTTATTTATGCCGTAAGCGAATTGTTGCGAGCGGTTCAGAATGATTTCCAGTCAGTCGTCGAAAGACAATCGTCTGTGGAATCCATGGCGGCGCTCATCGATACGTCAAGCGGCAGCATTGGCGAGAAGCCGCTTCCTGTTCTCAATTACAATGGTTTCGGTCTTTTTGGTGGCAATGTCCGCATGCTGATGGGGGTCTTGTCCGATACTCTGGTGCAGCTCGGGACATTGCGCGATAGTATCGTCAGGGGAGGCGGCAATAGATCACCGGATGTGAATGCGCATCGTTAACAGGATATGGTATAAATGAAAACCCCACTGCCGAAACGTGGTGGGGTTTTCAGCAATGTATTGAAGCGTCCGAATAGAGATATTGTATGTAATCGTTACAATATATGAAAATTGATTTGTCGATTGAGAGAAATGGAGATTGGTAAAATGATTTTTCAAAGTATTTTATTCGAAAAATATGATGCCAATGCGATGGAATATCTTGTGCCTCCGTCATATTTTTATGATCTGCATCTAGATACAATTGTCGAGGCAATAACGCTTGGGAAAGAAAATTACAGGCTAAAACCGCTATTTTACACTCCAGTGAAGGATGTCACTATAATAAAATATCGCCACAGTATAATGCAAGACATTGAAACCGATGCCCTGTTCGTAGGTATGCAGTCATTTTCAAACAGCATGCAGGCAATCCGTAGCCAACTCATTCATATAGACAAGATTTATTATGAGCTGCAAAAAGAACTCATCTTTATAGAAGTGGTGAACGAATACTGCAAGGCTGTAACGGCTCTCCTCAATGGGTTGGATCAGGCAAAGATACAATCAAATGGCCTACATGCATTTCGAAATTTTCTGAAAAACTATACTGAATCCAATGAATTTACGATAATTTGTGAAGAAGAAAAAAGACTCAGAAATGAGGTTTCTCGAATAAAATATCTCCTGATCATAAAGGATAGTGCCGTTACCGTGCAAAAATATAAAGAGGAGCCTGACTACAGCGATGCTATTGAAGAGACATTCGTGAAATTTAAGCTAGATTCGACAAAAGAATATCTCGTGAAATTTTCCGATCAGATGACTATGAATCATGTTGAAGCAAAAACACTTGAATTCGTGGCCCTCCTTTATCCGGATGTATTTCATTCCGTTGCAGCATTCTCTAGGAAGCATGAAAACTTCTTCGATGATACCATAGATAATTTTGATCGAGAAGTGCAGTTTTATATTTCCTATTTGGAATATATAAAAGTTTGTAAAGAGGCTGGACTGAAGTTTTGTTACCCGGAAGTTTCCAGTGAATCGAAAAATATCTATAATTACGAAGGATTTGATATTGCGCTGGCCAGCAAGCTTATTGCTGCAGATAAGCAGGTTGTTTGTAATGATTTTTACCTCAGGGATGAAGAACGTATCTTTGTCGTGTCTGGTCCGAATCAGTCCGGCAAGACGACCTTTGCGCGATCCTTCGGACAGTTGCACCATCTGGCCAGCTTGGGGTGCCCTGTGCCGGGGCGCGAGGCGCAACTTTTTATGTTCGACAGGATGTTTACGCATTTTGAAAAAAAAGAAACCATTGAGAACCTTCATGGAAAGCTTCAGGATGATTTAATCAGGATTCATAATATACTATATGAATCGACACAAAATAGCATCGTTATCATAAACGAGATATTTAGTTCAACGACTTTAAGCGACGCGTTGTTGTTGGGTGAAAAGATCGTCGCCAAGATTTCAATGTTGGATTTGTTATGCGTTATTGTCACTTTTGTTGTTGAATTGTCTTCTTTTGACAAGAAAACAGTGAGTCTGGTCAGTGCGGTTGACAGGGACATTCCTACCTTGCGCACATATAAGCTGATGCGGATGCCTGCGGACGGCATTTCCTATGCGCTATCGATAGCCAAGAAGTATAAATTGACCTTCGACGACATAATGGAGCGCATTGGGAAATGAAATCTTTTCTTTTGTTTCGGGATCATAATTTTGATTTGAACCAGACTCTGTTGTCAAATGAACATGATTTGACTCAAGACCTTGAGCTCAATACCTTGTTTACGGTCATGGCCCTGGGAGATCATTTTCTATTCGATGTGATAAAAAGAGTTATGCTCTCGTCGAGGCAACTCGATTTAGATAGTATACGGTATCGACAAGATATCCTCAAGGACTGCCTAAAGAATAAAAAAATCCTATTTGAAATTTATGGTATTTCCATGGAAGCGATCGAGACGTTAAAAAGTACGTTTTGGGGGATTGGGACCACGTATCCTCGCGCCATACTCAGTAGTTCGGTCGATCTGCTGCAAATGCTTGTCACTATTCTGGAAAAACTAAAAAATATTGCGGATGCGCATGCCGACAGGTTTGAGTCCGAAGGTTTTACCGCGTTTTTTTCTATGCTCAAGATTGAGATTGATAACGAATTTTTTAGTCTGGTTCAGGACCATCTTGCCGAATTGAAATTTCCCTATGGCGTATTAATGAGTTTGCGACTAAAAATGGATGGAAGAGGTACGGATTATGTATTGTATAAGCAAAATGTTCGCAAGAGAAATAAGTTAATGGCTATTGTGTCTGGCATATTCAACAAAGATGCTACTTATACCTATCATATTGCTGACAGAGACGAACCCGGAGCCAGAGCCCTGTCGGAATTACGAGATCGCGGAATCAACCGCGTTGCCAATGCCCTGGCTCAATCCGTAGATAACATATTGGGTTTCTTTTCGTTGTTAAGAATGGAATTGGCGTTTTACATAGGGTGCCTGAACTTGCACGAACGGCTGACGCAGCTGGGAGCAGCAACGTGCTTTCCGGTTCCAGCCGCTTCAAGGGAGCGTCGGCATTCGTGTACTGGACTGTATGATGTATGCCTTTCTTTAATCCTTGGTCAGGCAATCGTTGATAATGATCTCAACGCTGATAAGAAACAATTTTTTATTATTACAGGAAGCAATCAGGGAGGGAAGACGACTTTTTTGCGAAGCATAGGCGTGGCGCAACTCATGATGCAATGCGGAATGTTTGTTCCGGCCAAATCATTTTGTGCCAACCTGTGTTCGAGAATCTTTACGCATTATAAACGTGAAGAGGATGATACAATGACCAGTGGAAAACTGGATGAGGAACTCGGGAGGACGAGCGGTATTGTAGATAGTATTGATACAGACTCCATGATTCTATTCAATGAATCATTTGCCGCAACGAACTCCAGGGAAGGCTCTGAGATAGCGCGGCAGATCGTCTCGGCATTGCTTGCGTGCAATATTAAAATTTTCTTTGTCACACATTTATTTGAATTTGCGCACAACTTCTATGAAAAGCCAGATCCTGGCCATATTTTCCTGCGCGCCGAACGGCATGAAGATGGCAGCAGAACGTTTAAATTGCACGAAGGCGAGCCGTTGCAGACAAGTTATGGAAATGATTTGTATAAACAAATATTTGCCGAAGAGTCCAGGGAGTAAACAATCAAAAAGGAGAGCTGCACAATGATCAAAAAACAAACCTACATCAATGCGCTCCGCGATGCACTTCCGGACCACATCAACAGCGACGCGTTGGCGGAGGAGATCGTGGATATCGTATTCTCCGTCCCTGTCCGGGCTCTGGAAAATGGCGACAGCGTGGAAATTCCCGAGCTCGGCGTGATCAGCATCAACAAGTCCAAAGGGAAAGATTGCCTTGCCTATGAGCCTGCGCAGGCGCTCCTCGAATGCGTCTTGAAATGATTTCAGGTCCAAACCTCCCTCTGTCAGACGGACAGAGGGAGGTTCAGAGCCTGAAGACCTGCATGCCGCGCGCCTGGAGTTCCGCTCATCCCTTTCTGGAGTGATGGATACGGTCAAAGACCAGCCTGGAGAATTGGTCAAAGGCCGAGTCGCAGCGTTTGATTTTTTCCAGTACGTCTTTCCGAAGCGGACTCTCATAGACGCTTCGTTTAAGAATTTTCTCATACCATTTCTTGATCTTTTCCAGCTCTTCCTCGTTTTCCTCCACCTCGGCGAAGATGAAATTTTCTTTGGCGATCTCCGATTCGATCTCTTCCAGGAACTTGTCGCACACGCCGGCGAGTTCCGTAAACTCTTCGTTGCTCGATTCACTCAGGGCCGCCTTGATCCGCTCTGCGTCCCGGGATTCCGCCGGCTTTCCCTGAAGAATCATTCCTGTGCCATTGAAGCGTTCAATGTCTTTCACCAAGTTTTGCAGCTCGGCCAGCTTGTCCTTGGAGTAGGGAACAACCCACATCGATTCCACATTGACCGCGCCGATCTTCTTGAGCTGTCGCCAAACATGAAGCCGGGCCTTGGAAGGTTTGGTGGGCAGGCTGTAGGAAAGAACAATGATCTTCACGTGGTGCGCTCCCTGGCAATAGCGATGCTCAATATCGATCCGCTTGCCACGCCGGGAAGAGACCGTCAACCCGGCCGGCAACGACGCCAGCCAGGCGAGGAATCCGGCCTCCCTTGTGTCTTGTGTCCACAATAAAATTGCCGCCACAAATTTTGTCAGCGTGGCGCCATAAACAGAAGGGCATTTAACTCGATACGTGCAAAAAAAATTGGGGCAGTTAAGGTTTTTCCATGGTATCTATCTAAAATAAATACATAAATATGAAATGGGCGCAGACGTTTTGTCCCTATGCCGACCTTGACGAAGAAAGTTTATTTGTAATAATTATTACTAATATTCTGAAATTTTTTCAGGAGAATTTTGTAATGGAAACCTTTCTCGTCGTGGGCATGGTCCTTTCCGGACTGTTTTTCGGCTGGACGATCGGCTCCCACTACACCGGGGCGACCATGGGCATGGCCTATGGTTTGGGAGTCATCAAGAAACCAAGAACCGCCTGTCTTCTCATAGCCTTTTTTGTCATTCTCGGGGCCACCTTCGAGAGCCACAATGTGGTCAAGACCGTGGGCGAGGGCATCATCCGGGGCCAGGACATGACCCCGCTGGGAGCCATGGTCATGATGTTTACGGCCGCCTTGGTGACCGCCGCCAACACCTGGATGCAGTGGCCGGTGTCGACCTCGCAGCTCGCCTGTTTCTCGGTGGTGGGCGCGGCCCTGGCCATGGGCGCGCCGGTCTTTTGGAAGACCACGATCCTGTTCCTTTTCGTCACCTGGATCGGGACGCCTATTCTCAGCGCCCTGCTCGGCTTCGTGCTGACCAAATTGACCGATGGCGTGATGCGGAACTGTTCGGCCCGGGGAACCAAAGGCCTGCAATGGGGCCTGCTGGCCGCCTGCTGCTATGCGGCCTACACCCTGGGCGCCAACAACACCGGCAACGCGGTCGGCGTTTTTTTCGGCCTCAAGCTCATGGCCCCCATGAAGGCCGGGTTTATCGGCGGCATCGTCATGGCCATCGGCGCGCTGACCTGGGGCAAGCCGATTCTCGAAAAAGTCGGCAAGGGGATCGTGCAACTCGACCTCAATATGGGTGTCGGGGCCAAGCTCGGGCAGAGCATTACCGCTCACCTGGCCGCCTCCCTGGGCTATCCGACCTCGATGAACCAGGCGCTTATCGGCGGCGTGGCCGGCGCGGGCGGAGCGCGCGGCATCGCCACCCTCAACCGCAAGGCCTTGGCCGAGATCGTCTTCTCCTGGTTCTTTACGCCCTTTGTGGCCGGGATCGTCTCGTTTTTCCTCTATAAACTCATGTCCTGCCTTGTGGGAGCGCAGTAAAGGATCGGCCATGAACAACGTCACTTCACGCCGTCACAGTCTTCCTCGGCCCGTCATACAGCTTGGCTGGATCAGCTTCTTCACGGACGTGGCATCGGAAATGCTTTACCCCGTGGTACCGCTTTTTTTGACCGCAGCGCTGGGAGCCCCGGTTGCCGTGCTTGGCGCCATCGAGGGGATGGCTGAGGCCATTGTGTGCATCATGAAGGGACTTTCCGGCTGGCACTGCGACAAACTGGGTCGTCGCGTTCCCTACATCCGCTGGGGGTATGGCCTGGGAGCGCTGTCCAAGCCGCTCATGGCCTTGGCGTTTGCCTGGCCGATGGCTTTTTTGGCCCGGGCCGTGGACCGTCTCGGCAAGGGGCTGCGCACCACGGCCCGGGATGCCTTCATCGCCGACGCCGTGGAACCTGCTTACGGGGGACGAGCCTACGGCTTTCACCGGATGATGGATACGGGCGGAGCCTTTGTGGGTGTGCTCGTCGCCATGGGTCTTCTGGCCTTGCTGCCCGGCCAGTACCGGACCATCTTCCTTGTTGCGGCCGTGCCCGGCGTGGCGGCGGTTTGGCTCACTTTCAAATTGCGCGAAGCGGCTCCATCCGGGCGAAGCGGTGCCTCGGCCGGGGAATCGTGCGCATCGCCGGCTGGAAAGCCATGGTCGGGGCTGTCCAAGGCTTACTGGATGACCCTGGGACTGCTCATGCTCTTTGCGTTCGCCAACTCCAGCGACACATTTCTCATCTTGCGGGCCAAAAACCTTGGCCTTTCCGACGTCCAGTCCATCCTGGCCTACACGCTCTTCAACTTGGTCTATGCCGTAAGCGCGTACCCCCTGGGCGCCCTGAGCGACCGGTTCGGCCGCTGGCTGATGGTGATCGTCGGTTGGACCCTGTACGCCGCGGTGTACTTTGGCTTCGCCCTGGCCGATAGGGAGGCGGTCTGGTGGCTCTTTCCGCTTTATGGCCTGTTCATGGGCCTGACGGATGGCGTCGGGCGGGCGCTTATCCGGGACAACATACCCGAGGAGAAGAAGGGCACGGCCATGGGCATCTTTCAGATGGCCATCGGAGGCATGGCTCTGGCCGGCAGTCTGGTGGCGGGATTGCTTTGGGATATCGTTGGCCCGAAGGCTCCGTTCCTGCTGGGCGGCTCAGTCGCCCTGGCGGCGGTCGTGGCGGCATTGGGCGTGATGCCGAAGGCCGGACGCATGCCCCAACATCGTCAATAAGGCGATTTCAATTGAAAGGGCGGGGCTTCCCACCGCCCGGCCCGGGCGGTGGGAAGCCCCGCGTCATGGCCGCACGCCGTCATTCCCGGGGCGTTTCGTTTTCCAGCCTGGCCAGGCGCGCCTTGATATCCTCCAGGGAGGACTCCAGGGCCTTGGCCTGCTGTTGCAGGTTTTGCCGTTCCCTATCCGTTGTGTCCGATTCTCCCGGGATGTCCTGACGCCAGGCGCCGCCAAAGCCGCCCCGGCCCGGGGTCCCGATCACGGACCAGAAACCGGATGCCGAGCACAAGG
>CAZBER010000003.1:0-40780 GCA_964490985.1 uncultured Desulfovibrionaceae bacterium | reverse complement strand
CCGGGCGCGTCCGAGCCCGAGCAATAGCCCATGGCCCGTCCCGTGCCGGAGCCCCTTCCATTGGGGCCTGTTCCATCACCGCGTGGCATAGGAAGCCTCCTTTGAGTTGATGGTTTCGATCCTGTTACGCCTTGCCGCGGGCCGATTGCCCGAGACCGGCGTTGGGAGCGCCGCCCGCATGACCCAGGGCCGCCAGGGCCGTCAGGAGCGCCCGGGCGTCTTGGGCCGTGGGAATTGGCGGCAGGCTGGCCAGGATGCCCAGCCCTTCGCCGGCCTGGTGAAAGGCTTCGGGCGAAAGCCGCGTCACCACGGCGGTGGCGATGGCGGCATTTTGCCGCATGAGCCTGGCCACGAAGGCGAACGGGTCGCCGTCGGCCAGGTTTTCATCGGCCACGACCAGGCTGGGCGGCTGGGCCTGGGCTTGCTTCAGGGCGGCCCGGGCCGTGGGGGCCAGGTGCGTCTGGGCTCCGGCCTCGGCCAGGGCGGCCAGGAAATCGGCAAAGTCGGCCGGCCTGCCGGTGGCAATGAGTATGCGCATGGTGGCCTATCCCATGCCGCCGCCGCAGGTGTTTTGCGGCGAAAAGGGAAGCAGGCTTCCGGCCAGGTAGGCATCCACCGCCTCCCTGACCGAGGCGGACTGGCCGCCGTGGAAGACCTGGATGCCGACCTGGGTGAAGCCCATGAGCGGCCGCATGCCCATGCCGCCGGACAGAAGCACGTTGACGCCGTTTTGGGACAGATGGTTGACCGGGGCCATGCAGCCGCCCTGGACATGGGGGACGCTTGGCAAGACGCCGACCTGAACGACCCGGCCGCCTGCCACATCCACCACGGTGTAGCAGTCGCAGTGCCCGAAGTGTTCGCCAAGGGCGCTTTCCAGGCCGCCGGGCTGGGTCGAGGGGATGGCGATGCGATAGTTGTCCATGAGCTTGTTCCTTTTTATTCGGGCCGGGCGTGCCGGCCGGCCAGTTTGTCGATGGCCTCCCAGATGCCGGCCAGGGGCTCGGCCAGGGGGCCGCCGTATTCGGGCAGTGTTTTTTTGGCCACCATGGCCCTGGTCACGTCCGGGTGGTGCGGCAGGCGGCCGAGCAGGGGGTATCCCTGTTCGCTGCAATAGGCCTCGATGCGGGCCGCCTCTTGCCGGTTGAGGTCGGCCTTGTTGATGATGACCGCGGCAGGCAGGCGGAAGTGCCGGCACAGGTCGGCCACGCGCCTGAGGTCATGGGCGCCGGAAGGCGTGGGTTCCGTGACGAGCACGGCTAGGGCGGCGCCGGACAGGGAGCTGATCACCGGACAGGCGATGCCGGGCGCTCCGTCGCACAGGATGCGCTCCAGGCCTTCCTGTCTGGCCAGTTGCCGAGCCTTGTTCTTCAGAAGCGTCACCAGCCGGCCGGAATTTTCCGCCCCGGGTTCGAGCCGGGCGTGGACAAGCCGTCCGAACCGGGTGTCGGAAACGGCGTGGTAGCCGCAGGTGCGGGGCAGAAAGGCAATGGCCTGTCTGGGGCACAGGACCACGCAGGTTTTGCACCCCTCGCACCGGTGCGGATCGATGCGCCAGGCGCCGTCCGCAAGGGCTTGGACCGCGTCAAACCGGCAGATTTCCCGGCACGCGCCGCAGCCGTCGCAGGCGGCGGGATCGATCTGGGCCAGATGGCCGGAAACGAAATCCTGGCTGGCCGTATTTTTCGGATCGAGCAGGATGTGCAAATCCGGCGCGTCCACATCCAGGTCGCAGACGACGGTATCCTTGGCCAGGGCCGCGAAAGCGGCGGTCAGCGATGTCTTGCCGGCCCCGCCCTTGCCGCTTAGGACCACGATCTCACGCATGGCGGGCCTCCCCGGCGAGCCGGGCCACGGCTTGGGCCAGCCCCAGGCACAGGCCGCGGTACGTGGCGTTCACATGGGCCAGCAGCTCCCCCCGGGCATAGGCTTCGGCCACGGCCCGGTCATCGGGAATGGCAGCCAGGAGGGGAAGCCCGGCCTGGCGGCAGCATCCGAAAAGCTCATCCGAGCCGGCCCCGGCCCGGTTGACCACCAGGCCCATGGGCTTGCCCAGCGGGGCAAAGGCTTCGACCGCCAGGCGAAAATCGTGGACACCGAACGGGGTCGGTTCGGCCACGAGCACGATGCAATCGGCCTCGGCCACGGCGGCCACGGCCGGGCAACTGACGCCGGGCGGGGCGTCCAGCAGGACGTCGGCAGCGGCGTCTTTCGGGCCATCCGCGCCCGTGGCGGCGAACCGGCGGGCCACGGCCCGGATCAGCGGCGGGCTCATGGCTTCCCCAACCCGCAGTCGGCCGGCGAGAAAGCCGATATCGTCGGCCGCTCCTTCCTCGATGCGGCCAAGCTCCCGGGAACCGGCGGCAATGGCCCCGGTGGGGCACACGGCCAGGCAGCCGCCGCAGCCATGACACATCTCGGGAAAAACCGTGGGACTGTCGCCGAGGATGGTGATGGCGCCGAACTGGCACAGGTCGCGGCACTTCCCGCACCGCGTGCACAGCGCCTCGTCGATGACCGGGATTTCCAGGCCAACAACCCGGCTGCGCCCGATGCGCGGCCGCAAAAACAGGTGCAGGTTGGGTTCCTCCACGTCCAGGTCCACGGCCAGGACAGGGCGTCCCAGGGCCTGGGTCCAGACCGAGGCCAGGGCGGCCGAAACCGTGGTCTTGCCCGTGCCGCCCTTGCCGCTGGCGATGGCCGCGATCATGCCCTTACGCTCCCCGGCCGGCCCGGTACCTGGCCAGGGCCTGGCCCACGGTCATGCCGTCCATGCCCTCGACCACGGCCACGCCCGCGGCGGCCAGGGCCGCCGCAGCCTTGGGGCCGACCACGCCGGAGAGGAGCACATTCGCGCCGGCGGCGGCGATGCGCCGGGCCGCGTCAATGCCCGCGCCATGGGCCATGGCCTGGGAACCGCCGTTGTCCAGGTAGCGCAGGGCTCCCGAAGCATCCACGATCACGAACCCGGCGGCCCGGCCGAAGCGGGGATCAACGGCGTCGCCAAGGGTGGGGCCGTCGCTGCTTATGGCAATAACCTCGTTCACGGTATCCTCCTTTGGGAAGGCCTCAGGCCTCTCGGCCGCCAAGGGCCTGGTTGTTTTCCGCAACCGCCAAGACGCCGCTCCGGATCATCCAACGGTGCACGGCCTCGCGCACGGCCGCCGCGGCCAGATAGGCGCAGTGCCGGTCCTCTTCCGGGAAACGGCCCACAGCCGCCACAATGGCCTGTTCGTCGATGTCCACGGCCTCGTCCAGGGTCTTGCCCAAGGCCAGGGCCGTGGCCGTGGCGGCGGCGATCTGGCTCGACGCGCAGCCGTCGGTGTCGAAATCCGCGGCCGTGATGGTTTCGCCTTCGATGGAAAGGGCGATGGAGATGGTGTCGCCGCAGGAGCCCTTGACCGTGCCCACGCTCGTGGGATCGGACAAACGCTGCCGCTGCGGCGCGTCGCGCCAGATGCGAAAGCCCTTTTCGCCGAACCGGGCGATGAGCTCGGCTGCCTGCTCCTGTTCGAACACCTCCAGGACCATGGCCAGGGGATCTTGCGGCATGGCGTCGGTCATGGGGTCATCCTCGGCTGGTTTGGGCCGGCGGCGTCTCCAGGGACGCGCACACCCGGGCGATCACGGATTTGAAGGCCACGGCGGCCGGGCTTTTGCCGGCCACGGCCAGGTACACGTCGCCGTCGTCGCCCGAGCGGGCCACTTCCGGGTCAATGGGGATGCGGCCCAGGAAGGGGACGTTCGTTTCCTGGGCCAGGCGTTCGCCGCCGCCGTTGCTGAAGATGTGGTGGACCGCGCCGCAGGATGGGCAGGCAAAGCCGCTTAGGTTTTCCACAATGCCGAGGATGGGGTTGCCGAGCTGGCGGCAGAAGGTGATGGAGCGGCGCACGTCGTCCACGGCCACGTCCTGGGGCGAAGTGACGAGAAGGGCCAGGGCCTTGGGGCCGAAAATCTGCAGCACCGACAAGGGCTCGTCGCCCGTGCCCGGCGGGCAGTCCACCACCAGCACGTCGCGCTGGCCCCAGGCCACCTCTTCGGCCAGTTGGGTGATGACCCCGGCCTTGGCCGGCCCGCGCCAGATGACGGCGTCGTCCTTGCCCGGGAGCAGAAAGCCGATGGACATGACGCCGAGATTCCAGTGCCATTCCACGGGCAGCAGCTTGTTTTCGGACATGCCCGGACGGCAGCCGCCGAGCTTGAGGAGCCTGGGGATGCTCGGGCCGTGGACATCCACGTCGAGCAGGCCCGTGCGTTTGCCTTCCATGGCCAGGCCGGCGGCCAGGTTGGCCGCCACCGTGGACTTGCCCACTCCGCCCTTGCCCGAGAGCACGGCCACCACGGCCGTGACGCCATCGAGCCCCGACGGTGCGGGACGGCCTTGCATTACTTCGTTCAAATCGCGCAGTCCGCTTTGATTCATGATTCCTTGATCTCCAAATGGCGTCTGCCGGACCCGGCCCGCAGGGCCATGCCCCGGCCGGGGCGCGCGCCCGGGGCGAGCAGGGTTTCCAGGCGGTTTTGGCGCAAGGCGGCCAGCACCGTGGGCACGTCGCCGGCAATCCACGGAGCCACGGCCAGGCCTTGGCGCGTCATGTGCTTGAGGCAACAGCAGGTTGCGCCGCCGCAGACCAGCAGGGCCACGCCGGCCCGGACCAGAAGCGATGCCAGCATGGTTGGCCCCTCGTCCGGCATGATCCAGACCCCTTCGGCCACGTCGGCCTCGGCTTCGAGGCGGTACAGCCGGAAGGCGGACGCGGTTTCGAGGAGCGTGGCCAGCCGTTCGCCATGACAGGCCAGGCAGACGCGGGGGCTGCGGCGGCGCGGGGTACGGAGTGCATGGACATCAGGCATGGCGAAACCTCGCGCTTCCTAAAGCATGGCTGATGCCGTTTCAGATAAAATTTTTTATTTCAACTTGTTATAGCAGATTGGCAGAGAAGGGCGAGCAGGGTTGGACGAAAAATTATCCCTGAAAGGGATAATGTGGGCGTTTTTTACGCCCAAGGAGAGCGCTGCGGCAGGGAAGAGTGGCCGGTTTCCCGGGCCGGCAGGCCTTGAAAAACCCAAAACAGGGCGAATAATGCGCCCAAAGCTTCGGGGCCTGGCGGAGAAGGCGGCTATTCGGGCGAGGGGCCGGGGCCGAGGGCCAGGATGCGGCGCAACGTATCCTTGGTGATGCCCAGCTCCCGGCAGGCCGCCATGCGCTTGCCGCTATTTCGAGCCAGGACGGCCTGGACGGCCTGGTATTTGATGGCGCGCAGGGTGCCCGAGGCAGCCGGCTGCTCCGGCTCCTGCGAAGCGGGGCGCAGATAGTCGGGCAGGTCCTCCAGCCCGATCTGGCCCGCGCCGCGCAGGATGAACGCGTATTCCAGGATGTTTTGCAGCTCGCGCACATTGCCCGGATAGTCGTGGCGCACAAGCCGCTTGAGGGCTGCATCGGACAAGCCGGTCACGGCCTTGGCCTGGAGCAGGTTGAAGCGCTCGATAAACGCGGCGGCCAGAAGCGGAATGTCCTCGGGCCGGTCCCGCAGGGGCGGCAAAACCAGGCGCGCCACGCCCAGGCGATAGAAAAGGTCCCGCCGGAACTGCCCGGCCTCGGCCATGGCCGCAAGGTCCCGGTTGGTGGCGGCCACTATCCGGACGTCGGCCGGCAGGCTTTTTTCCGAACCCAGGGGCTCGAAGACCTTTTCCTGGAGCACGCGCAGCAGCTTGACCTGCAGGGCCAGGGGCATGTCCCCCACCTCGTCCAGAAAGAGCGTGCCGCCTCGGGCCAGCTCGAACCGCCCCTTGCGGTCGGTCTTGGCGTCGGTGAAGGCTCCCCGGACGTGGCCGAAGAGCTCGGATTCCAGCAGTTCCCCGGGAATGGCCCCGCAGTTGACCGCAACGAACGGCCCCTGCCGGCGCGGGCTCAAGTTGTGCAGGGCCCGGGCAAAGAGCTCCTTGCCCGTGCCGGATTCGCCCAAAAGCAGGACCGCCGATCCGCTGGCCGCGATTTTGGGCAGCAGGTCGAGCGTCCGGGCCATGGCCTTGTTTTTGGTGATGATGTCCTCAAGGGTGTACACCCCTTCCAGTTCCTTGCGCAGCCTGGCCAGGTCCGAAATGTCGCGGAAGGTCTCCACCCCGCCGACAATGCGGCCCGAGGCGTCGCGCAGCGGCGCGGCGCTGATGCTGACCGGGACCTTGGTCCCGTCCGGGCGCACGATGAAAATCGCCTGATTGGACAGGGTCTTGTCCCCTTCGATGCAGGAGCGCAGGGCGCAGGCCCCGTCGCACAGGCTCGAATGGAACACTTCCCAGCACTTGCGGCCCAGGGCCTCGTCCGGGGCGATGCCGGTCACGTTTCCGGCGGCCCGGTTGAAAAACGTGATGTTCCAGTCCGTGTCCACGGTGAAGACGCCATCGGCCAAGGATTCCATGATGGCTTCGCAAGGGAGGTCTCGGGGCAGGGCCATGGGCGTTTAGTGCATCCGTTGCTCGGCGAGCGTGTTGCGTCTTGCTGCGGTGAAACGACAAGGCCTCAGGGTTTCGGCGGGCTCTCCGCATCTGCCGCGGGGAGGGCGTCAGCGGAACCAGCAATACCCGCCCGGCCTGATTGCGAGAAGACTTGGAAGAGAACGGCCGCGGCGTCAAGACCGTCATCCGAGAGGATGGACCGGCTGCGCCTGTTCCCTGTCACAGGCGATACGTCGACGGAAAGGCATGGCGCTTAAGGGGCGGCGAACCGTGTTGCGTCTCGTGCGCCATGCAGACAAGATATAATGAATTGATTTTGTTGTACTATTTTGTTGTTGACGTTAAAGGGAAAATGGCGGAGATTTAAAAAAAGGGGATGGAGTTCCCCGTAAAACCGCTTTTGCTGATAACTCCTACCGATGCAACATATCGGTAGGAGTTATTTTTTTGCACGAGTGCTCCGTCAAAAGCTGTTTCTGGCGACGCTCTGCTGGGCGTGCGTCAAGCCATGCCATCCATGGGGCTTTTTCTGGTATTGATACCGGTCATTTGGTTTTGAAGCCAAGCCTGATCATGCGGCCCAGAAAAAGCCCCTCCAATTTTGACTTGGACGAAATACACGGTAAGTTCCTTCTCAATGCCTGAGCCTAAGCTGCAATTCATGCATGTTGCGGACACCCCACTCGCCGAGACCCGGGGAATGGGAAAAGACCGCCGGGCCACGGCCATGGCGAAAGCCTGGGCAGCGGCCCAGCGGTCGGACGGAAACGGAAAACGCCCCGCCGGCTGTCAGCGGTTCGGCACGCAGACGCGGTAGTAGTGCGAAAAATGATACCCCGGCGGACACACGCGGCGGTGGGGCGGGTAGGGGCGGTAGGGTCGGTTGGTCACGCAAACCCGGTACCTTCGGGACCAATGGGTGCCCGGCGGGCACACGCGGGCGGCAAAGGCCTGGCTTTCAAACACCAAGGCGGCCAGGAAAACGGCAAGCAGCAGAAACGTTCGGATAAAAGGCGTCATGGCGCATACCCTCCAGAGACGGTTCTCTGGCCGGGTATTACCACTGTGGGCCATTTGTGACAAGAAAAGAGGGGAATAAAACCACTCCCCTCATTCCTGCGGTATCGCGGCACGGGAGAAACCCGGAATCCGCCCTACCGGACGTGTCCGGCCGTGCTCCCGAACCGTGTTTACCGAACCCGCCGATGGTAATAATGCCGCGGCGGCACGGCCCTGACCCCTGGCCCATAGTAGGGCGGCCCGTACGGGTACCGGTAAGCGGGATAATAGGGCGGCCCGTAGTAGGGCGGTCCGTAATAGGGTGGCCCGTAATAGGGCGGATAATACGGCGGCCCGACATAGGCGTACGGGGGCACCTGCACATAAAACCCCGGTCCGCCGAAGGTTATGGCCGAAGCCTGGCTGGCGCCGAAAAGCAGGGCGCTGGCCAGAACAAGTATCGCAAACAGATGTTTCATGGCGCACCTCCTCTGCCATTCCGACATCAAAATAAAATAAGGCTTTCTGGGAGATTGCCAAGACAGGGGTCCTTATCGCCGGCAACAGGGCTGGTCTGTTCCCGGGTGGGTAAAGACGATCTGCCACACCTGGATGTCCCGGGCCCGAAACGCGCCGGCGCAGGATTGCAGATAGTATTCCCACATGCGGCGGAAGGTCTCGCCGTACCGGTCGCGCAGCTTTGGCCAGGCGGCTCGGAAGTTTCGCAGCCAGCTTAAGAGCGTGGGATCGTAATGGGGCCCCAGGTTCTGCCAGTCCTCCATGACGAAATACCTCCCCGCCGCCCGGCCGATCTGGTCGATGCCCGGGAGTTCGCCGCCGGGAAAGATGTAGCGCGAAATCCAGGGATCGCAGCCCCGGCCCGCGGCATTGACGCCGATGGTGTGCAGGAGAAAAATGCCGCCAGGCGCCAGGCACCGGGCCGCCATCTCCATGAAGGCCGCGTGGTTTTTTCGGCCCACGTGCTCGAACATGCCCACGGACACGATCTTGTCGAAACGTTCGTCCAGGTCGCGGTAGTCGCTTTCCCGGATTTCCACGGGCAAGCCCGCGCAAAACTCCCGGGCAAAACGAATCTGTTCCCGGGAGATGTTGATGCCGACCACGCTTGCGCCGTACTGCTCGGCCGCAAACCGGGCCAGGCCGCCGAAGCCGCAGCCGATATCCAGCAGGCGCTGTCCGGGGCGCAGGTCGAGCTTGTCGCATACAAGCCGCATCTTGCGCTCTTGGGCCTTAGCCAGGTCGGCCGTGCCCTCGAAGCAGGCGCAGCTGTACTGCATGTATGGGTCCAAAAAGGCCGCAAACAGGTCATTTCCCAGGTCATAATGCCGCCGGGCCGCCTCGGCCGCCCGTGACGGGCTCTGGAGATTGAGCGCCAGGGCCGGGAGCAGGGCGCACAACAGGCGCGCGCCGCCCCGCACGCGTCCCGGGGCCGCGGCTTTGAGAAGCCGATGGATGCATTCGTCGATCCTGTCGCAGTCCCACCAGCCGGCCATGTAGCCTTCGCCCAGGCCGAGGTTTTTCTGAGCCAGGGCCCGGGCGTACAAACGCTCGTCGTGCACGCGGATGTCCCAGGGAGCAGGGCCGTTGACCATGACCCCGGCCTGGGCCAACAATTCGGTGAAGATCGCCTTGGGTTTCGCCATGCCGCACCTCTCGGGACGCCGTGGCCGGACACGGGCTCCACGCGCCATGAGGTTTTCCGGATGACGCTAACACGAGAGCCGGGAGATTGTCGCGGCTTTCCTGTCCGCGTCTCTTGCGCCTGCAAGAGCGGCAGACGCAAGGGCTTGGATTTTCGAAACGCAATTGCTTTGTTGCCCGCATTGGCCATCAGTGCTATTTTCCTTTAAAATCCAAGGCGTCAGTCCCGACGCCACCTGTTGTGTCGGGGCCAGGGACAGTCTGGCTTTTTTTGATTCGTGCCGTGGCCGTGACCCCAGGGCGCGGTTCGGACAACCCTTTATCGTTGGGAGCGTCCCATGGCCCATGACAGCCAGGCCGAGCCCCAGGACGGACCGGCCCCGGACACCCCCCAGGCCCCGGCCTGTCCGACCGGCGGGCGTCTTTCGTTTCCCGTGGTGGCCATCGGGACCTCGGCCGGCGGCCTGGAGGCCCTGACCGCCCTGCTGGGAGGACTGCCGACCCATCTCCAGGCCGCGTTTGTCGTGGTCACCCACACCCTGCCCACGGCCAAAAGCCACCTGACCGAGTTGCTGCGCACCATTTCCCCCCTGCCGGTCCGGGAAGTGGGCGAAGCCGATCCGGTCGCGCCCGGCGTGCTGTACACCCTTCCCTCGGGCCGTGAGCTGGTCATTGCCGACGGCGTCCTGAAGCTGGCCGCGCCAAGCAACATCCGCGTCCCGCATCCCATCGACTGCTTCCTGTCCTCCCTGGCCAGGGACCAGGGCGCGGGCGCGATCTGCGTCATCCTTTCCGGGGCCGGCACGGACGGCTCCCTGGGCCTTCGAAACATCCATGCCGCCGGCGGCCTGGTCGTTGTCCAGGACCCGAAAACGGCACGCCACGACGGCATGCCGGCCAGCGCCGTGCAGACGGGCCTGGCCGACGTGGTGTTGCCCCTGGAAGACATCGGTCCGTACCTGGCCAGGACCTTGCCTTCCCTGGCCAAGGAGCGCCTAAGGCCCCTGGAGGATGCGCCGCCGCCCGAGGTCGAGGCGGCCCTGCGGCGCATCATCGCCGCCCTGCTGGAACATACCGGCCATGACTTGTCCGGATACAAGCGCAGCACGCTCATTCGGCGCACCTACAAGCGCATGCTCCTGACCGGCGTGGAGAGCATGGCCGAGTACGCCGCCGGCCTGGAGCACGCTCCCGAGGAGCTGACCCGCCTCTTCCAGGACCTGCTCATCGGCGTCACCAGCTTTTTCCGGGATGCGGCGGCCTTTGCCGTCCTGGCCGAGACGGTCCTGCCAACCATCTTTCGCCATGCCGCCGCGGAAGAAGCCGTCCGGACCTGGGTGGCCTGCTGCTCCACGGGCGAGGAAGCCTATTCCGTGGCCATGCTCCAGGACGAGTGCCGGCGTCGGGCCAAGTCCCGGCGTCCGGTCAAGATATTCGCCACGGACATCGATCCCGGGGCCCTGGAGGTGGCCCGCAAGGGGGTCTATCCGGCGCGGGTGGCCGGGGAAATCGGGGCCGAGCGCCTGCGGACCCATTTCCGGGGCGACGAGGAATCCTGCACCGTGCTGCCGGGCCTGCGCGAAGACATCGTCTTTGCCTGCCACGACCTGCTGCGGGACCCGCCCTTTCTGAGCATGGACCTGATCGTGTGCCGCAACTTCCTCATCTACCTCAACCCCGACATCCAGGCCAAGGTGGTGTCGCTTTTTTCCCACGCCCTGCGGCCCGGGGGCTATCTGCTGCTGGGGCCGGCGGAAACCATCGGCGAGCACGCGGACCTGTTCGAGGTCGTGGACAAGAAATGGCGGCTTTTCCGCAGAAAAGGCACGGCCGCCGGCCAGTTCGACCTGCCGGCCCGCCATGCCCGGCCGGCCCGGTTCGACCTGGGGCTGCTGGGCCAACGCCCTGCCACCGGCCATTCGGACCCCGAGGGCGTGGCCGAAAGCGTGCTGCTGCGCCGCTACGGCCATCCGGCCGCGCTTCTGGACACAAACGGCCAGGTCCTGCGGCTTCTGGGCGACACCAAGCCCTATCTGGAGCTGCCCGAGGGCGCGCCGAGCCTGTCCATCCACAAGCTGGCCCGCAAGTCCCTGCGCCCCTACCTGCGCGCGGCCATGGAGGCCGCGCTGGCCGACAAGAAGGAGAACGTGGCCGAGAACATCCGCCTGGACCGGACCGGGCGGGAGCGGCTGAACCTGGTTGCCGCGCCGGTTGTGGATACGGATGGAAGCGTGGCCTTCCTAATGGTCGTTTTCGAGAAGGCGGCGGCCCCTGCGGGCGGGCAAGAGGCGCCGGGGGGGCAGGACGTCCAGGAAAGCGAGCTCATCAGCCGCTACGAAACCGAGCTGGAGCGGGCCAACGACCAGCTCCAGCGGGCCGTGGAAACGCACGAGACCTTAAATGAGGAGCTCAAGGCCTCCAACGAGGAACTCCTCAGCATGAACGAGGAGCTCCAGTCCTCCAACGAGGAGATGGAGGCCTCCCGGGAGGAGCTTCAGGCCTTAAACGAGGAATTGACGACGCTCAACGCCGAACTCCAGGCCCGCATGGAGGAGGTGGCCAAATCCCAGGCCTTTGTGGAAAACCTGCTGGCCGCCACCAACCTGGCCACCGTGGTCCTGGACCAGTCCTTGAGCGTGGTGCGCTTCACCCCGGCCGCCTCGGCCCTGTTCCATCTGGTCCCCACGGACCAGGGCAGGAACATCGAGCAGATCAAAACGACGTTCGACGCCGACCACCTCATTGCCGACTGTACGCGCGTGCTGGCCGACGGCGGCATCGTGGAACGGGATCTGGCCACGGCCGGCGGCGACTGGTTTTTGCAGCGCGCCTATCCCTACCGCGCCCCCACCGGAAACGTGGAAGGCGTGGTCCTCACCTTTGCCGAAGTGACGGAGCTCAAAAAGGCCGAGGCCGTCCTCAAGCGCAGCAACGAGGACCTCGAAGCCCTGGTCGACCAGCGCACCGAAGAGCTGCGGGAAAAGGCCCGGCTCCTGGATCTGACCACGGTCTTTGTCCACGGCCTGGACAACCGCATCACCTTCTGGAATGCCGGCAGCGAAGCGCTTTACGGCTGGAGCAGGGACGAGGCCCTGGGCCAGGAGGCGTCCGCGCTGTTGAAAACCGTCTTCCCCGAGCCCCACGAAGCCATTCTCGATGCGCTGTTCAAAAAAGGGCGGTGGCACGGAGAGCTGCGCCATCAGGCCAAGGACGGCCGTGAAATCATCGTGGCCAGCCAATGGGTGCTCAACCGCAACGCCGCCGGCCGGCCGGTTTCCATCCTGGAGGCCAACAACGACATCACCGAGCGCAAGCGCCTGGAAGTCCGGGCCCGGCGCTGGGACCGCGTCTTCGAGGCCTCGGATTTCGGCCTGGCCCTCATCAATGTGGCGGACAACACGTTTCTGGAAGTCAACCGGGCCTTTGCCCGGGAGCGGGGATACACGCCCGAGGAACTGGCCGGGCGTTCGCTCATGATCCTTTTTCCGCCCGAAGCGCGGGAGAAGATCAAGGAGGGCATCAGGGGGTTCGACGCCGCCGGCCACGGCCTGCTGGAAACCGAGCACCTGCGCAAGGACGGCAGCCGTCTGCCGGTGCTGGTGGAAGTGACCGTGCTGCGCGACGCCGCCGGCCGGCCGGTCTCCCGGGTGGCCTACGCCCTGGATATCTCGGAGCGCAAAAAGACCGAGGAAGCCATGCTGGACATGGCCCGGTTTCCCAGCGAAAGCCCCAGTCCGATCCTGCGGGTGAACCGGGACATGACCGTGGTGCATGCCAACAAGGCCAGCGGCCCGTTCCTTGAAGCCCTGGGCAGCGGCGTGGGCAAGCCGTTTCCCGAGTCCTACCGAACCATGGTCGAGGCCGCCCTGGCGTGCGGGGAGATCGCGAATTTCGAGGCCCAGGTCGCGGACCGGGCCATTGCCTTTGCCGTCTCTCCGGTGCCTGAGCGCGGCTATGCCAACATCTACGGCATGGACATCACCGACCGCAAGTGGGCCGAGGAGGCGCTGCGCAAAAGCGAGGAGCGCCTGCGCCAGGTGGTGGACAGCGCGCCGGACGCCATCATCATCCAGAGCCAGGGACGGTTCGCTTCCCTCAATCCGGCGGCCCTGCGGCTTTTCGGCATCGAGCGGGCCGAGGAACTGCTCGGGGAACGCATTGTCGACCATATGCATCCGGATTCGCGGCAGGTGGTGGCCCAGCGCATCGAGACGACCAATACCAAGCGCATCGCCCTGCCCAGCGTGGAACTCAAGTACCTGCGCCAGGACGGCACGAGCGTGGACGTGGAGGCCGTGGCCGCGCCCTTCGACTTCCAGGGGCAGCCGGGCAGCCTGGTCTTTGCCCGGGACATCGGCGACCGCAAGCAGGCCGAAGAGGAAAAGCGACGCCAGGCCGGGCTGGCGGCCGCCATCACCCGGGTGCGGGGCGCCTACATCGCCAATAAGTCCCTGGAGGAAATAGCCGGCATTGCCCTGGACGAGCTCCTGCGCCTGACCGGCAGTTCGCGAGGCTTTATCGCCAAGCTGCGCAGCGACGAGTCGGGCCGGACCCACCAGCAATGCCTGGCCCTGTCCGACACGTCCTGGGATGCAGCCACCCGGCTCCATTACGCCCGGCACATGCCGGAAGGCATGCGGACTTACGCCATGGACGGGCTGGCCGCAACGACCATGGCCGCCGGCCAGCCGGTCAGGGTCGATGCCCCGGACGTGTTTCTCGGCCTGCCCCTGCGGCATGGCCGGGAATGCCTGGGCAGCATCGGCCTGGCCAACCGCCCCGGCGGCTATGACGATGCGCTCATTGCCTTCGTGCAGCCCCTGGTGGACGCCTGCGCTCAGATCATCGAGCGCCTGCGGGCCGAACGGCGGCTGCACGAGGCCAAGGGGGCGGCCGAGGCGGCCAATCTGGCCAAATCCGAGTTTCTGGCCAACATGAGCCATGAAATCCGCACCCCCCTAAACGGCGTGCTCGGCATGCTCCAGCTCATGCAGACCACGTCCCTGGACGAGGAGCAGGCGGAATACACCGTCAATGCGGTCAAGTCCTCCAAGCGCCTGCTGCGCCTGCTCTCCGACATCCTGGACCTCTCCCTGGTCGAATCCGGCAAGCTGGCCATCCGGGAGGCCCCCCTGGCTCCGGCGGACCTCAAGGACGCCGTCCTGGACCTGTTTTCCCTGCCGGCCCGGGAGAAGGGGATCGGGCTGACCGTTCGCATCAGCGGCGATATGCCCGGAAAAATCCTGGCCGACGAGGCGCGGTTGCGCCAGATCCTGTTCAACCTGGTGGGCAATGCGGTCAAATTCACGGACCAGGGTCGGGTGACGGTGGACATAAGCCCGGCCTCCCTGGCCCATGACGCCGCCTTTCGGGTGCTGTTTTCGGTGTCCGACACCGGGGTGGGCATTCCCGACGACCGGTTGGGCGCCGTTTTCGAGCCGTTCGGCCAGGTGGAGGGCACGTACGTGCGCCGGTTCGGCGGGGCCGGGCTCGGACTGTCCATTGTCCGGCGGCTGGTGGCGCTCATGCACGGGGAAATCGCCGTGCAAAGCGAAGAGGGCCTGGGCACCGCCATGTACGTATCCCTGCCCCTGCGCCGGGTGGAAAGCCTGGCCCCGCCCCTCCCGCCCCAGGCCGCCCCGAAGCCGGTCCGGACCGGGCTGCGGCTGCTTCTGGCCGAGGACGATGCGGTCAGCATGCTGTCCTTTCGGCGGATGCTGGAAAAGGCCGGCTACCAGGTGGACGTGGCCGAGGACGGAACGCGGGTCCTGGCCCTGCTGGCCCAGGCGGAGTACGACTGCATCCTCATGGACGTGCAGATGCCGGTCATGGACGGGGTGGCCGCCACCCGGGCCATCCGCCAGGGAACGCAGTTCGGCCCCAAGGCGGCCGTGCCGATCATCGCCATGACCGCCTACGCCATGGCCGGGGACCGGGAAAAGTTTCTGGCCGCCGGCATGGACGGCTATGTGAGCAAGCCCGTGGACATGGACGAGCTGGAACGGATTCTGGAACAGACCCTGTCCGGGCGGGCAAAGGGCGTTTGAGCCCCGTTGTTGCGTAAAAAAAACCGGGAACGGCGCAAGACCGTTCCCGGGTCGAAAGGGGCCGCGCAGGCGGGTTAGAAATCGTACTTGTAGGTGGCCACGTAAGCCTCGATGCGCTTGTGGGAGGCATCGATGCGCGCGCGCAGGTCCTTTTTGTACTGTTCCAGATCAATGGCCGTCTTGGCCACGCCCGTGTCCATGGCCGCCTTGGCCACGGCCGGGGCCTCCCATTCCAGCATGCGGAAATCGAGGGCCTTGGGAATGATGTAGTCAATGCCGAAGGAGAGCTCCTTGACGCCGTACATGGCCAGGACCTCGGCCGGCACCGGCTCCTTGGCCAGGGCGGCCAGGGACTTGGCCGCGGCCATCTTCATTTCCTCGTTGATCTTTTTGGCGCCCACATCCAGAGCGCCCCGGAAGATGAACGGGAAGCCCGAGACGTTGTTGACCTGGTTGGGGAAGTCCGAGCGGCCCGTGCCCATGATGGCGTCGGGACGGGCTTCCTTGGCGTCGTTGTAGGGGATTTCCGGGTCCGGGTTGGCCATGGCGAAGATGATGGGGTTTTTGCCCATGGACTTGACCATGTCCTTGGACACCAGGCCCTTGGTGGAAAGGCCCAGGAACACGTCCGCGCCCTTGAAGGCCTCGCCCAGGTTGGCGTAAGCCTTTTTCTGGGCGAACTGGGCCTTGGTGGGATGCAGGTCCTTGCGGTCCGTGTTGATGTGGCCCTTGGAGTCGAACATGGCGATGTTGGCCGGGTTCACGCCCAGGGCCACGTAGAACTTGGAGCAGGCAATGGCCGCCGCGCCCGCGCCCGAGACCACGATTTTGAGGTCCTCGATCTTTTTGCCCGCGATCTCCACGGCGTTTAAAATGCCCGCGCCCGAGATGATGGCCGTGCCGTGCTGGTCGTCGTGGAAGACCGGGATGTCCATGATCTCGATCAGGCGCTGCTCGATCTCGAAGCACTCCGGGGCCTTGATGTCCTCGAGGTTGATGGCCCCGAAGGTGGGCTCCAGGAGCTTGACCGTCTCGATGATCTTCTCGGGGTCCTTGGTGTCCAGATTGATGTCGTAGACATCGATGTCGGCGAAGATCTTGAACAGCACGCCCTTGCCTTCCATGACCGGCTTGCCGGCCTTGGCCCCGATGTTGCCCAGGCCCAGCACGGCCGTGCCGTTGGAGACCACGGCCACCAGGTTGCCCCGGTTGGTGTACTTCCACGACAGCTCGGGATCGGCGGCGATTTCCAGGCAGGCCTGGGCCACGCCCGGGGAGTAGGCCAGGGACAGGTCCTTCTGGTTGCGGCAAGGCTTTACGGGCACGACTTCGAGTTTGCCGGTGCGCCAGACCGAGTGGTAACGCAGGGCTTCTTCCTTGGTGAAAAGGGCCATCTGGATCTCCTCGCTTGGTTGGTAGGACTACTTTTCGGCGGAGGCGTCCGCCGCGCGTGCTGTCTCGGAGGCAAGGGACTGCGGTCCCAAAAGCCGTTCGGCAATGGCCTTGGCCGCCCGGCGGCCGGCGCCCATGGCCGAGATGACCGTGGCCGCGCCGGTGACGATGTCGCCGCCGGCAAAGACATTGGGGATGGAGGTCTCGCCCGTGGTCGGGTCGGCTACGATATAGCCCCGGCGGTAGGTTTCCAGGCCCGGGGTGGTCTGGCTGATGAGCGGATTGGCTCCGGTGCCCACGGCCACGATGGCCAGGTCGGCTTCGAGCTCGCAGGTCTCGCCGTGGCAGGCCACCGGGGCACAGCGGCCCGATTCGTCGGGCTCGCCCAGGCGCATTTTCTGGAGCACGATACGCTTGAGCCTGCCCGTTTCGTCGCCGACAAACTCCACCGGCGCATTGAGGCACAGGATTTCGAGCCCTTCTTCCTTGGCGTGGTGAAGCTCCTCCAGGCGGCAGGGCATTTCGTTTTCCGTGCGGCGATAGGCGATGGACACCTTTTCGGCTCCCAGGCGCAGGGCCGTGCGGGCCGAGTCCATGGCCACGTTGCCGCCGCCGAAAACCACCACACGCTTGCCCGGGAAGATGGGCGTGTCGCTGGCCGGGAACTTGTAGGCCCGGCCCAGGTTGACGCGGGTCAGGTATTCGTTGGCCGAGAACACGCCGATCAGGTTCTCGCCGGGAATGCCCAGAAAGCGGGGCAATCCGGCGCCAACGCCGATGAAAACCGCGTTGTAGCCCATCTCCAGCAGTTCCGGCACGGTTATGGTCTTGCCGCCGACCCAGTTGGTGCGAAACTCCACGCCCAAAGCCTTCATGGCCTCGATTTCCTGGCGCACCACGGCCTTGGGCAGCCGGAATTCCGGGATGCCGTAGACCAAAACGCCCCCCACCTCGTGCAGGGCCTCGAAGACCGTGACCGGAATGCCCCGGGCGGCCAGGTAGCCGGCGCAGGTGAGGCTGGAGGGGCCGGAGCCGATGCAGGCCACCTTGAGGTCGTCGCGGGCCATGGCGCAGGCCGGGCCGCCGGTCACGGTCTCGCAGGCGGTCTTGGCCAGGTGGGTGTCGGCCACGAACCGCTCCAGGCGGCCGATGGCCACGGGTTCGTTTTTTTTGCCCAGGATGCACGCGCCTTCGCACTGGCTTTCCTGGGGGCAGACCCGGCCGCAGACCGCAGGCAGGGAGTTGGTGTTGCGCAAAATGGTGTAGGCCGCGTCCAGGTCGCCGGACACGACCTTGGCGATAAAGGCCGGGATGTCGATTTCAACCGGACAGCCCTTGCGGCAAGCCGGCTTCTTGCATTGCAAACAGCGCGAAGCCTCGGCCAGGGCCATTTCCAGGGCGTAGCCCAAGGCCACTTCGTCGAAGTTGCAGGCCCGCTCCAAAGGCGGCTGCTCGGGCATGGGCGTGCGCGGGACCTTGGCCTTCTTACCGGGAGCATTTGCAGTCATGGCTCTTTTTAAACTCCTCGTAGGAAAGGCGTTCCTGATCCTTAAACGACGTCAGCCGCTTGGACAGCTCGTCGAAGTCCACCAACTGGCCGTCGAACTCCGGGCCGTCCACGCAGGCGAATTGCGTCTTGCCGCCCACGGACACCCGGCACGCCCCGCACATGCCGATGCCGTCCACCATGATGGAATTGAGGCTGACCGTGGTCTTGACCCCAAAAGGCCTGGTGGCCGCGGCCACGGCCCGCATCATGGGCACCGGACCCACGGCCACCACCTCGGCCACGGTTTGATCCTGTTGCAGGCGCTCCACCAGGAGGTCCGTGACCAGGCCCTGGCGGCCGCAACTGCCGTCATTGGTGCTGATCAGGACCTCCGGGCAAAAGGAGCACAATTCGTCGCGGAAAAGGAGCAGGTCCTCACAGCGCGCGCCAATGATGGTGACCACATGGTTGCCGGCCAGGTGATGGCCCTTGGCGATGTGGTGCATGGCCGCGATGCCCGTGCCGCCGCCCACGCAAATGACCGGTCCGGGGAGCTTGTGGATTTCCGTGGGCCGGCCCAGCGGTCCGCACAGGTCCCGGATTTCGTCGCCAGCCTCCAGGGTGTCCAGGTGGGCCGTGGTCTTGCCCATGATCAGGTAGACCAGGGTGATGGTCCCGGCTTCGGTGTCGGCGTCGGCGATGGTCAGCGGAATGCGCTCCCCATCCTCCCAAACCCGCAGGATGACGAAATTGCCGGGTTTGGCCTTGGCCGCGATGTGCGGGGCCTCGATGACCATTTCGGACGTGGCGCCGGGGATAAGTTTCCGTTTGCGCAGGATTCGGCTAGGCATCCATGCTCCAGTGGCCGCCCGGGGCGGCCCGGCTTACCCGAGGTTGGGCTTCACGTAGAGCTCCCCGCCGTGGCAGTCGTTTATGACCAGAAGCGGGAAGTCCTCCACGGTCAGCTCGCGGATGGCCTCGGGGCCAAGGTCTTCGTAGGCGATGACCTTGGCGTCGGTTATGCGCTGCGACAAAAGCGCCCCAGCCCCGCCGGTGGCGCCCAGGTAGACGGCCTTGTATTCCCGCAGGGCCGCCTTGACCGCGTCGTTGCGCTTGCCCTTGCCGATGGAGCCCTTGAGCCCCAGGGCGTGGAGCCGGGGAGCGTAGGTGTCCATGCGGTAGCTGGTCGTGGGGCCGGCCGCGCCAATGGGGCGTCCCGGAGGCGCGGGCGAGGGGCCGACATAGTAGATCAGTGCGCCCTTGAGATCAAAGGGAAGTGCTTCCCCCTTGTCCAGGGCCTCCACCAGGCGTTTGTGGGCAGCGTCCCGGGCGGTGTAAATGTGGCCGGAAACAAAGACCACATCCCCGGATTTGAGCTGTGCGACGTCCGCGTCGGAAAGGGGGGTGCGAAGGTGGTATTCGGCCATTAGAACACGACCTCCTTGTGCCGGGCGCTGTGGCACTGGACATTGACGGCCAGGGGCAGGCTGGCCAGGTGGCAGGGCGCGGTCCTGATCTTGACGGCCAGGGTGGTGGTGGCCCCGCCCAGGCCCATGGGGCCGATGCCGAGGTCGTTTATGGCGGCCAGGAGTTCGTCCTCCATCCTGGCCACTTCCGGGTCGGGATGGCGATCGTCCAGGGGGCGCAGCAGCGCCTTTTTGGAATTGATGGCCGCCAGCTCGAAGTTGCCGCCAATGCCCACGCCGATGATGGTGGGCGGGCAGGGGTTGGGGCCGGCCTCGGCCACGCGGTTGACCACAAACTCCTTGATGCCCTTCCAGCCCTGGGCCGGGGCCAGCATGGTCACCCGGGACATGTTTTCCGAGCCCCCGCCCTTGGCCATCATGGAGATTTTCAGGGCATCCCCGGGCACCAGGTCGAAGTGGATGATGGCCGGGGAGTTGTCGGTGGTGTTTTTGCGGGTAAAGGGGTCGCAGGAGGACTTGCGCAGATAGCCTTCCTTGTAGCCCTTGACCATGCCGTCGTTGATGGCCTGGCGCAGGCTCCCGCCCTCGACGTTGACGTCCTCGCCGACCTCGACGAAAAAGACGCCAAGGCCGGTGTCCTGGCACAGCGGCAGGCCGGTTTCCCGGGCCAGGGCCGAGTTTTCCAGGAGCTGGCGGAAGATTTCCTTGGCCGCGGGCGACTCCTCGGCGGCATGGCAGCGCTCGAACGCGGCCTGCACGTCGCCTGGAAGCTCCCGGTTGGCCGCCACGCACATCGACGCCACGGCGTCGACGATGTCGGTTGCCTGGATGGTCTTCATGTCAGAAGTCCTTTTTGAGGAAGCGCGGCAGGATGTTTTTGACCGCAGCCAGGGCCATCTTGCGCCGCAGCTTGCCGAGCTGTTCCTGGAGGGGGATTTCCTTGGGACAGACGTCTTCGCAGGCAAGGAGCCCCATGCAGCCGAAGATGCCCTCGTCCGTGCCCACGATGTCGAAGTAGTCCTTTTCCGTGCGCTCGTCCCGGGGGTCGAGGATGAACCGGGCGATGCGGTTGAGCGACACGGCACCCAGGAAGTCCTCGCGCATGAGCGCCGTGCCGCAGGCGGCCACGCAGCAGCCGCACTCGATGCAGCGGTCGAGCTCGTAGATTTGCTCGGCCAGGGCGTTGTCCATGCGCTCTTCCTGGGCCGTGGGGTCAAAGGTCTTTTTGGTGTGCACCCAGGATTCGACCTTCTGGTACATGCCCCGAAACCAGGTGCCGGTATCCACGGACAGGTCGCCCACCAGCCTGAACACCGGCAGGGGCATGAGCGTAATGGCGTCGGGCAGGTCCTTGGTCTTGGTGTGGCAGGCCAGGCCCGGGCGGCCGTTTATGACCATGGCGCAGGCTCCGCAGATGCCGGCCCGACAGCAGAAGTCGAACATCAGCGTGGGGTCGAGCTCCTCGCGGATGCGGTTTAAGGCGATAAAAAGCGTCATGCGCTCGGTTTCGTCCAGGGTGAAGCGGTCCATGTGCGGCGAGGAGGCCGGGTCTGCCGGATTGTAGCGGAATATATCGAACGTCAGCGTTCTGCCCATCTTCGTTTTCTCCTTACGGTACTCACGCGTTTGCCCCATCCCCTTGCGGAGAGGTCCAGGAGAGGCCGCGCCTCTCCTGGCCGCCGGAGGCGTCTCCCTACTGATCCTGCGGCGCATCCATGGGGATGATCTTGCCGCCGCCGTAGCCGCGGTCCCCGGGCGGGAGCTCGAAGATTGCGGTGGCCGGCTCGTAATTGAGGGTGGGCAGATTCGCGCCCGCGTCCCAGGTGGCCAGGGTTCGCTTGAGCCAATCGCGGTCGTTGCGCTCGGGATAGTCTTCCCGGGTGTGGGCGCCGCGCGATTCGGTGCGCTGCAACGCGCCGTAGGCCACGCACAGGGCGAGTTTCACCATGCCTTCGATCTTAAGGGCCATGGTCAGCTCGGGGTTGGCCCCCTTGCCGTTGCTGCGCAGGCCCACCTTGCGGGCGCGCCCCAGGACTTCCTGCAACTCGGACACACAGGTTTCCAGGTCCTTGCCGTTTCTAAAGATGCCGGCTCCCTTCATGATGGAGTCGAACATGGCGTTTCGCACGTGGTAGGGGTTTTCCGAGCCGTTTTTGCAGGCAATAAGGTCCGCGATGCGGGCCTGCTGCTTGCTTGCGGCGTCGCGCACGGCGGCGGTGGAGAAGGTGGTGTCGGCGCCTTTGAGGAATTCCACGATCTTGCCGCCGATGATCATGCCGGCCACCACGGTCTCGGCCAGGGAGTTGCCGCCCAGGCGGTTAAAGCCGTGCATGTCCCAGCAGGCCGCCTCGCCGGCCGCAAACAGGCCCTTTAGGCCATAGGCCGCGCCGTCCTTGTCGGTGCGCACGCCGCCCATGGAATAGTGCTGGGTGGGGCGCACGGGGATGAGCTGAGAGACCGGGTCGATGCCCAGAAACGACTGGCAGATCTCGTCGACCTCGCGAAGTTTCGTGCGGATGTGGCGCTCGCCCAGATGCCGGATGTCCAGCCACAAATGGTCGCCGTAGGGCGAGGACACGCCCAGGCCCTTTCGCATGTGCTCGGTCATGCGCCGGGAGACCACGTCGCGGGAGGCCAGCTCGGCCTTTTCCGGCTCGTAGTCGGGCATGAAGCGGTATTCGTTTTTGTCCAGCAGCGTGCCGCCGTCGCCCCGGCAGCCTTCGGTGACCAGGATGTCCGTGGGCACGATGCCGGTGGGGTGGAACTGCACGGCCTCCATGTTGCCAAGAGGCACCACGCCGGTGTCCAGGGCGCAGATGAGCCCGCCGCCGTCGCAGATCACGGCGTTGGTGGATTCACGGTAGATGCGGCCGAATCCGCCCGTGGCGATGAGCGTGGCCCGGGCCAGGTAGGCGGACAGTTCGCCGGTCTTGAGGCAGCGCACAATGGCGCCCATGCAGGCCGATCCGTCGTGAATCAGCGCGATGGCCTCGACCTTGTCCACCACCGTGACGCCCATCTGGGCGGCCCGGTTGTCCAGGGTGTAGAGCACGCTGTGGCCGGTGCCGTCCGAGGTGTAGCAGGTGCGCCACTTGGCCGTGCCGCCGAAGCTGCGGGAATGGATGAGTCCCGCGTTGTCGGGCTTTTCAAAGGCGGTAAAGGGCTTGCCGCCCTTGTAATAGGTCTGCTCGCCGGGCACCACGCGGTTCCAGGGCACGCCCCAAAAGGCCATCTGGCGCATGGCGATGGGGGCGTTGTCGCAGAAAAGCCGGGCCACTTCCTGGTCGCAACCCCAGTCCGAACCCTTGACCGTGTCGGCGAAATGGACGTCCGGGCTATCCCCCTCGCCCATGGCCGAGTTGCCGAGGGCCGCCTGCATGCCGCCCTGGGCGGCCGAGGAATGGGAGCGGCGGGCCGGGACAATGGACAGGCAGGTGGCCGCAAATCCGGCGTCGGCGGCCTCGATGGCCACCCGCTCGCCGGCCAGGCCAGCGCCTATGCACAAAAGGTCGGTTTGTATGATCCGCATGATGGCATCCTTATTTGAGGGGCAGGAAGTAGTACCGCAGCAGGGAGAGCAGGCCCACGGCGATGAAGATGGCGGTCAGGACGTTTTCCTTCTTTTTGACGCCAACACGGCCCGGGCGGTCCAAAAATCCCCATTTCACCAGGATGCGGTAAAAGCCGATGCCCACGTGCAGCTCCACCATGGGCAAAAGGAACAGGTAGAAGACGAACCAGAAGCCGGTCTGGATGCGGGCCGCGGACTTCTCGGCGGTAATGGGCAGAGTGGTCAGGACCACCCACATGTGGATGGAGCCCAGGATCAGGATGCCCATGGCCGTAACGGCCTGGATGACCCACAGCCAGGTGTCGCGGTGGTGCAGGCGCCGGGCGTTGGCCAGCATGACGCGCTGTTCCTTGCTTCGGAAGGGCACCTTGCGGGCGGCCAGGACGAAATGCAGGAGGAAAGCCAGGAAAATGAGCGGCCCGCCTACCTGGGCCATGTAGGTGGCCTCGAAAAACCAGGCCAGGGCGTTCATGACCCTGGGGCCGATGATGATGCTGGAGACCAGGATGAGGTGGCACCACATGAAAAGGATCAGCCCCGCGCCGGTCAGCATCTGCAGCCAGTCGAGGTAGGCCGAGAGCCTGCCGACAGGCAGGCCCTCGTGGGTGGCGGTCGTCGGTACGGACATTGCGTTCTCCGGTTTGTTAGCGTTCGGTGGCGACAATGACAGGAGCGGCTTCCGCCGTTTCTTCCAGGATCAGCATGTCTTCGGGATCATCGGCGTATTCGGCATCGACCCCGGAGAGTACGGAATGAAGCTTGCGTTCGTCCAGGGCGTTTTCCCATTTGGCCACAACAATGGTGGCAATGCCGTTGCCGATCAAGTTGGTGATGGCCCGGGCCTCGGACATGAAGCGGTCAACGCCTAGCAGCAGGGTGAGCGATGCCACGGGAATGGTGCCGAGCGTCTGCAAGGTGGCGGCCAGGGTGATGAACCCGCCGCCCGTGACCGCGGCCGCGCCCTTGGAGGTCAGAAGCAGGATGAAGAGCAGATACAGCTGGTGGCTCAAATCTAGGGGCGTGTTGGTGGCCTGGGCCAGGAACACGGCGGCCATGGTCAGGTAAATGCAGGTGCCGTCGAGGTTGAACGAATAGCCCATGGGCAGGCACAACCCGACCACGGACTTGTCCGCGCCGGCGTTTTCCAGCTTGGCCATCATGCGGGGCAGGGCCGCCTCGGAGGAGGAGGTGCCGAGCACGAGCAGAATCTCTTCCTTGATGTAGCACAGGTAGCGCCACAGGGAGAACCCGGCCAGCTTGCAGACGATAAAGAGCACGCCGAAGATGAAGATGATACAGGTGGAGTAGACGCCGAGCATGAGGTAGAGGAGCTTTAACAGCGCCTCGTAGCCCTGGGAGGCCACCACGTAGGCCATGGCCCCGAACGCGCCAAGTGGCGCGAAATACATGATGTAATGGACGACCTTGAACAGGCCTCTTGAAAATTCGTCAATGATTTTGACGAGGTTCCTGGACTTTTCACCCAGCACGGCCAGGCCGATGCCAAACAGGATGGAGAAGAAAAGCACCTGGAGGATTTCGCCCTTGGCAAAGGCGTCCACCACCGAGTTGGGGATGATGTTCATGAGGAAGTCCACGGTGGACATCTTCTTGGCCGTGCCGGCAAAGGCCTCGACCTTGGCGATCTCGGCCTGGTTGGCCTGCATCTTGGCGGCATAGTCGTCCATGCCGTGGCCCGGGCCGTACAGGTTGACGATGACCAGGCCGATGGCCAGGGCAAAAAGGGTCATGCCCCAGAAGTAGAGCATGCACTTGAGCCCCACCCGGCCGACCTTGCCCATGTCGCCCATCTTGGCGATGCCGGTGACCACCGTGCAGAAGATGATGGGCGCGATGATCATCTTGACCATGCGGATAAAGGCCGTGCCAAAGGGCTGCATCTGGGAGGCAAAGCCCTTGGTGGCCGGGACCATGCCCAGGACAATGCCGACAACGATGCCGAAAATGACCCAGAAATACAGGGACTTGTAAATCGCTTTCTGGCCGCTCATGCTGCTGCTCCTTTGCTTCGTGGCGGGACGGTCGACCGAAGATTCCGTACGCCCCGTGTTTGGCCCAAAGGCCGTCTCCCGACTGACCGGGGCGGATTCCGCACGAAATCGCCCCTTGACACCCCACCGACACCCGCAAGCAGGTGTCGACCCGGAGCGTTAAAGGGCAAGGTCCATGCCAGACGGCAAAGCACGCACGGGTTACGGATTTTTAATGTAAAATGAGCAGCTTGAAATTCTGTTGCGATACAGTGTCGCGGCAAGTGGGGCGCGAATGTGTGGCGCATGCGCCACACATGGGGCAAAAATGGGGCATATGCCTCACTTGACCACGGTCAGGGAGGCGGCCCGGCCGCCGGCAATCCCCAGCCGGGCCATGTTGCGATACAGCGTCCGGCGGTCCACGCCCAGAAGCCGGGCCGCCCGGGAACGGTTCTCCCCGGCTCGGCGCAGGGCGTCCAGGATGGCGTCCCGGGACAGCCCGCCCCGAAACGGCCGCGCGCACGGCTGCACCCGCAGCTCGCACGACGGCGCGGCCAGCTCGCGCGGCAGGTGCGCGGCCAGGATCTCGCCGCCCGGGCACAGCACGCAGGCGTGCTCCATGGCGTACTTAAGCTCGCGCACGTTGCCCGGCCAGGCATAATCCATGAGGATGCCCATGACTTCCTCGGACAAACGGGTGATGGCCTTGCCGAAGTTGGCCGAGAACTGGCGCATGAAGTGCTCGGAGAGAAGCGGAATGTCCTCGGCCCGGTCGCGCAGGGACGGCAGGCGCACCTCGATGACCTTGAGCCGGTAGTAGAGGTCGGCCCGGAAAAGGCCGGCCCGGATGCGCTCGGGCAGGTCCACGTTGGTGGCGGCGATGACCCGCACGTCGGCCTTGCGCGTCTTGGCCTCGCCCACGCGCTCGAATTCCTTGCTTTCCAGGACCCGCAACAGCCCCAGCTGGATGCGCGGGGAGATGTCGCCGATCTCGTCCAGAAAGATGGTGCCGCCCTGGGCCGCCTCGAACCGGCCCACCTTGTCCCGGATGGCCCCGGTAAAGGCGCCGCGCACGTGGCCGAAAAGCTCGCTGCCCAAAAGCTCGTCGGACAGGGCCGAACAGTTCACCTTGACCAGGGGCCGCTTGGCCCGGGAGCCGCCGTAGTGGATGGCCTCGGCCGCCAGCTCCTTGCCCGTGCCGGATTCGCCGGTAATGAGCACCGTGGTGTCCACCTCGCCGAGCTGGTCCAGGACCGGGTAGATGTCGCGCATGGCCTTGGACTTGCCGATGATACCCCGGTGGCCGTGCAGGTCGGTGAGCCGCTTTTCCAGGTTGGCCAGGCGGGTGATGTCGCGGATGAGCAGCACCGCGCCGACAAAGGCCCCGGCGTCGTCGGTCAGCGGCATGGAGTTGATGACCACCACCCGGCCCGGAGCCTGGCCCTTGCACTCCACGCGGTATTCAATCAGCGGCTTTTGGGTGGCCAGGGTCTCGCGCAGGGCCGCGAAGCAGCCCCGGCGGCAGGCTCCGGGCACCACCTGCCGGCCGGTGGGGTCGGCCTGGATTTCGCCCACGAAGCATACATCGGTCAGCTCCCGGTTGGTCTGGATGACGCGCATCTTGGTGTCCACCACCACGATGGCGTCCGGGATGGCCCGGAAGATGGCTTCGAGGTTGAGGCGCAGGCGCTCCTTGTCCCGCAAAAGCGCGCGCATCTCGGCCTCGGAGCGCACCCGCTCGGTGACGTCCTGGACAATGGGCAGGAAATAGATGGGCCGGCCGGTCACGTCGCGCACCAGGCCCACGGACAGGTGCACCCAGACCGTGCCGCCCGAGCTGTGCACGTAGCGCTTGTCGATCTCGTAGCGGTCGATTTCCCCGGACAGCAGGCGCTCGGCCCAGGCAATGGTTTCGGGCACGTCCTCGGGATGGGTGATTTCCACCATGGTCTTGCCGAGAAGCTCTTCCTCGGCATAGCCCGTGATGCGGCACAGGGCGTCGTTGACCCGCAGGAAGCGGTAGTCCAGGGACAGGATGCTGGCCCCCATGGGGGACTGGTCAAAAGTGCGGCGGAATTTTTCCTCGCTTTCGCGCACCTCGGATTCGGTTTGCTTGCGGTCCGTGATGTCGCGCACGATCCAGACGCTGTGGTCCGGCCCGCCCTTGTGGGGAAAGCCGCTGGCCGAGACCTCCAGGGGAAAGGGTTCGCCCCCGGCCCGCAGGCCGGTCAGCTCTCCCCGGAAGCGGCCGGTGCGGGCCAGGTCGGCCAGGCCGTTGGCCAGGCGGCCGTCGGCGGCGTCTATGATTCCGGAGAGGCCGGCCAGGGCCAGGTCCGCCTCGGCCAGGCCGAAGATGCGCTCGGTTTCGGGGTTGGCCGTGAGGACCTCGCCGGCCTCGCCGCACAAGATGACGCCGTCGATGCTGCCGGTGACAATGGAGCGGTAGCGCTCCAGGATGTCGTTGTAGGCCTCTTCGGCGTTCTTGCGGGCCGTGATGTCGATGTTGAGGCCCTCGATATAGCGCACGGCCCCGAATTCGTCGCGCACTTCCCGGGCGGCCTGGGAAATCCACTTGATGGCGCCGTCCTTGCGGTAAAAGCGGGTCTCCAGGCCCGTGACAAAGCCGTCCCGGGCCAGGCGCGCCAGCAGGGTGTCGCGGTCGGCCGGGTCCACGTAGAGCTGGGAGCGCAGGTTTTTGAGGGTGCCGATCATGTCCTCGGGGCTGTCGTAGCCGAGGATCCGGGCCAGGGCCGGGTTGACGGACAGAAACCGGCCCCCGGGCGTGGATTGGAAGATGCCTTCCACGGCGTTGTCGAAAAAGCCCTGGTACTTATCCAGGTCGTTTTTGATGCGGGAGATGTCGGCCAGGGAAAAGACATAGAGGGGCTCGCCGGCCAGGCGTAGGGGCCGGCGCGACAGCAGGAACCAACGGTGCGTCCCGTCCGGGAGGTCGCGGCGCACCACCACGCCGCGCCCGGCCGGCGGGGACTGCACGGATTCGGTCAGGCCCAGGTCGCGCCAGCGCGGAAAGACCACGCCCGACAGGTCCAGGTCGAGCATGCGGCGCGCCTCGGCATCGGCCTCGGCCACCACGCCGTCGTCGCCGACCAGGACCACGCCCACGGCGATATGTTCATACGGATTCATCATGCTGCCGGAAGTTTCCAACGGATCAGGCCCTGTGCGGCCGCCCCAAGCCGCGTGTTGGGCTCACTGCTGCACGACCACCGTGGAAATGGAGTTTTTGGGCGAGCCCTTGATGATCTTGCGGCTGACGGCCAGGTAGATCAGGGCGTTTCGCTTCTGGTCGAAAAAGCGCGTGACCTGGGTGTCCTTGAACAGGATCGAGGTGCCTTCGGAAAAGACCTTCTTTTTCTTGTCGAGCTTCTCCGGCAGGCTGATGGGGCAGGTCTGGCGGCAGTCCAGGGAAAATTCCGACGGGTCCTCGGCCACGCCCACGGCCCCGGAAATGCCGCCGGTGCGGGCCTGGCTCATGTAGCAGGTGACGCAGGGGATGTCCGGGTCCTGGAACCCGTTGACGCAGACCTTGTGGTTGGCGCCGAGCAGTTTCCATTCGGTGGTGATGCAGTCGATTTCCTCGGCCCGGGCCGGCAGGGCGGCGGCCAGGACAAGGGCCAGGATGAAAACGGGAAGCATACGCATGGCAATACCCTCGGGTTCGGGGTTGTCACAGGGCCGGCCTGCCGGCCACTTGCTACCGTAATCACGATACGCCCAAAGCGGAAGCCCTGGAATGGGGAGGAGGGCCGGCTCGGCCAGGCGAGAGGGACCAGCCCTCCGGCGCGGGCCGTGCAGCGGCGGCTGCTTGAGGAAGTGGCGCGGAATGGCTAGGAAAAGGTTGGCTGTGTTTCGGTCCGACAGCGGGGTGGGGACAAACCCTTGCCTGCTCCGCTTGAGCCGCGCGAACCGGAAGCGGGCGCAAAAGGGCCAAGAGCCTCGCGGAGGGTCCAAGGCGAATTGTTTCAGGGTATTACCGCCCCAATGTTCTATGAAAAATTCAGGAAGGGATGGTTCTCGCGCCGGATCGCGGCCAAGAGGCCGAAAAGGCGCGCCACTGCGCCATCACAAGCGCAACAGTCGCCCCCTGCGCGGGGGCGGGGATTGAAACACGGCTGCCAAGTCGGCCGCCACCTGGGGCATTAGTCGCCCCCTGCGCGGGGGCGGGGATTGAAACCTCATGCTCGGGCCGGTCATCGAACGCCAGCAGACGGTCGCCCCCTGCGCGGGGGCGGGGATTGAAACCTGGCAAGTGGCGGGCAAGAAAGCTGTAGGGGATGTCGCCCCCTGCGCGGGGGCGGGGATTGAAACTTTGGCGATGGGCCGGCATCGTTGCCCGTGGAGCCTGTCGCCCCCTGCGCGGGGGCGGGGATTGAAACTCCAGTCCACCGCCGTATCCAGCCGTCACCTAAGGTCGCCCCCTGCGCGGGGGCGGGGATTGAAACCGGTGGCCATGAGTGGGTGGACGTCAACGGATGCGTGTCGCCCCCTGCGCGGGGGCGGGGATTGAAACGGGACCATCACCGACTCCCCGCAGTACGCAACCGGTCGCCCCCTGCGCGGGGGCGGGGATTGAAACCCCCTTCATCACCGCGATCTTGCGGCCGGCGAAGTCGCCCCCTGCGCGGGGGCGGGGATTGAAACTGGCCACGGCCTGGTCCACGGGCTCGACGAAGGGTCGCCCCCTGCGCGGGGGCGGGGATTGAAACCGTGTCGCCGGCGGCCGCCTTTGCCGCCTCCTCAGGTCGCCCCCTGCGCGGGGGCGGGGATTGAAACTATTTCCGACAAGAACGAAGGGACGGCCGCGCCGTGTCGCCCCCTGCGCGGGGGCGGGGATTGAAACGATATGCTGGCGCAGGATGGTGAAGTCTATATCGAGTCGCCCCCTGCGCGGGGGCGGGGATTGAAACCGGGACACGAAGGGGCATCTCTACCACGTGGACAAGTCGCCCCCTGCGCGGGGGCGGGGATTGAAACTCGCATAAGCGCTTTAATCGTCCGCCAGTCGTAGTCGCCCCCTGCGCGGGGGCGGGGATTGAAACCCCCTTCCTCCTATTCCCCGTCTTAATCGGTATGGTCGCCCCCTGCGCGGGGGCGGGGATTGAAACGTGACGCGCTGCCATGGCTCAATCTCGTCCTCGGGAAGTCGCCCCCTGCGCGGGGGCGGGGATTGAAACCAGGAACGCTTGCGGGTCCTGGTCAAGCCTCTGGGTCGCCCCCTGCGCGGGGGCGGGGATTGAAACACAGTCGAGTACGTCCGCGAGACTGATAGGGCCATCGTCGCCCCCTGCGCGGGGGCGGGGATTGAAACGCCGAGTGCTGGACCCCCGTGCTGCCTGAGGAAGTCGCCCCCTGCGCGGGGGCGGGGATTGAAACGGTTGACTCAGCGCATAACTGTGCTACGGTTATGTCGCCCCCTGCGCGGGGGCGGGGATTGAAACCAATATCGCCCTGGCCTCGGCCCCGACTATCTGTCGCCCCCTGCGCGGGGGCGGGGATTGAAACGACCTAATGGGGAACAAGATCGGCAATGTGCAACTGTCGCCCCCTGCGCGGGGGCGGGGATTGAAACCAAGTCCGGCCTGGATCGCCTGGACAGGAGCCCGGTCGCCCCCTGCGCGGGGGCGGGGATTGAAACCTTCTCCGAGACCCTATCCGCGAAGTGGTCTTTAGGTCGCCCCCTGCGCGGGGGCGGGGATTGAAACTTGAAATACGCTTCCGCCTCGGGCTCGTCGGGGAAGTCGCCCCCTGCGCGGGGGCGGGGATTGAAACGCTGCGCTCTCCAACGCCCTCTTCAGCGTTGCTGGCGTCGCCCCCTGCGCGGGGGCGGGGATTGAAACAACGGTGATGCCGACTATCTGGCGATGACGCTGCGTCGCCCCCTGCGCGGGGGCGGGGATTGAAACGTTGCAAGAGATCAGCAAAGAGGCTGGCGTCAATGGTCGCCCCCTGCGCGGGGGCGGGGATTGAAACCAGACCATCGGCGAATTTGCCTTCGTATGTTACAAGTCGCCCCCTGCGCGGGGGCGGGGATTGAAACGCGCTAAGGCGAAGGACTTGGCTATCGCTGGCGGGTCGCCCCCTGCGCGGGGGCGGGGATTGAAACTACGAGTATCTGGCTGAAAACGCTGGTAAACTCACGTCGCCCCCTGCGCGGGGGCGGGGATTGAAACTGACTCGGCGCCGCCGCTTCTGCGTCCGGCCCGGTCGCCCCCTGCGCGGGGGCGGGGATTGAAACAACTCGGCCAGATTGCGAATCGTCGCCATGGTTGTGTCGCCCCCTGCGCGGGGGCGGGGATTGAAACCCTCGCCACAAGGCGGGGCGCTTGCAAGACACGGGTCGCCCCCTGCGCGGGGGCGGGGATTGAAACGTGACTTCCTTGGTCTCGGCCAGGAGCCGGGTCTCCGTCGCCCCCTGCGCGGGGGCGGGGATTGAAACATGGTGGCGCGCTCCTTTGTTGCCGACACACATGAAGTCGCCCCCTGCGCGGGGGCGGGGATTGAAACCGAGGCCGGGAACAATTTGCGTGCCCCCGAATTGTCGCCCCCTGCGCGGGGGCGGGGATTGAAACTCCTTGGAGCGGCCGGAAGGTGATCTTGTGCTTTGTCGCCCCCTGCGCGGGGGCGGGGATTGAAACCCGATCTCCTCGACGAAGCGCTTGGCGGCCGGGAGTCGCCCCCTGCGCGGGGGCGGGGATTGAAACCGTCTTAGTGATGGAAGCCGCTTTAAGCCTGTCAGTCGCCCCCTGCGCGGGGGCGGGGATTGAAACTTGTCACTTACGCCGCCCATGACCAGGACAGCACGTCGCCCCCTGCGCGGGGGCGGGGATTGAAACGGGGATACGTGGCTGCTGGGAAGCCATGTATCGGGTCGCCCCCTGCGCGGGGGCGGGGATTGAAACCTGGGTATTGTGAAAAAGTTTTAGGGAACGCGAGGTCGCCCCCTGCGCGGGGGCGGGGATTGAAACCTGCGCCCAGGCGAACAGGTCGGTTCGGGTGATGGGTCGCCCCCTGCGCGGGGGCGGGGATTGAAACGAGATCATAATACCCGGCAAGCCAATAGCCAAAAAGTCGCCCCCTGCGCGGGGGCGGGGATTGAAACAAAGGAAAACCGGCAGTTAAACTCATCGGTACGCGTCGCCCCCTGCGCGGGGGCGGGGATTGAAACTCCGTAATGCCCCCCCGTCCTTTACGTCCCTGCCGGGTCGCCCCCTGCGCGGGGGCGGGGATTGAAACCACGATAATGGGCGAGATACCCGGCTGTCGAGCGCGTCGCCCCCTGCGCGGGGGCGGGGATTGAAACCCTTCGCACGTCAGCCGCAGGGCTGCCGGCCGGCGTCGCCCCCTGCGCGGGGGCGGGGATTGAAACGCTGCGTATCGTCTTTCTACCTTTACGATGCAAAGTCGCCCCCTGCGCGGGGGCGGGGATTGAAACTTTGTGGGGGGCCTACATCGGGCGCGAACTATCGGTCGCCCCCTGCGCGGGGGCGGGGATTGAAACTTCTGCGAGCCAACAAGGCACGCCTACTTCGAGTGTCGCCCCCTGCGCGGGGGCGGGGATTGAAACTTTGATGCGCTTGGTATTAAATATGAATACGAGCAGGTCGCCCCCTGCGCGGGGGCGGGGATTGAAACGGTCCTTGGGACTGCACGTTTGCCGAAGAACCTGAGTCGCCCCCTGCGCGGGGGCGGGGATTGAAACTCCCTGTGGATGAAGCGCTCGCACACCCTGTTCTGTCGCCCCCTGCGCGGGGGCGGGGATTGAAACCAGCAAAACTACGGCACAGGCTCGGGAAGCGTCAGTCGCCCCCTGCGCGGGGGCGGGGATTGAAACAAAATGCGAGGCCTCCGAAACTGGCCGGCAGGGGTCGCCCCCTGCGCGGGGGCGGGGATTGAAACTGGGTATCGAGGATGATGTACGAGCCCAGGACGAGTCGCCCCCTGCGCGGGGGCGGGGATTGAAACGCCTGATGCCTTTGCCGTCGCTCAACTGGATGCGGGTCGCCCCCTGCGCGGGGGCGGGGATTGAAACTATTTACGGGTCATCGAAGAGGTTAAACGGAACGTCGCCCCCTGCGCGGGGGCGGGGATTGAAACGTAGATGGCGCGGTCAGGGAACAGCCCGTGAAGCCGTCGCCCCCTGCGCGGGGGCGGGGATTGAAACTCTGCACAGCTTGAAACTTTTCGCGACCAGTTAAAGTCGCCCCCTGCGCGGGGGCGGGGATTGAAACTTTTTTGGTGGTCATAACATTCCCCTTTATATTGTGTCGCCCCCTGCGCGGGGGCGGGGATTGAAACAACGTATTTCCCAAGGAAATTTACGTCCAGCACAAGTCGCCCCCTGCGCGGGGGCGGGGATTGAAACACACTGAACCTCCAGTTTTGAAATCCTCTTTGAGGTCGCCCCCTGCGCGGGGGCGGGGATTGAAACATCATTCGTTTCTGTGAAAAGCACGGCGTCGAGGTCGCCCCCTGCGCGGGGGCGGGGATTGAAACTTTTCAAGGCGGAGAAACACTAAAGACATTAAAGTCGCCCCCTGCGCGGGGGCGGGGATTGAAACCATAGCGGAGATCGTGGCGAAAGACGCAGATGTCCGTCGCCCCCTGCGCGGGGGCGGGGATTGAAACAATTCGTGGGCCTGTTGACGCTCGTCGAAGTACCGTCGCCCCCTGCGCGGGGGCGGGGATTGAAACCCCAGGGTGCGCACCAAACCTAACGGAAGTAAATGGTCGCCCCCTGCGCGGGGGCGGGGATTGAAACACTCTGTAGACGGTCGCCATTGTGTGGAAGGCTCCGTCGCCCCCTGCGCGGGGGCGGGGATTGAAACGCCCGGCCGGGACAGGTATGGCTATGGCGGATTCGTCGCCCCCTGCGCGGGGGCGGGGATTGAAACTGTGTTTCGGCTATCCCGAAAGCCGCTATTATGTGTCGCCCCCTGCGCGGGGGCGGGGATTGAAACTTGTGATTTCCCTGGCTGCCAGACATGGCGTCGGTCGCCCCCTGCGCGGGGGCGGGGATTGAAACAAGGGTATCATGGATAACCTCTTGAAGAACGTGTGTCGCCCCCTGCGCGGGGGCGGGGATTGAAACCGGGACAGGGCGATGAAGAGTTTGGCCGCCGTCCAGTCGCCCCCTGCGCGGGGGCGGGGATTGAAACCCCACCATCCCCACAATCTCCCCCGCCGGCCAGGTCGCCCCCTGCGCGGGGGCGGGGATTGAAACCAGTGTAGCAAGGGTGACCTCGACGAACGTCAGCGTCGCCCCCTGCGCGGGGGCGGGGATTGAAACGCGAAATGCGGGGCGATTTCCTGGGGGTGATCCGTCGCCCCCTGCGCGGGGGCGGGGATTGAAACCTGGCCACCCTGACGCCGAAGGAACAAGACCAGGGTCGCCCCCTGCGCGGGGGCGGGGATTGAAACCAGGCGCTTATGGAAGAATCCGACAAGTGGGCCAGTCGCCCCCTGCGCGGGGGCGGGGATTGAAACCAGAACATAGGTCTGGCTGGCGGAAAATTGGAAGGTCGCCCCCTGCGCGGGGGCGGGGATTGAAACCTCTCTGGACTGATGCCCTGTACCGGGCATGCACGTCGCCCCCTGCGCGGGGGCGGGGATTGAAACCAGGCCGTGCCGCGCTGGACCTTGGCCAGGTCGGTCGCCCCCTGCGCGGGGGCGGGGATTGAAACAGCTGACCATATTGCCCATGCTATCCCCCAAAGGTCGCCCCCTGCGCGGGGGCGGGGATTGAAACCGTCTGCCTTTGTTGCAAATTCCTTGGCATTGGAGTCGCCCCCTGCGCGGGGGCGGGGATTGAAACATGCCTACCACAAAGCCATCGAAAAGCATCAGCGGTCGCCCCCTGCGCGGGGGCGGGGATTGAAACCGGACACAGCGATTCCCCGCACCGGTATGGGAGTCGCCCCCTGCGCGGGGGCGGGGATTGAAACCGCCAATCTTTAGCTTTTTGTACCGCTGTGCCATGTCGCCCCCTGCGCGGGGGCGGGGATTGAAACGAGCCAAGTTCGATTGCATGGAGCGCGCGGCTCGTCGCCCCCTGCGCGGGGGCGGGGATTGAAACGCGTTGGCGTGGTCCCCATCGACCGGTGTCGTGGTCGCCCCCTGCGCGGGGGCGGGGATTGAAACGCCCTACAACTGGCCACCTTTCGTACCCAAGCGAACGTCGCCCCCTGCGCGGGGGCGGGGATTGAAACATGAACTTGACAGCCTCGAAGTTCTGGACGCCGCCGTCGCCCCCTGCGCGGGGGCGGGGATTGAAACAATTCGCAGGCGCGCGGCATCATTGAGGCTTTCGTCGCCCCCTGCGCGGGGGCGGGGATTGAAACGTTTCGGGCGGCCCGGGTCGGCGGGCACGGCTACGTCGCCCCCTGCGCGGGGGCGGGGATTGAAACGTTAGCGGATGTCCGGAGATGGGGCCAACCGCATGTCGCCCCCTGCGCGGGGGCGGGGATTGAAACTGGCCTTCCAGGGAGGTCCCCTTGGCCGCGTTTTGTCGCCCCCTGCGCGGGGGCGGGGATTGAAACTCCTGATTGCCTCGCGCTCCCTGGTCCCGGTGAGTCGCCCCCTGCGCGGGGGCGGGGATTGAAACGCGGCCATCCCCTACCGGTTCGTGGCCACGGCCACGGTCGCCCCCTGCGCGGGGGCGGGGATTGAAACTGGCCCCCAGGCCTAAGCCGGCCAGGATCCGGCGTCGCCCCCTGCGCGGGGGCGGGGATTGAAACGGGACGGCCGACGTGTTGTCCGTGCCGTACCTGGCGTGGATTGAAACGTGTCGTAGATGATCTTGAGCCGGCGCGGGCTGCCGTCGCCCCCTGCGCGAGGGCGGGGATTGAAACTTTGAGATTGTACGCCGCGTTGATGAGCTACCACAGGTCGCTTCGGGATAACTGGCAACGGGCATCACGGCATGAATCGCTTCTGCCCATTGAGCCCTTGGAATAGGAGAAAGAACATGGTGGACCATCTTATCCAGGCCCGTGGCGTGCTCTACCTTGGCGGCTACCGGCTTCGCATCCTGTTTAGTGATGGGGCGGTTCGGGACGTGGACCTGGAAAAGGAGCTTTGGGGGCCGGTGTTCGCACCCTTGAAGGATCCCGCTTTTTTTGCCCAGGCCTACGTTGACCCCGAGACCTGGACGGTTTGCTGGCCCAACGGGGCGGATATGGCCACGGACACCTTGTACGAAATCGGAACGCCAGTGGCGGCTGCGGCGTAGGGTGGACCAAGATTCCATGGGAATGGGGAATACCCCCATGCCGTTGCTTCGAGGCTACCGGAAAGACTTGATCGAGGGCCTCCGCCATCCAAGCGAGGCGGCGGAATATCTCAATGCCGCCCTGGAAGACGGGGACTGCGCCACCTTACTCCAATACCTCGCAAAACGCCATTGAGGCCCTGTCTCTCCCTGTACCCGTCGAGGAAGGCCGAAATCCTGTGTCGGCTCAAGAGCTATCTTGGCAAGGCGGGCCTGTGCCTCATTATTAGCGCAAAATAGCGCGATAATGCTTCCAGGGCCTAGCCAGCGTCTGATCAACGCGGGCGAAACGCCGCTTCCCTGTTGGCTGCTGGCCTTGACGTGTTTAAGGAAAGAAAAAGGGCCTTACGGATTGTCTCCATAAGGCCCTTGAACTTCCTTGGTTGCGGGGGTGGGATTTGAACCCACGATCTTCGGGTTATGAGCCCGATGAGCTACCGGTCTGCTCCACCCCGCGTCAGCGGAGAAATGTATGTAGTCTCGTGGGGCCTTCCCGTCAAGGGGAAAATATGAAAAAGTCTTCCCGACCCGGAAATACCGCAGCCCCCCTGGAGACGCCCCATGCCGCCCCTTGCCCAGACCGCGCTGGCCGTGTGCGGATTCCTGGCCCTGGCCGCTTCCCTGGTCGCGCCAAAACAGGCATCATGGTCGGCCCTGGCCGGGGCGGCCTGTCTGGTGGTTCTGGCCGTCTGGAACGTGGACCCGGTCCTTCTGCTCGGCACGGCGGCCCTGGTCGCGGCCGGGCTGATCCGGCGGCCGGGCCGGGAGGCAACGGACGGCCGCCAGGGGCAATCCCGGTCCGTGGTCCCGGAGAATGGCCTTGACGCAACGGCCGGAAAGCAGTATTAAAAGAAGTTCATCACAATTTCGGAGATATGCATGAGCAAGAAGACATACCAGCCGCACAAGATTCGCCGCAAACGCACGCACGGATTCCTGGTTCGCTCCAGGTCCAAAAACGGACAGGCCGTCCTGCGCCGCCGTCGGGCCAAGGGACGCAAACGCCTGGCCGTCTAGGCTTTTCTCCGGCGCATCGGCTCCGGACACGGAGGGAGTTCGCGGCCTGCTTCGAGGCAGGCCGCCGCTATCACGCCAAAAGCTTCCTCGTGTTCGTTCTGGCGCGTCCGGACCGGGACGCTCCCTGGCGACTCGGCATGGCCGTGGGCAAAAAAGTCGGCAACGCCGTGGTCCGCAACAGGGTCAAACGCGTCTTGCGCGAATGGGCCCGGCTCTGCGCGCCCGCTGCCATAGGCGCCCTGGACATGGTGGTTGTCCCGAAAAAAAGCCTCGATCCTGGCGCCCTGACCCTGCGCGCGGCATGTCGCGAATTGTGCCCCCTCCTGGAGCGGATGGCAAAGGACTTCGGCCGTTCGCCACGGCCGGGGAGCTCTTATCCATGCGAAGCGTCGTCATCTGGGCCATAACCTTCTATCGGCTTGCACTCTCGCCTTTGAAGCCGCCGTGCTGCCGCTTTGCGCCCTCCTGCTCCGAATACGCCATCGAAGCAGTAGGGCGTTTTGGCGTGCTCAAAGGCGGTCTCCTGGCCCTGTGGCGCCTTGCCCGCTGCCATCCTTTCGCCCGGGGCGGCTATGACCCCGTGCCCCAAGCACCCTGGCCGCGCCCCCGGGCGCCTCGCGAAGCGTCCGCCTGCCGGCGCACCCACTCTTATCGACGGGATTTGAAGGACAATGGAAAACAAACGCATTATTCTGGCCGTGGTTCTCTCCCTTGCCGTCCTGGTGGGCTGGAACTTCCTGTTTCCGCCCAAGCCCCAGGCTCCTAAGACCGAAACCGCCCAGCAAGCCCAGACCCAGACCAAGCCCGAGCCTGCCGCTCCGGCCCAGCCGGCCGAAGCCCTGCCGGCCTTCGCCCCCACCCCGGGCAAAAAGGTCACCGTGGACACGCCCCTGTATACCGCCGTGTTCAATGCCACGGGCGGCGTGCTGGAACAGTTCTCCCTCAAGCGCTACCGCCAGACCATCGAACCCAATTCCCCCCTGGTCAACCTCGTGTCCGACAAGGCCGAGACCAAGGCCCCCTTGGGACTGATCGTCAACGGCGCGCCCACCTGGCAAAACGCGGACTGGTCCGTGGAAGGCGGAGACATCACCCTGGCCGCCGGCGGCACCGGCTCCCTGGTCTTTACCGGCCGCATGGGCGAGACCGCCATCAAGCGCACCCTGACCTTTTCCGCCGACGGCTACCGTATCGACGAAAAGCTCTCCCTGTCCAACACCGGCTCCGCGCCGGTCAAGGACCGTCTGTCCATGACCCTGGCCGTGGCCCGGCTTTCGGCCGCGGGCGACAGCTACAACCCCACCCAGGCCGCCTTTTACGACACCTCGGGCCTGGAGCTCTTTTCCAGCGAGAAGAAACTGGCTGAAGGCATTGTCGATGAGAAGGTCGTCCGCTGGGGCGCCATCATGAGCAACTACTTCCTGGTGGGCGTCATCCCCGGAGCCGAGGACCTGCGCGGCAAGGCCAAGATCGAGGACGGCATCTTCCGGCTGGCCCTGGACAAGGACAATATCGACATCCCGGCCGGCGGGCGCGCCGATCTGTCCATCAGCTACTACCTCGGCCCCAAGGCCCCGGCCTACCTGGCCGCGGCTCCCCAGAACCTGTCCGCCGCCATCGACTACGGCTGGTTCGATTTCATCGCCAAGCCGCTGCTCAAAATCCTGCACTTTTTCTATGACTACGTCGGCAACTACGGCGTGGCCATCATCCTGCTGACGATCCTCATCAAGGCCCTGTTCTGGCCCCTGTCCCACAAGAGCTACAAGTCCATGGAGCAGATGAAAAAGCTCCAGCCGCTGCTCACGCAATTGCGGGAGAAGTACAAGGACGATCGTCAGAAGATGAACGAAGAGATGATGCAGCTGTACAAGACCTACAAGGTCAATCCGGCCGGGGGATGCCTGCCCATGATCGTGCAGATCCCGGTCTTTTTCGGCCTGTACCAGGCCCTGCTGCACTCCATCGAACTCAGACACGCGGCCTTCATCACGCATCTGCCGTTTACCAACCTGATCTGGCTCGCGGATCTGTCGGCTAAGGACCCGTTTTACATCACCCCCCTGATCATGGGCGCAACCATGTTCCTGCAGCAGAAGATGACCCCTGCCCCGGGCGATCCGACCCAGGCCAAGATCATGCTGCTGATGCCCGTGGTGTTTACGTTCATGTTCCTGAACTTCCCTTCGGGACTGGTCGTGTACTGGCTGGTTAACAACGTCATTTCCATCGCCCAGCAATGGTGGATGCTCAGAAAAAAATCCTGACCTCTTTCGTCACGAGCGCCGCCGCCGATAATGGGCACGCCCAGGAAGCGCAACCAAGGAGCGACTATGAGTGAATTTCGGACCTTTAGCGGGAAAACCGTGGATGACGCCATGGAGGACGCCTGCCGCCACTTCGGCGTGGCGCGCGAAAAACTGGAAATCGAGATTCTTTCCGGCGGTTCCTCCGGCATCTTCGGTCTGGTCGGCAAGAAAAAGGCTCAGGTCCGGGCCAAGATACGCGAAGAAATCAAATTGCAGGATATGAACGGCTCGGCCCAAAAGGCCCGGGAGCCCAGGCCCGAGCATCCCGCCCCGGCTCCGCGTCCGGCCCAGGCCGTCGTCCCCGAGCCCGAGCCCGAACCCAAGCCCGAGCCCGAGCCCGAGATCGAACCCCAACCCATCGTCGCCCCTGAACGGAAAGTCGCGCCCGAACCGGAAGCCGCGCCCGAGGTCGCCCCGGCCGCGCCGGCCCCTGTGGAGGCCGCCGAGCCCCAGGCCGAAGCCGAATGGGAAGACGAGGAGTCCTTTGCCGCCGAAGAAGCGCCGGCCTCGCGCCGCGAGTCCAATCGCGCTCCCCGGGAGGAACGCCGGGCCGCCCCCGAGACCCCGCCCCAGCCCATGACCCCGGAACTGGAAGCCATTGTGCGCGAAACCATGGAACGCATGCTGGAAGGCATCCTCGGCCAGACCCCGGAATTCGAAATCTCCGGCCACAGCGAACGGGTGAGCGTACTCATCTTTGACGAGGAAAATTCCGGCCTGCTCATCGGCCGCGAAGGCCAGACCCTGTCCTCGCTCCAGTACCTGGTCAACCGCATGGTCATCCGCCGGTACGGCAGCCCGGTCAAAGTCCAGATCAATACCGGCGAATACCGCGAACGTCAGGACGACAACCTGCGCAAGATGGCCATCTTCCTGGCCGATAAGGCCAAAAGCCTGGGCCGGCCCCAGTCCACCAAACCGCTGTCCTCCTACCACCGCCGGGTGGTGCACCTGGCCCTGCAGGAAGACGAGGGCATCTCCACCCGCAGCAAGGGCGAAGGGCCGCTCAAACGCGTGCTCATCGTGCCCCGCAGCAACCGCGGCGAAGCCCACAACGGGCAGCGTTCGTAATAAATAATAAATAGGAATGCCTCCGGCGGCCGGGAGGGGGTCACCCCCTCCCGGACCCT
>CAZBER010000002.1:0-102819 GCA_964490985.1 uncultured Desulfovibrionaceae bacterium | reverse complement strand
GCGGTCAACAACGCCGTACGCACCCTGGCCGCGCACGGCATTGCGCCCCATTTCGTGGTCATAAACGACACCTCGCTGGCTGCCGGCGCGGCCTTTGCCGGCCTGCCGCCAATGGACGGGCCGATCCTCGTGGCCCATCCCCTGTCGGCCACGGGCGCTGGGGTGTTTTCGCGCCGGCTCTTTTTCGCCAACCATCTGCCGCAGCTCTTCGGCACGCGCCTGGATTTGCGCCTCCACGGCTCGGTCATCACCACCGCGGTTTCCCTGGCCCGGCATCTCGGCTGCGCCCAGTGCGTGTTGGCCGGAGTGCAGTTGGCCTCGTTCGATGCGCACGGCCTGGCCTACGCCAAGGATTCGATCCACGGAGCTTCCCCGGCCCGACCGCCGCGCACCGGGGCCTGGCCGGAACTGTACCCCGTGCGCGCGGCCTCGGGCCGGCAGATGTACACTTCGGCCAATTATCTCGACGCCTGCCTGTGGTTTCTGGACGAGGTCAGGACCCTGGGCCTGCGGGTGGTCAACATCACGGCGGACAGCATCCTGTACGGGCCCGGGGTGGAGGTCGCCCCCGACTTCCCCATCGACCCCGGGCGCGAGGCCGGCCCGGCCTTTGCCGCCATCCGGATCGCCCCGCCGCCCCTGGACCGGGAGGCGATTCTCGGCTGGCTCGATGCGGAGCAGGGCTTTTGGGAAAACGCGCGCCGCACCGCCGCCGGCTGGCTGGAGACCGGGGTCGCGGCCGGGGAGCGCCTGGCCCGGGCCCAGGCCTTTGTGGGCCATTTCGACGCAAACGGCGTGTCGTATGGCGTCCAGCGCTATCGGGATTTCGACAACGAGGCGTTTCACCGCGCCTTTTTCGCGGCCAAGGACCCCGGGACGCGCCTGGCCGGAGCCCGGACGTATTTCGAGGCCGTGCGCGCCATGGCGGGTGCGCTGGGCGAGCTGGCCGGACAGGCGCGCCGCGACGTGGCGGCAGGGCCTGGCGGGGGCGAAGTCGAGCCGTTGGCCGCGTCCTGAACCCGGCGTCCCGGCTGCCGGGAAAGAGCTTTCGCCAAAAATATCATACGCAATTTGCATTCCATTGGCTGCCACAGGAGCGGGAAAGAAAACGAACGTTTTCTTTCCCGCTCCGCGCTTTTGACCCCGCCCACCATTTTTCGCCAGCCAGCAAGGCACGAAACCCGGTCAAGAAATCAAAGGCAGGCTGTTTCCTTTTTCCACGACTTTCTTTACCTTCCGGCCATGAAGATCGGCTATGCCCGCGTCTCCACCCTGGACCAGAACCTGTCGCTGCAGCGCGACGCCCTGGCCCGGGCCGGGTGCGGGCGCATTCTCGAGGACGCGGCCACGGGCGCGGCGGCCGAGCGGCCCGGGTTGCGCCAGGCCCTGGACCTGTTGCGTGAGGGCGACACCCTGGTGGTCTGGCGGCTCGACCGCCTGGGCCGGTCGCTTCGGCACTTGATCGGCCTGGTCGGCGAGCTGGGCGAGCGCGGCGTGGGCTTTGCCAGCCTCACCGAGCACATCGACACCACCACCCCGGCCGGTCGGCTGACCTTTCACATCTTCGGCGCGCTGGCCGAGTTCGAGCGCGGCCTGGTCCGGGAGCGCACCATGGCCGGGCTGGCCGCCGCCCGGGCCAGGGGGCGGCTCGGCGGCCGGCCGCCGGCCCTGGACCCGGCCCGGCGGGACCTGGCCGTGCGGCTCTATGCCGAAAAGCGCTACCCGGTGCAGGAGCTGTGCCGCATGATGGGCATTTCCAAGCCCACCCTCTATGCCTACGTGCGCCAAAACGAACAAAACGGCGGAGGCAAGCCATGAGTTCCCTGGAAGGGCGCATGGACCTCTTGGGCGAATGCGTCAACATCGGCCTGGGCCGGGCGGCCGAGGCGCTCAACCGGATGTCCGGCAGCCATGTGGTCCTGTCCGCCCCGGAAATCCGGATCTTAACCCGCCCGAGCCTCACCGCCGCGGCCACGGACCGGTGTCCCAGGGTGTGCCAGGGCGTGTTCCTGCCTTTTGCCGGGGCCATGCGGGGCATGGCCGCCCTGGCCTTTGCCCATGCCGACGCCGCCGCCCTGGTGACGGCCCTGACCGAGGCCATGGAGCTCGAGGCCGTCTCGGAACAGATGCGCCGGGATACCCTGCGCGAGGTGGGCAACGTGGTGCTGGTGGGGGTGCTGGGAGCCATGGGCACGATGCTCGGCCTGCACGTGGACTACCAGCCCCTGTCCACGGGCGCAAACCTGGACCCGCTGGTGGCCGTGGCCGACGCCGGCCGCACCGTGACCCTCTACGTGCGGGCGAATTTCCGCCTGGAACGCTTCCTGTCCGCGGGCGACATTCTGGTGGTTCTGGCCGAGGACGGCTTCGACGCCCTGACCCAGGCCCTGGACGCCCGGTTCGACGCCCTGGCGGGCTAAAAGGGAATATTCCTTGCCCGGCCGGACCCCGGCCGCTACAACCCGGCCGGGGGAAACGACCGTGCCTGAAGATTTCGACCGCTTTGCCGAGCGCTACGACGCCCTGCTGCGCCAAAGCCTGGGAGGGCTGGGCGGCGATCCGGACTATTACCGCCGCCGCAAGGCCGTCCTGGCCCGAGCCTTGTGCCCCGGCCGGGCCGAGGCCGTGCTGGAATACGGCTGCGGCACGGGCGGCAACCTGGCCCATCTGGCCCGCGTCTTTCCCCAGGCCCGGCTTTCCGGCTGCGACGTGTCGGAAAAATCCCTGGCCCTGGCCGGGGAGGCCTTTCCCGATGCCGCGCTCTATCTGCTCGGCCGCGATCCCCTGCCCCGGGCCGCCTTTGACCTGGTCTTCGTGGCCGGCGTGCTCCACCATGTGCCGCCCGCCGATCGGCCGGGGGTGTTCGCGGCCATGGCCGCTGCCCTGGCTCCGGGCGGCCGTTTGGCCCTTTTCGAGCACAATCCGGCCAATCCCCTGACCCGAAAGGTGGTGGCCCGCTGCCCCTTTGACGCGGACGCCGTGCTCCTGCCCCCGGCCGAGGCTATGGCCCTGGCCGTGGGTGCCGGGCTGGTCCGGCCCGTGCGGCGCTATGTCAGCTTTTTCCCGCCGTCCCTGGCCGGGCTGGCCCCGCTGGAGGCGCTGTTGGGCTGGCTGCCCCTGGGCGGCCAATACCTTCTGACGGCCGAACGGCCTAGCTGAAGGAACCGGCATGCGCCCGCGCTATCCCAGACAGCTTCCCGGCCGCTTCACCCCGATCCAGGCCATGGCGTTTCTGGCCACCCTGGGTCTGGGCCTGGCTTTCCCGGTCCTGTCCGTGGCCGGGCTGCAGGTGCCGGCCCTGGCCGTGGGGGCCGCGCTCCTGGCCCTGCTTTCGTGCCTGCTCGGCTCGGCCGCCCCGAGCCAGGACCTGGTCCGGGGCCTGTCGGCCGGCCTTGTGGCCCTGGCCGCCCTGCTCCTGCTCGGCCCGGCCGTCCAGGCCGCGCTGCGGGCCAAAGCCGTCCTGGCCGATCCTTCCATCATTAATATAATGGAAGGCGCGCAGGCCCTGCGCGTCTGGCTGACCGCCCACGGCCGCACCATCTACACCGACCTGACCCATCATCCGTACCTGGTCACGGTCTATGCCCCGCTTTTCTACCTGGCCGCCGCGCCGCTCGCCCTGCTTGGGCTGGCCCCCCTGGCCGCCGGACGCCTGGTCAGCCTGGGCTCGGCCGTGGCCATGATCCTGGCCGCCGGGCACTGGGTGAAGCTGCGCACCGGCTCGGCCGCAGCCGGCTGCCTGCTTGTGCTTGGGCTTTGCGGCTGGCGCTACGGCTTTGAATACGCGGCCTTGTGCCGGGTGGATTTTTTCGCCTGGGCGCTTTTTTTCATGGGCGCGGTCCTGTTCCTGGAAGCGATCCAGGCCGGCGCGATCATCCGGCGACGCCGCTTTTTCCTGGCCGCCGCCCTCATCTTCGTCCTGGCCGCCTTTGCCAAGCAGCAGATGGCCCTTTATGCCGTGGGCCTAAGCCTGTGGGTCCCCCTGGCCCGGCGCGATCTGACAAAGGACGGCCTGCTCTGGTTCGCCCTGCCGGCAGTCCTGGCCGGGCTGGTTCTGCTCGGCGTGTTCCAGCTTGCCTCGGGCGGGGCCTTTTGGCTGGACGCCATTGCCTATCCCAAGCGCATGTCCGCTGACCCCGTGGGCAATACCGAGGCGGCCATGCTGGCCCGGCTGCTCGATTTCTACCGGCACAACACGGCCTTCACCCTGCTTTGGGCCGGGCATCTGGGCTACGCCGCCCTGCGCCGCCGGTTCTCGCCCCTGGACCTGTCGCTGGTGTTGAACCTGCCCATCCTGGCCCTGTCGCTGCGCTGGCACGGGGCCGACGCCAACTATTTCATCGGCCCGGTGGGGCTCATGGCCTGCGGCCTGGCCGAATCCCTGGCCGACCTGTGGTCGCGGGGGCTCACCCGGGCCGTGGCCGTGGCCGCCCTGGCCGCGCTGACCGCAGCCGGCCCGGTGCGCCCGGGCCAATGGTTCGAGGCCCCGGCCAAACGGCCGGTCGATCCGGCCCTGGCCGCCCTGCCGGCCGTGGTCAGGCAGGCTTCGGGCAACGTGCTGGTGGAAAGCGAAACCGGCTACCTGGCCCTGGACCCCCGGGCCTCCTATTTCGACGCCATCGAGCTGGGGAGCTTCGCCCGCTACGGCCTGTGGGACCCGGCCCAATCAGGGCTTTTTGCCGATGTGGCCGCCCGGCGCTTTTCCCGCATCATCGACGGCTCGGATTTCACGCCCCCGGAGCTTCGCCGGCTGATCGAAACCCGCTACGCCACCACGCTGACCGTGGGCCGGGTGCGGGTCTACGCCCCGCGCGACGCCGATGCGTCGGCCGCGATTGCCGGCCCCCAGGCTGTGGTTACGGCCGATCCCGGCCTGACCGTGACCGTGCGCCTGGAAAACGCGGCCCCGCCGCCGGGCGAGGACTGCCTGGCCCCGGATAACGTGCCCGAGGCCCGGGTGGTGGTGGAGGTGCAAAGCGAAAAGCCCTTGCGCGCCGTATCCGTGCTCTTTTTTCCGCGCATAAACCAGGCCGAGGGCAACGGCCTGGAGCTGTCCGGCCGCCTGGGCGACGGCCCGGAAACCGGGCTCTACGCCCTGCCCGGCCCGGGCGGGGAAGCCTGGACGCCCATTGGCGAACTGCGCCAGGAAGCCCGGCTGGAAGGCCAGGGCTACCGGGCCGAGCTGACCTTCACCCTTCGCCGCAAGGCCCAGCTCTGGCTGTCGCCGGCCGATCCCATGCGCGTGTACGCGGCCTTTGCCGCAGAGGCCGGCCAATGAGCCCTGCCAAGCGGCGGCTGCCCCTGCTTTTGGCCGGGCTGGCCCTGTTCGCCCTGGCCCTGGGGGCGCGCCTGCCCCACCTGGCCACCGAGTCGCTCTGGGAGGACGATTGGCTCAACCTCGACCGGGTGACCATGGCCCCGGCGGACATGGCCCATATCCAGAAGTGGCTGGGGCCGTCCCGGACCACCTACGATTTCCATCCGCCGCTCTATTACGCCCTGGAGCACGCCATCCTGGCCGCGCCCCTGCCCCTGTCGGCCACAATGGCGGCCAAGCTGCCCGGGGTCCTGGCCGGGTCCCTCACCGTGGTCCTGGTCTTTTTCCTGGGCCGCGCCCTTTTTTCCACCCAAGCCGGCCTGGCCGGGGCCATTTTGTGCGCCGCCTCCCTGTACCACGTGTCCACGTCCCGGGCCATCAAGGTCTATGCCCTGCTGTTGCTCCTTTTTTGCGCCTCGCTCCTGGCGCTCGTGGCCGCCCTGCGCCGGGGCCGGCCCGGTCCGTGGCTCGGCTACGCCGCCCTGGCCGGGCTGGCCCTGTACAGCGCCTATGTGGCCGTGCCGGCCGTGGCCGGCCAGGGGCTTTTCGCGGCCGCGTCCCTTGGCTGGGCCTGGCTGCGTTGCCGGGAAGAGCGGCCGGGGTTGCGCCGCCACATGCTGTGGGCCGGCCTGGCCTTTGCCCTGGTCGGCTTGTGCTACCTGCCCTGGCTGCCCGGCCTGCTGTTCATCCAGGAGACGTTTTTCAATCCTGACGTACATGCCCTGGAGCGCCTGACCTGGCCCTTTCTCCGGGAGGTGCTGGCCGATTTCACCCGTTTCGCCGCTCCCAGTCCCGGCCCCTGGCCGTATCTGGTCCTGGGCGCGGCCCTGCTTGGCTGCGTGGCGGCCATGTGGCAGCGCAAGGCCCTGTCCCTGCTGGCCATCCTGGCCCCGAGCCTGCTGCCTGTGGCCGCCCTGGTGGCGGCCAAGTCCGAGATGAACCAGATTCTGGCCACCCGCCACCTGGTCACCCTGTTTCCGGCCCTGATCCTGCTGGCCGGCCAGGGCCTGGCCAGCCTGGGGGCGCTCGCGCGCAAGCCGGCCTGGGCCGGGACCGCCCTGGCCGGAATATTGGCCCTGGGCCTGGCCTTTCCCGAAATCCGAGACCTGCCGCGCCTGTGGCGGCACACCATCAGCTACGACAAGGAGCTGGCCGCCTTCCTGGAGCAGGAGCGCACCAACGCGCCTGGCCTGGAGTTTGCCGGCTACAAGGCTGCCATCAAGCGCTTTGCCGCCGGCTTCTACCTGGATGGGCTGTACCGGCCCCTGAGCGAAGACGGAGTGGCGGGCTACGGCCGGGCCGTGCTGGTGCAAAACGGCCTGCCCGGCGATCCCCTACTGTCTTGGCCCGGGGCCGCGCCGCTGACGGATTTCACGGTGTCCATCTTCCACACCCGGGCCGACAAGCTGGGCCTGGTCAATGCCGCGCCCCTGGCCGTGCTGCCCGGGCCGGACGGGACCTACGTCTTTGCCGACGACTACAAGGACGGGCGCGTCCATACGGAAGCGGCCGATCTTCAAAACCTGGCCGTGGACCCGGCCCTGTCCCTGCTGGCTCCCATCGGCATCCGGCCCGGCCGGGTGGATTACGCCTTTGTCGCGCCCGAGGGCGTCACGGTCAAGGCGGCCGAACTGGCGGTCAGTCTGCGGCTCTACAAGCGCAATCGCCGCCACGTGGCCCCGTGCTTCGCGGAAATCCAGGCCAGCCGGGACGGCGGGCCGTTTGCCACACTGGCCCGCCTGACCCAGGCCGATTTCGAAAATATTCCGGAAGGTTCCTGCCCGAGCCTGCTGGAAATCCCCATCTACAATACCTGCCGCTCCCTGACCCGCAGCCTGGATGTGGGCAGCCTGGCCGCCGGGGCCAAAACCTTCACCTTGCGCCTGGTTTTGGACCCGGGACGGGAGGAAGGCTACCTGCACCTGGACGGGGTGAAACTGACCGCGACGACCGAAGGCCGGGCCGCGCCCCTGGCCGCGGCGCGCCTGGCCCTGGCGAACCTGGCCGCCAAGGGCGCGCTGCTGTCCGGCGACCCCGAAACGCCGCACCTGGCCTCTCAAGGCGTGTATGCCCTGGCCGCCACGACCGAGGCGACCACCCTGCCGGGCGTGGCCGGCGGGCCGAACGTGCTGGCCCGCTACCGGGCGGCCCATCCCGGGGAAGCGCCCGTAGCCGAGCTTCCCGGGGACCACGGCGCGCCGGCGGTGCTGCTTTTCGATCCAGTCCTGGCCGATCCGTATATCCGCCTGTCCGCCCAAAAGCCGGGCCTGGAAGTGGAGGCCGCGGGCGAGACCTTCCCGGCCCTGACCGTGACCGGCGCCCTGGACGCGCCGTCCGTTGTCCTGGGCGAGAAGGAAACGAACGTGCCCGTGGCCGCCCCGGCCGGCACCACCCTGGCCGTCAACGCCAGCGGTCCGGGCCGGCTGTGGTGGAACCCGGATTTTTCCAGGGACCGTTTCGCGGCCATGACCCCGGCCGATCCGGGCGACGCCGTCAACATCCGGCCGGCCCCGGACGCGGACCACGACGGCGGCCTGACCTGCCGGGAGGCCGCGCCCTGCCGGGCGGATTTCGCCTTTGTGTCCGGCTGGCCCATGACCCGGGCGCTCCTTACCGCCTTTCCCCGGGTGCAAAACGATGCGCAACGCCAAAACGCCGCCCGGGTGCTTTTTTCCACGGACGGCGCGAACTTTCAGGTCTTGGAAGAACTGCGCAGCGACGGCTCCGGAACCTGGACCGAACTGTTTACGCCCCACCGCCTGGAGATTCCGCTAAGTAGGCCCACCGGACGCCTGTACCTGCGCCTGGAGATGACCGGCGACGGAGCCCAGTTCTGGTCCCACACCCGGCCCATCGATCGCATGGGCCTGGCCCTGGCCCTGGATACGCGGACCTTTGCCCCGATTGCCGCGCCAACCGGCCGCACCGAGCTGCGCCTGTCCCGGCCCGGCCGAAACGACGTGGGCCTGCTCTTCGGCCAAACGCCCATCCCGTTTCCCCGGGAAGTGGAGACGCCCTAGCCGACGGCCGCTTCCGTGTCCATGCTGACGTGTTCTTGTGAGGATTCGGCGGGAGATAAAATCAGCAGCTACTGTTCGAGCCGCATCAATGCGGCTTGGGCAAGGGACTTTCAGTGCCTAGGCTTTCCGCCCAGGCCAGTACGGCCTGATGCTCGATGACGCATCCGGTATCGACATCGGCCAATGCTTCCCGTGTCAACCGTTCCCGTGCCTCTTCCAACGCGTTTTGTGCAGGCAGCGCTGTTTTCCGCATTGTTCATTCCTTGCGGGCGATCCGGATCAGACCCCAGGTCGGGCGGCCAGGCGTTTACGGCGCAGCCAGGCCTTGGCGGCCTCCCACTCCTCGCGCGGCGTCAGGTCGTCCTCGGGCGCGCCGTCCAGCACGGCCAGGGCGGACCTGCCCGTGGCGGCCCGGGCCTCGGAAGCGGCCTGGGCCAGGGCCTGGCCCGAGGTGCGGCCAAAGACCGGAGTAAGGATCAGGGCGTCGGCCAGCCGGCCGTAGACCAGGGCGTCGCCGGACCGGGACAGGGGTGCGGCCGCCACCACCACGGCCGCGAAACGGCCGCGCAGCACGGCCAGGGCCGCGCGCATGGCCGGGGAGTCGGCCAGCCGGTCGGCTTCGGCTTCGGTCACTCCCGGCAGCCCGGCCGGCAGCACGGTGAGATGCTCCTCGGGTCCGGGAACGCAGACCGCGCCCAGCTCGGCCTTGCCGGACACGGCCTCGGCCAGTCCCGGTCCGGCCGGCAGCCCGGCCAGGACATGGAGGTTGCCCGGTCCGGCCAGGTTGGCGTCCACCACCAACGTATCGCGGCCTTCCCGGGCCAAGGCCCGGCCAAGGCCCAGAGCCAGGTCGGCCGCGCCCGAATCGGAACCGTCGATCCCGGCCAGAACCACCATCTCCGGCCCGGGCTGGCCGGCCGGATAGAGCATGTCGCGAAGCCGCCGCAGGGCCTGGCGTCGCCCGGCCACGCCGCGACGGGGAATGGCCCCCAGGCAGGCGGCGCCCCGGGCCGTCACCTGCTCCCGGCCGGTCACGGTCTCGTCGGCATAGGCCGCGGCCAGGGCCGCGAACAGGGCCAGAAAGACGCCGGCGCACAGGCCCACAGCCAGCATGAGCGACAGCTTGGGCCGCATGTAGTCGTCGATCTTGCCCGGCGTGGCGGCCGGCTCCACCACGTGGGCGATGGACAGGTCCAGGCCTTCGCCGGCCAGGGCCTGGGCTTCGAGCTGGGTCAGGTTGTTGAGAAAGGTCTGGTTGGCCTCCACCCTGGCCGAAAGCAGGGCCGCCGCGGCCGAGCGCCGGGGATAGTCCTGGCCGAGCTTGTCCAGGTCGGCCAGCAGCATGGCATAGGCCGCGTCCTGGCTCTCGTAGCCGGCCACCTGGGCGGCGTATTCCGCGGCCCGTTCATTCAAGTAGCTGAAGGTCGGGTCCGTGGACACGGTTTCCGAACCATAGGCCTTGAGGTTTTCGTTTTTGAGGATGCGCTTGGCTTCCTCGATCTTGTTCTCGATCTCCTTGACCGACGGGTGCTCGGCGGTCAGCCGGGACTTGGAGGCGGCCAGGTCCATGTACAGGTCGCGCAGGGTCAGCTTGACCGAGTCGATGAGGCTCGATCGCTGGGTGGTTTCCGAGGATTTGCGGAATTCCGGCCGCTTGGCCATCTGGGCCCTGACGTTGCCCAGCATGCTCTGGGCCTTGAGCAGGCTGAGCTTGTTGGCGTCGCGATCCGAGGACACGGTGAAATAGCGTTCCACGAGCTGCTGGCCCTCGGTGTCCAGGTCCACGATCTTCTCGCGCTGGCGCACCTCGCGCAGCTCGGCCAGGGCCTTTTCGTAGTTCTCCCGGGCCTTGGGCAGCTCGCTCGCCGTGGCTTCGGCCAAAAGCCGGCACTCGTCCCGGCGCATGGCGTTTTCCTTGGCCACGAAGGACTTGGCCGCGGCGTTGGCCAGGGCGATGGCCAGGTCCATGGAGTCGGCCGAGGTGGAAAATTCCAGGATGTCGGAATCTTCCATCATGGCCGCCTTGAGATAGGGCCGGGGAAAGAGGATGTGGACCAGGGACTTGTTGGTCAGCTCCTCGTAGGTCATGTCCCGGCGGCCGAAATCGGGCCGGAAGTGGTGGATGATGTCCCGCACGAAGGGGATGAATTCCACGATCTGCAAGGACTTGCGCTTGCGCGACAGGTGCAGGTCGGAAATGACCGGGGTCACCACCGGCCCGGTGATGGCCAGGTCCTCGTAGGTGGCCCGCTCGGTGTCGGTGAGCGAGGCCGAGCTCATCATGGTCGTATCCAGGTTGACCCGGGACAGCAGGCTCGACTTGGTGGTGGAATGGTACAGATAGACCTTGGCCGAGGACACGTACTGGGTCTCGCACAAAAGCGTCAGAAGCAGGAGTGCGCCGAAGACGCCCAGGAAAACCGCCAGCATGAGCCGCCGGCGTCGCCAGAGCAGGCGCAAAAGCTGGCGCAGTTCCATCTATTGCACCGGAGTGACGCCGCCCTGGGCGTTGCTTAAGACTTCGCCGGCCACGGGCTGGGACTGGGTGATGATGGTGGTCGACTGGGTGACCGGACCGCGCCAGAGGTCGTTTACCGCGTCGCGCAGCTGGGGCATGAAAATGACGAACCGTTCGGCGTTGACCACGGTGTTTAAGATCGAATTGAGGTGGCCCATGAACTCTTCGATGCTGGCAATGGTGCTCTTGGGCACATACAGGATGTCCCCGGCTTCGGCATAGCGGTTGAACCCGACCACGCCATCGCCCACGGACGTGCCCAGGCGCATGTCCAGGATGTAGACCTTGGGCTTGTCCCCGCCGGGGCGCAGCAGCACCACCATGGACCTGCCGGCGTTGTCCGTGAATCCTCCGGCCCGGGCAACGGCCTCGAACAGGTTGATGTCGTGGTCCAAAACCACGGCCCCCTGGCTTTTGACCTCGCCCATGACCAGGGCAGTCTGGCTTTTGAGCGTGGCCACGTTGACCGTGATCTGGGGATCGACCACATACTTGGCAAACCGCCTGGTCAGCTCGGCCCGCAGCTCGGAAGTGGTCAGGCCGCCGGCCTTGACCTCGCCCACCAGGGGCAGGTTGATGCGGCCGGCCTCGTCCACCCGGGCCGTGGATTTGAGGTCGTCGTTGCGCCACACGGCAACGGCCACCTCGTCGCCGTAGCCCAAAACGGCCCGGCGCGGCGGCGCGCCGCCATCCTGGGACTTCGAGGTGGCGGCCAGGGGAGGCGGCGAGGGTTTGGCGCAACCGGCCAGAAACAGGGCGCACGCCAGGCCGGCCAGGACCAGGCTGTGGCGGAAAAAAACGCTCCCCCAAGGGGGCGCGGCAGAAGATGCTGGCATGAAATTCCCCGAATGGCCGATAAGAGTGCCCCCTTATAGGGGCTTTCGGGGCGTGAGGCAAGGCAGGGGCCGAGTTGTGACGGAATTTGGCAACAGGGAGAAATAATGCAAATTTTGTTGCTGACAGCGGCATTTGATAAGAAAGACGATGGAACTATCTTTCGTTTTGTTGCGCATGCGCTCTTGACAAGAAATGAAAAAGGGATTTAAAGGGGTATACGGCAAAAGAGCTTTATGCTGCTCTCTGTTGCCGGTTCATGCGGCTGCTCCCCCAAGAGCGGATCGATCGCCGGTATGGAAAATTTCCGCGCCGGCGAGCCTGGCGAGGCCCGGTATCTGAACACATCAACCCAAGGGACGAACCATGTTGAAGAAAATCAATATCCTGATCGTTGCGCTTGTGCTGGGGACGTTCATGGCTGGCACGGCCATGGCCGGAAGCTGGATCGGCGTCAGCCTGACAGAAGTCGGCGTGTACACCAACGTTCCCTTCCTCGGAGCCACCGCCACGGGCGGCGCGTTCCCCGGAGAGCGGCATTACGCCATCAACACCGCCTATGCCAACCAACTGCTGGCCACGGCCCTGAGCGCGCAGTCCATGGGCAAGACGGTCCAGATTTACGTCAACAGCGTGGCCGACTGGGATCAGTGCACCGGCGTGCGCGTGATCAATTAATGCGTCCTGCCTGGCCGGCGGCATTGGCGTTTGCTTCCGTGCGGCGCGCAGCGGCGGCCTGTTGGGCCGCTCCGTCGCCTCTACGGCAACGACAAGTCAAGGTGGAGGCCATGACGTTGCAGCGAACTGTTTTCATCGTCCTTTTGCTGTGTTTCCTGGGTATTTCAGCCAACGGACTGGCGGCCGGCGCCGGCACGGCCCTCTCGTGCCCGGACTTGCCCGCCGCCGCCTGCCTGGCTCGCCTTGAAAAGGCCTACGGCGTCACCGTGCGTTCCAACATCGACCTGACCGGGAAGAACGTGAGCCTGGAATTCCAGCAGGCCACGCCCCTGGAGGCGGTGAAGGCGGTGTACAATGCCCTGGGGATCTCCAATTATGCAGCCGCGTTCGACAAGAAATCCAACCAGATAAACGTTACCTTGATCGGCGGGGCCGATCAGTTCGTGCCCGCGGCCGTTGCCGCGCCGCTGGCGCTGTCGCCGTCCCCGGCCGTCCCGGCCCTGGAGGCCGGGGCGGCGGGCGATGGCCTGCCCGCCGCCGCCCTGGCCCAGGACGGCGCGCCTTCTCCCATTCCCGAGGAATGGCAAGCCATTGCGGCCCGGGCCAGCCAGGCCCCGCCGGAGGATCTCGACGCGCCCATCGTCTTGCCGGGCTCCGAGTCCCAACCCGTGACCCTGCGCTATCTGCGCTCCCTCCAGGAGCGGGCCGCCGTCCAGGACGAACACCTGGACGAACCCGTGCTTCCGGCCGACACCAAGGCCGGAAACATCACCCTGCGCCAGCTCCGCGAAAAGGTGGCCGAAGCCTCCCGCACCCCGGCCCCTGAAAAAACCGTTGTGCCCGGCGGCGGCGCGCCGTGGTCCACCACGCCATAGCCGCTCCCCGACGACCCCTTTGCCCCCCGGCCGTCCTCCCATAAAGGGAAGGATGGCCGGGGGCTGCCCCTTTCCCTTCGTCCCGCCTTGGGCTAGGAACTCGCCAAGGTTGCTCAAGGAGGCGGACATGGCCGCGTTTCGTCTGGCCCTTTGCCAGATCAACTCCACGGTGGGGGATATCAAGGGAAATACGGCCAAGATCATGGCCCATCTGGCCAAGGCCCGGACGGCCGGGGCCGAGATGGCCGTTTTTCCGGAAATGTCGATTTCCGGGTACCCGCCCGAGGATTTGCTGCTCAAGTCCGACTTCGTGGCCGCCTGCATGGAGGCGGCCCGGGAAGCGGCCAATGCCTCCAAGGGCCTGACCCTGGTCTTCGGCTGCCCCTGGTTCGACGGCGACCTGTACAACACGGCCGTGGTGGCCCACGACGGGGTCATTGCCGGCCGCTACGCCAAGCGCTACCTGCCCAATTACGGCGTATTCGACGAGAACCGCTATTTCGCCGCCGGCCGCTCCAACCTGGCCTTCGAGCGGAGCGGCCTGGTTTTCGGCGTCAGCGTCTGCGAGGACATCTGGTACCCGGGCGGCCCGCCGGCCGAGCAGGCCGGCGTAGGCAGCGCCCGGCTTCTGGTCAACATTTCCGCCTCGCCCTACCACATGGGCAAGGGCGCGGCCCGGGAACGCATGCTGGCCACCCGGGCCGCGGACAACGCGGCCTATGTGGCCTACGCCAACCTGGTGGGCGGCCAGGACGAGCTGGTTTTCGACGGCCACAGCCTGGTCGTCGGCCCAAGCGGAGCCATCCTGGCTCGGGGAGCCCAGTTCGCCGAGGACATGGTGCTTTTCGACCTGGACCCGGACGAGCCCAACCGCACCCGGCTGCTCGACCCGCGCTGCCGCAAGTGGGAGCCCGTGCTGGAGACCCGGCCCGCCTGCGTGCCCCTGGCCTCCCTGCCCACGCCCGAGCGGGCGTACCTGGCCCCTGCGCCCCTGCCGCCGCTTCTGGACCCCCTGGAGGAGGTCTACCGGGCCCTGGTCCTTTGCACCGGCGACTATGTGCGCAAATCCGGCTTTTCCAAGGTGGCCATCGGCCTTTCCGGCGGCATCGACTCGTCCATAACGGCCGTGATCGCCGCCGACGCCCTGGGGCCGCAAAACGTGCTCGGCGTGGCCATGCCCACCCGGTTCTCCTCCGGCGACAGCCTGGAAGACGCCCGGGAGCTGGCCGAAAAGCTCGGCATCGAGTTGCAGGTGGTGGCCATCGAGGGCATTTTCACAGCCTTCCTGGACGCCTTGGCCCCGCTTTTCGGGGACCGGCCCTTTGACATTGCCGAGGAAAACCTCCAGCCCCGCATCCGGGGCACCCTGCTCATGGCCATTTCCAACAAGTTCGGCCGCCTGGTCCTGACCACGGGCAACAAGTCCGAGGTGGGGGTGGGCTATTCCACGCTCTACGGCGACACGGCCGGCGGATTTGCGGTCATAAAGGACATCCCCAAGACCCTGGTCTATGCCGTGTCGCGCTGGCGAAACGGGCAGGCCGGCATCGACCTGATCCCCGAGCGCGTGCTGGTCAAGGCGCCCACGGCGGAGCTGCGGCCCAACCAGAAGGATTCGGATTCCCTGCCCGAATACGACGACCTGGATCCGGTGTTGCAGGCCTATGTGGAACAGGGGCTTTCGCCCGCGGACATGGTGGAGCGCGGCTTTGATCCGGCCGTGGTGGACCGGGTGACCCGGTTGGTGGACCGAAACGAATACAAGCGCCGCCAAAGCCCGCCCGGCCCCAAGATCACGGCCCGGGCCTTCGGCAAGGACTGGCGGCTGCCCATCGTCAACCGCTACGACCCCAAGCGGGGCAAGGCCTGACACAGCAGACCAATCCTTGCCAGGCTAAACGTTCCCTGGTATCACGGCCCAGCTTTCTTGGAATGTGACATTGTTGTTGACGAGATACTGCCACGTTCCCCGCACCCTATAGACACAATCTTCTTCCGGGGAAGGCGACGCACGTCTTTAACATCCTCTTCGAGGCCTTGTCCTTGTTCTTCAAGCGCACGGACGGCTTCCCGGCTGCATGAGGCGTGCGGCACACCTTCATCCTCGGCCCGACCTGCTCGCGGCCGGGCCTCTAGATGGAACACCATCCCGTGAACATTCCCTTTATCGATCTCAAGGCCCAGTATTCCAAACTGGAACCGAAAATCCGCGCCCGTTTGGATGCGGTCCTGGCCCACGGCAAGTTCATCATGGGGCCGGAAGTGGCGGAATTGGAAAAGGAGCTGGCCGCTTTTGCCGGCGCGCGCCATGCCGTGACCTGCTCCTCGGGCACCGACGCCCTGCTCATGCCGCTTTTGGCCTGGGGCATCGGCCCCGGCGACGCGGTCTTCACCACGCCCTTTACCTTCATTTCCACGGCCGAGGTGGTGGCCCTGCTCGGCGCGGTCCCGGTCTTCGTGGACATCGACCCGGCCACCTACAACATGGACCCGGCCAAGCTGGCCCTGGCCATCGAAGCCGTAACCAGGCGCGACCCCTCCATCCACCCCCTGCCCAAGGCCGCGCTGGACAAGCCCTTGCGCCCCCGGGCGGTCATTCCGGTGGACCTCTTCGGCCTGCCCTGCGACTACGAGCCCATCATGGCCACGGCCCGCAAGCATAATCTTTTGGTGCTGGAGGACGCGGCCCAGGGCTTTGGCGGCGAATATGACGGCCGCAAGGCCGGCTCCCTGGCCCATGTCGGGGCCACCAGCTTTTTTCCGGCCAAGCCGCTGGGCTGCTACGGCGACGGCGGGGCCATCCTCACCGATGACGACGAACTGGCCGCGCTTCTCACCTCCATCCGGGTCCACGGCAAGGGCGCGGACAAGTACGACAACGTGCGCATCGGCTTGAACGGCCGCCTGGACACCATGCAGGCCGCCATTGTCCTGGCCAAGCTCGAGGTTTTCCCGGCCGAGCTCGACGCCCGGGACGCGGCCGCCGCCCGCTACAACGAACTGCTCGCCGGCGTGCCCGGCCTGACCCTGCCCACGGTGCCGGCCGGCCGGCGCTGCGCCTGGGCTCAGTACACCCTGGCCTCGCCCCGGCGCGACGCCATCATGGCCGGCCTCAAGGCGGCCGGCGTGCCCAGCATGGTCTATTATCCCAAGCCGCTGCACGTGCAGGGCGCGTTTGCCGGCCTGGGCCACGACCTGAGCGACTTCCCGGCCTCCATGGCCGCCGCGGCCACGGTCTTCAGCCTGCCCATGCACCCCTACCTGGACGAGGCCACCATCGCCCACGTGGCCGACGCGGTGCGCCAGGCCGCTGCCTAGCCGAGGAGCCTGCCATGACGGACACCGCTTGCAAGCCCCAAGGCTCCCTTGGCGTGGCCGTGGTCGGCGCGGGCTACTGGGGCAAGAACCTGGTCCGCAACTTCCACAACCTGGGCGCGTTGCGCCTGATCTGCGATCCCAACCGCACCCTGCTGGACGCCTTTGCCGCCGGCTGTCCGGACGTGCCCTCCTGCACGGACCTGGGCGAGGCCCTGGCCCGGGACGATATCGCCGGCCTGGCCGTGGCCACCCCGGCCGAAACCCACTACGCCATTGCCAAAGCGGCCCTTGCGGCCGGCAAGCACGTGCTGGTGGAAAAGCCCATGACCCTGGCCGAGTCCGAGGCCCAGGAGCTGATCGACCTGGCCGAGGGCTCGGGCCGCGTGCTCATGGTCGGCCACCTGCTCCAGTACCATCCCATGTTTTTGCGCCTCAAGGAGATGGTCGCCGCCGGAGAACTCGGGCGCATCGACTACGTGTATTCCCACCGCCTGAACCTGGGCAAGATCCGGCGCGAGGAAAACATCCTGTGGTCGTTCGCCCCCCACGACATCTCCATGATCCTGTCCCTGGCCGGGGGCGAGCCCGACGCGGTCCAGACCACGGGCGGCTACTACCTGCACCGCCGCATTGCCGACGTCACCACCACCCATATGGAGTTCGCCTCGGGCATGAAGGCCCACATCTTCGTGTCCTGGCTGCACCCGTTCAAGGAACAGAAGCTGGTGGTGGTGGGCGAGCGCAAGATGGCTGTCTTTGACGACACCCTGCCCTGGGCCGACAAGCTTTTGCTCTACCCCCACGCCATCCGCTGGGAAAACCAGTGTCCGGTGCCGGTCAAGGCCGACCCCGAGCGGGTGGACGTGCCCCAGGGCGAGCCCTTGCGCCTGGAGTGCCGGCATTTCCTGGACTGCATGGCCGGCGGGGCCGCGCCGCGCACCGACGGCCGGGAAGGGCTTCGCGTGCTGCGGGTCTTGAACGCCAGCCAGAAGTCCCTGGAAAACGGAGCCCTGCGCGTGCCCCTGGCCGCGCCCGCGCCCAAGCCGGCTGCTCCGGCCATCCCGGCCGACGCCTTCGTGCATCCCACGGCCCTGGTGGACGCCGGAGCCGAGATCGGGGCCGGCTGCAAGATCTGGCACTTCAGCCATGTGCTGAAAAATTCCAAACTCGGCCCCAAATGCAATGTGGGCCAGAACGTGGTCATCGGCCCGGATGTGACCATCGGCTCGGGTTGCAAGATTCAGAACAACGTATCCGTCTACCAGGGCGTGACCCTGGAGGACGACGTGTTTTGCGGTCCGTCCATGGTCTTCACCAATATCATGAATCCCCGGGCCCATATTCCGCGCATGCACGAGGTGCGCGCCACGCTGGTCAAAAAGGGCGCGTCCATGGGGGCCAACTGCACCATTGTCTGCGGCCGCACCGTGGGCAGCTACGCCTTTATCGGGGCCGGGGCCGTGGTCACGAAAGACGTGCCCGACCATGCCCTGATGGTGGGCAACCCGGCCCGGCGCATCGGCTGGATGTGCGCCTGCGGGGAAAAGCTCGGCCCGAGCCTGCGCTGCGACGTGTGCGGCGAGGCGTATGTCGAGGGCGAAACCGGCCTGCGCCGCGTCGAGGCGTAGCCGCGTCAAGGAGCCTTTGGTATGTGCGGCATCTTCGGCCTCATGCCGGGAACCGGGTCCCGTTTCACCCAACCCCTGCTGCGCCAGGCCATTGCCAGGCTGTTTCTGCTGTCCGAGAACCGGGGCAAGGAAGCCTCGGGCCTGGCCATCCGGGGTCGGGACGACCTGACCGTCCACCGGGTGCCGTTTGCCGCCTCGAAGCTGCTTACAACCGAGCGCTTCGCCCGGATCATGGATCAGGCCCTGCCCCAGGGCTTTCGTCCGGGCGAAGCGTCGTTCAAGGCCATTATCGGCCACTCCCGCCTGACCACCAACGGCTTCCAGGGCATCCGCACCAACAACCAGCCCGTGCGGGCCGAGGGGTTGGTGGGCGTGCACAACGGCATCATCGTCAACGTGGACGCCCTGTGGCGTAATCATCCCGAGCTCACCCGGCGTTACGACGTGGACACCGAGGTGCTCATGGCCCTGCTCGGCCGGCGACTGGCCCGGGGCGACGGTCTGGAGCAGGCCCTGGACGCGGTGTTTCCCCTTGTGGAGGGCACGGCCTCCACGGCCATCCTGTTCGAGGACCGGGACCTGATGCTTCTGGCTTCCAACACCGGCTCCCTGTACACCTGTCGGGCCAGGGACGGCGGGGTGGTCCTGTTCACGTCCGAGCGCCATTTCCTGGAGAGCCTGTTGGCCGAGGCGGACATGGCCCAGGCGGTGGGGCCGTGCGACATCAGCCAGGTGGCACCGGGCACGGGCCTGGCCGTGGCCTTCGACACCCTGGAAATCACGCCGCTTCGCTTCAACGTGCCGAGCCGGCCCGCTGTTGCCGTTGCCCCGGCCGGGCCGCCCCTGGTCAACGTGAACGCCAATCCCCGCTCGGCCCGGATTTTCGACTCCATCGAGGCCGAGGACGCGGCCAGGGCCAAATTGCGGCGCTGCACCCGCTGCGTGTTGCCCGAAACCATGCCCTACATCACTTTCGATGAGCAGGGCGTGTGCAACTACTGCCACGCCTACACGCCCATTGCCTATAAAGGCCCCGAAGCCCTCCTGCGGGAGGTGCAGGCCTTCAAGGGCAACCGCACGGACGGCGACTGCATCATCGCCTTCAGCGGCGGCCGGGACAGCTGCTACAGCCTGCATTACGCGGTGCGCGAACTGGGGCTTCGCCCCATCGCCTATACCTACGACTGGGGCATGGTCAACGACCTGGCCCGGCGAAACCAAGCCAGGCTGACCGGCCAGCTCGGCATCGAGCAGATCATCATTTCCGCCGACATCAAGCGCAAGCGCCGCAACATCAAGCTCAATGTGGAAGCCTGGCTGCGCCAGCCCGACCTAGGGCTCATTCCCCTTTTCATGGCCGGGGACAAGCACTTTTTCCACTACGCCAATGTGCTCAAAAAGCAGACCGGCATCGCCAATTTCATCTGGGCCGAGAACCAGCTGGAGCGCACCAATTTCAAGGTCGGGTTTTGCGGCATCAGCTCGGGCAACACCAAGCAGCGCATCTACCGCATGTCGTCGCTCAACAAGCTGCTGATGATCCAATACTACCTGAAAAATTTCGCCAAAAATCCCCGCTACATCAACCAGTCCCTCATCGACACCTTCACCTCGTTTCTGTCCTACTACTTTATCAACCACGACTACCTCTGGTTTTTCGACTACATTCCCTGGGAGGAAAAAACCATCGAGGAAACGCTCATCGGGCAGTACGACTGGGAAACCGATCCGGAGACGCGAAGCACCTGGCGCATCGGCGACGGCACGGCCGCCTTTTACAACTACATCTATTACGCCGTGGCCGGGTTCACGGAAAACGACACCTTCCGCAGCAACCAGATCCGCCAGGGCATGATGGACCGGGAAACGGCTCTGGCCCTGGTGGCCGAGGAGAACCGGCCCCGCTACCAGGCCATCCAGGCCTACCTGCAACTGATCAATGTGGACTTCGACCTGGCCATGGGGGCCATCGACAGCATCCCCCGGCTGTACAGGCAGGACGTCTAGCCCCGCTTTGCCCCGACCCATGCCCCTGCTCCCCAAAGGCAAATTCGGCCGGGACGTCCTGTGGAACATGGGTGCGTTCGGCGTCCAGGGCGTCTCCGGCCTGGCCCTAAACGTCCTGATCGGCCGCTTCTACGGCCCGGCGCCGCTGGGGCTTTTCAACCAGGTCTTTGCCCTCTACATCTTTTTCTCCCAACTGGCCGTGTTCGGCCTGCATTTCTCGGCGCTTCGGCACGTGGCCGAACACCGCGACGATCCGTCCCAGGCCGGGCCGGCGGCCGTGTCCGCCCTGCTGCTGACCATGGCCGCGGCCACCCTGGTCACCGCCGCCAGCTTCCTGGGCGCGCCGCTGCTGTCCCGGGCCTGGCGCAGCCCGGATTTCGGCCCGGCCTGGCTGGCCGTGCTGCCCGGGCTGTGGTGCTTTGCCCTGAATAAGACCCTGCTTGCGGTCATAAACGCCCACTCCCACATGCGCGCCTTTGCCGTGGCCCAGGCCGCCCGCTACCTGCTCCTTTTGGCCGCCCTGGGCTGGTGGGTCGTGCGGGGGCTTCCCGGCGAGCTTCTGGCCGGCATCATCTCGGCCTCGGAAATCGTGCTGACCCTGGGCCTGGTCGCCTACGCCCCGGCGGTCCTGGGCCTGCCCCGCCTGGCCGGCTGTGGGCCATGGCTGCGGCGGCACCTGGATTTCGGGGCCAGGTCGTTTTTGAGCGGCGCGGTCATCGAGCTCAATTCTCGGGTGGACGTGATCCTGCTCGGGTTTTACGTGGACGATGCCGCTATCGGCGTCTACAGTCTGGCTGCCCTGTTCATCGAGGGCCTGGCCCAGGTGTATGTGGTGCTGCGAAACGTGATAAATCCCATGATCACGCGTTTCGTGACCCAAAACCGCTTTGACGAGCTGGCCCGCCTGCGCGACCGTCTGGTCAAGGCCACCTGGCTGGTGTCGATTCCCGTGGGGGTTGTGGCCATGGTCCTTTATCCCCTGGTCCTGCCGCCCCTGGCCAAGGACCCGGCCTTTGTCGCCAGCGTGCCGGTCTTTGCCCTGCTCATGGCCGGGCTGATCCTGTCCGCCGGCTACCAGCCCTTTGCCATGGCCCTGCTCCAAAGCGGCTTTCCGGGCCTGCAGACCGTGTACATGGGCCTGATCCTGGCCGCCAACGTGGTGGGCAATGCGGTTCTGATCCCGGCCTTGGGCATCGACGGCGCGGGGGCGGCCACGGGCGCAAGCTTCGTGTGCGGCGTCTTTTTCCTCAAATGGCTGTATCGCCGGCGCACCGGATTTGCCTTGTGAAACGTTTTCGCCTTGCTCCTCCGGCCGTCATGGCCCTGGCCGCCCTGGCCCTGTGCGGGGCCATGTCCCTGGTGGCCGAGAAAATGCCCTTTGCCCAAGGACTCGGCTTTGACGGCATCCACTTCGCCATGCTGGTCAAGGACTTCGACAAGCTCCTGGACGGCTCCCTGCAACTGGGCATCGCCTCCTACAACCGGTTCCTGCCTTCGCTCGTCTGCCGGCTGGTGCTCAAGGGCCTGGGCATCGCCCTGACCGACCGCAACATCGTGCTCTTTTTCCAGACCTACAACGTGCTCCTGCTGGCGGCCGGGGCCTGGCTGTGGGCCAAGACGGCCGAGCTGGAAGGGCTGTCGGCCCGGGGCCGGTGGCTCGGATTCGTGGCCCTTTTTTGCAGCCACGCCGTGCTCAAATACAACATCTTCTACGCCACGCTGACCGATGTCACGGCCATGACTTTGGGCCTGGCCATGCTCTGGTCCTGGCGTCGGGGCGCGAATCTGGCGCTTCTGGCCGCCACGGCCGCCGGAGCCCTGACCTGGCCCACGCTGTTGCCCCAGGGCCTGCTGCTGTGGGTGTTCCCGTACCGGCCCCAGGCGGACGGTCGGACAAACGGCCAGGCCGTTGACCGGCCCGCCCCCATCTGCAGCGCCGTGCTGACCGTTGCCTTGCTGGTCTTTTTGGTCCGACACTTTTTCGCCCGGGGCGAGGTGCCCCTGGAAGGCTCCATCTGGCCCCTGGCCGGGGCGGCCATGGAGGCGGCCTACGTGGGCGCGGCCGCGTTTTGGCTCTTCAACGACCGCCTGTTTTTTACGCCCCTGGCCCTGGTCAAACGCCTGAGCCTGCCCCGGCTGGTCCTGGCCGCAGCGGCCGTGGCCGCCTTGCCCGTGATCCTGTTCAGGCTTACCGGCTTCCGCATCGACTACTGGGCCCATGGCATCGGCTATATCTACGAATCCGTGCGCCTGGGCATGAAGTACCCGGGCGAATTCCTGATTTCCCATCCCCTCTATTTCGGCCCCTGGGTGCTGCTCCTGTTCCTGCTTTTCCCCCAGGCGGCCCGGCTGGCCCGGCGGGGCGGCCCGGGACTGCCGCTTTTGTGCCTCATGACCGTGATCCAGTCGCTCACCCCCCTGTCCCGGCAGCTCATTGCCGGCATGCCGTTTTTCGTGTTCCTGGCCGCCGGAGCGGCCGACCGGGACCAGCGCCTGGGCGAGCGCTTCCTGCCTTGGTTTACGGTCCTGTCCCTGGTTTTTTCCAAGGCCTGGATGCGGTTCAGTCCGGACGCCTCCTGCCCGGACAAGAGCTTTTCCTTTGACTGGTATGTCAGCAGCACGGGCTGTTGGATGCCGTACGGGTTCTATGTAATCCAAGGCCTGATCGTCCTGGCCGTGGCCCTGGGCCTGTGGCTGGTCCTGCGCCGCCGCGCCGCCCTGGTCCGGGAAGGAGCCTGAAGCCCCGCGTTGCGCCTGGCCGCGATATGGTGTATCAGCGCTTCGCGCCGCTCCAGGCGCATAGAGCCATCCGGCCGCCTTCGGCCGCAAACCATCCTTATGCCATCCGGATACCGCATGAACCATATTGCCTGCCGCATCGCCCTGCTGGCCGCCCTGGTCCTTGGCCTGGCCGCGCCGGTCCGGGCCGAGACCGTCACCTTTCTGGGCAAGAGCTTTAGCCCCATCAAGTACGACATCAACTGGCCCTTCACCACCAAGGCCAAGGAAAAGGACAAAAACACCCAGGGCAGCGGCATCGTGGCCAACGTGCACGAGCTGCCCACCGAGAAGTTCGAGGAAAAGTCCGCCGCCGAACTGGGCTCGGACATGCCCCGGCTGCACATCCTGCAAGTGCCGGTCAAGGTCGGCCAGCACGTGGCCGAGGACGACGTGCTGGTGGTCTACGAGATGCCCCTGGAAAACATCATCCAGGAAAAGGAGGCCCTGTCCCGGGCCAAGCTCGACGACCTGGACCGGGCCCTGGCCTTCGTGAACTACCAGCTCAACTGGCTGGAACAGCACCAGGAAGATCTGGAGAAAAACGCCGAGCTCCAGGCCGTGGCTCCCCAGACCGTGCGCGCCAACACCCAGGAGATCGAGGCCCTGCTCAAGCAGCGCGCCTACCTGACCGACGAATACGAGCTGGCCAAGTCCAGCTATGAAAACGCCCTGGTCATTGCCCAGTCCAAATACGGCAAAGACGTCAGCGTCCGCAATTTTCCCAAGAAAGGCATCATCCGCTCCCCGTCCGAAGGCTACGTGCTGTGGGAAAACGCCAGCCTGGTGCCGGGCATGACCTTCACCAAGCAGGCCCACCTCATTGCCATCGGCCGCCTGGACCCCATCATCATCCGGGCTTCGGTGCACGAGATCGCGGTGCAAAAGCTCAAGCTCGGCGATCCGGCCACCGTGAGCTTCCATTCCCTGCCCGGCCAGACGTTCACCACCACCATCTCCAAGATCAACTACGTGGCCCAGCCGGCCATGATGCAGCAGCCGTCCTTTTACGAGATCGAGCTGACCCTGGCCAACCCGGACCTGCGCATCAAGGAAGGCATGCGCTGCGACGTCACGGTCAATCTGCCCGACGCCCCGAAATAGCGCGTTTCGATGCTCCTCGCGCTCGCCGGAATCCTGCGCACTTGCGCCCTGTTCGCCGCCCTGGGCCTGGGGCCCTTGCTGCTCCTGGCCCCTTCGGCCGGCATCGGGACCATTCTGGCCCTGGCTCCGGCCGTGGGCTATGCCCTGGTCAGCCTGTGTCTGACCGTGTGGCTCATGGATGCAGGCTCCGTGGCTGCGGCCGTCGCGCCCCTGTCCCTGGGCCTGGGGGCCGTCAGCCTGGCCTGCCTGCTGGCGGCCCGGCCCGGCTGGCGGGCCTGGCTGGGCCGGTTGTCCTGGCGACGGACCATACCCGGCCTGGCCGGGCTGGCCTTGTGCCTGGGCCTTCTGACCGCCCCCCTGGCCGCGGGCAACGCCGGCTATGCCGTGTTTCGCGGCAATGCCAGCGATTCGTTCATCTACATGTTCCTGGCCCGCTATTTCGACGGCCATTCCCGGGCCTGGGCCGTGGAGCATCCGTCCGAGGCCGCACCCGAAAACGATCCCGTGCTCGGCCCGTCCCGGGCCATGCTCAACATCCGCTGGACCAGCGGAGCCATGCTGGCCTTCGCGGCCCGGGTGGCCGGCCAGGGCGTGCTGGACTTCCAGTACCCCTTCACATTGGCCAGCCTGGCCATGTTTTTCGCGGCCATGCTGCCCTTTCTGGCGGCCATGGGCCTGTCCCCGGCCTGGGCGGCGCTGCTCTCCCTGGCCCTGGCCACGGGCTTTTACGGCCAGTTCGTCCTGGATCTGCGGGCCTTTTCCCAGCTCAACATCATGCCGCTCACCGTGTTTCTGGCCTGGGCCATGTCCCTGCCGCCGGCCCGGGGACGGGGCGAGACGCTGCGCCGGGTCGGGCTCCTCGGCCTGGCCTGGGTGGCCTGTTTCGTCAATTACACCGAAATCTTTCCCATGCTCCTGGGCGCGGCCGCCGCGTTTTTCCTGCTCAAGGCCGCCGGCCGCCGCCTGACCCGGGCCGAGGCAGCAGTCCAGGCCGGCGGCCTGGTCCTGGGCCTGGCCGCGTCCTGGCCGGTGCGGTTTCTCTACGGCCACATGCTGGCCCAGATCCAGTTCACCGAAACCGCGCCCGAACTGTGGGCCGAGGCCTATTTCCGCTGGCTTTTCGACGACATCCCGTCGGGCCTGTTCGGCCTGTCCCTGGCCCGGGACGCGTTTGCCGAAATCCCGGGCCTGGCGTTTCTCAACCTGCCCGCCCCGGTGGTCACGGCCCTGGCCCTGATCCTGGGCGTTTTCTTCCTGTACGGGGCCTGGCGGGCCGCAACCGAGCCGGATCGCGACGTCCCTTTGCTGGCCCTGTGCTTTGCCGCCGCCTCGTTGGCCGCCTTTGCCCTGTTTACGCTCACGGACAAGCCCTGGGTGGCGGGCAAGGGCCTGTCCTATTTCTATTTCTTTGTGGCGGCCCTGCCGTTTTTCGCGGTCCTGGCCCCGGGCCGCAAGGTCCTCCGGCCGCGCCCGGCCCGCCTGGCAATGGGGGTCGGCCAGGTCGCGCTGGCATTCTTTCTGGCCTGGCAACTGGCCTTTGCCGGGCTGCGGCCGGCCTATGCCGTCCGGGATGCGGATTATCCCCGCTATGTGCGCAACCACGGCCGCTACCGCACCCTGGACTGCGAGCTGGCCCCCATCCGGGCCGCCCTGCGCCGGGCCAAGGCCAGGGAAGTGGCCGTGTGCTCGGCCGATCCCTGGAAATGGGCCTTTCTGGGCCTGGCCCTGGACGACCGCCACGTGGTGCGCGAGCCGGGCTACCTGGCCAAGCCGCAGCACGATGCCCCCCAGGATGATCCCGTGTTCGTGGCCCTGGACCGGCCCGTGGCCGGCCCGCCGGCCGAACTGGCCCCGTATCTGGCGGCCGAAAACGCCGCCTTTGCCCTGTACCGGATGCCTCGCGCCGTGCTGGCCGGCTTGCTGCCCGGCCTGGACTGCGCGCCAAGCCCCTTTTGACCTCCTTTGACCCTGGGAGACGCCATGCCAACGCCCCGATCCCTCTGCCCGGTCTGCGGCCGCCCGGCCAATACGCGCCTGACCTTTCCCGGCTTTCGCGTGGCGGCCTGTCCGGGCTGCGGCCACGAATTCACCATGGGCCTGGCTCCGGACCATGGCGAGCGCTACGATCCCGACTATTTCCGCCAATCCCACGCCAACTGGTTCGCCCACCCGGACATCGAGCTCTTCAACGACCTGGCCCAGGCCATTTGCCGCCGCTTCGGCAAGGACGCCCCGGTCATCGACGTGGGCTGCGGCAACGGAGCGTTTCTTACGCACCTCAAGTCCCTGGGCTTTACCAACCTGACGGGCCTTGACATCATCGGCCAGGAGCTGCCCTGGCCCATTGACTACATCCACAGCCCCATCGAGGACTACGACGGCGGCCGCACCTTCGACGCCGTGGTTTCCCTGGCCAACATCGAGCACCTGGCCGACCCTCGGGACGCCATGGCCCGGCTGGCCCGGCTCCTGGCTCCGGGCGGACTGCTGGCCGTGTACACCGTGGCCAACGAAAGCCTGCTCTACCGCGCGGCCAAGCTCCTGGCCGACTGCGGCGTTTTCTTTGCCGCCCGGCGGCTCTACGACCCGCACCACGTCAACCATTTCTCCACCGCCTCCCTGGCCCGCCTGGCCGTCCAGCGCGGCCTGGTCCCGGCAGGCCTGACCCGGCGGGACATCCCCAAGGCCGCCGTGGACCTGCCGGCCGGCCCCTTGCGGCCCGTGGTCGGAGCGGCGGTTTCGGCCATTGCCGCCGCAGCCAAGGCCACGGGATCGCAAATGTTGCAGCTGGCCCTGTTTACGGCACCCCCGACGGATGGTATGCGGTGCTCCTGACAGAACAGGAAGGTTTCATGCCGCGCATTTCCGTCGTTATTTTATGCTACAAGGCCGGCGAGGCCGTGGCGCCCTTCGTGGACGCGGTTCACGGGACCATGGATCGGCTGGGGCACGATTACGAGCTGGTGCTGGTGGGCAACTACAACCGGGGGGATACGTCCGATACGACTCCGGCCGTGGTGCGCCGCCTGGCCCAGGCCGATCCCCGCATCATGGCGCTCACCCTGGAAAAACGCGGCATGATGGGCTGGGACGCCCGCTCGGGCCTGGATGTGGCCACGGGCGACGTCATTGTGCTCATTGACGGCGACAACCAGATGCCGCCCGAGGACATCGAGCACGTGGTGCGAAAGCTTCTGTCCGAGGACCTGGACCTGGTCATGACCTACCGGGGCCAGCGCAAGGACAGCCTGACGCGGCGGCTCAACAGCCGGGCCTACAACGCGGTCTTTCGCGTGCTTTTTCCCGGCTATCCGGTGCGCGACGTCAATTCCAAACCCAAGGCCATGACCCGGGCTTTTTTCAAGAAGCTGCGCCTGACGGCCACTGGCTGGTGCCTGGACGCGGACATCATGATCCAGGCCCGCCGCCACAAGGCCAGGCTCGGCCAGATCGAGACCGTGTTCTACCGGTCCATGGACCGCAAGTCCTTCGTGCGCCTGGATGCGGTCTGGGAATTTGTCATCACACTGCTTTTCGCCCGGTTTCGGGAGTTTTTCGTGCGGCCATGAAGGCCTTTGTCACCGGCGCTTCCGGCGGCCTGGGCCGATCCTTCGCCCTGGCCCTGGCCGAGGCCGGCCACGACATCACGGCCCTGGCCCGCAACCCGGCCGGCCTGCCCGTCCATCCTCGGATCAGCAGTATTCGCGGCGACCTCCTGGACCCGTCTTCCTTTGCCCAGGCCCTGGATGGAGCCGAAGCCATTGTCCATCTGGCCGGGCTGACCCATTCTCCGGACCCCAAGGCCTACGAGCGCGTCAATGTTGACGGTACGGCCGGCTTGGTGGCCGCCTGCCGGGAGCATTGCCCGGCGGCGCGGTTTCTCTATGTCGGCACCCGGGCCACGGGCGAGGCCTGCGGGGCCTATGGCGCGTCCAAGGCCCGGGCCGAGGCCGTCCTTCGCGCCTCGGGCCAGCCCTTTGTCATTGCCCGCCCGGCCGAGGTGTACGGCGTGGGCAAGGGCGAGGCCGTGGCCGCGCTCGGCCGGGCCTGCGCCAGGGGCGGGCTGGTGCCCATGCCGGGCCTGGGCCGGCATGTCCTGGCCCCGGTCCACGTGGACGACGTGATCGCCGCCATGCTGGCCGCCCTGACCGCGCCGGGGATTCTCGGCCGAACGTATGTCCTGGCCGGGCCGGAGCGTATTTCCTTTGCCGATTTGGCCGACAAGCTGGCCGCCCGGGCCGGCCGGCGCATTTTCAAGCTGCCCATGCCGCTGCCGCTTCTGGCCGCAGCGGCCTGGGGACTTTCGAAAATCATGGCCCGCCCGCCCCTGGTGTCGGACCAGGTGCCGCGCCTGACCTGCCCCAAGGACGCGGACATTGCCCCGGCCCGGGCCGACCTGGGCTTTGCCCCCCGGTCGTTGGAGGCGGGGCTGGACGCGATACTGGGGCAATAGCCCCTATTCTTTCACGGCCTGGACCACCAGGCCGGACAGGCCGAAGAGCAGCGGCCGGGAGTCGCCCGGCGGCTGGCGGGAGGGGTCTGTTACGGCCGTGGGCGTCAGGATGATCCGGTTCTTGCCGGGATGGACCGGCACCACCACCGAAAGTTGCCGTTTTTCCGGCACCGCCAGGGTGACCGCGCCCGCCCCGTCGTTGGAGACGGTCAAACGGGACGCGCCAGGGTCGGCCACCCCCGGCCCGGGCTCGATTCGGGCCGCCAGCCGGGCCTGGCCGTCGTAATCCGCGTACACGTCCAGCACCGTGTCTCCGTCGCCCAGCCAATACCAGGCCCGGCCGCCCGGGCGGTCCTCCCCGTTTTTGTTGACCACCTTGTCCAGGAGCACCCGGGGATGGCTTAACGGAAAGAGGAAATAGCCTCCCCCGCTCCAGGCCGGAATCCGGCCGGGAACGGCCTCCGGCGTATCCGTGAGCACGAAATCCGCCTGGCCAAACCCCTGCTTGGGGTCTGCGTCGCCGGTGAGATGGGCCGAGAAAAGCTGGTGCTCCCAGCCGAACAGAATAAGCCTGTTGCGGCGCAGGCCATAGGCGGCCCAGGGCGCGCCGGCCGGGTCGGCCAGGCTGACCACCACCGGGCGGTCGCCGGCTGCGGTCGACGCCTGGTGCAGGAGCCGCAGCCCGGAGAGGTCGCGCTCGGGGTTGCGCCGGTCAAAATCAACCACCCGCCACACGGCCGCGCCGGCCAGCAAAGCCACGACCAGGCCGGCCGCCGGCCCGCGCCAGGCCGCACCTCGCGCGAAGCTCGCCAGCCCGGCCACGGCGCACAGGCCAAACAGCCACCAGCCGAGCAGAATGCATTTGTACGCGCCGTAATCGTAGCCCCACACGGCCAGGGCCGCCAGCTGGGCCAAAAGCAGCAGGCCCCAAAACGCCAGCGGGCCGAAGAGCCTATGCCGCCAGAGCTGCCGCGCCCCGGCCAGGGCGGCGGCCGCAAGGGCCGCCAGCACGGCCGCGCCGCCCAGGGCCAGGGGCCAGAGAACCTTGGGCGCGGGCTGCAACGGGCCGAGCCAGCCCAGATAGGTGGGCGCGAACAACAGCGGTTGCAGCAGGCCGGGAAAATAGCCGCTGCCGGGCCGGGCCAAGCCGGCCCGCAGCAGGGCGTCGGCCTGGATGCGGACCATGCGCCCCATGTCCGGCCCGGCCGGCAGCAGGAGCAGGGCAAAGGCCAGGCCGGCCCAGGCCGCAAAGCCCAGCCAGGCGCGCCATGGTCCCCGGGCCAGGGCCGCCCCGGCCAGGAACAGGCCGCAGCCGAGCAGGAGCAGGGGCGCGGACTCGAAAAAGACGTAGACCGCAACGGCGCAAAGCGCGCCAAAGGCCAGGCCGTGGGATCGTCGGGCCGGATCGGCCTGCGCCAGGAACGCCCCGGCCGCAGGCAGAAGCGGCAGGGCCAGCAGGTTGTCGAAATTGTTGGCGACAAGGGCGCTGACGGTCCAGCCCGACAGCACCGTGACCAGGCCGGCGGCCAGCGCCCAGACGGGCTTCTCGAACAGGCGGCCGGCCCGGGCAAAGGCCAGCCCGGCCGCGGCGTAGACGAACACCAGCCAGCCCAGGTACGGCCCCACTGCGGAGGCCGCCTGGCCCTGGGGGCTGGCCCAGGCGGAAAAAAAGGCCAAAAGCGCCCCCGAGGCGTAGCGGAAGGGATAAAACGTGCCCATGCGGTAGAGCGGCGAAGCGGCTATCGTCTCCGGGCCGGGCTGGTCCCAGAAATACTGGCCCCGGGCGATGTAAAACCACTTGTCCCCGAACCAGCTGCCGCCGGAATCCGTCATGCCGTGCAGTACGTACGGCCCCAGGACCATCAGGGCCAGAATCAGGGGCAACAGCAGCCAGGCCGCCTGGCCCAGGGTCCGGCGGCCGGGTCCCCGACAGCCGTCCGCGGCCGCAAGGAGCACGGCGACCCAGAGGGCCAGGCACAGGCTGCGGGTCGGCAGGCCCAGGCTCACGCCCAGGCACAGGGCCAGGGTGACGGCCACCAGCGCAGCCGCCGGGCCGAGCAAGACGCCCTGCCCCGGGTCCTGGGCCAGGCCCAGCCGCCGCAACAGGGACCGCCCGGCCAGGGTGGTTGCAACGCAAAAAAGGAAGAATTGGAGCATGGTAGCGGCGGCCAGTCCTGGCTTTGCAGGGATTGCAACGCAAGCCCGGGCCTGTACCCAAACGGCTTACAGGAATGCCTTGTAGGGAAAATCCAGGGCTTCGGCCAGCTTCCGGGCCATGGCCCTGCCAATAGGACGCCGGTTGTTCTCCATGTCCGAGATATGGGAGGCCCGGACGCCGATGCGCGCCGCCAGCCCGGCCTGGGTCATCTCTCGCAGGCCGCGCGCGCCGCGCAAGCGCGACCCGGGCGTGGAATCCACAAAGACTTCCCGGGCCGGGATATTCGGCTCGGCCGTCTCCCGGATGGCATTGGCCACGTCCTCGGCCCGGCTGGCCGGAACCACGGCGCATATTTCAACGGACCCGTCAGTACGGAGCGTTTTCGTGAGTTCCAATATCCCTGCCATGGCTGACATCTACTCATTTTTTGGGTAGACGACAAGGTAAGGCCCAGTCTCCAGCCTCGACATTTCCCGGCCAATGCCCTACCAACCTGTAACGTGCACCTGACCGTTCGCCACGGCAACCCCAGAATCCCCACATGCTCAAACCGACGTTCCCGACGCCTCCCCCCCGCCACGCTGGCTCGTTTTTACGAAACGCCGTGTTTCTGGCCGCCTCCCGGGGCGTGCAGATCGCCTCGGGGTTCTTCGTGCTCCTGGCCGTGGCCCGGGCCCTGTCCCTGGACGATTACGGCCAGTACGCCTATGTCACGGCCCTGGCCGGGGCCGTGGTGGCCATGACCTATTTCGGCATCCAGCAGGTCATGATCCGGGACATGGTCCACGACCACGACCAGGCGCCGGCCATTGTCGGCCGGGCCATTGTCCTGCGCCTGGCCCTGACCGCGGCCGCGGGCGCGGTTTTGGCCGGCATCGGCTTTTTCGCCGACCTCTCCCCGCCTGCCCGGACCGCCTTGGTCCTGGCCTTTGGCGTGGAGGCCTGCCGGGCCATGGCCATGCTCGGGTGCGCCGTGTTCCAGGGCTACGAGCGCATGGGCTACGAACCGCCGCTGTCCATTGTCTCGGGCCTGGCCTCCCTGGCCCTGGTGGCCCTGGCCCTGGCTTTGCACGCCGGATTCGTGGGCGTTTTGACCGGCCTGCTCGCGGCCACGGCCCTTTTTATGCTCCTGACCTGGCTGGTGGTGGCCCGGCGCTTCACCCGGCCGCGCTTCGACCTGGATTGGCCCTCCTTGTGGCGCATGTTCGCCACCGCCTCGGTGGTGGGGCTGGGCATCTTCTTCCATCAAAACCTGTTTCGGGCCAACACGCTGGCGCTCAAATGGCTGGCCGACCTGGACGCCGTGGCCGCGTTCCAGGCCCCCCACGAATTCATCCTGAAACTCGAAATCCTGCCCCAGGCCCTGATGCTGGCCGTGTTCCCGGCCCTGGCCCGGCTGCTGCGCTCCGATCCGGCCCAGGCCGGAGCGCTCTACCGCCTGGTCTTTCGCCACGTGCTCCATGTTCTGGCCCTGCCCTCGCTCCTGCTTTTTTATTACGCCGAGCCGGCCTGCGTGCTCTTTTTCGGGGAAAAGTTCCGCCTGGCCGCCCCGGTCATGCGCTACCTGTCCCTGGCCCTGGCTCCCCTGGCCCTGGACATGCTGCTCAATAACCTGCTCATTGCCATGGACCGCCAGCGCTACGCCCTGTACTACGCCGCCGCCGCCCTGGCGCTCAATGTCGCCGGCAACTGGTATGCGGCCCCGCGTTTCGGAGCCCATGGCTCGGCCGTGGTGGCGCTGGTCTCCTACCTGTGGCTTTTGGCCTTTTCCCTGCGCTTTGCCGCCCGCCACGGCTTTCCCCCGGCCGTGGGCCGGCCCCTGGCCCGGGTGCTGGCGGCCGGGATCGCCTGCCTGGGCGTCTGCCATCTGTTGCGCGGCCATCCCATTGCCGGGGCCGTGGCCGGCGCGACCGCCTATGTCGTGGTGCTGCTGCTGGCCGGAGCCTGTTCCCGAAGCGAGCTGGCCGCCGTCCGGTCCCTGATCATCCGCCCCCGCCCCGGGGCAACGCCTGGAGGATACGCCCATGAAAGCCAAACGCGTGGTGGTAATCGGCTGGGACGGCGCCACCTTTGACATCATAAAGCCGCTCATTGCCGCCGGCCGCATGCCCGTGCTGGCCGATTTCCTGGCCAAGGGCGTGCATGCGCCCCTGGCCTCCACCGTGCCGCCCGTGACCCCGGTGGCCTGGACCACCTTCGCCACGGGCGCGGAACCCGGCCAACACGGCATTTTCGACGCCCTGACCCTGGACCCGGCCAGCCACGAGGTGCGCTTCGTGTCCGCGTCCATGCGCCGGGTCAAGCCCGTTTGGGCGCTGCTCTCCGACCGAGGCCGGCCGGCCGGCGCGGCCAACGTGCCCGTGACCTACCCTCCGGATGCGGTCAACGGCTTTGTCATCTCGGGCATGTTCACCCCGTCGTTTGCCGAGGATTTCGTGCATCCGCCCGAGCTGCGGACCGAAATCGAGTCCCTGTTCGGCCCCTGCCGCGAATCGCCCATGCTCGACCCGGACCCGGCCCGTTACCTGCAAAACCTGCTGGCCGGGGTGGATGCCCGGTGCGCTCTGACCCTTTGGCTCATGCACAACCGGCCCCTGGATTATTTCTGCTCGGTATTCATGGAATCCGACCGGGTGCAGCACTTTTTCTGGGGCTATCGCGACCCGGCCCACCCCAAGCACGCCGAGCTGGGAGGGGCCATCGAGGCCGTGTACGAACGCCTGGACGCGGCTCTGGGCCGCATTCTGGCCGCCTGCGATGCGGATACGGCCGTGTGCCTGGTGTCCGACCACGGGGCCGGGCCGCTTAACCGGGCCATCTTCCTCAACAAGTGGCTCATGGACAACGGCTATCTGGTGCTGTCCGGCGACCTGGCCCGGACCCTGGCCGGCCGCAAGCCGTCGCCGCTTAAAAAGATCATCGGCGCGGCGGCCAAGGCCGTGCTGCCCGAGTCCGTGCTGGCCGCCCGGCGCAAGGCCAAGTCCCGGGCCCATGATCGCATCAACAACCTGTTTTCCTCCATCGTGGATTGGGAGCGCACGGCGGCCGTGTCCGAGGGCATTGCCGGCGGCATTTTCCTCAACCCGGCCGTGGTGGGACCCGGCCAGCGCGCGGAAGTCATCGCCAGGCTCAAGGAAGGGCTTCTGGCCATCGTGGACCCGGAAACCGGAGCCAGGCCGTTTATGGCCGTGTACGCCCGGGAGGAGCTGTATGCCGGGCCGGCCCTGACCGACGCCCCGGATGTGATCACGCTGTGCGGCCCGGGCTACCAGGTGCTGGTGCCCCACGAGATTCCGCTCTACGAGCAGGGCGCGCCCACCGGGCTTTTCGCCGCCCACAAATGGTCGGGCCGCCACGAGCAGTACGGCGTGTTCGGCCTTATGGGACCGGGCATCGCGGCCGGGGTGGCGCTGGCCGAGGCCAAGATGGCCGACGTGACCCCGACGCTGCTCTACGCTCTGGACGAGGCCGTGCCCGACTCCATGGACGGCAAGGTCCTGGCCGGGGCCTTCACCCCCGAGACCCTGGCCGAGCGCCCCCTGCGGGCCGACGCCTCGGACCTGGCCAGCAACGCGGGCCAGGGCACGGCCGGCGACGCGGCCGACCGCATCGCCGAGGAATTGTCGGATTTGGGGTATATGTAGGGGGCACCTCCATGGGAATAATCCAGGTTGCGGCGAAGCCAAACCTTGACTGAAGTCGTCCAATGCACTACTCGTAGCGCACGATGCTGCCGCCTATCACAGTGGTCGAAACAACGACCTTCAAAAACGAAGCGGATAGCCTGTTAACGGAAGAAGAGCGGCTTGAGTTAGTCAGTTTTCTGGCCGCACATCCAGAGGCCGGCAAAGTGATGTCCGGGACCGGCGGTGTCCGCAAGGTCCGTTGGGCAAGGGAGAATGAAGGCAAAAGCGACGGCTACAGAGTCATTTTTTACTTTCACGACGAAGACATGCCGCTTTTTGCCCTTCTGCTATACCCGAAGAACGAGAAGGATAACCTTACAAAAGGAGAAAGGAATGAACTCAAAAAATTGGTTCATATCCTTGTCGAACAATACAAGTCGAGGTGACTGCCATGTCTGCCGTTGGCAATAAACTCATTCAAAGCCTGCGCGAGGCAGTTGCCTACGCAGAAGGCAAGGCCGATCCAACGGCTTACAGGGTTCACACCATTTCCGTAGACGTAAGAGAAATTCGAAAAAAACTGAAAATGACGCAGAAGAATTTTGCGCAGGAATTTGGTTTTTCCCTTGATACATTACGGCATTGGGAACAAAAGAGGCGAACCCCGGAAGGGCCGGCCAAAGCGTATCTCTTGGTCATCGCGCAAAACCCCGACGCCGTACGCGAGGCGTTGCGCGATGCAATGCAGCCGCAAGCGCCCGAATCCCATCAAAAGGCATGCGCCGCAGCGCACTGACAACAAAAAGACAGCAAACTTTTTTGCGAAGGGCTTCTAAGCTACCACAAAACTCCATTTTCGGGGACGGCAGTCGCAGCACCCTCACAAAAACAGCCGGTGGTCCACGTCCAGCACGGCGGCCAGACGCTTGGCCATGTCCTTGCCTATGGGACGCTTGTTGTTTTCCATCTCCGAAATATGATGCTGGGAGAGGGCCGGATCAATCCTTGCGGCCTTGCGGCCCGGGAAGAAGCAACGCGCGGCGCACGCCTTCGGGATCGTTGGCAATGACCGTGAGGTAGGCCCGGGCCGGCTGATCGGGTTCCGTGCGCCCCTGTTCCCAATCGCGAAGCGTGCCCAGGGGGATATGATACCGGGCCGCGAATTCCTCCTGGGTCAGATGCAGCGCCCGGCGCAGGGTCCTGATGCGCGGCACGGGGCGAAGACGCGCCAGGCGTTCCTCCGTGAGCGGAGGATTCTCGGGATCGGCCGCTGCCGCGGCCTCGATGGAGGCCTCATTCCCAGGCGCGATCGGCACGACCGGCAATATCGCCTGCGAGCCGTCCGCCTGCACGGTCTTCAGGGTTCCGTCATCGTCCATTCTGGCGATAGTACAAGTCTTTTTCATATCGTGTGGCCCGGCGGGCAGAAATGATGCGCATGCGCCCGCTTCGTTCGGTATAAACAACGGTCAGAATCTGCTCTTGGCTTGCGCCAAGCAGGATAATCCGTTCCTCGCCGTACTCCTCCCGCGTATCGGTCCACTCCACCGCAAAAAGGTCCTGGAAGGCCAAAACCGCTTGGACAAAGCTCACGCCGTGCTTTCGGATATTCTCGGCGGCTTTGCTGTCGTCCCATTCGAATTCCAGCATCATAGAACTACGGATTATCCGTATGGCAGTCAAGATCACAAGGTTTTTTTCAGCTTCTAATACCGCTCCCGCAACCCCGCCCCCAGCGGCAGCGGGTCCCGGGAGAAGAGCACCTCCAGGGGCCGGCCCCAGCAAGGCGGGCGGCGACCAAAGCCGCCCGGGGCCGCCGAGAAGTGCATGCGCTCCATCCAGGCCACGAAGGCCTCATCTGCTACGATAATTCGGAACAGGCCCTGGCGAATCAAATTCGGGTAAGGTTGACTTTTTTGGGTCGCATGTTACCTCTTCAAAGAAAGGAGGCACCCATGCAAGCCCAAGAAATGACCAAGCAAAATCGTTACCGTGCCCGGCTGCGTGAGCAGGGGTTACGCCCGATTCAAATCTGGGTACCCGACACTCGCCGCTCAGGTTTTGCCGAGGAGTGCCGGCGGCAATCCCTGGTCGTTCGCAACAGCCAACATGAGCAGGAGCACCTTGACTTCGCGGCCAAGGCCGCCGCGTCCGTCGAGGGTTGGGAATGAAGCGCGGCGATCTCGTGACTGTCTCTCTGCCTGGTGACTATGGAAAGCCTCGCCCCGCTCTCGTTATCCAGTCCGATTTGTTTGCTGACCACCCGTCAGTGACGCTTTTGCCGATCACGAGCGCCAGGGTGGAGGGGGCACCGTTACTTCGACTGGAAGTGAAACCTGACGTTGAGAATGGTCTGCGCACGGTTTCTCAAGTGATGATCGACAAAACCAGCACGTTGCCGCGAGAAAAAGCAGGGGAGCCTTTCGGGCGTCTAGACGACGAAACAATGCTGGAAATCACTCGGGCGCTGGCAGTTTTTTTAGGAATTGCGTGAACAAGCCCTGGGCCATCCTTTGACTGGCTCTCCCGCCATTTGCGAGTCAGGCGAGGGCGGCCCTATGGTCGCGGCCTTTTCGGCCTGGCCAACGGGAAGGCTTGACGGTTATACTTATTTTTATAAAAGTAAGTACAACCGGAGGGCGTCATGCAGAAAATCACCGCGCTGCCCACGCAGATCCACACCATGTACGCCCAACTCCTCGACCTTTGCCGGGAAGCCCGGTTTGTCGAGGATTTTCCTCCGACCGGGAGCTTCAAGAAGGTCACGGTCAAGGGCCGGGACTACTGGTATTACCAAGCCAGCAAAAAAAAGCCGGGCAAGCATTCCCAGGCCCAAAAATACGTCGGCCCGGATAGCGAAAAAGTCCGCACCCTGATCGAGCACCACGTCCGTCTCAAGGACGAATATGCCGAGCGCCGGCAGATCGTGCAGACGTTGAAACGCCTTGGCGTCACCACACCCCCGGGCGTTGCCGGTGACCTGATCGAACGCCTTGCAAACCTGGGGATGTTTCGGATGCGGGCCTGCCTGGTCGGCACCTTCGCCTTCCAGGCCTACGAGGGTTTGCTTGGCGTCAGATTCCCCAAGGAGTACGCCCATACCAAGGACCTGGACATTGCCCAGTTCCGCGAGATCAGCATTTCCGTCGCGGCCACGGACAAGATTCCTTCCTTGCTGGAGGCCCTTCGAGCTGTTGATGCCTCATTTGCGCCCTTGTCGTCGCTTGAGCCAGGCGATGCGCCCTGCCGCTTCAAAAACCGCGACGGATACGTCGTGGATATTTTGGTCCCCAACCGTGGGCCTGACAAAGCCACTGCCGAGCCCCGGCCGGCGCTCGGCGCGGCTGGTCAGCTTTTGCGCTACCTCGATTTCCTCATCTACCAGCCTGTCGAGGCCGTGGTGCTGTACGGCGGCGGCGTGTTGGTCAACGTGCCCGAGCCCGCCCGGTATGCCGTCCACAAGCTGATCGTCTCGCAACTGCGCCCGGACAACCCAAAACGGGCCAAGGACTTGTGGCAGGCGAGCTGTCTTGTGACAGTGCTGCTCAAGCAGGACAAGCATTCCCTCATCGAGGCCTTTGCCGAGGCGATAAAGCGCGGCCCGAAATGGAGCCAAAACGTGCGGCGGGGGCTTGATTCCGTGGATGCCGGCTTGCGAAAGGAATTCGAGGCTGTTTTTGGCGCGATGCCAGGACAAAAGCCCGGCATGAAAATGCCTTTTTGAGGCCCGACCAGGCAGCGCCGGGCTCGGGCAACCCGTTCCGGTATCGAGCCGGCCATTGCAGTACGCGAAATTGTACGTATGCCGGCGCGGCGGTTTCATCGCCTCCCCCCGTATCCCCGAATCGATTAATTTATCATTTGACCATGTTTTTCACAATCTGCTACGGTTGCGGCAATCTTCTCCGTTACTGGCTTTCGTCCTGAAATTTCTCTAACTATCAAAATTATCAGGAGGATAGCAGCATGAACAGCGGCGACCACAAGCCGACGACAAACGATGCCGGGATTCCGGTGGCAAGCGACGAGTTTTCGCTCACCGTCGGACCCGACGGCCCCATCCTGCTGCAGGACCACTATCTCATCGAACAGATGGCCAATTTCAACCGGGAGCGGATTCCCGAGCGCCAGCCCCACGCCAAAGGCTCCGGGGCCTTCGGCCATTTCGAGGTGACGCATGACGTCAGCGCCTACACCAAGGCCGCCGTATTCCAGCCGGGCACGAAGACGGACACGCTGATCCGCTTCTCCACCGTGGCCGGGGAGCGCGGCAGCCCGGACACCTGGCGCGATCCGCGCGGTTTCGCCCTCAGGTTTTACACCACCGAGGGCAACTACGACATGGTGGGCAACAACACCCCTGTGTTTTTCGTGCGCGACCCCATGAAATTCCAGCACTTCATCCGCTCCCAGAAACGCCGCGCCGACAACGGGCTGCGCGATAACGACATGCAGTGGGACTTCTGGACCCTTTCCCCGGAATCGGCGCATCAGGTCACCTGGCTCATGGGCGACCGCGGCATCCCGAGGAACTGGCGGCACATGAACGGCTATTCCAGCCACACCTACATGTGGGTCAACGCCAAGGGCGAGCGTTTCTGGGTGAAATACCATTTCAAGACCGACCAGGGCATCCAGTTCCTCACCCAGGAGGAGGCCGACCGCATCGCCGGCGAGGACGCCGACTACCATCGGCGCGATCTGTTCATGGCCATCAAGCGCGGGGAGTATCCCAGCTGGACCCTGAAGATGCAGATCATGCCCTTTGCGGAGGCCGAAACCTATCGCTTCAACCCCTTCGACCTGACCAAGGTGTGGCCGCACGGCGACTATCCGCTGCACGAGGTCGGCCGGCTGACGCTGACGCGAAACCCGACCGACTTTCACACCGAGATCGAGCAGGCGGCCTTCGAGCCGAACAGCCTCGTGCCGGGCATCGGTCCCAGTCCGGACAAGATGCTCCTGGCCCGGCTCTTCTCCTATGCCGACGCCCACCGGGCGCGTCTGGGCGTCAACTACAAGCAGATTCCGGTCAACCGGCCGAAGGTGCCGGTGCACAGCTACAGCAAGGATGGGGCGATGCGCGTCGAGAACGTATCCGACCCCGTGTACGCGCCCAACTCCAAAGGCGGCCCCAAGGCCGACGGCCAGCGCTACCCCCAGGTGGAGGTCTGGAATGCCAGCGGCGAATTCGTGCGCGCGGCCTACACCAAGCGCAGGGACGACGACGACTTCGGCCAGCCCGGCACCCTGGTGCGCAAGGTCATGGACGACGCCCAGCGCGACCGGCTGGTTTCCAATGTGGTGGGGCACCTCAAGAAGGGCGTGACCGAGCCCGTGCTGGAGCGGGCCTTCGAATACTGGCGCAACATCGACCGGGAGATCGGCGACCGCATCGCCAAGGGCATGAAGAAGGGCTGATCGCCCCTGGTCGTTTCTGCCGGGAAAAGCCTTGCAAAGGCCGCATCCCCGGGTTGGCAAGCCTTCCCTGAAGCGTTGCCGGTAAGCGACAATCCGCAAGGATTTGTCGCTTACCGCGCAACCGGGGCTGCGGCGACGCGGTGGGCCAGGCGCGTATGCAGCTCACCGCGCCCGGCCGCCGCCTCCGCCGTTCTGGAGCATTTTGACGAAGATTTCGCCCGTGGTGGTGGCGAACACGATCTTGCGGCCCCGCTCGCCGCCCACGTTGGAGGCCGCCACCCGCAGCCCCAGCTCGGCCAGGACCACGAAGGCGGTTTCCACGTTGCGCCGGCCCACGGACATTTCCCCGGCAAAAAGCGCGCTGGCCCCGCCGAACACCTTGCACTCGATGTCCGACCGCCCCACCCCGCGCCGGGCCAGCCGGTTGACGACCTCGCGGATGGCCATGTCCACGAACTTGAACGGGCTCTCGGCCGGGTCGTGCAGCCGGTATTCCTCGGCCCGGGGCAGCAGGGCGTGGAACAGGGCGGAAACGCCGTGGGACGGAGCGTAAAAGGTCACGGCCACGCACGAGCCGAGCACGGTGTGGGCCAGGGTGGGGCGCTCGTACAGCCCGGCCTGGGCCACGTTGAGAAAGGCCAGCTCGTGGCCGGGATAACGATCCACTAATCCTTGCATGGCTCCTCGCCGGTGAGGGCTTCCTCGCCCAGGGGGTTGTCCAGGAGACCCAGGCTGACGAGGGCTTCGCGCAGGGTGGCCGCGGTGAACGGCTTGGTGACATAGGCCTGGGCTCCGGACTCGAACTGGGCCCGCAGCATGTTGGCCGGGTCGTCCAGGCTGGACAGCATGACGGCCGCGATCCGTTGCTCCGGGGCCAGGCCGTGCCGCTCCTCCAGCCGGCGGATGGCGGCCAGGGCCTCGTGGCCGCTTAATTCCGGCATGAGGATGTCCATGACCACCAGGTCATAGGGCGCGCCGGCAGCCAGGGCGGCGTCGAAGATGCGCACGGCCTCCCGGCCGTCGGCGGCCTCCTCGGTCACGAAAAAGCCCGAGAGCGCCTGGGCGATGAGGTAGCGCTGATACCGGCTGTCGTCCACGATAAGGGCGCGCATGCTGTCAGGCCTCCTTTGGGGATTGGGGGGGCGGCCGGCGGGGAGACATGCGGCCGGCCTCGAAGCCGCGCGTGGTTTCGGCCAGGGCGGCGCGCAAGAGGCCGGGCACGTCCACCACCAGGGCCATGTCCCCGGATTCGGTGACCGTGCCGCCGAGCACGCCCGGCACCTTGCCGAGCGCCCGGCCCAGGTGCTTGAGCACGGCCTGCTTGCGGCCGATGACCGCGTCCACCACGATGCCGGCCCGGCGCTCGCCCTGGCGCACGGCCACCACATGGAGCTTCCCGGGGCCGTTCGTTCCCAGGCCGAAGAAATGGCGCAGGCACACCAGGGCCATGGCCGAACCCCGGGATTCCAGGACGCCCCGGCCCCGGGACAGGGTGACGTGGCCCGGCAGCTCCAGGCATTCCTCCACATAGTCCAGGTGCAGGAAATAGGTCTCGCCCCCGGCCTGGATCTCCAGGCAGTCGATGATGGCCAGGGACACGGGCAGGCGGATGGTGAAGGCGGCCCCGGCCCCGGGGGTGGAGCTCACCTCGATGCGGCCGCGCAGGTTGGCGATGCCCTCGCGCACCGCGTCCATGCCCACGCCCCGGCCCGACACCGCGCCCACGGCCTCGGCCGTGGACAGGCCGGGCAGAAAGATCAGGTCCAGGACCGCATCCGGATCCGGGACGCGGCCGGCCTCGACCAGCCCGGCGGCCACGGCCTTGCGCCACAGCTTGTCCGTATCGATGCCGGCCCCGTCGTCGGCCACGGCAATGACCACGTCGCTGCCGTCCTGGTGGGCCGAAAGCGTGATGGTGCCCCGGCGGGGCTTGCCCAGGGCGGCCCGGACCTCGGGAGGCTCGATGCCATGGTCCACGGCGTTTCGCAGGAGATGGATGCAGGGCGTGTTGAGCTGCTCGATGACCGCCTTGTCCAGCTCGGTGTTTTCCCCGACCATGACCAGCTCGGCTTCCTTGCCGAGCGCGGCGCAGGCGTCGCGCACCAGGCGGCGGTATTTGGGAAAGCTCACCTTGATGGGCAGCATGCGCAGGCCCAGGACCTGGTCGCGCAAAAGCGAGGCCAGGCGCTCCACTTCCTCGGCCACGGCATGGAGCTCCATGTCGTCGCGGCGCTGGGACAAGGCGGCCAGCCGGGCCTGGGCAATGCCCAGCTCGCCCACGCGGTCGACCAGGATGTCCAGCTCCCGGGCCGGAATGGACAGTTTGCTGATGTGCTCGGGGGTTGCTTCGGGTTCGGCGCTGTCTGCCGTCGCGGCAAACTCGGGAGCCGGGTCCATGGCGGAAGCGGCAGGAGCGACGGGCGCGCCCGGGGCCAGCAGGCCGGCCAGCCGGGCAATGTCGGCTCCGGTGTCCCGGGTTCCGGCCTGACGCACGTTTTCGGCCTGGAGCTTGATGGCGTCGAAGGCGGCCAGCAGTTCGCCCACCAGATCCGGGGTGATGGGCAGGGTTTGGTCGCGCACGGCGGCCAGCACGGATTCCACGGCATGGCACAGCTCGGCCAGGGGCTTGGCGCCCACGGCTCCGGCATCGCCCTTGATGGTGTGGGCGGCGCGAAACACGGCCTCGACCTTGGGCCGCGGGCTGTCGGGAGCAGCGGCTTCCAGGTCCAGGACGGCGGCTTCGATGCCCCGAAGCTGCTCCAGGCAGCTTTCGGTGAACAGTTCGAAAATCTTGTCGTCTTCGGCCATAAGTGGGGCGCGGGCGGCAACGCGCCGCCAGACAGTCTACGGGGCAACCGGCGGCGAGGCAAGACGGGCGGCGGGGACAACGCGCCTAGCGCGGGCAGGCCAGCCGGTCATGGTTCCATCCTGTGGTCTTCGGCGTCGGCATCACGGCGCACGGCGGGCAGTTGCTGCAACAGCTCGGGCAGGGCGGTTTGCACGGTGTTCCACACCACATCGAGGTTGATGTCGAAATAGCCGTGGGCGATGCGGTTGCGCATACCGCGCATGCTGCGCCACGGCACATCGGGATGCGCCTCGGCGAACCCGGCATAACCGTCCATCATCTTTGCCGCGGCCTCACCGATGATAAAAAGGCTCATGATGACGGCCTGCTGCGTGCGCTTGTCCTCAAGGAAATCGTCTTTGTCCAAGCCGTCCACGAAGCTGCACGCATCCGCCGCAGCCTGCTGCATGTGGTCGAGATAGTCGGAAAGGCGTTCCCCGCTCATACCGGCTGCGCCTCCGCGAGCACCCTGGCCCGGAACTTCGGCGGCAGGTCGGCAGGGGTCAAGAGCTCCACAGGGACGCCGAGCAGCGATTCCAGCTCGACTTGCAGACCGCCCAGGTCGAACAGGGTTGCGTCGGGCAGCGCATCGACCAGCAGATCGAGGTCACTGCCGTCCTGGTCAGTGCCGTGCAGCACCGAGCCGAAAACGCGCGGGTTGGCCGTGCGAAAGCGCCTCGCCGCTTCACGGACGGCGTTTCGCTTGAGGTCAAGGGCAAGGGACGGTCGCATGAATATTCTCCTTTGGCGTGTCTTCGATAAAGATCAATCATCGGCAAACACCAGGGCGGCATCCTTGAAGTCGAAAGCATGCTTTTCCAGGGTTTGCCGACATTTCTTCTCATCCTATGTAAATGGAAAATTATTTTAATTATATATAGTTATGCTGGCTGGTCAAGACTTTGGCCGTACAAGGTGAGAAGAGTCTTGATCCTACACGACCGGAAAGAGATTCGGGAACAAGATTTCCGACGACGCCAGGGTCACGTGCAAAAAGACCGGTCCCTTGGGCGTGTCCGAGGCCAGGATGCCATCGGCCAGGAGTTCGGCCAAAAGATTGCGCGCGGTCCGCTCCTTGAGGCCCGTAATCTCCGGCACTTCGCCACGCGCCACGCTTCCGCGCAGAATGACCTGTCGGAGAAGGGCCAGGGCCGACGGCTTGAATTCGCGCCGAGCGACGTAGTCCTCCGCCCGCGTCAGAAGCGTGTCCAGATCGAACAGGCGCGTCATGAAGGTCACCTGGTCGATGCAGACCGCCAGAAACCAGTTGATGCAGTCGATGAGCGCCGCCAGGGACAGGTTGCCTCTTCCGTCCAGGTCGCCCCGGCGCGGCGAATCCGCGTGGTCCATCATCCGCTTGTACTCGCCCCGGCTCTGCAGACCCCGGGCCAGGCCGCGGGAGACGGACCACAGGCCGTACGCGCCCACGCCGGCCAAAAGAGCCATGGCATGGCTCATCAGCCGGCTGACCCGGCCGTTGCCGTCCACGAACGGATGAATGTAATTGAGGCGGTGATGGGCGGCGGCCATGGCCACGATCCGCATGCCCTGTCCCATGCCCGCAAAACGGTACCGTTGGGCGAAATGTTCCATGAAGGCCGCCACTGTCCGGCTTTCGGGCGGAACATGCCTGCCCACGGCAACGTCCTCCTCCGGAGCCTGGCGCAACGCGCCGGGAATGACCCGCAACGTCCGGCCGGCGGCCTGAACGATCAGCATTTCCTCGGGAGCGTCCTTGTAGAATTCCCGGTGCAGCCAGCACAGAAAATCCGTGGCCGCGGGTTCGGGAAGGGTGCCGGCGGCGTGCAGGCCGTCGATGGCTTCCTGAAGGCGGATATGAGCCCGGGCTTCGAATTGCAGGTTGCGCCGCTCCGGGACCGTGGCAAAGGCATTGCCGAGGGCGCTTTCGATTTCCCGGGGGGTGGTGTTGTGGCCTTCGATCAGGTTGGAATAATAGCAGTTCATGATCCGCACCAACCCGGCCAGGCTGGCCCCGGTGCGCGGATGCAGCCGCTCTTCCAGGTGCTTGGCGGCGGCCACGAGTTCCGTCACCAGGTCGAGGGTCTTGGACGGGATGGCCTCGGGCAGGCAGGGTTCGATTCGGGCCGTAGATTCCATGGCTGTTCCTGCCGGTCCTTATGATTATATATTTATGTAAAATAATATGATAAAATCATTTTTCAAGCAAGTGATTTGCCGATCATGCCTGCCGCTTTTTCGTACTGTTAACTACGCTGTATTGCAACTTATCTTCTCCAAATCGCCCCGATTCGCGCCGATTCCGTTGGCCCGCAATCTGGCGCGGTCCGGCGGGGCGTGGTATGCGGCCCAGGCCATGTGCGCGAAATTGCCAATGTCCCGGCCGGATTGCGCCCCTTTGCTCGCTCTGCTCCTGACAGGGCTGGCCCTGTTTTTGCGCCTGTATCATCTGGGCGGGCCGTCGCTGGCCTTTTACGACGAGCTGACCACGCTGATCAAAAGCCTGGAACCCACGGCTGCGGCCGTTTTCCGGGCCGCCTTGCGGCAGTATCCGCCGTACATCGATTTCCAGCCGCCGCTGTATTACCTCGTGGTCCACGCCGCCATCGGCCTGGGACACACGGATTTCCTGGCCCGGATGCCGGCCGCCCTGGCCGGGGCGGCCAGCGTTCCCCTGCTCTACCTGTTCCTTCGCCCCCTGACCGGCCGGGCGGCGGCCCTGGCCGCATCCGCCGCGCTCTCCGTCAACCTGCACCACATCGAGGCCAGCCAGCAGGTCCGGCTATACGCCTTTTTGGCGCTTTTGGCCCTGGCCGCCATGCAGGCCTTGTCCCAGGCCCTGCGCCAAGGCGGGGCGCGGCCCTGGGTCGTCCTGGCCGTGACCTTGAGCCTGGGCTTTTGGACCTCCTACCTCACGGCCGCCACCCTGGCCGGGGCCGGGGCCGTGCTGGTCCTGTATTGGCTTTGGCCCCTGGAAGGCGGAGTGCGCCGCGTGACAGCCCTGGCCGGGTTCGGAGCCGCCCTGCTGGCCGTTGCCATCACCTTTGCGCCCTGGCTTGTGGCCTCGGCGGCCCTGCGCGGCTATCTGCTGGCCGCCGGCGCGCCCCAGACCCCGCCTTTGCTGTCCACCCTGGCCACGGTGTTCACGGAATTTTCCACGGCCTACGCCGCGTTCGTCGGCCAGCCCGAATCGCCCTGGCTTTTGGCCGGGCCGGCCGCCTTGGGCTTGCTCCTTGGCCTTTTCGGGCCGCGCCGGCGAACCGTGGCCTGGCTGGCGGCCTGGTTTTCGGCCGCTTTTGCCGTGGTCTGGCTGCGGGCCAATGCCGTGCACCATTTCCAGGTCCGCTACCTCCTGCCCGGACTGTTCCCGGTCCTGGGCCTGGCCGGATACGCGGCGGCCTGGCTGGCCGGCTGGCCGGCCCGGCTCCTGCCAACATCCTCCCGGGACTTGGCCAGGCTCGTCCTGGCCCTGCTCCTGGGCCTGACCACGGCCTGGCCCAGCCTGCCGGTTTATCCGTTTTTCTATCGCCGCGACGACAGCCGGCTCAAGACCCTGGCCGCGTTCCTGCGCCAACAAGCCGGCCCGGCCACGGCCCTGGCCCTGTGGGGCGAGCGCGGCGGCTGGAGCCCGCCCTATTTCGAGGCTTTCCGCAACTGGTATCTGGCCGACGCGTTCGAGCCGGCCGAGCCGGAAGGGGACCGCCACTCCCGCCAATGCCTGGTCCTGGTGCCGGACGCGGCCGAGCAAGCGCCGCCGTCCGACGCGGCCGTGCTCCTGGGCAGTCTGGCCCGGACCCGGGTCTACCGGTTGGGCCTGGCCAGCGACGCGCCCGTGCTGCCGCAGCCCGATGCCGGCGGCCGTTTCGCCTTTGCCGAGGATTTTTCCCTGCCCCAGGCTTTTCGCCGGGTCTGGCGCACGGACAATGTCCGGTTCGGCCCCAAGGGCGCATACCTGGCCGACCGCTCTCGGCCCGGAACCGTGGATTTCACCTTCGTCCCGGGAGACGGCGGGACAGTCGGCCTGGAATCCCTCGCCGTGGACGGCGGCGCTGCCGGCTATCCCGGCCGACCCCCATCCGGCGCGGTGCGGGTGCTGGTCGGCGCGGGCGAAGACGAGCTGACGCCGTACGACCCGGCCCGGCCGTTGACGGAAGCGGACAGGCTCTCTTGCCGCCTGATCCTGGACCCCGGCCCGGACATGGAGCCTGTGGTCGTGCGCCGGATGTCGGCGCAACTGACGGTTTCCGGCCCGCCTGTGGATGCGGCGCGGCTGCGCCAGGACCGGCTGGCCGCCAACACCCTGGTTGCGCCCTGGTTTCCGGGGCTCGCCTTTCCCCTGCGCCGGCCCCTGGCCGTGATCCCGGCCCCGGGCCTGGCCGCCTTTGGCCAGGCCTGCCCGGGCGCAACCCCGGTCCTGGACCTGGGCGAAGGCGCGCATGCGTTCGACCCGTCCCTGTGTCCGGACTACGGACGGGTGGGCAACGGACACGCGCCCGTGCTGGCCAATCCCGGGCCGGATGCCCTGACGCCCTCGGGCCTGGCGGTGTCCGGCATCATCAACGGCCCCACCCTGACCCTGGGAGCAACGCGCTTCCAGGCGCCCCTGGCCGGGCCGGCCTGTCTGCGGGCGAGTCTGGCTTCGGGCGGGCGCGGCCAGGCGGTCCTGGCTCCGCTTTTTACGGACGCCGGCTTTGGCCCGGCCGATGCCGAGCCCTCCGGCACCGACGCCGTCAAGCTGCCCGATCAGCCCGTGCTGTCCTGCAAAGACGCCAACCCCTGCCAGGCCACCTACGCCCTGGTCTCGGGCTATCCCATCCGTTCGCTCGACCTGCGCTGGTTTCCCCGGCTGTTTGCCGACCCGGCCGGAAAAAACCGGCTCACCGCCGCCTGGTCCCTGGACGGCAAGACGTTTTCGCCTCTGGACGCCTTCACCGGTTCCGGCTCGGGCCGCTGGGAAGGGCTGGCCGTTATGCGCCGGGCCTCGGTCGATCTGGGTGGGGCTACGGGCACGCTCTCTATACGCTTCACCCTGTCCGGCGACGGCGCGCAACTCTGGTCCTCCCCGGAAACGCCCCTGGAAATGACCCTGGACCTGGACACCCGCAGCCTGCCGCCCCTGACCCTGCCGCCTGGCCAGACGCCCATGGGCCTGTCCGGCCCGGGGGGCGACGATTTTCGGCTGGATTTTCTCCCCTAAGGCACAAACCGCCGTCTTGACGGCAAGGGAAGGTGTCTATACATTTTGACTATACAATTCGAATGGGACGAAACCAAACGACGAACGAACCTGGACAAGCACGGTCTGGATTTCCAAGACGCACGAAGGGTGTTTTCCCAGCCCGTGCTGATAACGCCGGATGCGCGGCACGATTACGGTGAGCCAAGGTACAAGGCTTTAGGAGAACTCGACAACCTCATCGTGTATATTGCTTTCACGCCTCGTGGGGGCGCGGTCCGCATCATCTCCATGCGTCCGGCCAACAAGAAGGAGCGCGAAGTCTATGTCCAATATCAAAAGCGATCTTGAACGCGTTCGAGCCATGTCCGACGCCGATATCGAGCGGGCTGCCCGGCAGGATCCTGATGCCCAGCCCATGACCGACGAAGAACTGGCTGAAGCCAAGTTCATGCGTCTGGAAGAATTCCTGCCGACCACCAAGGCAAAGGTATGTCTGCGCCTGGATCGGGAAGTAGTAGCCTGGTTCCGTGCTCAGGGGCGCGGGTATCAAACCAAGATCAATGCCGCCTTGCGGGCTTACATCGAATCCCAGGAGCACCGCCCCAGGCCCTAACGCTTTGCGCCTGCCTCCCCCTGTGCTAAAAGCCCCCCACAACAGCCGCCAAAAGGATACTTCCCATTCCATGACCACCCACGATTTTCCCGCCCCCCTGGATAGGGTGGTCCAGGAGGGGCCGCGCCCCTCCTGGCCGCCGGAGGCATCATTCACTACCATCATAGGCGCGGGCATAGCCGGGTTGACGGCCGCGGTGAAGCTGGCCGAGGCCGGTCGGCCGTGTCTGCTTCTGGAGCGCGAGGATCGGGTGGGCGGGCTTTTGCGGTCATTCGTGCTGGACGACGTCATCTTCGACCTGGGGCCGCACGTGCTCTTCCTGGACGCGCCCGGGCCGGCCGAGGCGTTTCTGGCCGACGTGCTGGCCGGCCAGCCCGTGATCCGCCGGCCGTTCGCCTTTGCCATCCAGGCCGGCGGCCGGTTCTGGAAGTTCCCCAACCATTTCGATTTCTTCCGCTATCCGAACACGTACAAGGCGGCGGCCCTGCGCGCGGCCCTCAAAGGACGGGGTCCCCTGCCGCCGGAGCCCATTTCCGCCGCCTTCGAGCTGTCCGAAAAATGCGGGCCAGACCTCTATGCCCTGCTTTTCCGGGACCTGTTCGCCAAAAAGACGCTCCTGTCCCCGGCCGCCCTGCACCACCACTGGCTGGCCCGGGTGGACCGCACCGTGGATAACGAAAAGGAGCCCTACGTGCGCCGCTCCAAGGTGGAGGCCGTGCTCTCGGCCATCCGCCGCCTGCGCCAGACCTACACCTATCCGGCCGTCGGCCTGGAGGACGTGGCCAGGCTTCTGGCCCGGCGTTTTCTCGCGGCCGGCGGGGAAATCCGCACGGGCGTGCGGGACATCGCCCTGGATGTGGCCGACGGCCGGGTGCGGGCCATCACGGTGGACGGGCAGAACCTGGCCGTGGACCACCTGGTCTGGACCGCGCCCTTAAATGCCTTAAACGCCGCCCTGGGCGCGGATGCGCCGAAACTTCCGGCCGTGACCATGCGCATCCTCATGCTCACCTATGCGCGCCAAAAGCGTTTGCCCCGGCCCTATGTCTACACCTATCACCCGGACCCGGCGATTACGGCCAACCGCGTCTATTATCCGGAGTCCATCTTTCGGGAACGCGGCCCGGCCGACCGGGAAGGGCTGTGCCTGGAGCTCAATGTGCCCGAGGGCACGGACGCTTCGGACGAGGAAGCGGCCATTGCCCGGGGCGTGGCCGACGTGGAGCGCCTGGGACTCTATCCGGCTGCGGCGTTGCGCCAGGCCAGGGCCGTGACCCTGCCCGCGGCCATGCCGGTCTATCCCCTGGATTACGAACGCAAGCTGGCCCTGGCCACGGCCCCGGTGCGGGCCATCCAAAACGCCTTTGCCGTGGGCCGGCAGGGCGGGTTTTATTTTTGCCTCACGCCCGGTGCCGTGTCCCAGGGGCTCAAAATCGCCCACCGGCTGCTGGGAGACCAGGCCTCGTGAAGCGGCCGGCCCGGATCCTTCTGATCCTGAGCCTGGCCTGCCTCCTCGCCCTGGCCGGCCTGGAGGCGGGCCTTCGCCTGACCACCGACTACAAGCCCCAGCCGGCCTATGTGCTCAGGCCCGGCCTGGGCTTCGTGTTCGATCCGGCCTCGGCTCCGGACCGGGTCAATGCCATGGGCTTTATCGACCGGGAGCGCGATCCGGCCGGGCAGGCCGGGGAGCGGGTGCTGCTTCTGGGCGACTCCTTTGTCAGCGGCACCAGCCTGGCCGCCCGCCTGGAGGAGCGCCTGGCCAAGGACCTGGGCAAACCCGTGGAAGTCATTCCCATGGGCTTTCCGGGCATTGGCCTGGGCGGCATGCTGGGCTTTTACGAGACCTTTGGCCGGGCCTTTGCGCCCAAGGCCGTGGTGGCGGTCTTCAATTCCTCCACCTTTGCCAATGATTCCCCGCTCCTGACCGCCATCAAGATGCGCCTGGACCCGGACAGGCCCTGCTCCCTTTTCGTCACGGCCGGGCCGGACGGGACGTGCCGCCGGCTGGAGGCCGATCCGGCCTGCCTCCAGGACCTGCCCTCGGACCTGGACGTGCACCGCCGGCCGAGCCTGGGCAGCCGCCTGGACGCGGCCCTGGACAGGGTTCTGGGATGGTCCTACGCTTACGGCTGGCTCAAGGACACGGTCAGCCGCGACGATCCCGAGGCGTACCGGGCCGAGGATCACCAGTACGCCCATCGCCTGGCCCGGCTGCGCTGCCGGCCGGAGCTGGCCCGGGCCTTTGCCGGCTGGGCCTTTCCCGACGACCTGGACGTGAACATGATGTTTTGGACCCCTGAGGCCAACATGCCGCCGGCGTTTGGCCAGGCCCTGGCCGACACCGGCTGCTTGCTGGAAACCCTGGCCCGCCAGGCCCGGGACCAGGGGGCGCTTTTTCTCCTGGCCGTCTCGGACGACTGCACCCGGCCCACGCCCGGCATGCGCCGGGAATTCGAGCTGCGCGCCCGGCACGTCAAGCGGCCCTTCGAGGAGGCCGGCTGCCTGAAAAAGATCGCGGCCCTGGCCGAAAGCCGGGGCATTCCCCTGGTCGACCTGGCCCCGGACCTGGCCGCGGTTACCGCCACGGGCCATCCCGACAACGACATCCACTGGACCGATGCCGGCAACGACGCGGCCGCCGTCGGCATCGCCAAGGCCCTGACAGCCCAAGGATTCGGACGCTCGTATGAGGGTCCTTAACAATACGTGAGGCTTTTGCGAAACGAGTTGTCGTTGAAGCTTTCGGCGGCCAAAGGGCTTTGCCCTTTGGAAACCCATACAGGAAACACCATCATGGGACTGCTCGATTCCACCCTGGCCACCAAGGGAGCCGGCGCAACGGAGCGCATCAAAATCTTAAAGCGCCACGCCCAGGCCTTCGTGCGCCACGCCACGCTCAAGCGGCTGTGGAACTTTGCCAAGGCCGAGCGCAACCGGGCGGGGAAGCGCACCATCCTCGATTCCATGCCCTATATCCTCAAGATCGAATCCACCAACATCTGCAACCTGCGCTGCGCCTACTGCTACGACGACCGCCGGCCGCCCGAGCCCGGCGAGCGGCCCTTTGGCCGCATGGGCTTCGAACAGTTCCAAAAGCTCATCGACGAGGTGGGCGAGTACCTGTTCAAGATCAACCTCTACGGCTTCGGCGAGCCGTTCCTGTTCCCCGAGACCCTGGACATGATCCGCTACGCCAGCGCCCGCAACATCGGCGTGGGCGTGTCCTCCAACTGCAACCTGCGCGACCCGGACATTGCCCGGCGCATCGTGGCCTCGGGCCTGGAAGTGCTCATCTTCTCCTGCCATGGCGTGTCGTTTAACACGAGCTCCAAGTTCATGCGCGGGGCCAACCCGGAGCTGGCCTTCAACGTGCTGCGCTCCATTATTGCCGAGCGCAGCCGGGCCAAGTCGCGCACGCCCCTCGTCGACTGGCAGTACTGCGTGACGGGCTTTAACGAGCACGAAATTCCGGCCGCCAAGGCCAAGGCCGAGGAGCTGGGCGTGGACCAGGTGCGCTTCATCAAGCCCTTTTTCCCGGCCGACGCCCCGGACGAATGGTTCTCGTCCCGGTTCCCGCGCCAGACGTTTTCCCACGAGGCCGAGCCCGCGCCGGGCTGCTCGTGGCTGTACCGCTCGGCCTACGTCAACTGGGACGGCGGGCTCATTCCCTGCTGCCGCGACCCGCGCGACCCGTCCGTGGATTTCGGCAACGTATTCGAGAAGGGCTTCAAGGCGGTCTGGAACAACGAAAAATACCAGGCGGCCCGGGCCCTTCTGGCCGATCCCTCGCGCCAGGATTTGCGTAAGGGCATCGTGTGCGGCCGTTGTCCGGTGACGCGGTAGGAACCGGACGCCGCGCCCCCATGTCTTCCGCCGCCCGCCGCGATTACCTGCTTGCCGCCGGTCTGGCCGCCCTGGCCGGGGGAGTGTTCGTGCTGGGCTGGCGCTGGGATTGGGACTGGCGGCCTTTTGCGGGCCTGGGTGGGCTGGCCCTGGCCTTCCTGTTGCTTCGCTTTCCGCTTTTTGGCCTGTACCTGACCGTGGCCACGGTGTTCGTGGGCACGCCGTCGCTCAAGATCACCTATGCCACGGGCGCGGTGACCCAGTTTTTTCCGGCCATGGTCCTGCTGCCGCTGGTCTTGCTGGGCTTTTTGGCCCAACGGGCCGCAGCCGGGCCGCCCCCGCCCGTGGCCCGGCCGTCCCTGACCGTGCTGGCCCCGTTCGTGGCCGTCATTTTCGTGCTCCATGTCCTGGGCCTGGCTTGGGCTCCCCATACCCGGTTCGCCCTGGGCCATGTGGCCACCCTGGCCTTTGACGTGACCCTTTTTGCCGCCATCACGGCCGTGGTGACCGATCAGCGCCGGCTGGCCGGCCTCCTGTGGACCATGATGGCCTCGGCCGTGGCAGTATGCGGCTTCATGCTGTGCGGCGCGCTCTACGATTGGGCCGGCACCATCCATCTGGGGCGCGGCACGGAGCTCAATTTCGAGCTTTTTTCCGAGGAGCGCTGGGGCCGCATCGGCGGGCTGTGCTCGGCCAACCAGGCCGGCGGCTTCCTGGTGCTGAGCCTGTTTCTGGCCGTGGGCCTGGCCATGCGCTACCGCCGTTTCGCCCGGGTCGGGCTGTGCCTGCTGGCCCTGGCCTTTCTCACCTTTGTGGTGGTGTCGGGCTCGCGCGGGGCCATCCTGGGCTTTCTCGGCGCGTCCGGGGCGTTCATGCTCCTGCACTCGGCCATCCGCCGGCGCATCCTCAGCCGCTCGGTTCTTCTGGCCGTGCTGCTCGGGGTGGCCATCCTGGTCGGCAAACCGTCGTTTATCGACCGCATGCTGGTGGGCTTCGGCTATTCCGGGCCGCTTCTTTTTTCCGAGAAAAAGACCAGCGACAGCGCGGCCAATGTCAGCGGTTCGGTGGCCCGGTTTCGCATGTGGCGCGACGCCCTCAACGTCATGGCCGACGAGCCCGGGCTTTTCATCCTGGGCCTGGGGCCGGGCGGGTTCATCTGGCACACCCGGGAGCCCGAGGTGCACAGCCTGTGGCTGGCCTTTTTCTTCGACCTGGGCCTTGTGGGCGGCATGACCGGCATTCTGGGCCTGGCCGTCCTGGCCACTTCCGTGGCGGCGGCCGTGAAGCGCGCCCCGCCCTCCCCGGCCAGGACGCTTTTTTTGGCCGTGGCCGTGGGCTGCCTGGCCGAAATCGGCATCCACAGCCTCATCGACCATGACCTGACCTCGCCGGTGTCGCGTTTCACCTGGCTTTATCTTTCCATTCTTGCGGCGGCGCTCAAAATCGTGCAAGAATCCATGTCCGAATGCGCGATTCCCATGGAGGCCGCCCATGACCATCCCCTGGCGTCTGCTTCCCGTGGCGCTTTGCCTGCCGCTCTTCTGCCTGATCCAGCCCCGGACCGCTCCGGCCCAGCCCTCTCCCCCGGCCCTGGTTGAGGAAGCGCACGCCCTGGCCTCTCGGGAGCGCACCGACCCCACCACGGCCGCCAATGCCGTGGACCGGTTGCGCCAGTTCCAGAACCTGCTCGGGGCCATGCGCTTTTCCGGGGCCTTTGTGGGCCTGGAAAAGATCTGCCCGCCCCAGGCCATGGCCGGCATGATGCGGGACGTGTCCGACAAGCGCCCCGAAGCCGTGGCCAAGGCCCTCTCGCCCTGCCTTGCCGCCCTGGCCACCATCGGCCGCCTGTCCGAGGGCCAGACCCAGGCTTTGTCCCAATCCGGTCCTGGGGCCGGGCCGGCCGCCGGGCCGCCCCATGTTCCGCCGGGAGCCCCTGGCCGGCCGGCCGGGCCGCCGGCTGCGGCGGCTGCCGCCCCGGCCCCGGCGGCCGAAAAACCGGCGGCCCGGCCCGTCACCGTGCATTTGCCCGTGACCGCGCCTGAAGTTTTTGTCACCCCGGCCGTGCCACCAACTTCTTTGAGCGCCGCCTCGGGCACGGCCATCACCGACCCTGACGCGGCCTTTGCCCCCACGCGCGTCACGGCTTCGAGCGGCCAGGCCCTGCTGACCCTGACCGATGCCCCGGTTTTCGTGGAAGCGGCACCGCGCACCGCGCCGCCCACCCCGTCCGAGCTGGCCGCCTCGCCCTTTGGCGCGCACCCGGCCACCTACCGGGGCGAATCCCCGCCCTTTGCCCTGGCCAAGGATTTGGGCCTGGGCTGGCACCGGGCCTCGGTGTGGTGGGTGGAGATCCAGTCCGACGAGGACGTGGCCGCCGGCCGCTTCCGGTTCGAGCGCATGGACGCCATGCTGGCCGGACTGGCCCCGGGCATGCAGGCCCTGCTCACCATCATGCTGCCGGCCCGGCTGGCCCAGGACGCGGCCCTGGAAGCCGTGGGCCTGGGCGGGCCCGGCCCCATGGGCGGCGGTCCCCTGGCCGTCAAGGCCGACGGCAAATGGGACCTCAAATACCCGGAAGCCAAGTACGAGGCCTTTGTGCGGGAGCTGGTGACGCGCTACGCCCTGCATCCGCCGGCAGGCATCCGACCGGTGCGCTACTGGCAGTTCGAAAACGAGCTGGACCTGTCCCGGGCGCGGTCCGACGCTCCCGGCTATGCCAGGCTCATGGAGCGCACCTATGCCGTGATCAAGTCTGTGGACAAAAACGCCGTGGTGCTCATGGGCGGGGTGTCGGGCGAGGACTTTGCCCGCAACTTCGAGCAATACTACCTGCCGGCCCTGCGGCTTTTGCGCGGCCGGTCCATGGACGCCTTCGACCTGCATTTCTACGGCCGGGTCGGGGACTACAAGGAGCTGGAGTCCTACTTCCGGGCCGTGCGCCAGGGACTTTCCAACGCCGGATTTCCGAGCGTGCCCGTGTGGATGACCGAGACCGGCACCTACACCGACTCCCCGGCCATCCCGCCCGGCCTGCCGCCCCAGACCGAGGCCGGCCAGGCGGCCGAGCTGGTCCGGCGCGGCGTGTTTGCCCTGGGCCTGGGCATTCCCAAGGTCTTCTGGGCCATGGTCCGGGAAGGCTTCCATTTCCAGAACAACATGTTCGACCACGACGGCCTGACCTATGATCCCCGGGTGTCCCCGGACAAGCCCGACGGCGGCCGCAAGCTGGCCTATTTCGCCTATCGTCTCCTGTGCGCCAAGCTGGCCGGCTGCGACCCCAAGCCTAAGCGCCTGGATTTGGGGCCGGGCGTATACGCCTACCAATTCACGGGCCAGGGCGGCCGGAACGTGGTGGTGGCCTGGGCCGATCCCGGCCCGTAACCGGACATGGAGGGCGCTTGGCCGAGAGGTGGACATGGCTGACGCGGACCGCCTGCGTGGCGGCGGTCGTGCTGGGCCTGCTGGCCATCCTGGAGGCGGGCTTGCGCCTGTTCGACTACCGCCCGGCCCGGGGGCTTTTCCCGTCCGGCATGTTCACTGTGGATGCCGAGCTCGGCTACGTGCCCACGCCCGATTTCGAGGCCACCCTGGCCCGGCGGGAATTCACCGCCCGCATCCGCCAAAAGCCGGACGCGCCTTCGCCGGATCGGCCGGATCGGTCAGACGAGGTGCTCGTGGTGGGGGATTCCTTTGTCCACGGCTATTTCGTGGACGCCGACCAGACCCTGCCGGCCCGGCTGGCGGCGGCCCTGGGCGTGCCCTGCCGCAACCTGGGGGTCATGGGCTACGGCCCCGAGCAGGAGCTGGATTATTACAAGCGCCAAGCCGGCCCGCCCGGCCAAGGCGGACCGGGTCGGGTGTTGTGGGTGGTCAATTTCACGGACCTGCTCGACCTGCTCATCCATGCCCGGTCCACCGTGGCCCTGGGCGAGGTGGTGTCCAATCCGCCGGGTTCCTTGGTTCCGCCGGCGGTTCGGGCATTGCTGCTCAAGGCGCGCATCTGCTATCTGGCCGGGGATGCGTTTTCGGCCCTGCGCGCCCTGGCCGAGGTCGGCATAGGCACGGACATGACCCGGGGCCTGGGCCTGGCGGTCCTGACCCGGGTGCGGCCGTGGGACATGCCCCTGCCGGCCTTTGCGGCCGCCTATGAAGGCCCCCTGGCCCAGGCGGCGGAGCGGTTCGAGGCCATCATCGGCGCGTTTGCCCGGGAGGCCCACCGGCGCGGGGCCGCACTGACCATGACCGTGGCGCCTTCGCGCTACGCCGTGGAACCCGGGCTGTGGGAGCGGGCCGTGACCCGGTTCGGGCTGGACCCCGGGCAGTACGACCCGGCCGCGTTCGATGCGTTTGCCTGCCGGGCGGCGGCGCGCCAGGGCGTGCCCTGCCTGGACCTGCTTCCGGTCCTGCGCGCGGCCGGAGGCACGTTGTTTTATCCCCTGGACGGGCATTGGAACGCCCGGGCCATCGAGGCGGCGGCCGCCGCCCTGGCCGCCTGGCCGGCGCTGCAAAACCGCGCCGCCGGGCAAACCCCGTAACGTCCGCATGTTCGAAGGAGGACCCCATGCCCGAAGACATCCTCGAGACCCAGGCCTATGCCGAAGCGCTGCACTTCGCCCGCAGCCTGCGCGCCCCGGGCAAGCCCCTCGATTTTCCGACCTATTCCGACTACGTGCGCCTGGTGGCCGAGCGGGTGGACATCGACCTGGAGTCGTTCGACCCGGACATGATGGATTTCCACGAGCTGCCCGAAGCCTATGAACTGGCCTACCTGACCGCCCGCCTGGAACGCCTGCGGGCGAGGATCAAGGCCGAGCACGGCGTGGACGTGACGGAACTGTAGCGGAAAAGAAGGCGGCGCGGTTATTTGGTCACGACGATCAGAGCCGCGCCGTTAGGCGCGCGGTTCGTTTTGCGCGGGCGAAAACGGCGGCAAGCCCGCCGCCTGTCCCAATTGCCGCAGCAGCGCTCAATGACCGCCATAGATCTTGCGTCGATGCCCGATCCGCAGCACCAGCACAAGGACCTTCTCTTCGGAGATTTCGGCGACAATCCGATAAGCCCCGATGCGGTATTTCCAGAGGCCCGTTAAATTGTGGCGCAAGGGCTCGCCGAAATCACGGGGATTGTCGCTTGGAGCAATACGTTCCCGGAGATATCGCCGGATTCTTTCCTGGGCCTGATGATCCAAGCGGGCGAGTTCTTTTTTCGCCTCCGCTTCGAACTCAATCCGCCAGGCCAAGTTCTTGCTCTACTTCGTCGAGCGTGTAGGTGCGGCTCTTGCCGGCCCTCAAATCCTCGAGACGCTTCTGCGCAAGATAGATATCCTCAAGGTCGTCCAGGTATTCCATGATGGCCTCTCGAATATAAAATGCCTTGGAGCGGCCCGTCGTTGCAGCCAACGCGTCGAGCCGCTTTTCGACTTCTTCCGGCAACCGAACGGAGGTGGGCATACATTCTCCTTTTGAATACATGTATTCACGGAGTGGAACAGTGTCAAACCCTTTCCGGCGTTTCGGGATGTTCCGCGCCCATACGGTCCCAAACCGGCCCAATGGTTGCACGGCGCGGGGCATCGGTTTACAGCTTGCCGACGCGCCATGAACATTCCTCACCGCCTCGGCCGGGTCGGCCGATTTTTTGCCGTCGTCGGGCTGGCGGTCGCTCCCGCCGTGTTGGCCCTGTTTCTGGTCGGCCATTATTTCGGGGCTAACCTCATGGACTTCAGCCCGGCCTACGACGTGGATCAGTATTTCTACACCCGGGAGGCCGCCACCTTTGCCGCTGCCGGCTTTGACGGCGGCTACTTTGGCGGCAACGGCCACGTGGCCCGCCTCGGCCGGTTCGGGCCGCACGGGCCGGCCTACGCCATGGTCTACGGCGGCCTGGCCAAACTCCTGGGCGGCTGGCGCGACGGCCTGGCCCCGGCCCTGAACTTCGCCTGCCTCAGCCTGGCCCTGCTGGCATGCGCCCGCCGCCTGCCCCTGGCCGCGTTCGCCGGCCTGGCCCTGGTCCTGGCCTTTTTTCCGCCAGCCGTCCTGTATCTGCCCACCGCCTACCAGGACGCGCCCCAGTATGCCGTGGCCCTGGTTCTGGCGCTGGCCCTGGCCCGGCTGCTGTCGCCCAGCCGAGCCTCGCGCCGGGACCTGGTCCTGGCCCTGATCCTGACCCTGGCCGCCGCCCTGACCCGGCCCACCTGGGCCGTGCTCTTTCCGGCCATCTGCTTTGCCGCCACTCCCGGCCGGTCCCGGGACGCGCTGTGGTCCCTGCCCCTGGGCGGCCTGGCCCTGGCCGCTGCCTACGGCCTTTTTTCCCTGACCACTCCGACCTGGGTCGTGGATGTGGGGCCGGGCTACGTGGCCGCCCTGCTGCGCGGCGATCCCGGCCCGCTTCTCCACGTGCTCGGGGAAAACTGCCGCCGGCTGTTCGATTTCACGGACAACCGCGACCCGGCCCTGGCCCTGCTCCTCATGCTCCTGGGCACGGGCCTGGCCCTGGCCTTCGGCCCCCCGGGCCGGATTGTCCGGCGCAAGCTGGCCGTGCTCCACGTTTGCAACATCCTGGCTCCGCTTCTGGTGTACGTGGCCGTGTACACCGGTTCGGGCCGCCACCTGACGCGGCTTCTGTCCGCCCATTTCGTGCTGACCCTGGCCCTGGCCGTGAAAACCGCCCGCTTCCCGTCCCTTGTCCTGGCTCCGGTGCTGGCCGCCTGCCTGGCCCTTTTCCCGGCCACCCTGAACCAGTACGTGCTCTTCGTCCGGCCCGCCTACGACGACTTCATGGAGTTTACCCCCCGCATCGAGGCCTTTCGCCAAGCCGCCGATCCGGCCCTGTCCCTGTCGCTGGCCGCCAAAAACCCCTGGCTGCGCACCCTGGCCGTTTGCGGCGTGGACCAGGACGTGGCCTACCTGGGCGCGCCGCCGGCCTACGGCATTCAGATCTACACCCAAAAGGGGCTGGATGCGCCCATGCGGGCCGGATTCGCCGTGCTCTCCCCCCTGGCCGCCGCGCTCGCCGGCAGGCACACCCCGCTTACGCCGGTGGCCGAGACGCCCATCGGCACGCTCTATCGCAACGACGCGGCCTTCGGCTTTGCCACGCCGCAGGAGGCCAGGCCATGACCCGGCCGGGCCGCCTTTTCCTGGCCCTGGGCACGCTGTTGGTCGCCCTGGCCTTTGGCCAGGCCTCGGGCCATTTCTGGCATGCCGCGCGCTGCGCCGTGCTCCTGCCGGACGTGGACCCGCCTCCCGGCCGGGCCAAGCTCCTTTCCTGCACCAACATCGAGCAGGCCGTGTACGAGCTGTCCCCGGGGCTCACCGACGCCCCGGCCGAGTCGTCCGGCTGGTCCATGATCACCGGAACGGGCGCCGTGACCGTGATCCTGCGCAAGCAGGCCGACCGGGTGGTGTTCTATCCGCGCCTTTACGGGGAAGACGCGTCGGTCACGGTCAGCGAGGTGCTGGGCCGGTACCGCAAAAAGCTCTTTTCCCTGCACGGAAAACCGAATACATGGACCCCCATCGGGACGCGCCAGGCCGTGTGCCTTTCCTGCGTGGAAAACGGCTGGTCCGACGAGGAATTCCCCATTACCCTGGAAATCGTCCTCACCGGCAACCGGGCTCAGCTCTGGCACAAGGGCGAGGCCGTCTTTTTCGAGGCTCCATGACCGAAGCCGATTTTCGCGACGCCTTTGCCGGCCGCCGGGTGCTCGTCCTGGGCGGCCTGGGCTTTCTGGGTTCCAGCCTGGCCCTGCGCCTGGTCGGCCTGGGAGCCCGGGTGACCCTGGCCGACGCCATGATCGAGGAATACGGCGGCAACCTCTACAACATCGAGCCGGCCAAGGGCGCGGCCACCATCAATTTCTGCGACATCCGCGACGCCGCGGCCATGAACTGGCTGGTGCGCGACAAAGACTACGTGTTTCACAGCGCGGCCCAGGTCTGCCACCTCAAAAGCCTGTCCGACCCCTTTCCGGACATCGACATCAACATCACGGGCACGGCTGTGGTCATGGAGGCCCTGCGCCGCTTCAACCCCGCGGCCAAGGTGGTCAAGCTCGGCTCCCGGGGCCAGTACGGCTCGGTAGTCAAGCTCCCGGCCGGCGAGGAAGCCCGGCCCGAGCCCAAGGGCATCTACGAGATTTCGCTTCTGGCCGCCGAGCACATCATGGCCAGCTACCACCGCAACCACGGCATCCGCTGCGTGCTCTCGCGCCTGACCAACATCTACGGCCCGCGCGCCCAGATGCGCCACAACCGCTTCGGCGTGGCCAACTGGTTCGTGCGCCTGGCCATTGACGACGAGACCATCCCGGTTTTCGGCGACGGCCGCATCAAGCGCGATTTCCTGTACATCGACGACTGCGTGGACGCCCTGCTCCGCCTGGCCGTGACTCCGCAGGCCGAGGGCGAGGTGTTCAACATCGGCCATGACACGCCGTCGGATTTTCTGACCCTGGCCCAGACCATCGTGGCCGTGGCCGGCGCCGGAACATTCACCTTTGCCCCGTTTTCGGCCGAGCGCAAGGCCCAGGAGCCCGGGGATTTCTACACCGACATCGCCAAGATCAACCGGGTCACGGGCTGGCGGCCGGCCACCTGCCTGGAAGAAGGCGTGGCCCGCACCGTGGCCTATTACCGGGGCTGCAAGGAGCACTACTGGTGACCGTGCCCGACGTCTTCGTCCATGCCCAGGGCATCTGCGAGTCCGAGACCGTGGGGCCGGGCACGCGCATCTGGGCCTTTGCCCATGTCCTGGCCGGGGCAATCATCGGGCGCGAGGCCAACATCTGCGATTTCGTGTTTATTGAAGGCGGCGTGGTCCTTGGCGACCGGGTCACGGTCAAATGCCACGTGGCCCTGTGGGACGGGGTACGCGTGGAGGACGACGTGTTCATCGGCCCGTCGGCGGTATTCGCCAACGACAAATATCCCCGAAGCCAACGCCATGTGCCGGCCGTGCCCACGCTCCTGGCGCGCGGCTGCTCCATCGGGGCCGGCGCAATCATCACTCCGGGCGTGACCATCGGCCCGTACGCCATGGTCGGGGCCGGAGCCGTGGTCACCCGGGACGTGGCCCCCTTTACCCTGGCTACGGGCAACCCGGCCCGGCCGGCCGGGCTGGTGTGCCGCTGCGGAGCCCGGCTTGTCCCCCACGGCCCGGGCCTTCGCTGTACTGTGGGCAACTGGGCCGGAAACGCCCCTTCCCTTGAAATGTCATGCGACGCCGCCAACCGCGACTGATGTCCAAGCTGGCCGTGGTGGTGCCGGTCTACGGCAACGAAGGCAGCCTGCCCGAGCTCTACCGCCGCATCACGACGGCAACCGACGGTCTTGGCTTGGAGCTGGTGCTCCAGTTCGTCAACGACCGCTCGCCCGATGGTTCCCAGGCCGTGCTGGAGCGCCTGGCCGCCTCCGATCCCCGGGTGCGGGTGCTGCTTTTATCGCGCAACCACGGCTCGTTTACGGCCATTGCCGCCGGCCTGGCCCAGACCGCGGACTGCGACGCCGCGGTCATCCTTTCGGCCGACCTCCAGGACCCGCCGGAGATGATCCCGGACATGGCAGCCCAGTGGCGGGCCGGCAAGAAGGTGGTGCTGTGCTCCCGACGGCGGCGGGAGGACCCGGGCCTGTCCAAGCTTTTCGCCACGGTCTTCCACTGGCTTTACCGCCATGCGGTCATGCCCGAGATGCCGCCCGGGGGCTTTGATTTCTGCCTCATCGACCACTGCGTGGTCCGGGTCATTCTCCAGTCCTCGGAGAAAAAGACCAGCCTGGTGGGATTGATCCTGTGGGCGGGATTCGAGCGGGCGGTTTTGCCCTATGACCGGGCCGAGCGCGTGCATGGCCGGTCCATGTGGACGTTTCGCAAGAAGCTGTCCTACGCCTTCCATTCGGTGGTGGCGTTTTCGTCCTTTCCGCTCAAGGTGTTCGGCCTGCTCGGCCTGGGCATGGCTTTCCTAAGCGCCTGCGGCATTGCCTACGTGTTCATCGCCACGGCCCTGGGCTGGATCACCACCTCGGGCTGGGCCTCGGTCATCGTGCTGGAATTGGTCATCGTGGCCGCGCTGTTTTTGGGATTTGGCATCCTGGGCGGCTACCTCTGGAACAACCTGGAGCAGACGCGCAAGCGCCCGCTTTTTATTGTGGACAAGGTTATCGGCGGCAAGGCCGCCCCCGGCAAACCCTGCCCGGACAAGCCCCGCCGCCTGTCCCGGGCCACGCTCCGGGCAGCCTCGGCCAGGCGGCGGTTTCGGAAGTAATTGTCGCTTAAATCAGACATTCGAGCCCCTTGCGATCCAGCAGGTCCAGCAGCTTTGCCGACGGCCCGCTGGGCTTTTTCTGCCCCATTTCCCACTGCTGCACGGTCGAGCCCCCCACATTCAGGACAGCGGCAAACACCGTCTGGCTCATCCGCTTGGACTCCCGCAGCCGCTTGATGTCCGCCGCTTCGAAGGTCCGCTTCGGCGGAAGGCAAAGCGCTTCGATCTCGCGCATGGTGATGGCGTCCATGGCGCCGACTTTTTCAAGCGCTTTTGCCATGTCATAGGCGATTTTGAGATGCTTACGCATATTCAAAGGTTACGCCGGGCAGCCGGGCGCATCATCCTCATCCTCTCCAAAGCTGATTCTCAGGGGCTTGCCGATAACGCGCGCCACTTTTGTAATGGTAGCAAGAGTAATTGAGGTGTTTTTTGCGTCAAGAACCTTATCCACGAGCGACCGACTCGTGCCCATTCGTTTCGCCAGTTCCACCTTGGTGATATGCTGGGCTTCCATGAATTTTTGAAGTTGCCAGGCGATAACGCTTTTGATCGCCGCTGCTTCACATTCTTCAAAAATTCCTTCTTCCTTCAAAAAGTCGTCCAGAGACGAGCCAATGCAGTCATAAGAATCGTCCATCATGACGCTTCCCTCCAAATTTTCCGCTTAACCCAAGCCCCGGCTATGACTTTTTTGCGGCAATCCGTTGCAGCACTTCTTTTCGCCTCGCTTTGGCCAAATCCAATTCTTGCTTTGGCGTTTTCTGTGTCTTTTTTATGAATCCGTGCAAAAGGTGCATTTTTCCTTTCTCGACACAAAAAAGAACGCGCGCGATTTTGTTGCCATGGAGATCGGTACGAACCTGAAAAAGCCCGTCGCCCATGGATTCGCACAGAGGCATTCCTATGGGCCAGCCGAACTCGAGTCTTTTCAGATCCCGCCCAATGGATTTGCGGGACTCCGCATCGAGGCCCTTCAACCATTCCCGGACCGGCTCACTTCCGGCCGGGGTTTTAAAGAATCGGGCCTCGATTCGTTTCATACGTTAAATGTACTTTTTTGTGGACATATGTCAAGATGTTAAACACTTAAACTATAGTCCCGAAGGGTTGGCCTCCGACGGTTGCGCGCCAACCATCCCCCGTCCCGCCCGGCCAAGCGGTCCGGGGGTGCAGGGGGCTCAGCCCCTTGCCGGATCCAGGGCAGGGCCCTGGCCGCCGGAGGCGTCACCACCGACCTCCTCCAGACAGTGCCACCAACCCGGACAACGCGTGACCACCTGGGCGTAGCGATCGAGAAATTCCCGGGTCATGGCCAGGGCGGCGGCGTCCTTGTCCGTGTCGGCCGGGGGCGGGATGGGCGCATCGATGACGGCCCGGTAGGGGGCGCGCTGGCCGGGCGTGAGGAAAACCGGCACCAGGGCCGCGCCCGTGGCCAGGGCCAGCCGGGCCGGCCCCAGGGGGAAGGATCGGCGGCCGCCCGGGAAATCGAAGACGGCATGCCGGCCGAACGGCGGCTGGCCCGGGCCGTCGTCGGCCGTGGTCATGACCAGGCCGCCGGTTTTCAGGTGTGCGATGATGCGCCGGGTGCCGGCTCCGGGCGGCACGATTCGGGCCGGCATCTTCGCTTCGTAGATTTGCCGCAACCGAAATGAAACGTGTTTACCTATATAAGTAAGGCCTTCATCATTTTGGAAACCGATTTGGAGCATCGGATAGCCCAACAGCCCCAATCCGACCAGGGGCAACTGGCTGGGGCCGAAATGCCCGATGGGCAGCACCGCGCCGGCCCCGGCGGCCAGGGCCGCGTGCAGATGCTCCCGGCCGGAAATCTCCAGCAGTTGGTCCAGATTTTCGGACGTCAAACCGGGAAAGATGAAAATGGACAGCTGGTTGGCGTAATGGGTGCGAAAGGCTTCCTTGACCTGCCTTGCCGTGGCGTCGGGCGAGAGCCCCGGGGCAACGGCCCGCACCCCGGCCGCCAGTCGGGCCTTGCGGCCGCGCGAGGCCAGGGAGTGGACGTCGCCCATGGCCCACAGCACGGCCAGGGCGCATCGGGACGGCAGGCGCTCCACAAGAAGCCGCAGCGGATACCACACGAAGAGCCGCAGCAGGTCGCGCACCGGGCTTTCGGTCACGCGCACGGCTATTTCCCGGCTGCCTTGAGCAGCATATCAAAAAATTTTTCTATATAAATAGTTCTTTTTTGACTGTATTGCACTGGTTCGAGCAGGTCCGCGTCCGGGGCAATGAGCCCTTCGGCCACGGCCAGGCGGGCCAGGGGCGTGTGGGGTTCCACGCGCAGGGTGTTGATCTCGAAATGGGCCCGCCGGCCCATCTGGTGGCGGGCCTTGAAAATGAAGGCCACCATGGCCAGGGCGGCGGAAAGGCTCTGGCCGGGCGGATTCTTGAAGAAATTGTAGCTGACCTCGAAGCAGCCCATGTCCCGCACGAGCCTATAGGCGGCCTTGATCTCGGCCAGGGTCACGGCCTTGCCGAGCTTTTTGAGCGCCTTTTCCGAAAAGCCGTCGGGCGAGAAAATGACCGTGTCGCAGCCGGCCCGGCGGGCCAGGTCCAGGAAATCGCGGGAAAGGCCCCGCTCGGTGAACCAGGCCGACCAGGACAGGCCTACCCTGGCCTCGATCATGGCGTGCAGCACGGCCCGGGCATGGTCTTCCGGGAAGTTGAAGATCGAGTCCAAAAAGGTAAACCGCGTCAGACCTTGGGCCTTGAGGCTTAAAAGTTCCTCGGCCACCCGTTTGGGGTCTTTTTTGCGGTAGTTGCGGCCGTTTAAAAAACCGTAGGGACAGTACAGGCAGGACAGGGAGCAGCCCCGCTTGGTTTCCACGCCGATCCCCCAGGCTACGGCTCCATATGGGGCCAGGGGCAGCACGGAAAAATCCGGACACGGCAGGGTATCCAGGTCGGCCTTGGCGCCGGGGCCGGAAAACCGGACCTCCCCGCCTTCCCGGTAATAGACCGAGGCCACGGCCGCCGGATCGTCCAGATGGTCCAGCAGATCGGCAAAGGTGCGCTCGCCTTCCAGGTAGACGCCGCAGTCGATGACCGGAAAAGCGGCCATGAGCCGGTCCGCGAACATGGAAAAGCCCGAGCCGCCCACGATGAGCGGCCCGGCAAAGTGCGCGCGCACGGCCTCCAGCACCCGGCCAAAGGGCGCGATGTAGGAGACCGAGACCCGGGTGTTGGTGGAGTCGATGTTTCGCAGCGAGACCCCCACGGCGTCCGGCTGGACGCGGCGCACCGTGGCGGCCAAGTCTCCCAGGGGGTCACTGGCCGTGTTGGGGTCGAAGCAGGTGATGGCATGGCCGGGCAGGCTGGCCGCCAGGCAGGCCAGGCCGATGGGGTAGACCGGCGGGCCGTCGCCGCCAAGCCAGGATTGGACGAGAAGCACCTTCACGGCCGGCCCAGCACCCTTTTGACCAGGCGCTTGGCCGGGCCGAGCACGCTAAAGGCCAGCTTCACCAGCGGAGCCAGGGCAGCGCTGCCCAGCACCTTGGCCACCGGGTCCGAGGCCAGAACAGCCAGCAGTTTCGACGGAAACCGGCCACCCTTGGCCAGCAAAATCAGCAGGTTGATGTAGTCCGGCCGGCGCATGGTGTAGCTTTTGGTATACACCTGCTTGCGCTCGTCCGTGAGATGGCCGTCGGCCTTGGCCATGGCGTGCAGTTTGGTGCCGGGATAAAGCACCAGGGAAAAGGGCTGCAAGCGAAAGGGCTTGGGGATGCGGGCAATGAAGCGCACCGAATCCAGGCGGTCTTTGGTGGTCTCGTAGGGCGTATCCAGAATGAAGTCGTAGCTCGGGGGCAGCATCCTGTCCTTGTAGGCATTGACCACGGCCATGGCGGCCAGCATCTTGTCGTTGCCCATGGCCTTGCGGTTGAAAAGCTCCTGGATGCGCGGCGAGCCGGTCTGCACGCCCATTTGCAGATAGATCATGCCCGCGTCGATGAGCGCTTCCATCTTGTCTTTGGTGATGGTGGCCGGACTGCCCAGACAGGTGAAGGGCAGGCCGACGCGGACTTTGTACTGCCGGCAAAAGGCCTGGATGTCTTCCAGGGGCCGGGCGAAAAACGCATCGTCCGAGATCCAGACGTAGCCGATAAAGGGCATCTCCCGCCGGGCCTGCTCCAGCTCGGCCATGACGTGTTCGGTTGTGCGCCAGCGCAGGTAGCCCTTGGGGCCGTACAGGGCCTTGATGGCGTCGTTGACGCAGTAGGCGCAGCGGTGCGGGCAGCCCCGGCCGGTCATGGTCTGGTAGCCCACCCGGCCGATCAGGCGCGACACCGTGCCCTGGGACAGGAAATGCTCGGTGCGCGCCGGCGTCAGGGGCACGATGGCCTCGCCGTCCAGAATGTAGTGGTCCTGGTGGGACCAGTCCGGGGCCGGGTAGCTGTCCAGGTCCTGGGTGAGCGGGCGCACGGCGTTCTCGGCCACGGTGCCGTCCGGCAGCCTGGCCCAGATGTTGGGGATGTCGGTTGCGGGCCGGCCCGCCTCCAGGGCCCGGCACACGTCCAGGATGGCTTCCTCGCCGTCGCCCACGCAGGCCAGGTCCGCGGTCTCCAGGCACTCGGCCGGCCGGATGGTGGGATGCACCCCGCCCCAGAGGATGGGGGCGGCTATGTTGCTTCGCAGGGTGCGGGTGATCTGCACGGCGTTGTCCGCGTAGTTGGTCATAAGCGACACGCCGACCAGATCGGCGTCGGCGCACAGCGGAACCAGGGCCTCCATGACGGCCGGGGAGTAGCGCTCGGGCGCATCGAGCAAGGCATCGCCCAGGGGATCGGGCAGAAAGATCAGGCGCGTATCCACGCCCCGGGCGCGCAGAAACGACGAAATGCCGCGCACGCCAAACGCCGTGATGTCGGGATAGGGGGAAATCAGGACAACGCGCATAGGGCTTTGTATTCGTTTTTTCGTTCGGCGGCCAGGGGCCGGCCCCGGCCTCCCGGTCGACCCGCCGGGCCGTTACTCCGGAGCCCGGCGTCCGCCCTCCCCGGCCCGGCCATAGGCGTCCAGGTAGGCCTCCAGGGCCAGGTTCACGGCTTTGTCCCAGGTCAGTTCGGCGGCCCGCGCCCTCCCCTTTTCGGACAGCTCCCGGGCCAGGGCCGGGTCGGACAGGACGCGCAAAAGCGTCTGGGCCAGGCCGGCCGTATCCTTGGGATCGACCAGCAAGGCCGCCCCGCCGGCCACCTCGGGCACGGCCGGAGCGTTGCTCGCCACCACGGGCGCGCCGCAGGCCATGGCTTCGGCCACGGGCAGGCCGAAGCCCTCGCCAAAGGACGGATAGGCGAATACCGCCGCCCCGCTGTAGAGCCCGGGCAGATCGGCCTGGGCCACGGACCCGGCAAAGACGATGCCCGCCCCGGCCTCCCCTTCCCGGGTGATGGACTCGTGAAAGGCCGTGAAAAGCGCGTCCTTGCCGCCGGCCAGAACCAGGCTCGGCGCGGCCTGCCCCAGGCGGCGGCGCAGCTCCCGGTAGGCCGCCACCAGGCCGGGCAGGTTTTTTCGCGGCTCGATGCGGCCCACATACAGGATGTACGGCCCGTCCGGGATGCCCAGACGCCGGCGCACCCCGGCCAGGGCGGCCGGATCGGTTACGGGCTTAAATTCCTCGCCCACGCCCAGGTGGGCATACCTGATGCGGTCCGGGGCAACCCGATAGCGGGACATGATCTCGTCCCGGGAAAAGCGCGAGATGGTCAACACCCGGGCCGCCCGGCGGGCGCTTAAGGGATAGAGCAGCCGCATGAGCCGGGACAGGCCCTTTGGGAAGCACTGGGGCAGGGTCTCGTGCAGGATGTCGTGCAGGCTGACCACGCACGGCACCGTGGGCACCAAGGGAATGAGGTACTGGCAGTGGAAGACATCCACTTCCCGGGCCAGGCGCAGCGGAAACGGCCAGACAAGCCGGGGCAGCCGGCCCGCGGGGATGGAGGCCAGGGCGACGTTTGGCGCGCCGTCCGCCAGCTCCCGGGCCTCGGGCGCGGCCGGGTCGGGCACGTAGAAGACGAACCGGACGTCCGGCGCGGCAACCGGCAGCCGCGCGGCCAGGTTGGCCATATAGGTGCGCGATCCCTGCCTGACCCCGGCCAGGGTGTGCAGGTCCAGGCCGACCCTCACGGGTTTTCGGCCTCATGGCAGGCCTTGGCCCGCCAGGCCCCGTCGGCCAGGGCGAAAACGGCTCCGGCGGCAAAGGCCAGGGAACGCAGCAGCACGATGCCCGGCGCGGCCAGCCCGACCACAGGATCGCGCTTGCCGGCAAAGACCGCAAACGGCACGGACGAGGCCAAAATGCCGGCCGTGGCCGCTCCGGCCACAGCCGCGCCCACGGGCGAAAACGGCGCCATGGCCAGGCCCAGGCCGCACAGCCCGCCCAGGGCCGTCTGCAGGCGCACCACCCCGGGCGTGTAGCAGTCGCGCACGGCCTTGGCCGGATGGCGGCGGCAGGCGGCCAGACGCCAATAGGCCCGCCAGAACTTGATGCGCAGATAGCGGCGCAAGGTCGGGGGATGGCGGTGGAAGACCACGGCCCCGGGGGCAAAGACCAGCCGGTGGCCGGCCTGGTGCAGGCGGTAGGAAAATTCCGTGTCCTCGTTGTTGGCCACGGGAAACGCTTCGTCAAATCCGCCTGTGGCCAAAAACACGTCGCGCCGAAAGGCGGCCGCATAGGTGGCCACCAGGTCCAGGCAGGGAAAGCGGGAAGCAAAGGCGTAGCGGTCTTCGAATTCGGCCTGGGCAAAGCGCGGGGTTATGCCCTGCTGCCGGGTGCGGTAGGCGCCCTGGACGCCGGTGACGCCGGCATCCGCAAAGGGGCGCAGGATTTCGGCCAGAAACGCGGGCTCGGGCTCGCAGTCGGCATCGGTAAAGACCAGCACCTCGCCCTTTGCGGCTTTGGCTCCGGCGTTTCGGGCAGCGGCCGGCCCCTGGTTTTCCTGGCGGATGAGCCGGACCGGATGGCAGGAAGCCAGGTGCGCGGTGTCGTCGGTGGAGCCGTCGTCCACCACGATGACTTCCACATCCTGCGGCGGCACGGTCTGACCGCACAGGGCGGCCAGGGTGGCGGGCAGGGTATCGGCGGCATTGTAGGCCGGGATGACAACCGAGACGCGGATATTCATGGTTTTATAAAAACTTCCGATTACATGTGGCGGTCGGGAAACACGCAACCTACTGCCGGCATCCGCGGATGGATACGCCATCCGCGTTACGGTTATTCAAAGGCGAGAACCAGCCGTTTGCCCATGGCGGCGGCGGCGCGGTCCAGGCTTTTCAGCGACGGCCAGTGGGTCGGGTCCTCGAGCCGTTTGGCCGACGGCCAGGACGTGCCCAGGGCGCGGGCTACGTCCGCCAGGGGACGGTCGCCGCGCGTGAAGCGAACCAGCAAGGCGGCCTGGGTCTTGGCGTCGGGCGCGATCAGACGGACGCCGGGCGCGCCCGGCGAAGGGCACGCGATCGCCTGGCCGTGGTCGAGCTTGAAGGCGAGCATGCCGGACAGCACTTCAGCGGCATTGAAAAGCGCCTCCTCCTCGGTCTCCCCTTCGGTGAAGATATCCTCGAAATCGAGGAAACGGATAAAAAAACCGCCGCCCTCCTCGGCTTCAAGCACGGCGGGATACCGTATTTCCATGGCGCGGCCTCCTACTTGAGCGTGACGCCTGTTTGTCGGGCAATGGCGGCAAGCAGGCCGGGTCCAAGGTCTTTTGTCCCATGGACCGGAACCGGCACGGCGCGATCATCCTTGACCATGATGTGATGGCTCCCGACGATCCGGTCCAAACGCCAACCGGCAGCCTTGAGCCGTTTGATGACTTCGCGGCCGTGCATAAATAATATACCAAAAAAGATCTACGTCAATAGAGCTTCGACGCTCGCAGCCGACTTACACCCGTGATCCCCGGATGAGATGCTTGAGAAACACCCGGCTGGCGCGCACGGTGCGGGCCATTTCGCCGGGCGAGGTTATGGCCGCGGCGGCGCGCTTGGCCAGAAAGGACGGCCGCAGATAGAAGCGCTTGCGGGCCAGGTCGCACAGCCGCACCAGCTCGGCGGCGCTTACGTGCTCGTTTCGCACCACGCAGTTGTGCAGGCCTTCCGGAGTCAGCCAGTTGCGGAAATCCCCGGCCGCGATCCAGCCCCGCTCCCGATACTCGGCATAGGCCTCGGTGCCGGGATAGACCATGACCGGATAGAACTGGGCCGTGTCGGGATTAAGCGAAATGGCGAAATCAATGGTGCGCAGGATCGATTCCCGGGTGTCCTCGGGAAAGCCGAAAATAAAGCACCCGTGCACCTTGATGCCGGCATGTCTGGCGTCGCGGCGAAAAGCCCGCATGCGCTCCACGCTCAGGCCCTTTTTCATGGAAGCCAGGGCGGCCGGGTCCGCGGACTCGAAACCCACGCACAGCTGCCGACAGCCGGCCTGATGCATGGCGGTCAAAAGCGAGGCGTCCAGATCGGCCCGGGAATTGGCCGTCCACTCGAAGCGAAGTCCCCGGCGGGCGATGGACCGGCAAAATTCCAGGCACCGGGCCTTGTCGGCCGTGAGTGTGTCGTCCTCGAAAAAGATGGTGCGAAGCCCGGGAAAACTGGCCAGGGACCACTGCACCTCGTCCAGCACCTTTTCGATGCTGCGGTAGCGGGCCTTGCGGCCGGTTACGGTCTGGGGATGCAGGCAAAAGCCGCAGCGAAACGGACAACCCCGGGACGTGGCCAGGGTCAGCATGGGCGGCTTGGCATTGGGATTGAAATAGTGCCGGATGTCCAGATGCCGCTTGTAGACCGGAGCCACGGGCGGCAGGCGGTCCAGGTCGGCCAGAAACGGCCGGTCCGGATTTTGGGCCAGGGTCTGGTCCGTGCGAAAGGTCAGCCCGTCCACCGTGGCCAGGCGCTCGGGGGTCAAGGGGCCTTTTTCCAGCAGCCGGGCCAGCTCCAGCACGGTCAGGTCGTATTCGCGCCGGGCAATGGCGCACACCGCCTCTCCGGCCGCATGCATGGTCTCCTCGGGCAGGGCCGTGGCATGGGGGCCGACCAGGACCGTGAAAAGCCCGGGCACCACGGCGCGAAGGGCTTTGGCCGCCTCGATGTCCGCATCGATGCTCGGGGTGGAGGTGTCGATGACGGCCAGGACCGGCCGCTCGGCTTTGGCCCGGGCCGCCACTGCCTCCAGGGAGAGCCCGGCGGCCGGGGCGTCCAGGAAGGTGACGGGAAAGCCGTCCTCTTCCAGCACGGCCACGGTCTGGGCCAGAAACAGCGGAAAATAGAGGGTGCCGCTTTTGGTCACGGCCGGGGACCGCTGGGGCCGGGAAAATTTGGGCAGAAACGGAGGGTTCAAGACCAAAACAGGTTTCGCCACAGGCCGCCTCCAGGAACATGAGGATGGATAATCAGGCAACATACGCCACAACACCGGCCGGCGGCAACCGAAACGGCCGGGCGAGCCTGGACAGGCCAGGACATCCGTGTCATGCCCCAGCCGTTCCCCGAAAACGACCGCAAAAACGAGAGCCGCATGCCCCTTGCGCCCCCTTGCCGCCGGATTTCGGTCCTTTTGGCCGCGCTCGGCGCGCTTTGCGCCTTCCCTGCCCCCACGGCCTCGGCCCAAACCCGGCTGACCGCCCCGGCCCAGGCCACGATTTTCCAGCGCGGCCCGGATGGCCGCGCCGCCATCCCCTTTCACGTGGCTCCGGGCTCGGAAGCCGTCACCGTGACCCTGGCCCGAGCCGGGGAAGGTGCGCCCCTGGCCAGCCGCACGGTTGCGGCCGATGGCGGGGCGGAGAGCTTCGCGGATGTGCCGGCCGGCCTGTACGAGGTGTGCGCCAAGCCGGAGGCGGCCAAGGACGCCGCCCGGCAGTGCCGGAAGGTGGGGGTTGGCGAGGCGTTTGTGGTGGCCGGGCAGTCCAATGCCGTAAGCCCCGCCGACCCGGGCAAGCCGGCCATCAGCGCCACGGGCCTGGTTTCGGTCAGCGCCCACCACGGCGACGGGCCAAGCCATGAAAACGAGGAGCCCGACACAACCACCCTGCTCTTCCCGTCCGCCGAAAATCCGGCCCAGGCCGGAGCGTGCTGGGTGCGCCTGGGCGACATGCTGGCCCAAAAAGACGGCGTGCCCGTGGGATTTGTCATCGTGGCCCGAAGCGCCACCAACACCGACTGCTGGAACCCGGCTGGCGGGGCCTGCTGGCCGCTTCTGGCCAGGACCCTGGCTTCGCGGCCGTTTCGGGCCGTGTTGTGGCACCAGGGCGAATCCGACGCCATGGGGCATTTTCCCGCAAAAAAGACCCTGGCCAACATGACGGCCATGATCGAGGCCAGCCAGGCCATTGCCCCGGGCATGCCCTGGATCGTGGCCCACAATTCCCTCAAAAACGAGATTCCCTATGAGAAGCAGCCCGTGCGCCAAGCCCAGGCGGCGGTGGTCGCCGGGCTGGCCTGCGCCGGACCGGACACGGACCCCATCCGGGAGAATCCGGACTGGGTGGGGGTGGCCGATTTCGGGGCCGGCGGGCTGACCCGCCACGGCGAACTGTGGTTCCCGGTGGTGGATGCCTTCCTGTCCCGTGGAGAATGCCGGCACGCCTTTGCGGAGACGCCCTAAGCCATGGCCGAGCGCCTGCGCCAGTACATGACCGAGGCCGGCCCGTCCGGGCTGCGCCAATACCTGGCCACTCGGGCTGGGTCTCTCCCCCGCTATTTCCTGGAACAGGTCCCGCAGTGGCTTTTGGGCTTTGTGCCCGGGCTGCCGGGCCTTGGGCTTCGGGCCGCCTACAAGCCCCTTTTCGCCAAGGGATCGGGAGCGCCGGTCATCGAGGCCGGGGCGGAATTTTTCCACATGGCTGCCATCCGCCTGGGGTCGTCCGTGTACGTGGACCGGCTGGCCCGCATCCACGCCTCGGTGGCGGCAATCACCATCGGCGACTGCTGCCGCATCATGCGCGGGGCCTATCTGTGCTCCTACGTGTCCAATGCCGCAGCCGGGGAAGGCATAACCCTTGGACCGCGCTGCTGGGTGGGCATCAACGCCATCCTGGCCTCGGGCCGGGGCGGGCTGACCCTGGGCGAGGGCGTGCTCATCGGTCCGGGGGCCATCCTGGTCACCGGGGACCATGATTTCCGGCGGCATGACCTCCCCACCCTGGACCAGGAATACGGCGGCCGGCCCATTGCCATTGGCGACAACGTCTGGATCGGGGCCGGGGCCGTGGTGCTGGGCGGGGTGCGCATCGGCGCGCGGGCCGTGATCGCGGCCGGGGCCGTGGTCAATCGCGACGTGGCTGCGGGCGCGGTGGTGGGCGGCGTGCCGGCCCGGGTCCTGGCGCCGTATCCTTGAAAAGAAGTTCCATGAGGCTCTTGCCAAAAGAGTCGTTTTCGAAGCCTTCGGCGACCAAAGGGCTTTTCCCTTTGGAAACCCATAGGGATTCAGGACCTTACAGCGCAACCCAAGTGCCGGTTCGCGTTGCGTTTGCTTTTTGCAAAAGCCTCGTATGTTTTAGGGGCGCAACCCGAGGCTGACGGCCAACCGATCTTCTCGCCTACGCCTTTTCCGTTTTTCTCCCTGCCCATCAGTAGAAATAAAGCCCGCATCCGTTTGGGATCGAGCCTGGCCTGCGGTTTTGCGCGAGGCCACAAGGCCACACACAAGACCAATCAACCAGACAAGCGACCAGACAGACAACCAGACAAACGGCCGGACAGCCGGATATTTATTTTCGAAACGGACAGAAACTGGGGAGCCAATGTCCGCCTTCCCGTAGTATGGTCGAGGATGTGGAAACCAAAAACGCATGGTCCGATTTTTCCGGCCCGTGTTGCCTTGGATTTTGTTGACAAATTTGACACGGGGTGAAAATAAGTAAAACAGGGAAATAAGGGAGGAGGAGAAATGCCCAAGCCGATTATCATAACGGTGGGCAACAACAAGGGCGGTGTCGGAAAATCGACGACAAGTGTGAATCTTTCCGCCGGGTTGTCCCGCGAGGGCAACACCGTTCTGGTTGTTGACGGCGATCCGCAGTCCAATACGACCTCGACCCTGCTGCCTGATTTGGGGCTGCGGGAAAATTCCAGTCTCGTCAAGGCGTTGGAAGACCCGGAAGGGGCCTTCTCGCCCAATGCCTGCGCCACCCGGACCGAACACCTGGAAATCGTTCCCAATTCCATCCGGTGCATGGAATGGGAAGTGCGCTCCTATTCGAGCATCGATTCGGTCCTGGGCTTTTCCAGGCTCCTGCAAAACGACAAGGATATCAGCCGCTACGACTACGTGCTCATCGACACCCCGCCCAATATCGGGCCCATGCTGCGAAACGCGCTTCTCATTTCCGATTATGTGCTCGTGCCCTGCCCGGTGGGCGACCAGTACGCCCTGGACGGGTTCTCCACCTTCATCCAGGTCCTGTCCCAGGCCAAGCAGCAAAACAAGAAGCTTTTGCTTCTCGGGGTGGTGCTGACCAAATACGACGGCCGGGCCGTCACCCACAAAAAGAACAAGGATCGCATCCGGGCCTTTTTCGACGCCAAGGGCATCCCGGTCTTTGATACGGAAATTCGGGTCAACATCGACATCGACCGGGCGCATTCCCACCGCAAGACCATTTTCGAATTCGACGCCACGAAATCCGGGGCGCAGGATTACCAATCCCTGGCCCAAGAGGTCATGAAACGTGTCCCGCAAGAAGACTGATGCGAACGAGGACCCGTTCGCCAGCATTCCGATGCAGGAAACCTTTGACGCGTTTCCGGCCCTGGATGCCTTTCCGGAAAACGCCATCGCCTTTCTGACAGGCAAAGCCGGAGACGCGCCTAAGCCATTCTCTAAACCACAAAACCCATCTGTCAAAAAGTCCGACACAAAACCAGTCAATCAACCAACCAAACAGTCAGACACGCCGACGGACAACCAGCCGCAAAAACAGACAGCCCGTCAGGCCGTATCACAGCCCGACACAACGTCCGACAGACAGGCGGACAGCCAGCCCGAACAGAGCGACCTCACTGCATCCGACACCGCGACAACCAGCCGGTCCATAGCGCCGTCCATAACACCCTCAACCAGCCAACCCGTCAGCCCCACAAACAACCTGTCTCCAAACCAGACTGTCAGCCAAACCCAAACTCTATCGGAAGCGTTGTCTCCAAGCCACTTACAAAGCCAAACACAAAGCCTTGCATCAGACCTGTCTCCAGGCCGGTTCACCGTGGCCGACCGCCTCAACCACAACCAGCGCCGGGTCCTGGACTTCCTTTTGGCCGTCAAGCCCTACATCATCAAGTTCCGGGACATCGCCGCCGCGCTTGCCATGCGCGAAGCCACCATCCGCACCATTTTGCGCCGGCTGGAGGCCCTGTCGTTTCTGTCCTTCCAGAAGGCCCGGGACGGCAACATCCAGGGCGTGCGCGTGGCCTTCAACCAGGCCCTGATCGAGCAGTATCAGCAAGACCGATCTCTGAGTCTGTCAGAAAGCCTGTCTCAAAGCCCGTCATACGGTCCGTCTGTCCAGACCATGGCCAGCCTGACTCCCAGCCGGTCTTCAAGCCTTTCCAGCAGCCAGCCTGACCATGCGTCAGCCGACCCGTCACCAGACCCATCCGCCTCCAAGAAGAGAGATAGAAAAGAAAATCTTTCTATCGAGGGGGAAAACCCGCTGGGCTGGGACGACGCCTTTTTGGCCGTGATGTGGCCAAGCGTCCACGAGGCCGGGTTTCGCCTGGAGCAGCTCATCCAGGCCTGCCAGGCGAGGGCCAAGCTCGGCAAGGAGCCGGACCGGGACATGATGGCCTTAAGCCTCGACCGGGCCGATTGGGAGCTGGAGACCAAGGGCCAGCTCGTCAATCTGGCCACCGGCGAGAAGGTGCGAAACGCCGCGGCGTATATTTTCACGGCTCTGGCCCGCTGGGGCGTGCTGCGGGCCCATCCGGAGTACGTGTCCCGGGAGGAAGCCCTGGCCGCCTCGGCCGCGGCCGAGCTCACCCGCCGGCGCGAGGCGGCCGAGGCCGTGGAGGCGGCCAAATTCGAGCGCTGGCAGGCCGAGCTGTCCGAGGAGGAGCTGGCCCGGGCCATGGCCGGCTTTCCCGGCGGCCCCAAAGACGTGTGGCTGCGCAATTTCTGGCGTAAAAACGTCCGGGACCGCTCGTGAGCCTGGCATGCGCCGGGACCAGGCCCTTGGGAGGCGGCAAACAGCTGGGGCGGCTGGGCCTCTCTGTTCGAGACGGGCCGGGTGTGTGTCTGGCTGTGAGACTGGCTTGATGCGCTGTCCGACAACAGGCAGCGGAAGCGCCTGTTTGCGACTGGAGGCCTTTGCAAAAAACAAGCGTAACGCGAGACGGCAAGAGTGTTACGTTGTAATTCCCGCAATCATTGTGGGTTTCCAAAGGGAAAAGCCCTTTGGTCGCCGAAGGCGTCGAGAACGACTCTTTTGCAAAAAACCTGAAGGAGGCGGATATGCGGCGGATGGGAGCAGCGATTCTGATCGTGGGGATGGCCGTGGGCGGACTGGGGGTCGGGTGCGCCAAAAAGCAGGATGCCGGAAGCCGCGATGCGGTTTTCATGAAATACGACATTAACCGCAACGGCTCCATCACCAAGGAAGAGTTCGTATCCCAGTGGCGCAACAAGCAAAAGGCCGAGACCGCCTGGCAGCAGATCGACACCAAGGGCAACGGCTACGTGGACCGCGTCCTGGCCAACGACATTCCCATGAATGTCTGGGACGACGTGGAGTCCCAGGACGATCCGTATTAGGGGAGAGCCTGCCGACGAAAGCCGGGTTTGAATCTTCCATGGTCCGGACCCGGCTTTCGCCGCCATGACGAAAGAGTGGGTAGGAAATCCTTGCGGGTTTCCAAAGGGCGCAGCCCTTTGGTCGCCGAAGGCATCCAAACCGACCTTTCCCTGGCCTACCCCTTCCGGCCGGCGGTAGAGCTCGGTTTCCGGAAAAGAGATCAGGCTGGCGATGGCCAGGCCAAAGAGCTTGGGGAGCTTGGCCAGAAGCCGCACCGTGTCCAGCAGGTCTGCCGCATCCTGCCGCTCGCCTTCATTCATAGCCCTGACTGAGCCAAATCCATTTTTGCAACGGGCTGGTAAAGTGACCGGCGAAGGTGAGCCCCTGGGCGCGTTGCCCCCTCGTCTGTCCCGCTACAATCTGTTTAATCCGGGAAAAATATTGGTCACTTCGGTCTTTTCCTGCTGGTAGCGCAGGCAGCCGCCCATGACCTTGGCGTTGCAGTAGGATGGGCCACGGCCGGAGTCGTCCACGAAGGCGAGGTTCACGATCTCCACGCCCTCCTTGGCGGCGAGTATGGCCAGGGGGATGTCCGCGAAGTCGTCCTTCGGGGCGGAGTTCCGAGACTCCGGGGCGCAGGGATCGGTAACGGTCTGGTTCGGCATAAAAATCTCCTGGTCGTCCGAAAAAATGAGCTCTTATCAAGAAATAGCAGTGGTTATCCTCCCCTCTTGGTGAAAAACCGACGCTTCACGTAGGAGCCCAGGCGGTTGAGGCGGCCTTGGAGGAGCAGGGTGCCGCCTTTCACGGCCAAGCGCACGAATTCCCCCACCATGAAGCAGCCTTTGTAAAGGCCGGTGGGGTTTTTCCGGCGCAGGTAGCCGGCCACGTCGTCCCGCAGCAGCAGGCTCATGAGCGGCTTGGGAAAGTGCGGGAAGGTGAGCAGGTAGAGCAGGAAGCCGGGGTAGTTTTTCTGGTGGCGCACGTGGAAGGGGGCGCGGTCCGCCTCCTTGGGTTCTTCGATAAGGCCGTCCGCGATGGCTTTGCGGAAGAGCGCGGTATCCGGAAAGATGATGAGGCTGGCCAGGCAGAGGCCGTAGGGCCGGGGCATGGCGTGCAGTAACCGCACGGTATCCATGAAGTCTTCCTCGGTCTCCCAGGGGTTGTCTATGATGATGTGGTAGTCCGGCCGCAGCACGCGGGGCATGTAACAGCGCACCATCTTTGCCATTTCCACCACTATTTCATTGGTTTCCTTGCGGTTATACAGCCGGCGGATTTTCGTGCTGCCGGTCTGTACGCCCATTTCCACGTACACCATGCCGGCCTGGACCATGCGTTCCATCTTTTCCGGGCTCAGGGTGCCGGGGCTGGCCTGGGCGTACAGGGGCATGCCGATGCGCTCCTTGTAGGCTGGGCAGAAGGCGTCGAACCAGCTTTTGGGGCGGGAGAAGAAGGTGTCGTCGAATATCTGGATGGCCTCCACGAAGGGGAAGCGCCGGGTCATGAATTCCAGCTCGCCCAGCACGCTTTCCGGACTGCGGTGGCGGAAGTAGGGGGTGGAATCCTCACGGAAGATATTTTTTATCGTCGGGATGTTGCAGTAGGTGCAACTGTGCGGACAGCCGCGATCCGTCATGGTGCGGTAGGTGCGCAACAGCCGGCCGCGAAAGTAGGGCATCTGCGGTAGGCATTCCTCCAGCAGGGCGTCGTCCATCCGCACCACGGAGCCGTACTCCGGCTGGTACATGTAGTGGTTCTCGTTGGAGAAATCGTAGTACGGCAGGCTGGAGATATCCCGCACGATGGCCAAGCCGTTCTTGCGCTGCTCCCCGCTTTTCGCGTCCATGCTCCAGATGCCGGGAATCCCGCCGGTATCGCCGCCGTTTTGCATGGCCGCCAGCAGGGCCGGTACGGCTTCCTCGCCCTCGCCCCTCAGGGCGTAGTCGGCAAGCTGCAGCACATCTGCCGGGCGGCGCAGGGCGTGGATGCCGCCCCAGGCCACGGGCACGCCCAGGCGGTCCCGCATGGCGCGGGTCAGTTGCATGGCGCGGCTCAGGTAGCTGCTCATGAAGGAGATGAGGACGAGGTCCGAGCCCTCCGCGATGCGGACCACGGTGTCCACCACCTCGGAAGGATAGCCGATTTCGGCGCCGCAGCCGGCCAGTCCCAGGTTGCCGGGAAAGAAGACGAGCCGCGTTTCGTGCCCGGCAGCGCGCACCGCGGCCGAGAGACTTCTGGTTCCAAAGGCCGAAATATCCGGCGGGCAGGGGGTGATGCACGTCACACAAGCCATGAGGAAATCCTTACGCATAAATTAAGGACCAGGCGCACGTCGTGGCCTTTGGCTTTGAGCGTGGCCTGGAGGCTTCGTACGCCAAAGGCCGAGAGATCGGGCGGCGTGGGGGAAAAAAGCGTCAGCTTGGGCATGGGCTATCCGTGGGGCGCGGTGTTCGAAGCCGGAATCCAGGCTAGGCGGTTTGGGAGGTTTGGGCAAGGCAAGGCCCGCATTTTCCCTTGATCGAGGCCAAGCCATGCGGCATGGATGGGTGCGCCCCGCTTCCCCAACCTTGACCCCCACACGCCATGAAGCACACCCTGACATTGTCCGTGGTCATCCCGGCCCACAACGAGGAACAAAACATCGAAGCCACGGTGCAGGGCCTGCGCCATACCCTGACCCGGGCCGGCATCCCCTTTGAACTGGTGCTGGTCAACGACAACAGCACCGATGCCACCGGAGACGTGCTGCAAAGCCTGGCCGCGGCCGACCCGGCCGTGGTGGTGGTGGACCGGCAGCCGCCCCGGGGATTCGGCCGGGCCGTGCGCTCGGGCCTGGAGCGGGCCACGGGCGAGGTCATCGTCATCTGCATGGCCGACCGCTCGGACTCTCCGGACGACGTGGTGGCCTATTACCACAAAATCGAGGAAGGCTACGACTGCGTGTTCGGCTCCCGGTTCATCCGGGGCTCGCGCTGCGTCAATTACCCGCGCGTCAAACTCCTGGTCAACCGGCTGGTCAACCGCATGCTCCAGCTCCTGTTCTGGACGCGGTTCAACGACTTGACCAATTCCTTCAAGGCCTACCGCTCCTACGTCATCCGCGACATCTGGCCGCTGAAGGCCTGCCATTTCAACATCACCATCGAACTGTCGCTCAATGCGCTCATCCGCAACTACGCCATCGCCCAGGTGCCCATTGCCTGGCAGGGCCGCACCTGGGGCAGCTCCAATTTGCACTTAAGCGAAATGGGCCGGCGCTACCTGAGCACCCTGCTCAAGGTGTGGTTCGAAAAAAATCTCATTTTCGACGATCTCATGGCCGAATCCGTGACCTGCCGCAACCGGGAAGAGGCGGCCCGGGCCTCCCTGGAAGTCCGGGTGGCCGAGCTGGAAACGCGCCTGGGCGCTCTGGAAGGCCGGGATCGGGAAAAAGCGAAAACCCCGCGGGAATGACGTGACGGCCCAGGAAGAAAACCGCCCATCCGGCCGGCCGGCTGGCTCCGGGCCGGGGCAACACCCCGCCCCTGGCGCGGGTTCGGCCCGGGCTTTCGGCTGCGCCCTGGCCCTGGCCGGGCTTTTGATGGCCTGGTGGCTGGGCGCCTGGCGACAGACGGCCATTGTGGCCGCTCCGATCCTGGCCGTGGTGTCCTATCTGACCGCCGCCCATGGCCGCGACCGCGCGGACCGGATGGTCTGGCCGAACCAGGCCGATTTTTTGAAGGCTGCCGGACGCACGGCTGTCCTGGGTTATGGCCTGGCCGTGCTGTGCCTGGCCGGCCTGGACATCCTGCACCAGGTCCGTTTGCCCCAGCTTGTCTCGCCCCTGGTTTCCAATCCCATCGAGGGTCGCGAGGCCCTCAAGGGCTGGCTTCTGAGCCAGGGCCAAAACATTTATCCTGCCGGCAGCGGCTATCCGCGCCTGATCACCCTGTATCCGCCGCTCTATTACGCCGTGGCCGCCGGCTTTGCCTGGCTGGCCGGACCCGGGCTTTGGTGCGGCAAGCTGGCCGCCGCCTCGGGCCTGGCCCTGATTCTGGTTGCGCTGTTCGGCCTGGCCCGCCGGGGCGCGGGCAGCGCATTGGTGGGGATCGTGGCCGGCCTGGCTTTTTTTATCACCCCGGAGGCAGGCAACGGCTTTGTGTGCAAGCCCGACACCTGGGCCTTTGGCCTGGTCCTGGCCGCGGCCTGGGCTTTCACGGCCGGCCGGCATGAGGCGCGGCCCTACGGGCCCATGGTCCTGGCCGGAACGCTGCTGGCCCTGGCCGCGTTTGCCAAACAGCAGACCTGGCCCCTGGCGGCCGGCTTTTTCCTGTACGCCCTGGCGGCGCGCGTCGGCTGGCGGCGCGGCATCGCTTTTGCCCTGAGCCTGGCCGGGGCCGGCCTGGCCTTGGGCGCGGCCGCGTACGTCCTGTTCGGCCCGGGACTTCTCGAACAGGCCGTGCTTTTTCCCGGCCGCATGACCGCCCTGGCCGGGGACAACAGCCTGGCCGCCGCCCTGGCCCGGATGCGGGAATACGCCTCCGAGCACGCCGCGCTCCTGGTCGCCTACGCCGGCTGGCTGGCCCTGTGCCTGATAAAAAGGCGGCTGCCCCTGCCCGATGTCCTGCTTCTGGTCTTTTTGCCGTTTCTGGCGCGCACGCTCATGTGGGGCGGTTCGGACGCCAACCATTTCCTGTTCGTCTCGGCCGTGGCCGCCCTGGGGGCCGCCTGCCTGGCCGGGGCCTGCCTGGCGGGCGGCCCGGCGGCCCGGGGTGTGGGCTGCCTGGCCCTGGCCGCCTTGCTACCCATGAACCTGACCCTGACCGGGCTTTCCCGGGCGGATTTCGCCCCGGCCCCGGCCCCGGCCGAGGAAGCCCAGGCCCTGGAAGCGCGCCAGACCCTGGCCGCCATCCCCGGCCCGGTGCTCATGGACGCCGAAGGCGCGTACCTCTTTGCCGGGGAGCCGGATTTTTCCCGCCTGCGCCTGTACGACGCCTTTGAGACCGACATCTACGATCGCCTGGGCCTGGCCCCCATTCTCGATTCGCCCATGGCCGCCGACATACGGGGCCGGCGGCTGGCCCGGTTCGTGGACAGCCAGGTGTTCATTTCCAAGAGCCTGCTGGCCCTTCGCGACATCTACTACGAGCCGGCCGAGCGGGTGGGCCGGTATGCGCTCTACCGGCCGCGCCCCGAGCGGGCCATTGTGGCCGTGCCCGTGGCCGACCGGGTGGCCCGGGAGGACGGCGGCCTGACCGTGCAGGTGACAACGGCCCAAAACATCCGCAACTGGGGCAGCTACATCCAGGCCGAAGACTCGAACGCGCCCCTGGAACTGGCGTACGAGGCCGTTTCGGATACGCCTGTGGAGCGGGCCACCGTGACCTTTTGCCCGCGCCTGACCGAACCCGGCCAGTCCGTGACCGTCATTGCCGAGGACGGCCACGGCCGGCGCACCACCCTGGCCCTTTTCGGGTACGGCGACGGCAAGGAAGGCGGCGAGGGCTGGGACAACCGGACTACCGTGGCCTTTGCCCCGGCCGGCGAAACCTTCCGGGTGATTTTTTCGCTGGGCGGCGCGGCCCAGTTGTGGCTGGACGCCGTCCATCCCTTGGTTTTCTCGGCCGCTTCCCGGTCCATTCCCTGATTCCGTGAAACGTCGTTTTGGAAGCCTTCGGCGACCAAAGGGCTTTCCCTTGACGCATATCAAAACAGTATATATCAATTTAGTATGCGCGTCATCGCAAAACCCGCGCTTGTCGCTTTCTGGGCCGATTACCCAGCCGCCAAAGAACCGTTGGAAATATGGCATCGCATCATGCGGCGAGAGAGTTTCCAGAATTTCAGCGAGCTGCGGAAGACGTTTGCGAGTGCGGATTACGTCGATGGCTTCACGGTCTTTGATATCGGCGGGAACAAATTCCGCCTGATTGCCGTGGTTCGATATGAATGGCAAAAAGTGTATATCCGGGCGGTCTTGACGCACAAAGAATACGACAAAGGCGCCTGGAAGAGAGGCGAGAAATGAACTGCTCCAACCCGACCTTTGATCCTGCCGCCATCCTTCAGGCGTGGATGCCGTTCAAGGAATTGGTTGGCGTGACTTCGATCAAGACCGAAGAGGATTACACGCGCGTTGCAGCCCTGGTTAACGTGCTGCTGGATGCAATTCGGGATGATGCCACACACCCTCTTTCGGACGTGCTGCATTACCTGACGGTGCTGATGGAAGACTATGAAGCCGCGCGCGTTGCCATCCCCGAGGCAGAACCCAAAGCGGTTTTGCGATTCCTCATGGAGCAACACGGACTGAAGCAGACCGACCTGGCCGATTGTGCGCCGCAAAGCCATATCTCGGCAATTCTGGCCGGCAAGCGAGGGATCAGCAAGGAGACGGCGAAAAAATTTGCCAAGCGGTTCAACGTCAATCCTGACTTGTTTTTTTGAGTGAGAGCCCACGGTGGTGTTGTAAAAAAATGGGGCGCGGCCGTCAGCAGGCCTTGGGCCGGGAAAGGGAGGCCGAGAGGATGGAGGCCGCCGTGACCAGCAGGGCCTCTTCCTGGCGGGTGAAGCGCCGGGGCCGGCGGTTGTCGTGCAGGCACAAAAAGCCCGACCACTGCCCGGCCGTGGCCACGGGCGCGGCCAGGATCGCCTGGATGTTGTGACGCGCCAGAATCCCGGCCACGCTTTGCGGAAAATCCCGGGTCAGGCACTGGATGGACTCGCCGGACCGCAGGGTGTCGGCCCACTGGAACATGTCCAGGCGACAGGGCAGCCGGCCCAGCATGGGGTCGCCGAGTTGGGAGGCCACGCCCGGGGCGCAGGCCTCCTCGGCCAGGCGGAAACACGGCCCCAGCTCCGGGTCCTCGAAAATGACGAACCACATGGCCCGGCTGGCCCGGGTGGCGCGCAGCAGCCGGCCCAAGGCCCGGGCCAGCGCCCCGGGCGCGTCGGCCAAAAGCTCCCGGGCAAAGACCGAAAGGTCTTCCTCGGCCAGGACCCGGGCGGCCAGGGCGTCCTCGGCCTGGCGGCGGGCGGTGACGTCCGTGCCCACGGCCAGCCAGCCCGCCGGCTCTCCGGCCTCGTCCGTCAGATTCCGGTTGTCCCACTGCACGAACACCTGGCGGCCGTCCCGGGTCAGAATCCGGGTTTCCGGCTCCCTGTCCCCGGACGCCTGGGGGGCGGCCATGGCCCGGGCGAGCAGGCTTCCCAGATCGGCCGGCCCCAGGGGGACCAGGCTGGCCTGGCCGCTTAGGAGCTCCTCCCGGGAGTAGCCCAGCAGGCGCTCGGCGCATTCATTGACAAAGACCAGGCGGCCGCTTCGATCAAAGCGCAGGATCAGGGAATTGGCGCTTTCCACCAGCTCCCGATACCGGTCCTGACTGGCCCGCAGCCTGCCCTCGGCCCGACGTCGGGCCATCAGGGCCATAGCCAGGAGGATGGCGGCCGGCAGCAGGATGGCCAGGGCCGCGCCGCCGCTCCAGATGGCCAGCTTGTAGCGTTCGTAGACCGGGGGCTCCTCATGGAGCAGCCGGGTTCCGGGCGGGACATTGCCCTGGGGGACCGCAAAGCGCGTCAATACCGTCTGGTCCAACAGGGCCTGGTTGGGGGCGTCGGCCACGGCAATGGCCTCCGGGGCCTCGCCGGCCAGTATCCGGCGGGCCAGCTCCCCGGCCGAGCGGCCCTGGTCCGTGCCGTTGACCATCCGGCCGCCCATGATGCCCGTGCCCATGTCGAAATCCCACAGCGCGAACACCGGAACCCGGGAGGCAAGGGTCAGGGCGGGCACGTCCTCGGCAAGCGGCGGCCCGGCGCCGTCCGGGTGAAAAAACGGAGCCAGGCGCAGGGCCACGGCATCCTGGGGCAGGCCGGCCAGCACCGCCTGGGCCTGCTCCAGGGTGGCGTTGACGAGTTCCAGCACCCGCAGCCGGCTGCCCATGGCCCGGACGGCCCGGCGCAGCCGCTCCAGATTGGTCCAATGGGAGCTGTTGGTGTCCGCGGCCAGGACAGCCACGATGCGCGTGTCCGGCAGCAGGTGCAGGGCCAGTTCCAGGGTCCCCAGGACGTCCGGGGCCTCGCATACGCCGGTCACCCCGGATTGGCCGGCCAGGCGGCCGGGCTCGCAGTCGTTGACCCCGCAAAAGACCAGGGGCAGCCCCGGAAACAGGGCCTGGCGGTGGGCCAGCAGGAAATCCAGGGCCGCGTCGTCGGCGCTGACCAGCAGGCGAAGCGGCGTGTCGCGGTATTTGCGGGCCAGATAGGCCAGAAACTCCGGGGCATGCGCCTGGCCGGGAAAGCGGCGCTGGTCCAGATGCTCGATGAAAAGCCGGATCCCCTCCGGCGGAAAGACGCCGGCAAAGCCGGCCACAATCCGGTCGGTCCAGGAGTCTCCCTGGTGGTAGGAGGTCAGAAGCAGAATGCCCGGCGTCAGGTCCGGTCCGGACGCGGCGGCCGGGAGCGCGGGCGCGGTCAGGCAGTGGAACAGGCAGAAAAGGATGCAGTACCCGATGCAATAAACAAGGAAATGCCTTTTCACGCCATATGCTCATCTATATAAAACAGGGTCATGCTCCGGCTCCGCGATGTGCTTTTTGCAGAAACAGACTCCATGCATAGGACATAAGAGAAGAGCCGTGTCAAGGCGGCCGCCGAATGATTGTTGCGTCATGGCGGGAGAAACCCCAGACCAGGCCGGGCTTTTGCCGTTTCCGGCCTTGCCAGGCGTGGCCGCCGTGCTAGGATGGGTCGAAATGTCGCAACCAAAGGCCCGCGCCCGGCGTGCGGCGCGCTCCGAAAAAGCGCAGGGCAGGCAAAAGGCGCGCACGCGGCAAGGAGCACGGCATGCAAAAGATCACGACGTTTCTGTGGTTCGACGACAACGCCGAGGAGGCGGTCAGCCACTACGCCTCCATCTTCAAAAACGCCCGCACCATACGCACCATGCGCTACACCGAGGCCGGACCCGGCCCCCAGGGCGGGGTCATGACCATCCACTTCGAGCTCGACGGCCAGGAATTTATCGCCTTAAACGGCGGCCCGCATTTCACGTTCACCGAGGCCGTCTCCCTGCTCGTCCGGTGCGAGAACCAGGAAGAAGTGGATTATTTCTGGGACAGGCTGTCGGCCGGCGGCCAGCCGGGCCCGTGCGGCTGGCTCAAGGACAAGTTCGGCCTGTCCTGGCAGATCACGCCCACGATCCTGCTCGAGATGCTCGATGACCCGGACCAAGCCAAATCGAGCCGGGTCATGGCCGCCATGCTGCAAATGGGAAAGATCGACATCGAAGAATTGCGGCGGGCCTACGCGGGGTAAGCGGCCTCGATCTGGAAACGGCGAGACAACGCGACGTACGGAGAGGGCAACGATCCCGATAGGAGAGCCGTCTCGGGCTGGGGGGCCTGTCTTTTACGGACCGGACGGATGCGCCACGGGCGTCAGGAACTGCATGAATTCCAGCAGGTTTGCCTGGGTAAAGCGGTAGCCAACGATGCCGGCGGCAGCGGCGGCGTCCAGGTCCTTTTGCGAATCGCCGACAAGCAGGCTGCGGCCGGGGTCCACCGGCCACTGGCGCAGCGCCTGTTTGATCAGGCCCGGCCCGGGCTTGCGGCAGGCGCAGGCCTGGCGGTAGCGGCCTTTGGCCTGGGTGGGGTGGTGCGGGCAGTGGTAGACCGCGTCCAGATGGCCGCCCATCTCCCTCAGTTCGGCCCGGGCCCAGGCCATGAGCGCCTGAAACTGCGCCTCGCTGTAATAGCCGCGGCCAATGCCGGCCTGGTTGGTGACCACGAAGACCAGATAGCCCAGATCGTTGCAGCGCTTGACCGCCTCGGGCGCGCCCGTGATCCAGTCCCAGCGCTCGGGGCTGTCCACGTAGCCGTAATCGAAGTTGAGCACGCCGTCGCGGTCGAAAAATACGGCCGGCTTGCGCTCCCAGACCGGCAGCTCGTACCGGGCGCGCGCCAGGGTCCCGGGCAGGCCGATATCGAGGAAATAGCCGCCGTACGCCTGGCCGGCCAGCCTGCCCGCGGCCGCCAGGCCGGGAAGCAGGTCCCGCTCGATGGAGGAGGCCCGGTCCGGAAGCCAGTCCAGGGCCTGGCGGCGCATGGCGCAGATGCCGCCACTGCCAAGGCCCGGGCCGCTCCCGGCCGTTTCGCCGAACCCGATCACCCGCTCGCCGTCCAGGATCACGGCCCCGAAGCGCGGGGCATCGTCCACGGCCCGAAGCGCCAGGGCGGCCAGGGCGTCGCCCCGGGCGCGCACCAGGGCCAGGTCCAGATAGTTGATGTCAAAGAGGGTATCGCCGTCTATGACCAGGAATTCCTCGGCCAGGAGGTCCCGGGCCTGCTTCAGATCGTTGCCCGTGCCCATGGACGTGGCCTGCGCCACAAAGGAGAGGCGCACGCCCAAGCGCGCGCCGTCGCCGCAGTGCTCCCTGATCCGCTTGGCGTCGTGGCCGGCGCACAGCACAATGTCCGTGACGCCATGGCGGCCCAGGTTCCAGACCAGGTATTCGAGGAAGGGCTTACCCCCCACGACCGGCAGGGGACCCGGCGTCTGCCCGGCCAGAATCAGGGCCTGGGTGAGCATGCCGCGTCCTCGGCCGGGGGGCGGATGATGGAGCCGGTGAAATTGTGCATTGTTGGGCAGCTTCTGTTGCTTGAAAACAACGTTCTGTCAATCGGACCGCGTTGTTGCGCCAACACCAAAACAGGCGCGACCCGGGAATTTTTTCTTGATCCTGACGTTCCGTCAGGGTTTAGGGTCTCCTCCAGGAGGCCCTTCATGCCGCTGACCATCGGGAAGCTCGCCCGCAGCGCCGGGCTGACGGTGCGCGCCCTGCGCCATTACCACGCCATCGGCCTGCTTTGCCCCTCGGCACGGTCGAAGGCGGGATTTCGCCTCTACGACCAGGCCGACGTGCGGCGGCTGCACCACATCCAGGCCCTCAAGCACCTGGGCTTTTCCCTGGCCGACATCCAGGCTTTCCTGGCCGGCGGCGAAACCCCGGCCGGCGAAATCATGGCCCGGCAGATCACGGCCCTGGACGGCCGGATCCAGCGCGCCACGGCCTTGAAGGAGCACCTGGCGCGGCTTCTGGCCCGCCTGGAATCCGGGCGGCAGGCGAGCCTCACGGACTGGCTCGAACTTCTGGAGCGCATGCATATGTACGAACGGCATTTCTCGCGGGACGAACTGGCGGCCCTGCGCGGCCATCTGGACGCGGCCGGCCCGAAACTTCGCGACGCGTGGCGGGAACTGCTCGCCCGCATTCAGGCGGCCATGGACCGAAACGATCCGGCCGAGGGCGAAGCCGCCCGGGAGCTGGCCCGGGACTGGGCGCGCCTGGCCCTGGCGGCCACGGGAAACGACCGGGCATTGGCCGCCAAATGCCGAACCCTCTATGAACAGGAGGCGCACGTCCGGGAAGCGGCCGGCATCTCGACGGCCATGCTGGACTGGATCAGCCGGGCCGTGGCCGCCTTACGGGCCGCCAACCAGAAGGAACAGGGCCGGCGGGCCAAGGAGGAGCCGAAATCCACGGCCCTGGCCGTGGCCACGCTGCGGGCGGCCCATCAGGTGCTGGACGCGCCCCTGGTGTTTGCCGACCCCTTTGCTCTGGCCCTGGTCGGCCCGGCCCGGGAGGCGGCCATACGAAACGACCCGGACCGCTTCAATGCGCCGCGCCTCAAGGGGCTTCGGGCGTCCCTGGCCGCCCGCAGCCGGCTGGCCGAGGAAGCCTTTGGCGAGGCCAAGGCGGCCGGCGTGGCCCAGGCCGTGATCCTGGGGGCCGGGCTCGACACCTTTGCCCTGCGCCATCCGGAGCCGGACGTCCGAGTCTTCGAGGTGGACCACCCGGCCACCCAGGCCGCAAAGCGCTGGCGTCTGGCCGAGGCCGGCCTGGCCGCGCCGGCCAACCTGACCTTCGTGCCCCTGGATTTCGAAGACTCCACCCTGGCCGCATCCCTTGGCCAAGCCGGATTTCGCCTGGCCGCGCCGGCCTTTTTCTCCTGGCTCGGCGTGACCATGTACCTGGAGGAAAGCGCGGTGCTGGACACCTTGCGCTTTATCGGCATGTGCGCGCCGACAAGCGCGGTGGTGTTCGATTACGGCGTGTCGCCGGACCTGCTGCCGCCCGGGGAACGCCAGGCCGCCCAGGCCCTGGCCGAGCGCGCGGCCGGCCGAGGTGAACCCTGGAAAACCTTTTTCGACCCGGTCAAGCTCGGCAAGACGCTTTGGACCCTGGGATTTTCTGCGGCGCAGGACCTGGACGCGGCCGCCATCAATGCCCGCTACCTCGCCGACCGCACCGACGGCCTGCGCAAAAACGGGGTTTCCCGGCTGGTCTGGGCCAGGGTTTAAGGGGGTGAGGGATTATGCGACGCGATTGCCGTCCGTGGGCCGCAAAACGCGTCGCACATGGATTTCGTCTTCATGCTGCCGGACCTGGGCCAGATCATACGCCATTTGCAGGCGCAGCCACACTTCAGCGCTGCTCCCAAAAGCCTTGGCCAGACGAATGGCCATTTCCGGTGAAATGCCGGACTTGCCATTCACCAGATTGTTGAGCGCCTGGCGGCTGACGCCAAGAACCCTGGCCCCCTCGGTGACGGAAAGGCCCAAGGGCTCCAGGCAGTCGTGCCGCACCGTCAGTCCCGGGTGGGGAGGATTTCGCATCATGTTCGCCTCCATCAATGGTAATCGACGCCGGTTGCATCAGCACAAGGCCGACGATGTATCAGCCGTTGTGAAAGCTCTATGCCAAGCAACCACTTTCGCTCATGACAAGTGCGGCATGGCCCGCCGCATGTGCGCATCAAAAAGCGGCATGGAGATTCGTTTCCCTCACGCCTCGTACTTCTCCCGATACGCCTTGTAAAAATCCAAAATATGCGGCGGGCAGCCGGGAACGAAGGTGGCCAGGTCGGAGCGCTCGTGCGTGTCGTAGATGAGCGGCGCGGCGCAGGAGCCGAAGCACCACAGATCGCCTTGCACGTTTCGCAGGTTGCGGCGCTCGGGCATGGGGCGGCCCATGTAGAGCGTGATGGGGGCCTGGCCGGCAAGCCGGCCCTCGCTGGCCAGCTTGTCCAGGGCGTGGCGCAGGGCCGACAGACAGCCGTGGCAGGCCCCGCCCTCGATGACCCGCACCTGGGGATAGGCCCCCATGCAGCCCACCACCGGACGCGTGAAATGCCGGCGCAAGGCGGCCGGATCGTCGCCCGCCACCTCGATGGCCCCGAAGTCGGTTGCGCCCAGGCCCTCCTGGCGGGCCAGGCGCAGCATGGCCACCTCGTCCGCGTCGATGCCCATGAGATGGGCCGCCACCGTGTCCACGGCGCACACATCCGTGCCGGCCACCACCACGTTCATGTCCGGCACGGCCGACCCGGACAGCGGAGCCTGGCCCTGCACGGCCCAGATGCCGTCCACCACGGTCAGGTCCGGCCGGATCAGGCGCAGGATGTCCACGATCTTCACGTTGATGTCGTTGCGGTGGCAAAACATGCGCTGGTCGTCGAGCACCAGGCCGTACTGGTTCTTGATGCCAAGCGTGACCAGGGTGTGCACGTGGGTCTTCATCTTGGGCAGGTTGACGTAGCAGTCGGCATAGAGAAGCGCCCGGGGCAGGACGATGGGATCGAACAGGAGCGCGCCGGGATTTTCCACGGACACGGTCTCCATCTCGTCGAAAAAAAGCAGCTCGCCGCCGGCTGCGGCCAGCCGGGCCTTGAATTCGCCCATGCCGGCCAGGGCGTCGGCCAGGGACAGGCCGTAGCCCGGATTGTCGCCCACCATGACCCGGGCCGCGCCGGCGTCGCGCAAAAGCCGGACCATGGCCAGCACCACCCGCTCGTCCGTGACCACGGCCAGGGGGTTGTGGGGATTTGGCCGCACCAGGTTGGGCTTGAGCAGCACCCGCTTGCCCCGCACCAGTCCCGGCAGGTCGCAGACCAGCCCCACCACCCGGTCCACCAGCGCGGTGACCGCATCCAGGCTCTTGGCGGTAAACTCCCCCGGAGATTCCGGAATCAGGTCTCGTCCGATACCGACACGAGCTCGCGCCATGCGATTTTCCCTCCTGGCGTGCGCGGCAGGGCGTCCCGGATTTCGATGATGCGCGGCATCTTGAGGCGGTGCAGGCGCGAGAGCAGATATTGCCGCAGTTGCGGGACGGTAAGCTCCGCGCCGGCGCGGGGGGCCACCACGGCCTTGGGCGCTTCGCCCCGCAGCGCATCCGGCACGGGCAGCACAATGGCCTCGGCCACGTCCGGATGGTGGCGCAGGACTTCCTCGATCTCCACCGGAAAGACCTTCATGCCCCCGACCTTGAGCAGCATGCTCTGGCGGCAGGCGAAAAAGTAGCGCCCGGCCTCGTCGCGGATGGCGATGTCGCCGGTGCGAAACCGGCCGCCGTAGAGCCGAAATTCCGGTCGGGGCGTTTCGCCGAAATAGCCCGGGCACACGCCAGGGCCGGAAATGACCAGCTCGCCCGGCTCGCCCGGGCCGGCCTCGGAGCCGTCCTCGCGCACGAGGCGCACGTCGTAGCCGGCAATGGGCCGGCCCATGGAGCAGGGCACATAGGGTTCGCCGGGCCGGCAGGCCAGGGCCACGCCCGTGGTCTCGGTGCTGCCCCACACCGGCAGGATGGACAGGCCGAAGCGGCGGCGCAGGGCATGGGCCAGGGCCTCGGGCACGTGCATGCCGCCGGATTCGGCCACGCGCAGCCGGGCCAGGGGATTGCCGGCCGCAGCCGGCAGCCGGGCCAGGGTCTCGTAGATGGCGGCCACGGCCATAAGGGCCGTGACCTTGTGCCGGTCGCAGGCCTCGGCCACGGCCCGGGCCGACACCCGGTCCACCAGAACCATGGCCCCGCCGCAGTAGAGCGGCCGCATGAGCATCTCGTGGGGATGCACGAAGATCGGCATCATGCACAGATGCACGTCGTCCGGGGTCATGGCAAAGGCGGCCACGGCCGCCTCGGTGTTGGCCAGGAGGTTGCCCAGGGTGGTGCATGCGCCCTTGGGCGCGCCCGTGGTGCCGGAGGTGAAGTTCAGATAGGCCGGGTCGTCCGGCCCGACCTCGGGCAGGGGCACGGCCGGATGGGGAGCCTGGGCCAGGTCGGCCAGGCAGGGCCGGCCCGGCCTTTCGGGTCCGTCCAGGCCGACCACGGCAAAGGGCGGCCCGGACGGGTACAGGGCGTCCAGCACCGGGGCGAATTCCCGGGCCGTACACACCACGGCCGGGGCCAGGCGGTCCAGGATGGCCCGGGTCACCGGCGGCGGCTGGTTGGGATCAAGGGGAAAAAATACGCCTCCGGCCGCGGCGGCGGCCAGAAAGGCGGCCACGGCCTCGGGCGTCTTGCGGGCGAACACGGCCAGCCGATCGCCCGGGCCAAGGCCCAGCTCGCGAAACGCGCCGGCCAGGCGCAAAACGGATTCGGCCAGCCGGCCGTAGGTCACGGCCGCATCTCCGGCCAAAATGGCCGGGGCGCCGGGCCGGCTGCCGGCATGGCGGCGCAACAGCCCGGCCAAGGAGGGCACGGCCGGGCGGGCGGGAACGCGGGCGGGATTGGTCATAAACGCATGTCTCCGAGCATGGTCGGCGCCAGCAGCGTGAATCAATATACGCGGACGGACGCGATTTTGGCAAGGCCGGCCGGATGTTGCCGGCCGATTGCTCCCCAAAGCGTTCCGGTATAAAGCGATTGCGGTCCGGCCGGGGGCGCAACCGGCCGGTCTGCAACAAACAAATCTTGCGGCGCGGAGGCGGCATGAAGGCGAGGCGTGTGGCTATCCTGGCCCTGGGACCGATTCTGGTGTTTTTCCTGTTCCTGGCCGGCGCATCCCTGGCGGCCACTCCGGACGAGGACATCCGGCCGCTCAAAACCAATGTGACGGTCACGGGCCTGATCGAGGACGATTACGCCGACGGCCTGCTTCTTTCCACGGACGAGGGCGTGACGTATCTGGTGCTCACGCCCGAGGAGATCAGCCTGGAACAGGAAGAAGCGTTTCACAAGCGTTACAAAGGCAAACGCGTGACCCTGACCGGCGACGTGTACAAGGACGAGGACGGGTCGCTGAGCCTTTACGTCAAGGAATTGCCCAAATAGTCCATCCCGTTTGGGGCGGCTGGGCGGGGAATGCAACTTTTTGCGACTGCATGGCGCAATTTTTCCGGACCCATGCTATGCGTTTGTCTGCGGCGGGCGACAACAGTGGAGGAACCATGGACGAGGCAACGCGGCAGACCCGGCTGGAGCTTTCCCTGGATGCAAAAATCGCGGCGTCCCAGGCCATCATCCTGGATGCCATAGACCGCTTCGGCGATGACTTGTGGCTGGCCTGGACCGGGGCCAAGGACAGCACCCTGGTGTTGTGGCTGGCCCGGCAGGCCTGCGCGTCGCGGGGCATTTCCCTGCCCCGGGTGCTCACCATCAACGAGGGCGATCCGTTCCCGGAAATCCTGGCCTTTCAGGAGCGCATGGTCCGGGAATGGAACCTGGACCTGCACGTGGCCGGCAACCGCGATATCCTGGACCGCAACCCGCGCATCGGCGACTACATCGACGCCCAAAGCCTCTCGCCCGAAATCCGGGCCGAGCTGGTGCGCATGGGCTTTACCGCCCCGGGCTTCCCCTTCGATCCGGAAGCGCCCGTGGGCAACCAGCTCATGAAGGTGCTGCCCATGAACGCGTTTTTGCGCGACAACCGCGTGGCTGCCCTGGCCACGGCCATCCGCTGGGACGAACATCCGGCCCGGGCCGGGGAGGACTACTTCAGCCCCCGGGAGACCCCGCCCCATGTGCGCGTGCATCCTTTGCTGCACATGCGCGAGCGCGACGTCTGGGCCATCACCCGGTCCCAGGGCATCCCCTTCTGCGAGCTCTATGCCCAGGGCTACCGCAGCCTCGGCACCAAGACCGGCACGGTGCGCGCCAGCGACCTGCCCGCCTGGGAGCAGGACCTGGACGACCGGGCCGCCGAACGGGCCGGCCGGGACCAGGAAAAGGAAGAGGCCATGGAGCAGTTGCGGTCGCTGGGGTACATGTAAGCGTTGCCTTCACGGTCCTGGCCGGCTTGGCCGACGGCGTCCCCGGCATGGGAGCGGTCTTTTCGCTCCGGCCCGGCTTATTCCTCGAAAAACGCCTCGTGCCCGCCGGCGGCCATGTGCAGGCGAAACGACAGAAAATACAGATAATGGCTGGGGTTGGCGATAACCGCCCGCTCCAGCCGGGCCGCGAATAAGGCCGTGGCTTCGATGGCTGCCGCTTCGGCCGCTCCGTTGCCTGCCCCGGGTTCGACCATTGGCAACGGTTCCTCGATGCGAAGGGTGAGCCGGCCGTCTTTGGCCCGTTCCATGAAGCAGGGCAGCACCGTACAGCCGGTGCGGCCGGCCAGGAGCATGGGGCCAAGGGGAAAGTAGGCCTTTTTGCCCAGAAACGGCACGGCCGCCCGCTTCTCGCCGCCCCCGCCGTCCACGGCCACGCCCAGGATGTGCCCGCCTCGCAGGCAGGCAAAGGCCTCCTTGAGGGACCCGAACACATTGATGTGGGTCACGGGCAGGGTCTGTTCGTGCTGCCAGCGCAGCTCCCGGGTGCGGCGCACGGTCGCGCCCCGGGCTTCGGGCAGCTTGTCGTTTAGGACCGTGGCCGGGGCCGAGAGCTGGCACATGCGGTAGCCGCTGTAGCCCACGGCGGCCATGATCATCTGGTTGGCCCCGTAGTGGCCAAAGGCCAGCATCACGCCCTTGCCCGCGGCCAGGGCGGCGTCCAGGCGCTCGCGGCCGTCGATGGCGATACGTCGGGCTGTGATTGCGGCATTGAGCTTGGGGAAAAGCAGCACTTCCAGGTCGGTCTGGCAAAATTCCACCAACGCCTGGCGGGCCAGGCCCAGCCGCGCGGCCGGATCGTCGGGCACGCCGGGCACAAGCCTGGCCGCCTCGGCCATGCCGGCAAGCCGGGCATTGGGCACGCGGCCGAGCAGCCGGCCCAGGGTCCGGGCCAGGGCGTAGGCCGTCTCCTCGGGCAGAGTCTGAGCCAGCCGTTTGAAGGGATGCCAGTAGATCCAGACCAGAGTGTCGCGAAGCGCGCGCATGCCGTGTCTCCCCCCCGTGGAATGGGGGCTGGTAGCACGGCTGGCGGCCGGGCCGCAAATGGTGTATGGCCGCCCCCAACGCGACCTATCGCCATTCAAGGAAGGACCTTACCATGCGCATCCTCGTCACCGGCGGACTCGGCTATATCGGCAGCGTGCTCGTGCCCGAACTGCTCTCCCTCGGCCATGAGGTCACGACCTTTGACATCGGCTGGTTCGGCCGCCATATCCCGGATCATCCGAAACTCACGGTGGCAACCGGCGATACCCGGGACATCGACGCCGTGCCCATGGCCGGCATGGACGCGGTCGTGAACCTGGCCAACGTGGCCAACGATCCTTGCGGCGACCTGGATTCCAAGCTGACCTGGGAGGTCAACTGCCTGGCCACCATGAAGCTGGCCGAAAAGGCCGCCTGCTCGGGAGTGCGCCAGTTTCTCCACGCCTCGTCCGGCTCGGTCTACGGGGTCAAAGACGAGCCCGAGGTGACCGAGGACCTTTTGTGCGTGCCCATCTCGGACTACAACAAGACCAAGATGGTCAGCGAACGGGTGCTTTTGAGCTATGCCGACAAGTTCGCCCTGCAGATCATCCGGCCGGCCACGGTGTGCGGCTTCTCCCCGCGCATGCGCCTGGACGTGGCCGTGAACCTGCTGACCATGCAGGCCCTGGCCAAGAAGCACATCACCGTCTTGGGCGGCGACCAGACCCGGCCCAACATCCACATGAAGGACATTGTGGCCGTGTTCTTGCATTTCCTGGCTACGGGGGACAAGCACACGGGTATTTACAATGCCGGATTCGAGAATATCTCCATTCTCGATCTGGCCAAGATGATTGCCGAAGCCGCGCCGGCGGAGATCGAGATCAAGCCGTCCAACGATCCGCGCTCCTACCGCCAGAATTCCGACAAGCTGCTGGCCACGGGCTTTGCGCCCAAATACGGGGTGGCCGACGGCATCCGGGACGTGGTGGAGGCGTACCAGGCGGGCAAGCTTCGCGACGAGGACCGCTGGTACAACATCCGTACCATGAAGGCCCTGCATGGGCTGTAACCGAAAACGCCGTCAAACCGGCGAATGACGCGGGGAAGATAAAACTTTCCCCATTTCAGGGGGTCCGGGGGGGATGATCCCCCCCGGCCGCCGGAGGCATCTTAAATGAACGAACACCCTGCCGTACCCTGGGGGCGTATCGCGGCCGCCGGGCTGGTTGTCCTGGTTTTGACCCTGTGCGGGGTCGTGTGGCTGGCCTTTTCCCAGGAGTTGTTGCGCACGGAAATCCGGGAGCTGCGCCAGATTGCCCTGGAGCGGCCCGAGAAGGCCCCGCCGTCGCCGCTGGAAGGCGACGTCAAGGCCCTGCGGGAGGCCGTGGCCAAGCTTACGGCCAAGGTGGACGCCATCCGCATTCCGGACGCGTCCAAGCCCGTGGACCGGCTGGCCGTGGAGGTGAAAAACCTGGCCAACCGGGTAGAGGCCATGGAAAACGCGGCCAAGGCCCAGAGCCGGGAGCCCAAGAGCAAGAAGGCGGCCGCGCAAAAGTCCGCCCCGGCCGCCCAGCCCCAGCCCCAACCCCAGGTCGAGGAATACCCGAACCGGCCGTTTTTCGGCCCGGGCCTGCCGGCCTATCCGGGGTATTAAGCCCGTTTTGGTGCGGGCGTGTCGGCGCTTTGGCTCCTTTTCAGCAAAGAGAAGGAGATCGCCGCCGCCCGCAAGATATGTATGCCATCAAGCGCAACGAGCGCTTAGGCTGTTTTGGAGCAAAACGTTTCCGTCTTTCTTTTGAGCAATATCCGCTGCAAGGCTTCAGCGTCGATCAACCAGGCATTGTATTCCTCGGTCGTAAGACCGAGAACTTCCTGCAAGGATCGGGAATCATCGGAGCTGTGCCAGCGTTCGACAAAAGCATCGATATCTTGGAGCAAAGCTTCACCGCAAAGGCACTGCTCAAGAAAATTTTTTTGGCTATACATGGATTCGTCGACCTCGCGTCGCGCCGCAAAGCATACGGCCATTGACGTCCATCACGCCGAGATGCCAACCTCTGGCGTCGTAAACTTCAATTTCCCCGTGCAGGCTGTCCCACTGGTAAAACCGCTTACCATCCTTGGAACGCCATGTTTTCCGTCCATCGATTACCCGATACGGCTCCAGACCATCCAGTATGCTTTCGGGCGGCAGCGGCAGTCGCGTCAAGACTCGATCCTTCGATGATGACGTCATTTCCAAAATACATACGAGCACATAACAGTCAAGGCCGAAGTGTCGGCGGGCTGCTTCTGGCCCCGGTTGTCAGCCCCGCGCCCTGCGCCGCAAGACCAGCCCCGCGAAAAGCGCCACCCGATCCATGACCGGAGTGAGCAGGGCCTTGAGGCCGGAGAGCAATTCCCGGCTGGCCGCCGGGGCCAGGTTGCACGGGACACGCTGCCGGAAAGCAGGGAGCGCAGGGTACAGACGATGGCCAGGGAATGCGGTTGGCGACCATGGGCCGTCCAACGGAAAGGACTTGCAGGCAAAACGGCCTTGAGCGCGGCCCTGCCAAAAGATTCAGTCCCCGGGCCAGACCCGCTCTTTCCCGGGCGCGGCCGGCACGGGCAGCAGGCGCAGGTCGTTGCCTTCGGGATTGGCCAGGGACGCGGTGAAGGCCGGGCCGGGCAGGCGAAATTCCGGCATGGCCCGGGTGTCCAGGGCCGCTTCCACCAGCATGCGGTCGATGGGCCGGGTGGGAGACCAGAACTCGGCCGCGGCATTGGCGAACAGGGAAAAGCGGACGGTCACGAAGGTGGCCGGCTGCTCCAGCTTGACCCGCACGAACCGGCGCTCGAACAGGGGGCTCCAGCGTTCGGCCTTGGCATTGCGGAAATCCAGAATCTCCCGGAAGTTTCGGCCGTCCGCGGACCAGGACACCCGGCACGAGCCCTGGCCCTTGGCGTCGCCGTACAGGCGCGGAAAGGCCATGATCCGCAGTTCGGTGACCGGAAAGGCGGACACGAACACGTAATCGAAGGAGCAGTACGTGTTTGGCTGGCAGCAGGCCCCGCCGCTGTACTCCGGATAGGAGGTCGAGGCGGCCATGTTGCGGAAATGGGCGGCCGGGCCATCGATGAAATCCGGGGGATCGAAGTTCGGGGCAAACGACAGCACCCCGTCCCGGCCCGGGGTCAGGCGCAGCACCGCGCCCGGCGGCGCGACCACGGGCACGGCCACCTCGGTATCCCCCAGGCGCAGGGTCGGGGCGTTGAGCGTCCCCCACAGCCACAGCGCGCCCACGTCCCCCCTATCTTGGGGCGCACTTGGGGCCAGGCGCACGTCCCGGGCCGGGGCAGAGGTTGAAAGGGGAATGCCGGGCGCGGCCAGGGCCGGGTCATAGAGGAGCACGGCCGGCTCGCCCTTGTCGTCGCGCAGCACGTAGGCCGGATCGAGGCCGGGGTGGGCGGCAAGGAAATCGGCCAGCTCGGCCGGCGTACCCACGGCTTGGCCCATGCCGGCCAGGCCCGCATGCTTCGGGCCGGCAAAGGCATAGGCCGCCGGACCAAGCAACGTCTCCCCGGGCCGCCAGGGCGCAACGCCGCAGTTGCGGACCAGGTTGGCGGCATAAAAGGCCAGGGGATCGGCCGGCTCCGGCCCGGGCTCCAAGGCGGCGGTCAGGCGCACTCCATCCAGGTTCAGGAAGCCTTCCCGGGTGCCGGGCGCGTACTCCACCCGCAGCCAGATCGAACCCTGGTCGGCAAAGGGGGTCAAGTCCACGGCAACGGCCGCCTCGCGACATTCGCGATAAAACCCCATTTCCTCGAAAAACCGGTGCGGCCTGGCCCGGGGCGTGCCGTCGGGCAGCCGGAAATCGGCCTGGTCGATGACGGCCAGGGGCGCATAGGTTTTCCCGTCCCGGCTGGCCGAGACGGTCAGGGTGGAGTCGGCCGGCGCGGCGTCGTTTTTTTTGAAAAGCGCCGCGCCAATGGTGGCCGTCACCAGCCTGGCCTTGGCTTTGGCCGGCAGGTCGAAGCGCCAGACCGCCTGGGCCTGGGCCTCGTAGCGGGCCGGGCGCAGCATGCCCATGTCCGCATCCACCTGGAAATTGGCCGAGGAAAACGCGTCCGCGTAGTAGCGCCAGTCCGTGAAGGCGTCGCCATATTCGGCCGCGCCGGCCTGGTTCGGGGCCAGCAGCAAGGGGGCGCGGCTGGCCAGACCGGCCCGGGCCAGGCGGGTGTTGAAGATGGCCGCGCGCCAGGAGGCCACAAGCTGCCCGGGCGGCATGGCCCGCAGGCGCTGGGACGGCAGGTTGAAGTTGTCGGATACATAGATTCGCCTGTAGGCCGGGGCCGCGAAATCGCCCGGCCCGGCAAAGCGGCCGGGCAGGTGCCAGCGGGCCAGAAAAGCCTTGGCGTTTCGCTGGTAGCCGGTAAAGGCCAGGGCCGTGGCGTCTCCGGGCAGGCGGGAGAGGTAGCGGTAAAAATCCCGCTCCTGGGACAGGGTGCGCCGGTAGTATTCGTCCAGCCGGGAAAGGCCGGGCCAGGCCACCACGGCGCACAGTCCGGCGGCCAGGGCCAGCCCGGCCCAGGGGCGCGGCCTGTTCCACAGGATTGTCAATATGCGGTCGCCAATCCAGACTGCGCCGGCCCCCAGCAGCACCACCACGGCCGGATAGGCGGCAATGAGGTGCCGCCAACTGGCAATGGGCCGCAGGTCCGAACGGCTGGTCAGCACGGCCGCGGCCGGGATCAGGGCAGCCAGAACCACCAGGGCCGCGCCCGAACGCCGGCAGCCCATGGCCCCGGCCAGCATGAGCAGCCCGGCCAGGGCCAGGACGAGCGGCGGCACGGGATAGACGAAATTGACGAACCCGGACAGCACGTCCGCGAAATAGCGCAGATTCAGGCCATACCAGGGGTCCACGCCGGGGTTGGCCAGGAATTTTTGGAGAAACACCAGCCCGGGCAAAAAGGGCAACCACACGGCCACGGCCGCGCCCCCGGCCAGAGCCAGCCCAAGCAGGCGGCGGCCCCGGTCCGGCCCGGAAAACACGTCCTTTCGGGCGAAAAAAAGCCCGGCCGCGAACATGGTTTCCGCCAGCAGGACCGGCACGCCCTGGTAGCCGGCATAGAGCATGGCCGCGCTGGCCGCAAAAAAGCCCAACAAATGGCGTGCACGTCCGCTTTCCGTGGCCTTTTTGAGGAAATACAGGGAGAACGCCAGGCAGCACAGAAACAGGGCATAGGGCTTGATGGCCCGGGAAAACTCGATGTGAAAAAGCGAAATCCCGGCCAGGGCGGTAGCCAGCAGCCCGGCCCTGCGGCCGCAGCAGGCCGCGCCCAGAAGCCCCAGGCCGAGAATGGACAGCACCCCGGCCGCAAGGGCCGGCGCGCGGGCGGCCAGGGCCGAGTCGTCCACGGCCAGAGCGGCATGGGTCAGGAGATAGGACAGGGGCGGCTGGAAATCGAAGATCGTGTCCGCCGGGCCCTGGTATTTCTGGACCTCGAAGAGCCTGGATGGAGCCATCATGGCCCGGTCCAGGTTCAGGGCATCGTCCTCCCAGAGCTGGGGCGTGTGGATGTCCCACAGGCGAAGGCCCAGGCCGGCCAAGAGGATCAGGCCCATGAGCAGGCCAAAGGCCTTGGAAGACAAGTCACTGCGTCGCATGGTTTTTTGTTTAAAAAGCTTTTGCGAAAAGTGTCGTTTTTGAGGCCTTCGGCGACCAAAGGGCTTTGCTCTTTGGAAACCCGTAATGGATTCGGAACGTTACAATGTAACGCTCATTGCCGTTTCACGTTCCATCCGGTTTTTGCAAGAGCCTCTTCAGGAAACGCCGGTGCGGCTTTACAGGGGAGAACGGCTCGGGCACAAGGGGGCAGCCCGAGCCGCCCTTGGCGGCTCCCGGCCAGAGCGGACCCGTGTTGCAATACCGCGAACCCGTTGCGGGTTTCCAAAGGGCAGAGCCCTTTGGTCGCCGAAGGCTTCAATAACACAACATTTCGGCACGGCCGCCCGAACCCTCATGCCACGAAAGCCCGAGCGCATCAAAACCCTTTTGGCCGCCCTGCTTGGCCTGCTGGCGGCCCTGGTCCTGCTCGAAGGCCTGTGCCAGGCCTATTATTTCCTCATTTACAAAGCCGCCTACGACCCGGACCGGGTGCTCGGGGTCCTGGGCGCGGCGCCCCGGACCAAGACCACCAAGGCCAATGCCACGCAGCTCCCGGACCTGCTGGTGGACCAGCGCGAGGTGGTGCACCCCTACACCGGCTATGTGCGCGACTTCAACGACGCCTTTCGCGCCCATTTCGGCTATGACACGGATTTCGCCCCCATCCAGGAGCGCTCCCCGGACAAGTGCCTGATCGCGCTTTTCGGCGGCTCCGTGGCCATGCACCTGCACCACGACCTGTACGCCGCTTTCAAGGCGGCCTTTGCCAAGGCGGGACTCAAGAAAGAGCCGGTCCTGATCAATTTCGCCCTGGGCGGCTACAAGCAGCCCCAGCAACTGGCGGCCCTGAACTATTTCCTGGCCCTGGGCGCGCAGTTCGATGTGGTGATAAACCTGGACGGCTTCAACGAGCTGGCCCTGTCCGTCACGGACAACCTGGAAAAGGGCGTGTTCCCCTATTATCCCCGGGACTGGGCCCAGCGCCTGCCCCAGACGCTTGACCCCGAGCGCCTGCGGGCCGTGGCCGAGCTGGAGGCCCTGCGCCGGGGCCTGGAAGGCGTGGCCGAAGGCCTGCGTTCGCCGGTCCTGGGCCGCAGCGCGGCCTTTGGACTATGGAGCCAATGGCGCGCGGCCCGGCTCAAACGGGCCATGGCCGTGCGCGCCGCTGGGCTGGAGCACACCGGCCCCCTGCCCTATGTCCAGTCCGGGCCGGCCTTCGAAAACACCAGTCCGGTGGAGACCCTGGTGCGGCTGGCCGAATTCTGGGAGCGCTGCTCCCGGCTCATGGCCGCCGCCTGCCAGGCCTCGGGCAGCGCCTATTTCCATTTCCTGCAGCCCAACCAGTACGTGGAGGGGCAAAAGCGGCTGACCGAGGAAGAGCGGGTCACGGCCTACGCCCCGGATCAACCCTATTCCCGGGCCGCCCGCCTGGGCTATCCGGCCTTGATCGCCCTGGGCCAAAAACTGGCCGCCTCGGGCATCGCCTTTTTCGACGCCACGCCGCTTTACAAGGACGAAACCGGCACCATCTACGCCGACGCCTGCTGCCACGTGAACGAAGCCGGCAACCGTCTCCTGGCCGCCTTTGTCACGGAGAAGGTCATGCCGGCCATTGCGGGGCGCTAAAGGCGCGTCGTTGCCCCGCGCCTACAGCACACAGCCGGTGGTGTCCTGGGGCGTGTATTCGGGCACGATCTCCCGCAGCACGCGCTTGATGCCGGCCGCGTCGTGGCGCTCGGCCTGGCGGATAAGCTCTTCCAGCTTGGCGCACAGGGCCTCGCGAAAGGCCGCCCGTTCCTCCTCGGTGGGCCCACCCAGGTCGGCGCGCAGCTTCATGAGCTTCTCGTGCGGCGTGGGGATGACATTCTCCCCAGCGGTGATAAGCTCTTCGTAGAGCTTTTCCCCTTCCCGCAGG
>CAZBER010000001.1:51916-160038 GCA_964490985.1 uncultured Desulfovibrionaceae bacterium | reverse complement strand
CTAATCAGGAGGGTCCGGGAGGGGGTGACCCCCTCCCGGCCGCCGGAGGCATCTTATTCTTCTTCTTCGTCGTCGCACCGCGCAGCCGGGCGACGGACCAGGGGGCGGGCCAGGGGGGCGGGGCGGTGAAGGCGGCGTCGGGCAGGACGATGCGCCAGGCGTGCAGGAGAAGGGGTGGTTTGCCGCCGCCGTATTTGGCGTCGCCGAGGATGGGGTAGCCCCGGGAGGCGAGTTGCGTCCGGATCTGGTGCGTACGTCCGGTTTCCAGGCGCACTTCCAGGAGTGAGGCCGCAGGCGTGCGCAGAAGCAGCCGGGCCTTGGACACGGCCAGCTTGCCCGCATCCGTGGGTCGCACGGTTTCCCGGCCCGGGCCGCCTTGTTTGGCCAACTGGTCGGTCAGGGTCACCCATTCGTTTTCCTCGCCAAGCAGCCACTGTCCCTGAACCCAGGTGAGGTAGTCCTTGCGGACCTGGTCCGCGAGCATGGCCTCGTGGATGGCGCGCAGGGCCCGGTAGCTTTTGGCCACCAGAACAAGGCCCGTGGTGTCGCGGTCCAGGCGGTGGGCCGGGGTGGGCTTGAAGGGCGCGCCTTGGTGGCGCGCGGCCAGGATTGTGGTCAGGGCCAGGGGTTGGCCCGTGCCGGGATGCACGGGCAATCCGGCCGGCTTGACCACCACGAGCAGGTCGTCGTCCTCGTGCAGGATATCCAGGGCCGGGGTTTGGGGCGAAACCGATGGCGTGGGCGTTTCGTCTTCGGTTTCGTAGGGCGGCACGCGCACGGTCTGGCCCTGTTCCAGCCGGGAAAAGGGCTTGGCCCGGCGGCCGTCCACCCGGACCTGGCCGGTGCGGATGAACCGTTGCAGGGCCGCCTGGGGCACGGCCCCGACCAGGCGCCGGGAAAGGTACTGGAGCAGCTTTTGTCCAGCCTCTTCGGCCGTGACGGTGAAGGTCTGGACGGACGTCTTCATGAGGAACGCGGGACAGGGCGCGGCAGCCGCGCCCTGTCCCTACGGCGCAAGCTTGAAGCGGCCCGAATCCACGATGAGCATGATGAGCGAATCTGTGCCCAGGCCGTTGTGGTCGTCGCGGGAGAGGTTGAACACGCCCGAGACGCCGACCACGCCCTGGAGTTTTTCCAGGGCGTCGCGCAGGGCCGTGGGATCGGCCTTGCCGGCCTTGTCCAGGCCGGCCCGCAGCAGGGTCAGGGCGTCGTAGGCGTAGCCGGAGTGGGTGTTGAGGGGGAATTTCTCCTGAATGCCGCTATCGTTGTAGGACTTGATGAAGGCCTCGATGACCAGCTTCTGAGGGTCCTCGTCGGGCAGGGATTCCGGGGCCATGAGTTTGGTGCCGGGCATGACCGTGCCGCCGGCGGCCTCGCCGGCCAGCTCCAGGTAGCTGGGGCCGGGCTGGCCGTGGCATTGGATCAGAAGCGGCCGTTCCCCGGGCAGGGCGGCGAAGTTCTTGGCCGCCACGGCTCCGGCCGGGCCGATGGTCCAGACCACCACGGCCTGGGGCTTGGCGGCCTGGAGCTTGAAGGCCTGGGCCGAGAAGTCCGTGCCCTTGGGATCGAACGTCTCCTCGGCAATGATCTCGATGCCGTATTTCCCGGCCATGTCCTTGAGATCGGTCAGGCCGTCCTGGCCAAAGGCGTCCTTGGAAGCCATGACCGCGATCTTGGAGATGTTTTTGCCCTTGAGGTATTCGTAAATTTTCTCGACGGCGGTCGAAGTGCGTTGAGGCGTCTTGAAGGTCCAGGCATAGGGGCCGAACTTGCCGCCGGCAATGACCGCGTCGCCGCCCACGGTCATGATGGCGGGGACGTGTTTTTCCTCGGTGTACTTTTTGACGGCCAGGCCTTCGCCCGTGGAGGTGGGGCCGATAATGGCCAGGACATGGTCGCCTTCCACGAGCTGGCGGGCCTGGCGCAGGGCCACTTCGGGCGAGGATTCGGTGTCGTAGGCAATGAGCTTGAGGGGGCGGCCGAGGATGCCGCCCATGTCGTTTATCTGCTTGACGGTCATTTCGGCCACGAGCTTGCTTGGGGTGCCGACCACGGCGGCCGGTCCGGACTGGGCGAACAGCCCGCCCACCACGATGGGGTCGGCGGTTTCCTGTGCCCTGGCCGTGGATGCCGGGACAAGAATCAAGAGTGCAAGAAGCAAAAGGGTTTTGGCCATGGGAAGCCTCCGGGACGGATTGATCGAAACGCGAACGGCGAGGAATTTTTACCGCAACGAGTCCGGATGTAAATCACTTTTGCAATGTTGTGGAGAGGCGGCCCAGTCCGCGCCAGTATCCGGCCAGCAGGGCCGCGCCCAGAAGCAGGCCGTTGACCAGGGTGCGGGCCTCGCCCAGAAACTGGAGCCGGCCCAGAGCCGTCTCCAGCAAAAGCGCGGCCAAAAGCGGCCGCAGCAGGTTGCCCGGGCCGCCGATGACCAGGAAGAGCAAGGCCTTGAGCGACAGTTCCAGGTTGAACTGTTCGGGGCTGATAAACCCGGTGTAGTGGCCGTGGATGATGCCGGCGGCGGCCGAGAGCCCGCCGCCCAGGCCGAATGACACGGCCCGCACGGCCGGCCGGTCGATGCCCAGGCTCGAGGCGGCGTGGCGGTCGTCGCGGCAGGCGGCCAGGGCCCGGCCCAGCCGGCTGTCCCGCACGGCCAGGAAAAGATAGCCGCCAAGGGCCATGAGGCCAAGAAACAGGAAAAACGTCAGCCGGTCCCCGCCCAGTTCGCCCAGCCCGGGCAGCCACAGCCGCCGGTCGACCATGAGCCCGGCCGAGCCGCCCGTGGTTCCTTCCAGCGTCAGCACCACATTGACGAAGACCAGGGATACGCACAGCGTGGCCATGGCCAAAAACCCCTCGCCCAGCCGTTCCATGGGCCGGCTGACCAAAGCGGCCAGAAAGCCCACGGCCAGGACCACGGCCGGGACGAGCAGGATCGAGGCTTGGGGGAAATGGGCGTGGGCCAGCACCGAGGCATAGGCCCCCAGGCCGGCAAAGGCTCCCTGGGCCAGGGAGATCTGGCCGCCCAGGCCCAGGCAGAAATTGAGGGCCAGGACGTTTAGGCCCAGGAACATGTACTGGTTGACGGCCAGGAGTTGGTAGGCCGGGGTCATGACGCCCACGGCCGCGAGGGCCAGGAAGAACAGGGGCAGGGAGAGGGTGCGGGGAATGGCCATGATTCAGGGACGCTCGGCTTCGCGCTCGGGCGGCGCGGCCACGAGCAGGATGATCAGGAGCAGGTAGGTGGCTGTTTCCTTGAGTTCTCCGGACAGGGTCAGGACCAGGGCAGCCTCCACCAGGCCCAGGATCAGCCCGCCGGCGAACACCCGGCCCAGGGAGACGTAGCCGCCGATGGTGGCGGCGGCGAATCCTTTGAGCCCAAGCCCCAGGCCCATGTCGTAGCGCAGCATGGTCTGCGGCCCCACGGCCAGGGCGGCCAGGGAGGCCAGGACTCCGGCCAGGGCAAAGGACAGGGCATGGCAAAAGACCGGGTTTATGCCCTGGAGCCGGGCGGCCACGGCATTGGAGGCCGTGGCCCGCAAGGCCCGGCCGATCCGGGTACGGCCCAGAAAGGCCGTGAGCACGACAACGCTGCAAAGGGCCAGGACCAGGGCCGTGGCCGTGTCCCGGCCGAGGTAGAGCGGCCCCAGGCGCAGGTCGGGCAGGGGCAGCAGGCGCGGCGGCATGAGCGGATTTTTGCCCCAGACCAGGATGGCCACGCCCTGGAAGACCAGGCTGGCGGCCACGGTGAGCATGAGCTGCCGCAGGGGCGAGGCGCCGAGGGTCAGGCCCAGGGTGGTGGCGAAAAGCACCCGGCCCAGGGCAAAGCCGGCCACGGCGGCGGCCAGCAAGGCCAGAAACGGGGAGAGGTGCATGGCCGAGGCCAGGCTGGTGAGGATAAGCCCGCCCAGAAGGAGCAGTTCGCCCTGGGCGAAATTGATCAGCCGGCTGGCATTGTAGATCAGGGAAAAGCCCAGGGCCATGATGCCGTAGACGGCTCCCAGGGCCAGTCCGGAATTGACGATCTGGGCCAGATACAGGGCGAGCAAGGCCACCTCGGGAAAGCAGGCGCGCGCATGGATAAAAAAACGGGGGAACCGTCGCGCGGGCGGTTCCCCCGTTGGCCGTCAAGGGAAGGGGGTTAGTCCTCCTTGTCGATGCCGAACTCGCCCGGCTGGCCCATGCTCGATGTGTCGAGCTTGTAGGCCAGAACCACGGTGCGGCGGGCGGACAGGCCGGCGGCCCCGGGCCAGGTGTTGATGCACACCACCAGTTCCTTTTGGCCGTCGTTGTCGATGTCGGCCAGGGCGTAGCCCGTGACCGTGCCCTTGATGCGCCGGGTCTTCCACAGGAGGTTCATGCCCACGCCGTCCCAGTAGAGGGAGTGGATTTCACCCTGGGAGAAGGTGCGGAAGGTCTCGAAGAACTGGGCCGACAGGGAGATGTTCTTGCTGACCAGCACTTCGTAGCGGCCGTCCTTGTCCAGGTCGGCCACGATCATGGGCAGGGGGATGTAGTAGTAGGTCCACAGGTAGTCGGACTTGGGCTTGTCCATGGGGGCCATGAGGGAATCGTATTCCAGGCCGATGGAAGAGCCGCAGTACTGTTCCTCGGTGGCGGCCACGCGTTCGCCCTTGGCGGTGTAGACCACCAGGTGGTCCCTGTCGTCGTTCAACAGGACCTTGTAGCCGCTTTTTTCAGGCAGATAGGTGAAGTTGAAGGGATTGGCCTTGTCCGGCAGGGGCAGGCGGGTGGAGAGCTGGGGCTGGCCGCCGGAGAAGATCACGTTGTGCACGCCGGAAACGAAGAGTTCCTTGGGTTCGCCCTTGGAGCCCACGAGCTGTCGGTTGAAGTCCGGCGGCGCGGCGGCCACGTTCATGTACAGCTTGATGTCCTTGTAGAGTTCCTTGAGGTGGTTGCCCTCAAGGCCCAGGATGAACGACCGGGGCTCCTTGAAGTAGCTGGCCGAGACGATGATTTCGGCCTTGCCGTCGCCGTTGATGTCCAGGGCGCTGACATTGAGGAGCTTGAGGTTGGGCGCGGTGTCGTACTTGGCCAGGGGCATGAGCTGGCGGTCCTTGTATTCGAAGACCTGAACCGAGTTCTGGCCCAGGATCACCACCTGGTTTCGGCCGGTGCCGGCCACGTCGGCCACGGCGATGCCGAAGGAGGGGAAGGGCATGGACTGGCTGCGCCACACGCCCGGGGTATCGGACGGGCCGGCGTAGCGGAAGTTGGGGTTGAGGTACACCTTCTGGTTTTCGCTGGTCTGGTTGACCACGAAATCCGGGTTGAGCTGGTTGACGGTCTGGCCCCCTGCGGCCGCGGCCGAGCCCGGAGCGGCCGGGCGCTGGAAGATTTCGTTATTGAGGGCCTGGGCCGTGCGCTCCATGGACGGAATGAGGTCGCTGAGCTTGGTGCTGAGCGTCTTGGGCCATTTCTTGCCGTCCCTGGACAGGACCGCCATGTCGATGCTGGCCTGTTCGCCGGACACGGTCAGGGAGCCGTAGACCAGGTAGTCCGCGCCCAGGTCGGACAGGGCCTTTTTGGCCTCGGCCTCGGTGCCCGGGGCCTTGGGCAGCCGGGCGGCCACCTTGCCCTTGTCCATGGGAGCCAGGTGGCCGGGCCAGTTGAGGCGCGATTCCAGCATGCTTTGCACGCCCTGGCCCAGGTACTGGTATTTTTCCGGGCCATGGACGGTAAACGGGGCCACGGCAAAGTTTTTGACCTCGGCGGCCAAAGCCATCGCCGGCAGGCACAGCAGAGCCACGGCCACAAGGACGAGGCGGCGAAAAAGGGTCATGGGGTTCCTCCGGGCCCCGGCGTACGGGGCCATTTTTTCCGGGAACGCGGCATCGGCGCGGGGCCGGCTGGCCGCGAGGCCCTGCATTACTATCAAAACCAAGAGCCTTGCAAGCCCGGTTGGCCGGCTTTGGCCGCCGGCGCACCAGCCGCGTCCGGTTATCGCCGCCCCAGGGGCGGGCGGCGGCTCCGAGACCGTCAATAGGAATGAGTCGGTTGGCCGGGGAAGTGGTTACGCGGGGGGCTCATGATTGCAGGGGAAAGCGGGGAACCCCGAGGCGGTCGAAATCCCGGTCAAAGGAATAGACGCCTTCGGCATGACCAAGGGAAACGAGGGCGGACAGATAGCAGTCGGCAAGGTCGAAACGCGTGCTCCCATATGTTACTAGGGCCAGAAGCAGGGCGGGTGCATCCGGAACGGTCAGGTTCGGGGCCGCAAGCAATGTGGAAAGGATCGCAGCGATGCGATCCCGGGGAATGGCATAATATTTTTCCAAGACATAGACGATTTCAAAAACAATGCATTCCGGTAAAAGCGCTTGCGCGTCTCCCTGTTCGATTTGCTGAAAGAGTCTTTGAGCGGCGCGTCCTTGAGGGGTGTCGTTGTCCACCAGGAAGCGCAAAACGACGTTAGCGTCAATCAGCCTCAAAGTCCTGGCTCCGCGTCAGGCGGTCGGCGGCAGCCTGGGCGGCGGCCGCACGAATGTCCTTTTTGGTGGGAAAGGGACGGTCGGAGACGATGCAACCGGCCAGATCGAGAAGACGGCCCCGCTTGCGGGGCACGATCTTGAGGCCGCCGCCTTCCAGCATGATTTCCACCTCGTCGCCGGGAGCCAGGTTGAGGGCCTTGCGGTAAGCGGCCGGAATGACGACGCGCCCGTGATCGTTGATTTTGGTTTTCATGGCCTGCCCCCAGCCATACGGCATGGTTGATTTCCTGTTGGCAATGGTATCCCAGGAGACAAGGTCCGGCAAGGACAGCCAATCGAAGGCCGCCTGACGTCTGGGCCGCCCCTGCGGCCCGTAAGCCGCTCCCGTTTCGTCACCAAACTGTAAGCCAAGGCGACTTGCCTTGGACCTTGCTTTGGGACTAAAGCCTCGTTCCCCAAACCAAGGAAGAGGAGTCATGCCGCGTTTTGTCTTTTTGAAGTTTGTCTTGCTTTTTGCCGTCCTGGTTCCCTTGTTCCCGCCCCGGGCCGCCACTGCCCAGGATCAGCCCGAAACCATTCTGGTCGATGCCGCCAAGGTCGTGCGCCAAACCGACCACAAGCTCCTTGGCGTCAACCTCAACTATCTCCTGGACAACGACGCTAACCGCAAATCCGGCGCACGTCCCCTGGCCAAGGCCATCCTGGACATGGGGGCCGGCACCCTGCGCTACCCCGGCGGGGCCAAGTCCGACGTGACCCTGTGGGCCGCGCCGCCCTTTGCCAGGCCCGGCCCCACCCTGGCCCGGGTGGGGGCCGACGAATGGCCGTCCAACGACGCCCGGGTCTATGACCTCTCGCGCCACGCCTACAAGACCCGCACCCTGGACTTCGACGCCTTCATCGCCCTGTGCCGGGCCACCGGGGCCGAGCCCGTGGTGGTCGTGGCCCACGACTCCATGTACCGGCCGGGCAAAAACGGTTCCGTGGCCCCGGATATGGCCGAACTCCTGGAAAACGCCGTGTCCTGGGTGCGCTACGCCAATGTGGTGCGCGGCTATGGCGTCAAATACTGGGAGATCGGCAACGAATCCTATCTGGACAGCTACGACGGCGGGGCCAGGGCGGCGGATTACGCCCGCGACCTGATCCTTTTCGGCGCGGCCATGAAGGGCGTGGACCCGGGCATCAAGATCGGGGCCAACGGCCCGGCCCTGTCGTTCGGGGCCGGGGAACTCGACGCAAAAAACGGCGACGCCACGCCCTGGTGGAAAACCGTTTTCGAACAGGCCGCCGGCAGCATCGATTTCGTGTCCGTCCACGAATACCCCTGCCTGGAGTGGTACGGCTACGACTATTACCGCAAAAACCCGGTCAAAATGGTCGGCGTGGCCGAAATCGACAAGGCGGCCCGACAGTATGGCCCGCCTGGGCTGGCCGGGCGGCTGCGCTACCTGCTGACGGAACTCAACTCGGCCGACTGGTACGGCCATCCCCAAAACCTGGGCTGGAAGCACGAAAACACCCTGGGCCACGCCCTGGTGCTCTTCGACATGCTGGGTCAGGCCATAAGCGACCCCCGGGTGGTGACGGCCGAGATTTGGGCCACCCGCTGGATGCAAAACAGCACCGCGCCCCAGCTGTGGGACGCCCTGGACGCCCGCAACCGGCTTTTGCCCACGGGCATGGCCGTCAAGCTCTGGCAAAACCATCTGGGAACGCGCCTGGTGGCGGCCACGGGCACGGATGCGGTGCGGGCTTTTGCCGCCTATGACGCCAAGGCCGGCCGGCTGTCGGTCTTTTTGCTCAACAAGGACGCGGCCCGGCCGGTGGCTGTGAGCCTGGCCGGCGGCCGTCCGAATGGTCTGGCCGCGCGGCTGGTCTGGTCCGGGACCGGGCCGGACGACCGCGACCCCCGATTGCATTGGGAAGAGCCGGTCCGGGTGGCCCGGGGCGCGACCCGCCTCGAACTGCCGGCCGTGTCCCTGACCGTGCTGTCCCTGTCCTTTGCCCCCGAAGACCAGGGCAAGCTGCGCGCCGCCGTCAAGCCGCACGGCAACGCTGCTTACCCAAAAGGGTAAGTAAAAAACCTGGGGGAAACGCTTGTGCTACGAGCCGCGTGGCCCGCATTTCCCCCAGGCCCTCTTCGAAACGATAACAGTGAATGTGCCTGACAGCGGCACTGACACGCTGCTGCGGGGTGGGGTGGTCCAGGAGGGGCCTCGCCCCTCCTGGCCGCCGGAGGCGTCCTACCCCCTCTCGCAGGCCGCGGCGCGGCGGTGGCGCAGGTATTCCACGACGCCGGGCAGGATGGAGATCAGGATGATGGCCACGATGGCCAGGCTGAAATTGCGCTTGATAAACGGCAGGTTGCCGAAGAAGTAGCCGGTGTAGACGAACAGCGACACCCAGACCACGGCCCCGGTTATGCTGTAGGCCAGGAACTTGGCGTAGGTCATGCGGGCGATGCCGGCCACGAAGGGCGAAAACGTGCGCACGATGGGCACGAACCGGGCCAGGATCACGGTCTTGCCGCCGTGGCGCTCGTAGAAGGCATGGGCCTTCAGGAGATGTTCCTTCTTGAAAAACCGCGTCTTTTCCCGCTCGAACACGGCCGGCCCCACCCGGCGGCCGATCCAGTAGTTGAGGTTGTCGCCGATAAAGGCCGCGGATACCAGCAGCACGAAGATGATGTTCGGGTTGAGCACCCCGCCGCCGCAAAGCGCCCCGGCGGCGAACAGCAGGGAATCGCCGGGCAGAAACGGCGTGACCACAAGCCCGGTCTCGCAAAAAACGATCATGAATAAAATGAAATAGGTCCATGTGCCATAATCCGCGGCAATGGCGTTGAGATACTTGTCGACATGCAAGACCACATCGATCATTTGCATCAGGAAATCCATGCGTGCTCCTTTGGCCAATCCGTCTTGGCCGGGATTACGTATGCATGGCCCCAGGCTTTGGCAAGGAAATTCTGGCAGGCTTCGAAGGCGGCCAGGGCTTCCCAAGGAACAGGGCTCGGGCTAGTGTGACGTCCGACAACTTCCCGTATGTTTTTTGTAACGCAATGGATTGGGATTATTGTTTAAATTTACAAAAAACATAAATGTTTTTTGTAAACGCGACACGAGGCTGACCCATGCCCCGAAACGACGCAGCAATCCGCTCCCCTGGCCGTTCCTTCCGCCTGGTCTGCGATCCGGCTTCGACTGCCCTGGTGGAGACCCTGCTGGCCGACCAGGGGTACGTCTTTTCGGCCGAGCCCTTTTCCCCCTGGTGCCGGCGGCTGGAAACCGAGCCCATGCCCCTGGGGGCCTCCCTGGCCGCCTGTTTCGGGCTGATTCACATCCAGGACCGCTCCTCCATGCTGCCGCCGCTGTTGCTCGATCCGCCGGCCGGGGCTTTTGTCCTGGACATGTGCGCCGCGCCCGGGGGCAAGACCGGGTTTCTGGCCCAGCTCGTGGGGCCGGACGGCTTCGTGCTCGGCAACGAGCCCTCGCCCGACCGGCTGGCCACCTTGCGCCAGACCCTTTTCCGGGAAAACCTGGCCCAGGCGGCCACCTGCTCCCTGGCCGACCTGTCGCCGGTTCTGGCCGCAGGCTCGTTTACCCACATCCTGCTCGATCCGCCGTGCAGCGGCTGGGGCACGCTGGACAAAAATCCTCAGGCGGCCAGGATCTGGCGCGGCGACAAGGTGGAGCCCCTGGTGGCCCTGCAACGCAGGCTCCTGGCCACGGCCGCCGAGCTCCTGGCCCCGGGCGGCCGGCTGCTCTATTCCACGTGCACCACCAATGTGGCGGAAAACGAAGACCAGACCCGGTTCGCCCTGGACCATCTGCCCCTGGCCTTTTTGCCGTTGGCCGAACCGCCGGGGTTCGTGTTCGAGGCCCCGGCCCGGCCCGACGTGTCGGGCGTACTGCGGGTGGACAGCCGGGCCTCGGCGGCCCAGGGCTTTTACATGGCGCTTTTTCAAAAGATCGATGGGCAAGGGGCGAAACATCAAAACGGCGGGGCGCTGCCCGGAGTTTCGGTTCCGGACAAGGCCGTGCGCGCCGCCGGCTGCGATCCGTCGGGGCTGCCGGCCGGGGAAATCCGGGCCTTTGGCGAGAAGGTTTTTTTCCTGCCGGCCGGAGCGCGGGCGCTGCCCCCGGGACTGCGCTGGCAGGGGCACAGCCTGGGCACGTTTCGGGCCGGCGTGCTGCGGCCCCATGCCCGGGCCCGGCTGCTGGTGCCGCCGCCTTTGCCCGGGGCGGGCTTGAACGAGACAGCGCTTTCCCGTATCGAGGCGCTCTTGGCCGGCCAGAGCCTGCCGGCCCAAGGCCTGCCATCCCGTCCCGGCTTGTACTATAAAGGATTGCCCCTGGGCTTTTTGACCCGCAAGGGGGCGCGCCTGTTGTGGTCGGATCGGTAAGCCACGGATATCTCGGAGGACGCATGCACGGAAGCGATCGGAAGCTGGCGCGGCTTTTTCATCCGGAAACAGGCAAGGCGGTCATCGCCCCCCTGGACCACGGCGTCATGGAGGGCATGCTGCACGGGCTGGAGGAGTTGCCGCGCCTTTTGGAGATGGCGGCCGCCTTTTCGGTCCAGGGGGTCATGCTCAACAAGGGGGCGCTTCGCGCCTACCTGGCGGACATTCCCCTGCCCATGCTGACCGTGGCCCAGCTGTCCGGGGGCACGCGCCACTGCCTGCCGCCCTATGCCCGAAGCCTCATGTGTTCCGTGGCCGAGGCCCTGCGCCTGGGCGCGGACATGGTGGCGGTGCAGGTCAACATCGCCAACGAGCTGGAAGACCGGATGCTGGCCGACCTGGGGGCGATAGTGGACGAGGCCCATGGCCTGGGCACGCCCGTGCTGGCGCTCATTGCCCCCAAGGGCGAACGGGTGGTCAACGAGACCGACCCGAGCCTGATCAACCACTGCATCCGGCTGGGGGCCGAGCTGGGGGCGGACGTGACCGGGGTGCCCTATTCCGGGGATGGCCGCAGTTTTTCCCGGGCCGTGGCCGCCTCTACCGCGCCGGTCCTGGTCACGGGCGGGCCGTCGCGGCCGGATTTCAAGAGTTTCGCCGCCATGGTGGAGTCGGCCATGGAAGCCGGCGCGGCCGGGGCCTGCGTGGGGCGAAACGTCTTCCAGCACCCCAACCCCAAGGAGGCCCTGCGGCGCATTGTGGAGATCGTGCACGGCGAGGCCGAAGCCGAAGAATCCTGACGATAACGGCCGCCTGGGGCTGGAAAGCGCCCGCCCCGCGCCTGGGAAAACAGGACGCGGGGCGGGCGCTTTTTGTCAGGCCTTGCGCCCGCCGACCAGGGACAGGCGCTTGTCCGAGGCCGCCAGGTACGGTGTGCCGCTGCCTTCGGCCTGCATCTCCTCGATCAGGGCCGCCAGCACGTGGCTCTGGTTGGCCAGTTCGGCCACGGCCTGGGCCGACTGGCGCATGGCGTCGGCGGATTCCAGGGATATGCGGTTGACGTCCTCGATGCTCCGGTTGATCTCCTCGCTGGCCGAGGATTGCTGTTCGGAAGCCGTGGCAATGGAACGCACCTGGTCCGTGGTCTGATCCACCAGGCCGACGATGGCGGTCAGGGTCTCGCCGGACTGTCCGGCCAGAACCGCGGACTCGTTGATGCGATGGACCGCGCCCTCGACATTGCCGATGTTTTTGCGCGTGCCCTGCTGGATGCCCTGGATGGCGTCGCCCACTTCCTTGGTGGCGCTCATGGTCTTTTCGGCCAGCTTGCGCACCTCGTCGGCCACCACGGCGAACCCCCGGCCGGCCTCGCCGGCCCGAGCCGCCTCGATGGCGGCATTGAGCGCCAACAGGTTGGTCTGATCCGCGATGTCGGAGATCACGTTCATGATCCGGCCAATGCCTTCGGCCTGCTGCCCCAGGCGCGTCATGTCGTCCTTGAGTCCCAGGGCGCTGGCCTCAAGCTCGCTGACGCTGCGAATGACCCGGGCCACGATCTCGGAGCCCTCGTTGGCTTTGTGCCGGGCCTGGTCGGCGGTGGCCGCGGCCTGGGAGGCGTTTTTGGCCACCTCGAGCACCGTGGCGTTCATTTCTTCCATGGACGTGGCGGTTTCGCCGATGTGGCGGGCCTGTTCCTCGGAGCCGCGGCTCGACTGCTCGATCTGGGCGGAGATTTCCTCCAGGGCCGTGGAGACCGCCTCGACAACGCTCTCCAGCCGGCCGGCAGCCTGGAGCATGCCCTCCTGCCGGGCATGCTCGGCCTGCTCCCGGGCCTGCTCGGCCTCGGCCATGGCGGCGCGGGCCTTTTGCGACTCATCCTCGGCCAGGTTCCCCTTATCCTCGGCCTCGCCGATCTTGGCCTTGAGGTTTGCCACCATCTTGGCCATGGCCTGTTGCAGGACCCCGATCTCGTCGCCGCGCGCGGCATCCAGGGCGGTATCCAGGCGGCCGTCGGCAATGGCCGTGGCCGCGTCGACCAGGGCGCCGACGGGCCGCAGCACGCTCACGGACAGGATGATCCAGATGCCGCAGACGAGGACCGCGGCCTGGCCCGCGGACAGGGCCAGGATGAACAGGCCGAGGTTGCGGGCATCGGCAAAGGCCTTGGCTTTGTCGACAGCCATGGCGATCACCCAGCCGGTCAGTTTGGATTTTTCAAACAGGATCAGTTTCTCGGTGCCCAGGGACACGGCTTCGAGGTGGCCGCTGGATTGGCCGACTATCTGTTTCCCGTAGTCGGTTTCTTTGAACAGATTGAATTTTCCGATCAGCTTGCTGTCCGGATGGGCCAGCATGAGTCCGTCGGACGCCGTCATGAAGGGGTATCCGGCGGCCGTGTCCAGGGGCTTGACGAATTGATCGGCAAACTGGCTGATTTTCACGCCCGCGGCGAGGACGCCGACCGTTTTTCCCTCGCGCATCACCGGGGAGGCGATGACAAAGACCGCCTGGCCGGTGTCCGCGGCGAAGACCGGGCTGGAGATGTAATTTTGGCCGTGCATGGCCTTCTGGAAATACTCCCGTTTGCTGAGATCCGTGCCCATAAGACGCTGGTTCGTGCCCCCAATCACCGCGCCTTGGGGGGAGAGGAGCAGCAGGCTGTCGAAGTTTGGCTGCCGGGAGTTGACGTCGTCCAGCAGCGCCTTGGCGCGTTCCCCTGTCTTGGGGGCCTCCTGTCCCTGGGCCAGGGCCTGGATGACGGCATCCGTCTTGGACAGGGTGACGACTTCGTTTTGCGCCCCGTTCACCCAGAGTTCGACCATGGAAAGAAGCGCCGTCAGGCTGGTTTGAGCCTTTTCCACGGTCATGGCGGACAGGGAATCCGTGCTGCGCCGGTAGGTCACCCAGGTCGTGACGGACATGCCGGCAAGGATAAGAGCCAAGGCGGGAAGGATGAATTTTGCTTTGAGCTTCATGGCGTCCACCTGTCGTTTGGGTTTCCGATGCACGTACGCCGGCCTGCGCCACGAGTCGGCTTGCATGTCACGGGGAAACGACAGGCATGACACCAAGCAGTATGGTATTTACTTGTCTATGGACAGCATGTATTATTTGTTAAACAAACTTTCTTCACACCGCATGCGGCAATCGGCCGCTGGCGGCAGCAATTGCGCGGGTGGCTGTTTGCAACAAAAGCAACGTGAAAGCAATCCTAGAGTGGAGTATCGTGATGCGGATGTCAATATGAAGAGCGTTTCGTGAAATTGAATTTCATTCTTCTGTCTTCAAGGCCCGCAAGGTGCTGGAGTAGGCCGCGAACACATGCTGCCGGTCGAGCATGCCGAGCACGGTGTCCGGATGGTCCCGCTCCACCACCGGAAGCTGGCTCAAGTCCGATTCCAGGAACCGCATGAGCGCGTCGTAGATGGAAACATCCGTGGCCACGGTCACCGCCGGCCGCATGAGTTCCTTGACCACCACCAGTTCGTGCAGCGACTCCTCGAAAAGCAGGTTGCGCACGTCCTGCAGGGCCAAAAGCCCGGTCAGCCTGCCGGCCTCGTTTTTGACCGGAAAGACCAGGGCATTGGTGCCGGCAATGATGTGGGCCAGGGCCTTGAGCGTCACGGCCTCTTCCAGGATCGTGGCCCGGCCCGGAGTGAACACCTGGGAAACCGGCACGGTTTCGAGGATGTTGTTGGTGGCGTCGGCCACGTGGGCCGGGGAGGCGAACTTGTTGTCCACCTGGTTTTCGTAGAGGTGGATGTCGTCGCAAAGGACCAGGGCAATGGCCGAGCAGAGCATGAGCGGCGCCAGCAGGCCGTAGCCCTGGGTGATCTCGCAGACCATGATCAGCGGGCCGATAGGGGCATGGGCCACGCCGGCGAAAAACGTGGCCATGCCGATCATGGTGTAGCCGCCGGGCTGGCTGACCACGTCCGGCCGCAGCCAGTGCCCGGCCTGGCCCACCATACCGCCGGCCACGCCGCCCACGAAAAGGGCCGGGGCGAACATGCCGCCGCTTAAGCCCGAGCCGATGGTCAGGGACGTGGCCAGGGTCTTGCCGAAAAAAAGCCCCAGCAGGAAGAGCAGGCCCAGCTTGCCGTTGACCGAAAGCTCGATCCAGCCGTAGCCGCCGCTTAAGAGCTGGGGAAAGCACATGCCGAGCAGGCCCATCGAAAGCCCGCCAACCACCAGGGAGGCGGTCAGGCCGGCGCGCTCCCGGATTTTGGCGAACACCTTGAATTTGAAAAAAAAGAAGGTCTTGATGAAAAACCGGGCAGCCAGGGACACCACCACGGCCAGGGCCAGGTAGAAGGGGACCTCGGCTACGCTCTGGAAGTGGTACTGGGGCGTCTTGATGATGGCGTCCACGCCGAAAAAAAAGGTGAAAAGCGTATAGGCCACCACCGAGGAGATGACGGCCGGCAGCAGGGCTTCGGCCTCGAAGTCCTCGGAATAGATGACTTCCACGGCGGTTATGGCCCCGCCCAGGGGCGCCCGGAAAATGGCTCCCAGGCCCCCGGCCGCGCCGGCCAGAAGCAGGATGCGCCGCTCCCGGGCGGTCAGCCGGAATTTTTCGGCCAGAAACGAGCCCATGCCCGCCCCGAGCTGGGAGATGGGGCCTTCCCGGCCGGCGCTGCCGCCCGAGGCAATGGTCAGGATGGAGGTTGCGCCCTTGATCAGGGGCACCAGGGGCCTGATCACGCCGGATTGGCGGTGAAAGGCCTTGATCATGGCGTCGGTGCCGTCCGTGGCCCCGTCCATGGCCTCGGGAATGAAGCGCTTGGCCAAAATCCCGGTGACAAGCCCCACGGCTGTGGTGAAAACCGGAATGAGCCAGGGGCGGTACGGCCCGGGCTGGCCGTGGAGCAGGGTTTCGCCGGCCGGGGAGGGCAGGGACAGCCCGGCCAGATGGACCTGGCACAGGTGCTTGAGGCCTTCCACGCCCAGATAGAAGAGCACGGCCAGGGCGCCCGAGCACAGGCCGGCCACCACGCCCAGGGCCAGCCAGCGCACCAGGCCGATGCGCTTGTAGCGCCGGACCAGGCGTCGCCACACGACCTGGGGTCGCCGCCAAAACGAGGAAACCGGTCGTCTTGGGGAGGGAGCGTCCTGGTTCATGAACGTTTGCGGCCGGCGTCTAGGGCCGGGCGTCCGGGGCGGCCAGGATCATGCGGGCCAGGCCGATGTCCTCGCGGATGCGGGCGGACAGTTCGTCCGGGCCGGAGAATTTTTTCTCGGCCCGGATACGCTGGACGAAATGCACGCGGATGGGGCGGTCGTAGATCTTGCCCTTGAAATCCAGGATGTGGGCCTCCACGGACATCTCGTTTTCGCCAAAGGTGGGATTTCTGCCGATGTTGGCCACGCCGGCCCGGATCACGCCGTCGACCTCCACCCAGACGGCATACACGCCGGGCAGGGGCACGAGCTCGTCGCGCAGGGCCAGGTTGGCCGTGGGAAAGCCGAGCTTGCGGCCGCGCTTCTGGCCGTGGACCACAATGCCGCGAATCTGGTGAAATCGGCCGAGCAACGGCCGGGCCTCCCAGACCTCGCCGGCCTGGACCATGTCCCGGATGCGGGTGGAGGAAACCACTGCGCCGTTGATGATGACCGGGTCGAGCCGTTCCACGCCGAAGCCGTATTTCTGGCCCAGGGCGGAGAGCAGCTCGAAATTGCCCTTGCGGCCACGGCCAAAGGCGTAGTCATAGCCGATGACCAGGTATTTGAGGGAAAGTCCCTCCACCAATACCTCGCGCACGAAGTCCTCGGGCTCCCGGCCGGCCAGCTCCCGGGTAAAGGGCAGGACCACGGCCACCTGGACGCCGTTGGCCTCGATGCATTCGAGCTTGTGTTCGGTGGAGGTGATGGCCGGCGGGGCGGCCTGGCCCAGGAGCACCCGGCGGGGATGGGGATCGAAGGTCAGGGCCACGCTGACCAGGGAGGCGGCCGCGGCCCGGTCGCGCACGCGCTGCAGGAGCTTGGCGTGCCCCATGTGCACGCCGTCGAAATTGCCGATGGTCAGGCAGGTGCCGGTTAAGGCGTCGTGGATGTCCTCGATGCGGGTGACGACGATCATGGGGTAGCCGGCGGGCGGGGCTGGCGAACGAAAACCCGTCCAGGCGGCCCTTAGCTATCCCAAAAGCCGGTTGGATTCAACCCGGGGGCCTGGGGAACGGGCTTGCGAAAAAAAATTGCCGGCCGCGTTTTTTTGCTTGCCAAGGCAGGGGAGGTTGGATAGAAGTCCATCTCCACGACGCCGAAGTGGTGGAATTGGTAGACACGCTAGGTTCAGGGTCTAGTTCCCGCAAGGGAGTGGGAGTTCGAGTCTCCCCTTCGGCACCATAAGAAAACCAACGGGTTAGCTAAGAAAAAAATCTTAGTTGACCCGTTTTCTTTTTCCCTGCCAAGAAGAAATCGCGGCTGTGGCTAGGACGCCCCATTTTCGCCTCGCCCGTCAACCCTTAGACAACAAAAAAGCCCCCCGGTTTTCCGAGGAGCTTGAAAAGTCGTGCGCGGGCCGGCTACGAAAAAAGCTTCAACGCGGCGATGATGGCCACGGTCGCGGCGAAAAGCGCCCCCATGCGGAGGGTCAGGTCGTGCTTGAGGCGCAACTCCAACTCCCGCAAATCCTGTTTGGTGGCAAGCTCCCGTTTTACCTCGTCATCCTGTTTTTCAAGGATCTTAATAAGCACCTCGGCAGCTTCTTCGCCCAGGGCCTTTTCCAGCTTCTTGGAGTCATCGAACAGCAACATGGTCTTACCCTCTGTCTTTTCCTCATTTGCCCACGCCTCGGAGAATGTCAATGAGTCCCGGACCCATGCCTAAAGCTCGTCAAATCCGCTAGAGCGATGCTCGATGACGCACACGCCTTCACGGTTGTTTTCTCCTCGCGCGCTTATTTTGCCGGAGACACGCCCGGCTCTTGTCGTAGTGCACGAGATGCACGAGATAGCGTTCATGGGAACGGTTCACCGGCCCGGCAATCTGCGGATCGCGGTTTATGCCAGGGATCATGCGCCCCCGCATTTTCACACAGGGGCCGGGGTATGCGCTGGCGGTGGAGATTGCCTCCCTGAAAATCATTGCCGGTTCGGCCCAGGCCCGGGGATATGAAGGGGCCATGCGCTGGGCGGCCGAGAACAAGGCCGCCATCCAGGCCGCCTGGGATCGGCTCAACGGAGAACGAGAATGAAGGACAGCATCAAGCGCATCGTGGCGGTTCGGGCCGCCGATGCTCCGCATGCCGTGGCCGTGACCTGGGACGACGGGCGCATGGATCGCGTGGACCTTGACGACCTGATCGTCACGGCGTCGATTTTCGCTCCGCTTCGGGACCCGGCCCTTTTCCGCCAGGTCCAGGTCGGGGAGGACGGCTGGGAAATCATCTGGCCCGGCCATGAGGATTTGGCCGTTGATGCGCATCACCTGGGCCGGCTGGCCCTGGAGCAGGCCGGCGAGGCCATGCCGGCCGAAATGTTCCGGGCCTGGCGGGTCGCCCATGGGCTCTCCCTGACCGGGGCCGCCCGGATTCTGGGACTCAGCCGCCGCACCGTGGCCTATTACGAATCCGGAACCCGAATCATTCCCAAGCTGGTGCGTCTGGCCTGCAAGGGCGCGGAGGCGGAATTGCGGCCTTCGACGCAGCCCATGCCCCGGACGGGCCGGCCGGCTAGCCCTGGTCCAGCTCCCAGTGCGAGCCGTCGGCGCTTTTTTTCGTGGTCACCGTCTTTCTGGCTCCGCATTTCTTGCAAAAGACTTCGAACGTCTGGCCCGTGGCCGAATGGGCGGCCTCGGAAGACCGCAAGGCCGGCGCGTTGCAGAAAATGCACTCGAATTCCGGAGCCTGGTCACTGGGGGACGGCTCTTTGATGGTGAAGCTCATGGTCGGCGCTCCTTAGGGTTTCCGGTTTTCCACGGTCCGGCGCAAAGCAGGGAATCGGCCCGGCGGCCCGGTCGCGTCATTGCGGCGGCTTCCCTAGCTTGTGCCAGGGTCCACGGGCAAAGGCAATGGACGCTTCGGGCCGTGGACCGCATCCGCCTGGCCGTGTTAGGGGGATGCATGGACGAACGCGCCGGCTCCCCGAATCCCGCTCCGGTCGGCCCCGGCGGGCGCATCCTGGCCGTTGACGCCGTGCGGGGCCTGGTCATGGCGCTCATGGCCCTGGACCATGGCCGCGACTTCCTGACCGCGTCCCTGGCTTCCCCCACCGACCCGGCCACCACATATGCCTGGCTTTTTTTCACCCGCTTCGTCACCCATGTGTGCGCCCCCACCTTTGTGCTTTTAACCGGCCTGTCCATGGCCTTGTCCCTGGCCCGGGACCCGAGAATCGGCCGCAAGGCCGCCTCCTGCCTGGCCCGGGGACTTTTGTGCATTCTGCTGGAGGTCAGCCTGGTGTCCTGGGCCTGGGGTCTGGGCTGGGGAAGCGGCACGGTGTTCATGCTCCAGGTCATCTGGGTCTTGGGCGCGGGCATGGCGCTCATGGCCGGGCTGCTTTTCGTGCCGGACAGCGTGAAGCTGGCCTTTGGCCTGGTTCTGGTTTTGGGCCACAACCTGCTGGACGGCGTCACGGCCGCGTCCTGGGGGGAGTGGGGCTGGCTGTGGCGGCTTCTGCACGAGCCGGGCCGGCTGCAAATCGGGGGCATGCGCGGCTTTGTCCTTTATCCGCTGCTCCCCTGGATCGGAGTCATGCCCCTGGGGTTCGTGTGCGGCCGGCTCTATGGCCTGGCTCCCAAGCGCCGGGTGCGTGTGCTGGCGGGGCTGAGTGTTTGTTGCCTGGGGCTTTTCCTCCTGCTGCGCCTGGCCAACGGGTATGGCGATCCCCGGGCGTGGCGGGTCTTTCCTGAGGTCAGCCGCACCCTGTATTCCTTTCTGGATGTGACCAAGTATCCGCCGTCACTGCTCTTCTTGCTGGTCACCCTGGCCGGAACCTTCGGCTGCCTGGCCTTTTTCGAACGCCCGCGCGGCGCAATCGGCCGGGTGCTTTCGGTCTATGGCCGGGCTCCGCTTTTTTTCTACCTGGCCCATCTCTATCTGCTGCACGGCCTGGGCCTGGCCTATGCCTGGCTCACCTTGGGCCAGGCCAACTGGGCCGGGGACCCCATTCCCCGGGGAGCGGCCCCGGGCGCGCCCCTGTGGCTGGTCTACGCGGTCTGGCTTGTGGCCGTGGCCCTGCTCTATCCGGCCTGCCGCCGCATCGGCGCCTACCGGGCGGCCCATCGCAACTGGTGGACATCGCTGCTCTAGACGCAAAAGGGCCGCCCCCCGAGCGGGGGGCGGCCCTGGCGAGGATTTCGGTCATGTTGCGGAAATTGTCCTCGCCCGCGTCGTGTTGACTTAGGAGGGGGCCTTAATCTTCCCGCCAATAAACTCGAAGACCGCCTGAAGATTGCTGCCCACGGTTGTGACGCCGGCGATAATGACGGCGGCGATCAGGGCGGCCAGCAGGCCGTATTCCACCGCGGAAGCGCCTTCTTCGTCACGGACGAAATTCAGGATGGTGCGCAACATGGTCGTTCTCCTCGTATGTTGAAGTTTTTTATTTCCTAAACTTCTCTTCTCTTCGCTCTTGGCCTCTCTCTAAGCATGGGGCATGCCAAAGCGATTTTAGATTATAACACGCGAATATCATTAATTTTAAAAAATTGATGGCCCGGCCTGATCCCTGTTTTATGGAGTGGCGGCCAAGGCGTTCCCCAATTCGTGGAACCGGGAAAGACGTGTCGGAAGAAAGGAAGGATTTGCGGATGATACGAGAAGATGCCGGCCTAGGGTCCGTCCCCGGCCGGCTCCACGGTTGCGCCCAGGATGCCGAAGCGCTTGGCCTCGGCTGTCGGCGGCGCGGCTGAAAAGACCAGGCGCGTCTCCCCGGACGGCAGGGGCAGTTCCAGGGACACGGGCGTGGACAGCCCGGCGGTGTTCAGCTCGATGGAAAGGCCCGGTCCGGAAACGTTCAGCCGCAGGGGGGAAAAGGCCACCAGGGAAAAGCCCAGGCGGACCGTGGCCACGGCATCCCCGGTATTGCGAAGGAGCATCTCGGCCCGGTCTCCGGCCCAGACAATGGGGCCGGCAATGCTCGCTTCGGCCGCGGCAAAGCCCGGGCCAAAGCGCAGGATCAAAGGGGAGGGGGCATAGGCCATGGCCGCTCCGGCCGGCAGGGCGATGAGCGAGTCCACGGCAATGGATGCGCCCGTAATTTCGGTCTGGGCGTATCCTGGGGCCGGGCCGGTGGCGCTGGCCGGCTTTTGCCGCAACGCCCCTTTGTCCTGGTAGAAGATGTCGAAATAGCGGTTGGTTGCGTCGGCCAGGACCGTGACCCGGCCGGCCAGGAGCTCCGGGGCGTCGGGCCGGGGCTGGTAGGGATCGGCCGACGGCGGCCCCAGGCGCGCCACTTGGGCCAGGGCAACCACCGTAGTCCGGTCCGTGGGGGCGGACAACAGGCGCAGGGCGAAAAGCGGTTCCCGGGGCAGGACGTCCTGGTCCAGGCGTTCCACTACCTGTACCTGCCGGCCCGTGCGCCGGGCGAGGTACGCCTCCCAATAGTCCGGGCCCGCATGTTCCTCATGCACGGCGCTAAAAAGCTGCGGGGCCACCAGGACGGCGTGTTCCGGCAACGCGGCCAGGGCCGGGCTTTTGGCCAGGAGGTCCACGGCCCGCCACCGGGCCCGGGAGGCCACCTTGCTTTGCAGCACCGAGGCATTGACCGAGGCGTTCACCAGTGTGGCCAGGGCGGCCGCCACGGCCAGGCTTGCGGCTAGGGTCCGGCGCGCGGCCGGCCGGGAGGCCAGGCGGCCGGCCACGAACAGGGCGGTCAGGGCCAGGCCCAGGGCTATGGCGTAAAAGGAAAAGGTGGTGGTGCAGTACCAGAAGTCGCCGTGGTCCAGGGCGGCCTGGTATTTGGGGGAAAGGCCGATGAGGATGTTGGGGCAAAAGACGGCGTAGGCCATCAGGGCCGTGGGCAGGGCCCGGAAGCGCCAGGCAATCCCGCTTCGGGCCAGGACAAACCAGGTCACGCCGCCCGTGACCAGGGCCATGGCCAGCCAGGACGGGGCCAGGCGCGGCCAGTTGGCGGCCAGGTTGGCCAGGTACTGGCCAAAAGAAAAGACGAACTGGTTGGTGATGACCGGGAAGCGGTTGATAAAATCCAGGTTCAGGGAAAACCCGGCCAGGGGGAACGCGCCCAGACTATAGGCGGCCACGGTCTTGAGGATGCGGACCGGATCGGCCAGGGCCAGGGCGTTTCCCCCGTACTGGGAGGGATGGAGCCAGCGGTAGCCCAGGTACAGGACGAGATAGACCGGGACGGCCGCGCTTGCGGCCAGCATGGCCCGGACCTTGGCCTGGGCCGTGCCCTGGCCGCGCCACAGCACCAGCCCCCACAGCACGGGCAGGTAGCAGACAAAGGCCTCGAAGTGGCAATAGGCCAGGAAGGAAAGCAGGTTGGTCAGGACAAGGAGCCGCAGGCGGCCGGAGTCGAGATAGCGCCAGAGGCAGTAAAGCGCCCACAGCAGGCACAAAAAGCCCAGGTCAAAGACCAGGGGATAGGCGGTCAGGATGTTGTGGTGCCAGTTGTCCTGGAAAAAGGCCAGGCACAAAAGGGCTGTCAGAAAGCCCAGGGCCTCGGAAGCGAACATCCGGCCGGCGATCCAGGCCAGGGATGCGATGCAGCCCAGAAACGGCAGCAGGGCCGCGGCCCGGCGCAACGGGGCGCTGTCCAGGAAATAGGGGAGCGAAGTCAGGCCCACGTGCAGGTAGTGGTGGAACCGGCCCGCGCCCTGGGCCATGGTTTGCGTCAGCTCGCCCAGCCGGCCGGTTATGACGTAGTGCTCGTAGACCAGGTCGTCGCTGGTGGTCTGGCCCACGCCAAGGGTGCCATAAAGGGCCAGCACGGCCAGGACCAACAGGCAAAGGCCCAGGAAAAAGCGGTGCGCCGCGGAGCGCGGATGGGAAGGCGCTTTTTTTTCGGAAATGATCAAGATCGCGCCGGGTCCTGGCCGGGTTTCGTCAAAACCTCGGGGTTGAGGCAGGTGGGCGGCCGGCCGCCCGAGAGCATGGCCAGGAGGTTTTGGGCGGCAAGCCGGGCCATGCCTTCCCGGGCCGTGATCGTGGCCGAGCCGATGTGCGGGGTGATGACCGCGTTTGCGCGCTCGCGAAGGCCGTCGGCCAGGCGCGGCTCGAATTCGTAGACGTCCAGGCCCGCCCCGGCGATGCGCCGATGGGCCAGGGCCGACACCAGGGCCGCCTCGTCGATGATGGGGCCGCGACCGGTGTTGATCAGCATGGCCGTGGGCTTCATGCGGGCCAGGGCCGCGGCGTCGAAGGCGTGGCGCGTCCGGGGGGTCAGGGGGGCGTGGATGCTGATGATGTCGCTTTGGGCCAGGAATTCCTCGAACGGCAGGCGGCGCGCCCCCAGCTCCCGTTCCAGGGTCTCGTTGGGCGCTCTCCCGCCGCAATAGACCACGGGCATGGCAAACCCCCGCGACATGAGGGCCATGGCCGTGCCGATGCGGCCCGGGCCGAAGATGCCCAGGGTCTTGCCGGTGATCTCCTGGCCAATGAATTGCAGCGGTCCCCAGCCGGGCCAGGTCCCCGAGCGCAGGACCGCGTCGGATTCCACGATGCGCCGGGCCACGGCGAAAATCAGGGCCCAGGCCAGCTCGGCCGTGGCCGTGGTCAGGACGTCCGGGGTGTTGGACACGGGAAGGCCGCGCCGGGTGGCTTCGGCCACGTCGATGTTGTCGAAGCCCACGGCATAGTTGGCATAGCCGCGAAGGTTCGGGGCGGCGTCGAAAAAGCCGGCGTCGATGCGGTCCGTGAGAAGCCCGATGACGCCGTCGGCCTGGGGCGCGCGGGCTAAAAGCTCGTCGCGGGTCAGGGGGCGGTCCTCGGGATTGACCCACACGTCGCAGGCCTCGCGAAGCATGGACAATCCGGCCTCGGGAATCATCCGGGTCACCACCACCTTGGGTCGCTGGGGCATGGCCGCATCCTCCGTAAACGATGCCGTATGCCTAGCAGATGCCGTGGTCCGGGTAAACGGCGCACCTGCCCCGGAGGAGATTGCCAAATAAAAAAAGCCCGATACACTGAGGAGGAAACACAGGAGGAAGGTATGCAAGCCCAGGCCGGACGCGTCATTTACGCCACCTACCGAGGCGACAGACGGTTCGTGGACGGACAGGCCGTGGACACGCTGCCGCTGCAAAAGGCCGTGGCCGCGGCCCGCCCCGGGGATACGGTGCAGCTTCTGCCCGGGGCCTACTGGACCCCGACCGACCCCGATCCCCTGGATCCGTGCGTGGTGCGGCCCATATCCATTGTCCTGGACGGCATCCGGGGAACGTCCGAGTCGCCACTGGTTATCCGGGGCCTGGGGTTGGCCACTCCCCTGTACGGCGAGGGCAAGGCCGAGATCGCCCTGGCCCGGCTGCCCGAGGCTTCGCACTTCGCCTTTTTCAAGCTCTTTTCCTGCCAATGGATCGTGTTCGAGGACCTGGCCGTGGAAGCCTGCTGGCCGTCGTTTCTGTTTTTGCAGGACAGCTCCTACGTGACCGTGCGCAACCTCATGGCCCGGGACGGCCGTTACCTGGTCTTTGCCCGGGGCGAGGCCAGCCATCACATTCTGCTCGAGAACAACCACTGGCGGCAGGACCCGTCCGGGGCGGTGTGGCGGGACATTGCCTGGGAGGCCGTCAAGCAGGAGGACGGGGACGGGTATTATTTCTACAACGGCGGCCTGTTCGGGTCCGTGGACATCTCGGGCAGCGTGGTGGCCCGGAACAACATCCTGTGCCACGCCTTCAACGGCTTTCGCCTCAAGGCCGACGCGGCCAAGGCCAAGCGGCTCAACCACAACGTGGAAATCTACCGCAACCGGTTCCACAATTTGCGCGACAATCCCGTGGAGCCCGAACGCACGGCCGTCAACTGGCATGTGCGGGAAAACACCATTGCCAATGCCCATGCCTGGTTCTCCCTGGACGAGGTGGGAGGCGGGTTCTGGTATTTTTGCGGCAACCAGGGCTGGTTCAACGACCGGCCGGGCCAGCCCGAGGGAGACAACACCGGCGGCACGGTCTACAAGTTCGACGACACGGGAGCCAGGCCCGAGCGTACGGTGCTGGCCGCCCACAACAGCTTTTTTCTGCGCAGCAACTTGATCAAGGAAGGCCGCACCCGGCATTTCACCCACCAGAACAATGTGGTCCTTTTTTGCGCGCCCCGGGACCTGGCCGGCTTCGAGCCCGATGCGCCCTGCCCGTTCCCGGAAAGCTGCCCCCAGCCCTGCGGCGTGTTCCCGCCCACGGCCGATCCCGAGCGTTTCGGCTGCGTGGGGCCGGACGCGCCCGGGCCGAGCTTCGTGGCCGCGCCGCATTTTTTGGACGATCCCAAGGCGGACGGGCTTTTTTTCGACAATGACCTGACCAACCGGCCCTTTCCCGAGGCCTTTGGCCCGGCCGGATTCGAGACCCGGGGCCGTTTCGATCCCGGAGCCCGGTTCGCGGACCCCTTTGCCGGCGACCTGCGCCTGGCGGGCCTGGTCGGAGAGACGCCGGCTGCCGCGCCCTTAAGCCTTCGGGCTGGCCTGGACTGGCCCGGGGACTATGACTGGCGCTCCGATGCCACAGCCGTGATCGGGGCCCGCCAGCCCCACGGCGCGCCCCCGCCGGCGCCGCCCTTTGTCTTTTGCCCGCCCGAGGATGCGGCTGTGGGGTACGATGAAGGGCCGCGCCCTGTGGCCCTGTCCTGGGGAGAGGCGGGGCCGGTGGTGCATTTTTCCAGGCCCCTGGCCCAGGGCGCGGCAGCGGCGGCCATCGAATGGGATTCGGGAAGGCGGCAGGAGGTGTCCGGCCGGGCCCAGGGCACGCGCCTTTTTCTGGACGCGCCCGGGGGGCCGGGCCGACAGGTGGCTGCGGTTTTCCTGTCCCGGGAGCTTGTTGGCGCGGACGGACAGGCCGTCAGCCTTTTTGCGGCCGATCCCCGGGTCAAAATTTGCGCAGATTTCGCTTTACATCGGGACCGGAAGTATTAAATCTACAATCAACGGCAGCCCGCAAAACGCGGGTGAACCCGAGCAGGAGGATGCGCCGCCACGAACCTCATCTCCCATACCCGGCGAATGGAGTCGCCGCGACGCAAGGCCCGGTAGCACAGACTGGCGGGCTTAGTGGCAAGGGGTACGCAACCCTTGCCGGATGACGCGGGATCGGCCCCGGCCCAGGCGGCCGGACAAAGCCGACGCAGAGAGACGAGGGTAAAGGACCTGGTTTTCTGGCAACGCACCAAGGATTTTCGTGCGGGAGGTTTTCTCGCCAACTTGAGGACAGTATTGCATAACCGGCGAATCGAGTCGCCGCCAAGCCGCGGCCCCGGGGGTTCTCCCCGGGACCCACAAGGCGAAAGGACTTGCCCGATCGCCTGACCTTCGGGCGCGGCCCGGCCGCAAGGGCCGGAACAAGCCGGCGCGAGGCCCGCAAGGGCGTTACGGAAGCGTACCGCGGCAACGCAGAAACGAATGCACAACCGACCTCGCCTGGCCCCCCATAAGGACCGGGCGGGGTCTTTGCTTATTGAGGACCGTAATCGGGAGGAACGACGCAGCATGAGCAGCCAGATCAAGACCGCCCTGCTTCTGGGGCTTTTGACCGCCCTGATCCTTGTCGTCGGCCAGGCCCTGGGTGGGCGCAGCGGCCTTGTCATCGCCTTTTTCCTGGCCCTGGTCATGAACATCGGCAGCTACTGGTTTTCCGACAAGATCGTCCTGTCCATGTACCGGGCCCAGGAGCTTTCCCCGGCCGACGCCCCGGGCCTGCACGCCATGGTGGAAGAGCTGGCCCGAAACGCCGGCCTGCCCAAGCCCCGGGTCATGCTCATTCCCCAGGATTCCCCCAATGCCTTTGCCACGGGCCGCAATCCCGAGCATGCCGTGGTGGCCGTGACCCAGGGCATCCTGCGCCTGCTCTCTCCCGAGGAGTTGCGCGGGGTCCTGGCCCACGAGATGGGGCACGTCAAAAACCGCGACATCCTCATCCAGTCCATTGCGGCCGTGCTCGGCGGCGCGGTCATGATGCTGGCCAACATGCTCCAGTGGACAGCCATTTTCGGGGGCGGGCGCAGCAGCGACGAGGAGGGCGGCGGTGGCGGCGTCATCGGCGGCCTGCTCATGGCCATCCTGGCCCCCATTGCGGCCACGCTCATCCAGATGGCCATTTCCCGGTCCCGGGAATACCTGGCCGACGAGACCGGCGCGCGCCTGTCCGGCACGCCCCTGGCCCTGGCCGGAGCCTTGGGCAAGCTTGATGACTACAGCCGCCAGATTCCCATGCAGGCCAACCCGGCCACGGAAAACATGTTCATCGTGAATCCCTTTGCGGGCATGTCCATGGCCTCGCTTTTTTCCACCCATCCGCCCACCGAGGAGCGTATCCGCCGCCTGCGCCAGATGGCCGGGGCTTAAGCCGTGATCCAGGCAACGACCAAGCGCCGGGCATTTTTGACCCTGTGGCTGGCCTCGGTGGCGGCTACGGTTTACGTGTCCCTGCTGCCCCGGCTGGAGCTGCCCGTGGACTTCTGGAACGCGGACAAGCTCTACCATATGGCCGCCTATGCCTGGCTCGGCGGCCTGCCCCTGTGGGCGTTCGCCAGCGGCAACCGGGCAAGGGCCGCCGCCTACTGCATGATTCCCCTGGGCGGGCTTTTGGAGTGGGGGCAGTCCTTTGTGCCCGGGCGCACGGCCAGCATGCTCGACGCCGTGGCCAACGCCCTGGGCGTGTTTGTGGGCCTGTGGCTGGCCGAGACCCTCATGGCCCGCCTGCGCGGCCGCCAGGGGCCTGGCTAGGTAAACCATGAGGTTCTTGCTAAGAGAGTCGTGTTGGAAGCCTTCGGCGACCAAAGGGCGTTGTCCTTTGGAAACCCGTAATGGTTTGAAGGTGTTACAAAGCGGCATCCCTTGCTGTTTCACGCTACGCCTGATTGTTGCAAAACGCGCATTGATTTTTTCTTCAAAAGCATCCCCCTGTTTTTGAAGGACGTCCGCGATCCGCTCTTCCCCTTCTTGTCAATTTCAAGCCCAATGCATCCTGGGCGGGGCACGTGAACCGTGCTCCGCCCAGTTGTTTTTCCCGTTCGCAAAGCGCCAGACAATATTGTAAAGTCTTTTCCCCCGGCCTTGAGTCCACGGCGTCTGCAGTGACGCTGTTTTGGGCTCCCCGGGATTGCCCTGGACAGCCTCTTGGGTTATGCAAAACGCATAAAACCAAACAAGGGGAGGGGGTCATGGTCCATACCAGACGCGGGAGATTCAAGCTCCTCGTCGTTGCGGGCCTTGTCGCCGTCGGGGTCGGGCTTTTCCTGGCCCTCGGACCGCCGCAGCTTCTGGCCAAGTCCGAAACCCCGGCTTTTTGCGCCTCCTGCCACGTCATGGAGGCCGAGTACGAGGCCTGGTTCCACCAGGGGGCCCATCGCCGGAAAAACTGCGTGGACTGCCATCTGCCGGGCGAAAACCCGGTGGCCCACTATGTCTGGAAGTCCATCGACGGCATGAAGGATGTGGTGGTGTTCCATTCCGGCCGTGTTCCGGACGACATCCGGCTGTCCGAACACGGGCGCGAAGTGGTGCAGGCCAACTGCGTGCGGTGTCATGAAACCGCCGTGGAAATGATCGACACGCAGCGTACCTGCTGGGACTGCCACCGCCGGATCGCCCACAAGCGTACCGGCGCCCTGGAAACGCGATGAACCGGCAACCGCTTGCCGCCAAGAGAGGGATGACCATGCGGGGCAAAACCGTGGCCAATGCCGTCTTGATCGTGACCCTGTCCGCCTTTTTGTTTGTTCCCTACGCCTGTTCGCCGCCCAAACCCGAACCGGTCAAGACCGTGATCATTCCCGACGGCGAAATCGACCCCACGGTGTGGGGCAAGGCCTATCCCGAGGAATACGAGTTGTGGAAAAAGACCGAACAGCCCGAGCCGGCCGGCAAGAGCAAGTACAAGCGCGGCTTTGACGCGGACCACATCTCCTACGACAAGCTGGCCGAATACCCCTACATGGCCCTGCTTTTCAACGGCTGGGGCTTCGGGGTGGAATACAACGAGCCCAGGGGCCACGCCAACATGCTGCGCGACCAGCTGGAGATCGACGCCTCCCGGCTCAAGGCCGGCGGCGTGTGCTTGAGCTGCAAAACGCCCTATGCCCCGGGGCTTCGCCGGGAAATGGGCGAGGACTACTACAAGCTGTCCTTCAAGGAAGTCCTGGGCAAGATACCGGAGCAGTTCAAGACCCTGGGCGTGGCCTGCATCGACTGCCACGACAACAAGGACATGACGCTCAAGGTCTCCCGGGACTTCACCCTGGTGCCGGCCCTGCAATCCATGGGTGTGGACTGGCGCAACCTTCCCCGCCAGGAAATGCGCTCCGTGATCTGCGCCCAGTGCCACGTGACCTACAGCATTCCGAAAAATGCCCAGATGCAGTCCGTGGGCCTGTTTTTCCCCTGGCAAAACAGCAAGTGGGGCGGCATTTCCATTGAGAACATCATCGATAAGCTGCGCAGCGACGATGCATTCAAGGAATGGACCCAGACCGTGACCGGCTTCAAGCTGGCCTTCATCCGGCACCCGGAATTCGAGCTGTTCTCCAACAACAGCGTGCACTGGAAGGCCGGGGCGGCCTGCGCCGACTGCCACATGCCCTACACCAAGATCGGCATCCACAAGGTCTCGGACCACCGGGTCATGAGTCCGATCAAAAACGACATGAAGGCCTGCATGCAGTGCCATACCGAGACCGCGGACTGGCTCAAGCAGCAGGTCATCGCCATCCAGGACCGCACCGTGTCCATCCAGTTGCGGGCCGGCTACGCCACGGCCACCACGGCCAAGCTCTTCGAGGCCGTGCACAAGGCCCAGGCCGCGGGCAAGACCATTGACAAGGAGTTCTACGACAAGGCCAAGGACTTTTACGAGCAGGCCTTCTACCGGTCCCTTTTTATCGGCGCGGAAAACTCCGTGGGCTTCCACAACCCCACCGAAGCCCTGCGCGTGCTGGGCGATTCCATTGCCTTTGCCGTCAAGGCCGAGGCGTTCCTGCGCCAGGCCCTGACCAAGGCCGGGGTGGAGGTGCCGCTTCGGGTGGACCTGGAGCTGGCCAAGTACCTGCAAGGCCGGGGCGAGAAGAAGCTCGGCGAGCAGCCCGAGATCGAATTCAAGGACCCCATGGGCATCCAGCAGTACTTCTAGGCGAAAGCAGGGAAAGAGTATGAAAGACGCCGCCCGGCCTTTGGCTGGGCGGCGTCTTGGCGTTGGCGCCCTGGCCCGGGCGTCCGGAAGGCCCGGAAGCCCGAGCCCAGGCCGTAGCCGGCAGCCGGCGGGCCACCCCCAGGCCGGGCCTTTCCTCAATCAAACATAACGCGACCATGGCCGCTACATCGTAATACCCTCAATCCATTATGAGTTTCCAAAGGGCAAAGCCCTTTGGTCGCCGAAGGCCTCAAAAACGACTCTTTTGGGCGTCCTCCCCAGACGGACCCAGGCCCGCGGCCGAAATTCCGTGGGCCGTGGGTTCGTAGCGGGTGGCCGGCCCGCTGCCGAGGCGCGCCAGCAACCCTTTCTCCACCATGTCCCTGAGGTCGTGTGCGGCCGTTCGCTGGGGGAGGTTGCCCACCAGTTCCTGATAGCGGCCCCGGGTGACCGACCCTTCCCTGACGATGGCCGGCAAGGCCCTGGCTTGGCGCGGATTGAGGGTTGGGCCTGGCCGGGGAGGGGCCGCTCCCCCGTGGGGAGGCCGGGTCGGCGGGTCCGTATAAGGCTCGGAGAGCGGCGCGGCCGGGTCCGGCTCCAGGGCGTCGCCCTGCCACAGGCCGATTTCGCCGTCCAGGAGGATGTCGGCGTCCTGGATGATGCTCTGCTCGGACATCACCGCGGCCCGCAGGATACAGTGCTTGAGTTCCCGGGTGTTGCCCGGCCAGTTGTAGGCGGAAAGCTTGGCCAGGGCGCCCCGGGAAAGGCCCAGGCCCGGCTTGTCCACGCTGGCTCCGGCCTGCTTGAGGAAATGGCGCACCAGGATGGAGATGCTTTCCTTGTGCAGCCGCAGGGGCGGAGTGGTTATGGAGATGACCTTGAGGCGGAAGTAAAGGTCTTCGCGAAAGCGCCCGGCCTCGATAAATTCCCGCAAGTCCACGTTGGTGGCGGCAATGAGCCGCACATCCACGGCGATTTCCCGATCGCTGCCCAAGGGGCGCACCCGGCGCATGGCAATGGCCCGCAGCAGCGCCTGCTGGACCTTGGGCGTGGCGGTCTGGATCTCGTCCAGAAAGAGGATGCCGCCCTCTGCTTCCACGAATGCCCCCTTGCGGTCGGCCTTGGCCTCGGTGAACGCCCCCTTGACGTGCCCGAAGAGGGTGTCCAGCAGCAGGTTTTCATCCAGCGCCCCGCAATTGATGGAAATGAAGGGATGGCCGAAGCGGCGGCTGGAGCGGTGGATGGCCTCGGCGGCGAGCTGCTTTCCCGTGCCGGTTTCGCCGGTGATCAAGACATCGGCCTCCACCTGGGCGGCCTTGGCCAGGTCGGCCTTGAGGCGATCCACCAGGGGGCCGGCCCCCTTGATCTCGGGAAAGGGGCCGCTGGCTGCGCTCCCCCCAGCCGCCGGCTCCAGGCTGGCCTGCTCCCGCATGCGCGTGTGTTCGAGTTTGCGGTCCCGGGCCCGTATCTCCGCCATCTGCTGCTTGATGGCTTCGATCATGCGGTTGAGCGCGTTTTTGAGCAGGCTGGTTTCGTAGTCATGGTCGGGCAGGGAGATGCCTGCGAGTTCGCCGGAGGTTTCGATGCGAGTGACCTGGCGGGAGAGTTCGATGATAGGGCGGGTGATGGTGCGGGACAGGAGGTAGATGATGCCGGAAACAACGCAAATGGTGGCCATGGTTATGATGAAGATCACGTCGATCTGCTTGTAGCCGGCCCGAAGCGTCATCTGGCTCTTGTCCATGCAGGCCACCCCGGCCACGACCACGGGCGGGGCGTCCTCGGCGACCTGGAAGCGCACCGGCGCGTAGGGCATGTAAAAGGCCTTGTAATCCCCCACTTCCTGCTGGGCGGTGTCGGCCTTGTTGATGATGCCGCTCCTGCCCTCGCGCACTTCCTCCACCATTTTCCAATAGTTCTTGTGGCCGGATTCCGGCCGGAAGGCCGATTCCATGCCCCGGCGGCCCAGGGTGCCGGAATAGCCGGCCCGGGCCAGGTAGGTGGTGAGCTCCCGAAGGGGCTTGTCCAGATCCTCGGACTGGAAGAGCACCCAGCCTTCGGTGTCGAACAGAAAGCCGTAACGGACCTCGGGGCTGCGCTTGAATCCGTGGAGGGGGGATTGGTCCGAGTTGTAGAGCGACAGGATGTTGCGCAGGTCCCGGGCGCCGATGCTGAGCACGTAGATGCCCAGGATCTTGCCCGAGGGCCCCATCCGGGGCGTGATCAGGCGCAGCACCTCGGTGGAGACGATGTGTTCCTTCGCCGGGTCGGCGTCGTAATGGTAGTCCAGGCGCGTGATGGGACCGATGCGGACCTCCCCGGCCTTGAGCCCCCGGCCCTGGTCCAGGAGCTGGAAAGGGCTCGGCCGAACGTCGTCGATGTCCCCGGCGGAAAGGCGCAGGAGCCGGTGCTGGTCCGTGATCAAGTAGACATGGTCGTGTCCTTCCAGGTCCAGGTAGCCGAATTCCCGGTAGGGGGCCTGGCGCAGGGCATTGGTGCGCTTGAGGTAGGCGCGCATGGCTTCGGGGTCCGCGGCCTGGTCGGCATAAAAGAGGAGGTCGCGCCTGGCTGTTGCCAGAAAGGCTTCCAGGGCGGCGGCCACACCCAGGGTTTGCACGGTTCCGATGCGTTCCAGGGCCGTTTGCAGGAATTGTTGCGAGAACGAATAGGTGAAGTAGCCCGTGATCAGCAAGATGGCCACCACCGAAGGGATGAGCACGGCCAGGAGCTTGCTGCGGATGCGCATCCGCCGCGTGGTGGAAAACGGCAGAAAACGCGACTGCACCCGGCTGGCCAGGTCGATCCAGGGCATGGCGGCCCCTCTTCCGGCGAGGAGGTTCAACAGGTATCCGGCCAGATCGGGATTGCCGGAATGGTGTTTTCGTTGCCCGATTTTGCCGGTCTTTTTATTTTTCTTGTCAATTCAATATGTTTTACCCGTCTACGCCTCTCTGTGGTCATGCCAGAAAAGGCCTGCCTGTCAATGTCTGATTTTGCCTTTTTTTATAAACTACCTAAGCTATTATCTAAATTTTCAAAAATTTGCAGATGGCATGGCGGTTGCTCTTTTTGGAACAAGCACGTCGCAGGCCGGTGCGGCTGTCCCCGAAACCACCACCCGGAGGCCCGCGCCCTGTTCCGTGTTTGTGGTCAAGCAACCGCAACAGATGGAGGATCGCATGCATCGCAGAACCTGGCTGACAATGGGCGCCCTGCTGGCGGGGCTTTTCGTTCCGGCCCTGGCCCTGGCCGCCGGCGGCGGGGGAGCCTCGGAGCTCGTCGTGGTGGCCGATACCCGGGTCATCTCGTCCAGCATACTCAGGTATTTTGCCGACCTTTACAATTTCAACCCGGTCCTGTTCGCGGTCTGGGCCGTGATCCTGACCGCCGGCTACGGCTGCTTTCTGGGCGTGTTCATGGACATGATCATGTCGCGCACGGGCCTTGACCTGAAGTCCCGCAAGATCATCGAGCACTAGGCCGAAGAAACCAACGGAGGATATGCAATGGATGCCAGCTGGCTCTATATGTACATGCCCATCGCCGGCGTAAAGATACTGTGGCCCGGCCTCGTGCTGATCGGCTTCTCGGTGGGCGTCATCGGCGGATTCTTCGGCATGGCCGGGGCCTGGATGGTCACCCCCGGGCTCAATATCCTGGGCTTTCCCATGGCCTTCGCCATTGGTACGGACATCGCCCACATTGCGGGCAAATCCATGATCTCCACCATGCGCCACGCCAAGTTCGGCAACGTGGACTACAAACTGGGCATCGTCATGCTCGTGGGCACCATGATCGGCATCGAGTGCGGGGCCCAGATCATCATGAAGCTCGAACGCCTGGGCACCATCGGCCCGGTGGTGCGCTGGGTGTACGTGGTGCTTTTGGCGCTCATCGCCTGGATGGTCTTTTACGACTACTCCAAGGCCGTCCGGAAAAAGAAGGCCGGCGTGACCGGCCAGCACGGCACCGAGGGCTTGACCTGGTACAAGACCATGCACAAGCTCAACATCCCGCCCATGATGCATTTCAAGACGGCCGGCTTCACCTGCTCGGCCTGGCTGCCGATCCTGGTCAGCTACATCACCGGCGTGATGGCCGGCTTCCTGGGCATCGGCGGCGGCCTGTTCCGCATGCCGGCCCTGGTCTACCTGATCGGCTGCCCGACCCACATCGCCGTGGGCACCGACCTGTTCGAGGTCATGATCTCGGGCCTCTATGGCGCTTTCACCTACGCCCTCAAGGGCCGCATCGAGCTCGTGGCCGTGTTCGTGATGCTCACCGGCGCGGCCATCGGGGCCCAGCTCGGCACCGTGGCCACCAAATACGCCCGGGGCTACGGCATCCGCCTGGCCTTTGGCGTGGCCGTGCTGTGCTGCATGCTCTCCATCATCCTCAAGCAGTTCAAGTTCGACGTCCTGGCCGCCGTGGTCATCCTGAGCACCATCAGCCTGATCTGCCTGTGGATCATCAAGATCATGCTCACGGGCGCCGCCCAGGAACTGCGCGCCAAAAGGGCCCAGGCCCAACAATCGGCCTAGCCGACAGCAAAGGAGGATACACCATGCGTTGTCACGCGTTCCTGACCGCCGCGGCCCTGACCCTGGTGACGTTCCTGGCCGGGCAGGCCCTGGCCTTCGGCGTGGTCCAGGGCAAGTGCCTGGAAAACAACAAGGACCAGAAAACCGTCAAGATCGAGGAGTATGACACCAACTTCGACCAGGCCAGCCCCTACGGCAAGACAACGGGCATCCAGACCGTCTACGACGTAAGCCAGGCCAAGATCGGCATCAATCCCGAGCCCGGCGACATCCTGCGCATCGCCTATACCGTGGAAGGCGAAAAAAAGGTGGCGGCCAAGGTCATGAACGTTTCCAAGCAGGACCTGCGCAAAAAATAACCCCCCACACCCAAACCAGGGAGGCGTTCCGGAAACGGGGCGCCTCCCCCAGAAGGAGCGCGCCATGTCCCTGTCCTATCCGGCCAAGCGGATCATGACCCTCATCGGCATGGATGTCCTGCTCGTGGCGGAGCTTGCTTACGCCTTTTACCGCGGCTTCACCACCACGGCCGATTTTTCCGAGACCTTCCTGACCGCTTACGTGCCCCTGTTCGCGCCCACGGTGCTCGTGTCGTTCGCCTTGCTGCAATGGTTCAAGCGCCGGGAAGCGGCCGCGCAGGCAACATCCGACCCTGGGGCGGTCGCCGGGTAGGGGGCTGTGATGAGAAAAATCCTGCCGCGGCTGTCGGTGCTGCTTTTCATCCTGTTTCTGGCCGGCATGGCGGACATCGTCTTGTACCTCGTTTTCGACGCCCGCAGCGAGGTGCTGCGCGCCCTGCCCGGAACGCGCCACCAGGTGGTGGGCAAGCTCCCCGTGGCCGTGGAGAACGTCAATCTGCTGCCGCGGTCCGAAGACGCGGCCCGGGAGTCCGAGCGGGTGGCGCTGCTCAACGCCAAGGTGCTGGATCAAAAGGCCGATGCGCCCGGGGTGTCGGTCCGTTTCCTGGAGCTGCGGGGCCGGGTCTGGCGCGGGGAACTGATTGTGGCTCCGGAAGTGGCGGCCGGCCGGTACGTGGTGGAGGTGTTCCCCCGGGAGGTCATCGACCGGGAGGCGGCGGACCGGGAGCCTTCGCGGGTCCAGGTGGCGGTTTTCCCCGATGCCGCGTCCCTGCGGGCCAGCTACGCCTCCCTGTCCGAACGCTACCTGGGGGTTGGCCCCTGGTGGGTGGTTTCGGCCATCGTACCCCTGGCGGCGCTGCTCCTGTTCCAGGCCTTTGGCCGGGCCGGCCGCGAGGATGCGGGCCTGCAGGCCCGGGGCCTTGGCCCCATCTACAAGCTGGCCCGGGAAAAGGACCATTGGGAACTGCTGGTCGGCCTGGGGGCCGATCATGGCGTGGGCGAGGGCGACAGCCTGTACCTGTTCGACCCGAAACAGCGGCTTGTGGGGACAATGACGGTCCTGCGGGTGGGGCCGGAATCGGCCGAGGCCCGGCTGGGACCGGACGCGGACGTCTCGCCGTCTCACCTGGTGGCCAGGACGCCGGAGATTCCGAAGAAGTGACGGCGCCCTAGCGCACCACCACCACGGTGCAGGGCGCGATCTGGACCAGACGGGTGGAAACGCTGCCCAGAAGCAGGTTTTCCACGTCGTCCTTGCCCCGGCTGCCGATGTAGATGGCCTCGGCGTTTTCCTGCCGGGCGATGCGGGCCACGGTCTCGGCCGGACGGCCGGGCGCGGCCAGGGTGCGGATGGTCAGGCCCCGCTGCCGGGCCAGTTGCTCGGCCTCGGCCAGAATCTTTTTGGGCTCGGCCATGACGGACTTGAAAACCGTTTCACAGTCCTTGGCCTCGCAATCGAAAAAGGACAGGGCTTCCACGGCCGTGACGGCCAGGATGTCCACGACGCCGCAGGCGGCCTGGTCCAGGGCCTTTTCCAGGGCCAGCAGGGAGGGCGGCGAACCGTCCAGGCAGACGATGAGGGTTTTCATGGTCGGTCTCCCCGGGCAACCCGGCTTGCCTTGGGCTTATTCCACGTGCAGCACCACGGCAAAGGCGTTGAACATGGCCCACAGCTTCTGGCCCTCGGCCAGGCCCAGCTCGCGCACGCTCTGGGTCGTGATCAGGGCGCACAGGCGGGTGCCGTCGGCCAGGGCCAGGATGACTTCGGCCGTGAGCTCCCCGGAGCGTATCAGTTCCACCTCGCCCAGGAAACGGTTGGACGCCGTGGCCCGGGGCATCTCGTCGCAGCACTCCAGCACCACCCACGGGGCCTTGATTTCGGCCGTGACAAAGCTGCCTTCGGTCACGCCCAGGTTTTTGAGGCTCTCGTTGGTGATGACCGAGGAAACGGCATGGCCGCCCAGGCTTTCCACCACCACCAGGGACTGGATGTCGCCCTTTTGCACCTGGGCCACCCGGCCGAAAAAGGCGTTGCGGGCGCTGGTGCGCCGGGTTTCCCGGGTCAGCACCTGGCGTTCCACCTTGCGGCGCTGTTCCTCGGGCAAATGCAGGAAGGCCGCGGTCAGGTCGGCCGTGGAGTGGCCGAGGATGCGCTGGACCACGGGCAGGGGCACGTCCTCGCGCAACAGTTCCACGGCCCTGGAGCGGCGGATGGTGCTCGGGTTGACCAGTTCCTTGGTAAAGCCGCATTCCTCGGCCCGCTCATAGAATTTGCGGCGCACGTGCCCCTGGTCCAGCCGAAAAAGCGTGCCCCGAAGCGAGGCATAGGCAGGCTCGGCAAAAACAGCCGCCAGGGCGTCGCCCAGCTCGGCCGGAATCTGGACTTCCCGGCCCTCGCCGCCGCCCCCCCCGAGCATGACCGACAGGTTGTCCAGGTCGACGTCGGTCTTGTCGTTCAAGGCCAGCACCTCGCCCAGCCGGGCTCCGGTGTGGCGCAGCATCAGGTAGATCAGGCGCACCCGGTTGCGGGAAACCGCCACGTCCGGCCGTCCGGCCCGTTCGGTCCAGGCCGTGAAGGCGTCGGAAAGCCGGGTCAGTTCCAGGGTGTCCAGGAATTTGACATCATCGGGTACGGAAAAGATCCGGGCCGCCCGAAACCGTTTGCCGCCAGCCTCGGCGTCGACGCCTTTGACGTTGTTCATGCGTGCTCCCTTGCTTGCAGCCACAACGCCTCAGGATTCCCGGGCCGGCCCGGAAAGTCAAGCCGGGAAAAGCGCCTTGGCCGCGACCGGCGGCTTCCGGACTTGCACAAAGAGTCGTTTTTGAAGCCTTCGGCGACCAACGGGTTCCTCCCTTTGGAAACCCATAGCGGTTTTGGAGCGGTACACTGGAACGTCCAGTGCGGTCTTCCGTTACATCTTCAAGGACACAATTCTAGCGGGCAGCCACCACCTCCAGCTCCACCAGCACGTCGCGGGGAAGCCGGGCCACCTCCACGCAGGAGCGGGCCGGGTAGGGCGGCTTGAAATACTCGGCATAGATGGCGTTGATGGCGCCGAAGTCGTTCATGTCCTTGATGAACAGCGTGCATTTGACCACGTTTTCCAGGCCAAGGCCGGCGGCTTCCAGAACGGCCCGGACGTTTCGAATGGTCTGGTGCGTCTGTTCGGCCACGGATCCGGCCACAATGGCGCCGGTGGCCGGGTCCGTGGGCGTCTGGCCGGAAACAAAAAGCAGGTCCCCGGCCCACACGCCCAGGGAATAGGGGCCAATGGCCTGGGGCGCGGCTGCCGTGGCAACGGTTTTTTTCTCCATGTCGTTTCCTCCTGTTTCCGGTTGTTTTGCCGATCGGCCCTGGCCCGTCAACACGGCCGGGCCGGAGCGCAAAAAAAACCGGAGCCCGAAGGCTCCGGTCCGTGCGTCGCAGGTACCGATGGCCGCCTAGAACTTGTAGGTCAGGCCGAACGCGACCTTCCAGGCGTTGTTGTCGTTCTTGTCGGCCTGATGGGCCAGACGATGACCCCAAACGCTTTCCTGGAACTGGCCGTGAGCCCAGCCCGTTTCCATGACGGCGGCCAGGTTCTCGTAGATCATGTACTTCGTGTCGAAGTTCAGACCGTAAAGATACTCATTGGTCGTCAGGTCATGGCCCATGGTGAAGTAGTTGGAGTTGTAGTACAGCCGCGAGTCGCGCAGGGCCCGGGGCGAGTTGTTGCCGCGCAGGTAGACGAAGGTCAGGCGGTGCGACAACTTTTCGATAAACGACATGTTGTTGAGCGAAGCGCCGATACCGTAGTTGCCCACCGGGCTCACGTACATGTTGGAACCCTTGGCCAGCTCCTGGCTGTTGTCGAACAGGAAGCTGTTGCCCGGACCCCACTGGGAACGCATGTAGGGCATGCGCTCGGAGCCGTTGCGCGTGGACTTGTCTTCGCCGGTGGACCACCAGGCGAACACCTGGGGGGTGACCATATCCCAGCCGGTGTACTCGGCTGCGGCGTCGATGAACCAGCCTTCGCGCTTGGCCGCCTTGTGGTCGCTTTGGGCGCCGCCGCCGTAGATGACGTCGGCGTAGAAGCGCACCGGATCAAGGGCGGTCACCTCGAACGCGCCGCCGACCCAGAAGTACGGATTCTGTCCGTTCTTCCAGTAGCCGAGCGTGCCCGGCGTGGTCAGGCCCGAGGCGCTGGCCGCGGAGACCAGGGTGTTGGCGTAGGAGTTGCCCGAGTCCGTGGTGTCGGTGGTGTCCTTGAAGCTGTAGTCGGCATTGCGGCCGACCACGGCCAGCATGGCCCACGGCGTGGCCTTGAATCCATCCACCGTGACGGGCAGGGCCAGGAAGTAGGCATCGAGCTCGTCGGGCTTCTGGGTCGTGGTGGCGTCGTAGGTCCGGTTGGTGTCGATGAGGCGGCCAAAGCCGGCCAGCACCGACAGGGTGTCGGGAATGATCGGGGCGTTCACCGTCAGGGCGGCCATGTAGTCGCTGTAGATCGGGCTGTTGTAGAACAGCGCGCTGTGCGGCAGCGTGACGCTCTGCAAGCCGGCCGTTATTTCCACGGCGCAACCCGGCCACTTGAACTGGGTGTAGGCCTCGTAGACCTGCAGCGACTGGGAGGCGTCCGGGTTGGCGGCCACAAAGGTGCCGTGGCCCCAGACGTCTTCCACCTTCACGCTCAGGCGGAACTTCACGGCCTCGTTGGCCACGAAGTCGCTGCGCAGGCGGAAGCGCTCCCAGATCTCGAAGGTGTCTTCGGTTTTGTTACCGGCCTTGTTCCAGCCGGTAAAGTTCCGGTTTTGAAAAAAGTCTCCATAAATACGCGCATCACCAGTCATCTTGACTTCGGTGGCGGCCAGGGCGCTGGCAAAAGCGCCCAGGACCAACACAGCCGCCAAGGCAAGACTGCTCAGCCGTTTCATACGTCCTTCCTCCGGATGTGCGGCTTGGGACAACGGGACCTCGACGCACGAACGCCGGGTGGCTGACCCGACGTTAATATGTGAACGACATAGGCCCGCCAGGAAGGCGAATCAAGTTACAATAATAATTATTTATTACGGAAATGAAATTGGTGCGGGCCGGGACGAAATGCCTGGATTGTGCTAGAGGCGCGAACCCAGCCACAGGGCCGCGCCCAGGGCTCCGGTCAGGTCCGGGTCGTCGGGAATGAGCAGGTCCAGACCCAGGGACGCGGCCAGGAGCCTGGCCACGCAGGGATTTCTGGCCACCCCGCCGACAAAGGCCACAGGCGGGGTCACGCCCACCCGGGCCAGCATGGAGGCCGTGCGCGCAACAATGGCCTGGTGCAGGCCCAGGGCGATGTTGGCGGCCGAAACGCCCCGGGCCGCCAGGGTGGTGGCCTCGGTTTCGGCGAACACCGTGCACATGGAGCTTAAAAGCGGCGCGTCGTCCCCGGTCAGGGCCAGGCGGCCGAATTCCTCCACGGACAGGCCGAAGACCCCGGCCGTGTATTCCAGGAACTTGCCCGTGCCCGCGGCGCAGCGGTCGTTCATCTCGAACCGGCCGACCTTGCCGCCCGGGAGCAGCACCACGGCCTTGGTGTCCTGGCCGCCGATGTCCAGAAGCATCCTGGCCTGGGGAAAGAGGTGGGCCACGCCCAGGGCATGGGCCTTGATCTCGGTGATGGCCCGGGCTTGGGGGAATATCTCCCGGGCCAGTTCCCGGCCGTAGCCCGTGACGGCCAGAAGCTCGGGCGCGCCGTCCGGAAACAGGGAGCGCACCTGTTTGATCGGATCAAAGGTGGTGGGCAGGCGGCGGGTGGCCGTGACCGCGCCGCCGCGCAGCACCACCAGCTCGATGCTTCGCGAGCCGATGTCCAGTCCCGCCGCCTCCGTCACTTCAAGGTCTCCACAAAGGCTTCCACCCGGGTCTTGAGCTGGCCCACATCCTCCATGCCATAGTCCGTTTCGATGGAAAGGAACGGAATGCCGGCCGCCTCCATGGCCTTGCCCACCTTGAAGGCCTCGTGGGCATAGGGCTGGCAGAAAAGCAGCCCGTAATGGATGACGCCGTCGACGTTGAGCTCCCGGGCCATGGTTGCGATGTTTTCCAGGCGCTCGGCATTGGGCGTGAAGCAGGCGCAGTCGATCTTGAGATACCGGTCGGTCAGGGCGCAGAGCGCCTCGTCCATGGTTTGGCCCGAGGCGTCGGTCAGGTCCCGGGTGTTGCGGCTGCCCACGCACGATTCCTCGCCGACCACCACCGCACCCGAGCTTTCGATCAGATACGGCAGCTTCCAGTTGGGCACGGCCATGGGACAGCCGGCCAGAAGCAGGCGCGGCGTGCCGGCCGGGGCCACGCCCTGGCCCTTGACCACGCGGGCTTCGATCTCGTCGCACAGCTCGCCTATCTTGGCGGTGAAGCGCACCGGATCGTCGTAAAAGCTGATCTGGTTGACGAGCAGGGCGTCGCGGCCCGAGATGGGGGCCGGGTCGGCGGCGCGCAGGGCCGAGAGGCGCTGCAAGACCCGGCGCTTGGCATTGACCGTTTCCGTGGCCTGGCCCAGGGCCTCCACGGTGATGGCGTTGCCGGTCAGTTCTTCCAGGACGGCCTTGTAGCGCTCGATCTCGGACCGAAAAAGCGCCCGGTCGCAGGCGTCCTTGCGCTGGGGCACTTCCATGACGTGCATGTTGACCAGCTCGCCAAAGGCCTCATAGGCCTTTTTCTTGCCGTCGCAGGTGGTTTCGCCCACCACCAGGTCGCAGGATTCGGTGTAGGGGCAGATCCGGGCCAGCTTGAAACCCACAAAGGACTTGATCAGGTCGCAGGTGTTGCGGGGCAGGATGGTCTCGGCCCGCTCGGCCCCGGCCTTGGCTCCGGCGCAAAGCCCCACCTGGACGGCTCCGGCGGCCAGGGTCAGTTCCTCGGGCACGAACACGCAAAAGGTTCCCACCACCTTCTTGCCGGCAGCCTTGGCCGCCTGGATTTCCTGCACGCGAAGCCCGTGCACCTCGGACAGGACAAAGTCCAGGTACTGCGCGCCACGTAATCGTCCTTCCTGGGACAGGTAGATGTCCCCGTAAAACTTGCCCAAAACCGTAAGCAAGGCGTCGTGGGCCGGGATGTCCAGGTTCAGGCGTTCCCACATCTCGGTGTAGGCGGATTGGCTCATGGCGATTCCTCCAGGGCTGGCAGATTGTAACCATACCCGTCTATCCGGCGCCGGGGGCAAGGGGAAATCGTTTTTTCCAATGACTGCGGCAGGATGCCATTGGAGGAAACTATTGCCCGGGCGCTAAAGGAATTTCGGAAAACAGCCGAAGAGGGGACATGCACGCGCGCCGACGGGAAGCCGGCGCGAAACGCCGCCAGGGAGGAGGCGCATGGCCCAGATACTGCAATTTACCGCCCATCGCCAAGGCTGGCCACCCCAGGACCCCAAGGCCGCGGCCCCGTCGCCGCGCCGGCCGCGCTTAAGCGACCGGGACTTGTGGACCCGGGATTATCGGGAACCGGACAACATCATGTTCGCGGTACTCAAGATCAAGGAGATACTGGACTACCATCTCTACTACGACGACGTTTGGCCCTATCTGCTGCTGTCGTTTCTGGAAACCGTCCACAATGCGCGCCAGGAGACCGGCCAGGACATGCCGGGCACGGGCGCGTCGCTCAAGGACTACGTGCTTTCGGCCATAAGCCCGGAAACCAAGCGGGACCTGTCCATGGTTCTGCTCCTGATCGATCTGGTCGAGAAATCCCCGGGCTACCGGGGGACCTCTTCCTCGCCCTGAGGCCGCCCGTCTTGACGTTGGGGTTTCCCGGGCGCACTATGCGACATCCGGCGAAACCCCAACGCGGGAGCGGCCATGCGCGCCACACGCTATCTCCTGTCCGCCGTTGCGGCCGAAGGCGTGGACCATGTGTTTCTGGTCCCGGGCGGCCTGCTCGATCCGTTTCTTCCCGATTTGGCCGAGACGGAAGGCATTCGCCCCATTGTGGCCGGGCATGAATCCGGCGCGGCCTACATGGCCGACGGCTATGCCCGGGCTTCGGGCAAATTCGGGGTCTGCCTGGCCATTGGCGGGCCCGGGGTGACCAATGTGGTCACGGCGGCCGCCTCGGCCCGGGCCGACGCCTCGCCCGTGCTCTACGTCACCGGCCAGGTGCCCACGGATTGGGAAGGACGGGGGGGATTCCAGGATTCCTCGCCGGCGAGCTTAAACGACGTGGCCCTGCTGTCGCCGGTCACGGCCGCTTCCCTGGCCGTGGAAAGTCCCCACCTGACGCACCATCACCTGCGGTTTTGCCTGACCCGGATGCTGGCCGGCCCCAAGGCTCCGGTGCACATGAGCCTGCCCCTGGACGTGCAGCGGGCCGAGGTGACGGCCCCTTGGGAGCCCCTGGACGAAACCGTGTACCGGCCCCGGTTCGTGGATGCTGCCGCCGTGGAGCGGTTGTGGCGCATTCTGGTGCCCGAGGGCGGTGGCCCGGCCCCGAGCCGGGTGTGCATCCTGGCCGGGGCCGGGGTGGAGAAGTCCGGCGCGTCCCAGGCCCTTGTCGCCTTTGTCGAGCAGTTCCAGATTCCGGTGGCCACCACGCTTCGGGCCAAGGGCGTTTTTCCGGAAGACCATCCCCTGTCGCTGGGCATTTTCGGCTATGCCGGCCATCGCCCGGCCATCGAGACCCTTCTGTCCGGCCAGGTGGAGGTCCTGATCGTGCTGGGAAGCGGGCTTTCCCAGCGCGACACGCTTTTTTGGGACAAAAAGATGCTGCCGCAGGCCGCCCTGGTCCACGTGGACGTGGACCCCACGGTCATTGGCCGCACGTTTCACGCCCACGTGCCTGTGGTGGGTGACTGCCGGGCGGCGCTGGCCTTCATGATGGACGGCGGCTCGGCCCGGATCATGCGCTTCCGGTCCGGCAACGAGTCCCGGGCGGCCTGGGTGCGGGGCATCAAGGCGGCCGGCCCGATGTGCTACGAGCCGGAGAACGCCCAAAGCGACGCCGCGCCCTTGCACCCGGCCCGGGTCGCGGCCGAGCTGCGCCGGGCGCTGCCCCGAAACGGGGCCGTGGTGGCCGACTCCGGGGCGCACCGGGCTTTTTTCGCGCAGTATTTCCAAAGCTATGCGCCGTGCACCTATTACACGGCCGCCAACCTTGGCCCCATGGGCTGGGCCATACCCGCGGCCATCGGGGTCAAGGCGGCCCTGCCGCAGGTGCCCGTGGCCTGCGTGACCGGCGACGGGTGCATGCTCATGCACGGCATGGAGGTGGCCACGGCCGCGCGCTATGGCCTGAATATCCTCTATGTGGTCATCAACAACAGCGCCTTGGGCAATGTCTGGCTGCGGGCGGTGACCCAGGGCCCGGGCGCGGCGGCCCTGGCCGAGCTGCCGGGCCATGATTTCGCGGCCTTCGGCCGGGCCATGGGGGCGCGGGGGATGACCGTGACCACCCCGGACGAACTGGCCCCGGCCCTGGCCGAAGGCCTGTCCGGCGACGGCCCCTGCGTGGTGGACGTACGCTGCGACCGGACGTTTACCACGCCGGTGTCGCCCTACGCGGCGGCGAAGAAGGAATGGGTGGATGAGGAGTAAGGGATGATGCGGCTTCTTATTCCGATCATTTCGGCTGAGGCCGCAACAATCCCCCTGGTGGCCCACGTCGCCTGGGCCGACGGCTTCACAGCCGACGTGGACCTGTCCGAACCCATTCATCGCTTCGCCGTCTACGCGCCGCTTCGCGATCCAGCCCGCTTCAACCGGCTGGCCGTGGGCGAGCACGGCTGGACCCTGGATTTCGGTGACGGCCTGGAAATGCCCACCGACCACGTGCGGCTTCTGGCCCTGGGCGCGACCCCTAGCGCAAAGCAACAGCACTTCCGCTGATCCCCCACCTCCCGCCGTTTCCTTCCTCGCTTCCCTTCGCCAAAAATCTCCCTTCGCGTTGACGCTCGTTTCGCTTTTGCAGTATCTCTCATATAGCCTGCCGGAGCCTCCATGGGGGAGGCCGGGCCCGGCCAAACCGTCGCAACGGAGGTGGTCATGGGCAACAACGAGACGTTCGTGCCGGCGCAAATCCTGGAAATCGCCGTTCCCCCCGTGGGCCTGCCAGGCACCCTGGCCGTGCCCGACGAGGCCATAGCCGTGGTCATCTTCGCCCACGGCAGCGGGTCGAGCCGCCTGTCCCCGCGCAACGCGGCCGTAGCCGAAACCTTGCGCCGGGCCGGCCTGGCCACCTTGCTCTTCGACCTGCTCACCGCTGAGGAGGCCATGGACCGGGCCAACGTGTTCAACATCCCGCTTCTGGCCCAGCGCCTGGAAGCGGCCGTGGGCGTGGTCCAGTCCCAGGCCGAGACCGCTACGCTGCCGGTGGAGTTTTTCGGGGCCAGCACCGGGGCCGCCGCCGCCCTGGTCGCCGCGGCCCACGAATCGGCCGACATCGCGGCCGTGGTGTCCCGGGGCGGTCGGCCGGACCTGGCCGACGCGGCCTTGCCCCGCGTCAAGGCCCCCACGCTTTTGATCGTCGGCGGCGCGGACACAACGGTGCTGGAACTCAACCACCAGGCTCGGGCAAAAATGACCTGCGAGACGGACCTCAAGATCGTGCCCGGGGCCTCGCACCTGTTCGAGGAGCCGGGCACCCTGGAAGAGGTGGCGCGCCTGGCCGCCGACTGGTTCATGCTCCATGCCCGGAGGCCCGGCCATGCATAACACCATTTTCACGGACCGAAACGAGGCGGGCCGGCTTTTGGCCAAGCGCCTGACTGCCATGAAGCTCGACCGGCCCGCGGTCTTTGCCCTGCCGCGCGGCGGCGTGCCCGTGGCCGCCATCGTGGCCGAGGCCCTGCACGCGCCGCTGGACCTGGTGCTCGTGCGCAAGATTGGCGCGCCCGGCCAACCCGAGCTGGCCATCGGCGCGGTGGTGGACGGCGACGAGCCCCAGATGGTGTTCAACGAATCCCTGGTGGCCATGACCGGGGCGGACGCGGCCTACATCGAGGCCGTGGGCAAGCGGGAGCTGGCCGAGATCGAACGGCGGCGGGAAAAGTATCTTGGCGGCCGAAAACGGCCGGACCCCAAGGGCCGCGACGTCGTTGTCATCGACGACGGCCTGGCCACGGGCGCAACCGCCCTGGCGGCCGTGCGGGCGCTCAAAAAGCGCGGCGCGGCCCGGGTCATTCTGGCCGTGCCCGTGGCCCCGCCCGACGCCGTGACAAGGCTTGGCCGGGAGGCCGACGAGGTGGTGTGCCTGGAGCAGCCCCGGGACTTTCAGGCCATCGGCCAATGGTACCTGGATTTTCACCAGCTGGAGGACGACGAGGTCATTCGCCTCCTTGACGCGGCGGCCGCTCGCCTGGCTGAGGGCGGCCGCAAAAACGGCTCCTAGACCAAAGCCCGCTGTGTCCGGCATGACGGCAACGGGCTCCGGCCGGGACGGGCAGGCCGTGTCCCTGGCGGCCAAGGTCCGGTTCCTGTCTTCGCCCGCGGCCTATCCCACGGTTCCCGCCGCCGTATCGGTGCGGGAAACCCACATGTCCTTCGTGTTTCTGGTCGGCGGCGACGTCTACAAGCTCAAAAAGCCGGTCATGCGGGGCACGGTGCTGGATTTCACCACCCTGGCCGCCCGGGAGGCCGATTGCCGGGAAGAGGTGCGCTTAAACCGCCGCCTGGCCCCGGACGTGTACCGGGACGTGGTGCCCCTGACCGTGGAGCCGGACGGCGGCCTGGCCCTGGACGGCCAAGGGCCGGTGGCGGAGTGGCTGGTGCGCATGCGCCGGCTGCCCCGGGCCTGTCTCATGGATCACGCCATTGCGGCCAAGACGCTGGCTCCCCAGGCCGTGGACCGGCTGGGCGGCGTGCTGGCCGATTTCTACGCCGGCCTGCCGCCGGCCGACATCGCGCCCCGGGCCTATCTGGAGCGGTTTCGCGGCGAGCAGGCCCTTAACCTGGATATCCTCAAGCGCCTGGAATTCGCCGTGGACGGGGCGCGGCTCGACCGCCTGGCCGAGGCCATGGAGCGGTTTTTGATCCGTGACGGAACCCTGCTGGAAGCCCGGGTGGTCCAGGGCCGGGTGGTGGAGGGGCATGGCGACCTGCGCCCCGAGCACGTGTGCCTGGCCGAGCCGCCTCTGGTCATCGACTGCCTGGAATTCAACCGCTTCCTGCGCCTGGTGGACCCCTTCGAGGAGATCGCCTTTCTGGGCCTGGAATGCACCCGGCTTGGGGCCGGCTGGGTCGGCCCGGCCCTGCGCCGCATCCTGGAAACCCGGCTGCGCGACCGGCCCGGGGAGGGGCTTTGGGCCTTTCATACCGCCTTTCGGGCCTGCCTGCGCGCCCGGCTGGCCCTGGCCCATCTGTTCGAGCCCCGGCCTCGGACCCCAAAACGTTGGCCGCGCCTGGCCCGGGCCTATCTCGACCTGGCCGAGGCCGCGTTGGAGACGCTTCCCTGAAAAACAGGAGAGGTTTTGGCGAACAGAGTCGTTTTTGAAGCCTTCGGCGACCAAAGGGCTCCGCCCTTTGGAAACCCATAATGGATTTGTAAGCTTACAAGATAACATCAGTGGGGGCGCTTAGTCCTGCATGAGCTCGGCCAGGGAGCCGCCCTGGTTGAGCCGGCGGATGGCTTCGGCGAAAAGGGGCGCGACGCTGACCACCTCCACCCGGCCGCGCACCTCGGGAGCCAGGCGAAAGGGCGGCACCGCGTCGGTGACGATGACGCGGGAGAGGTGCGGGTCGGCCATGGCCGCGTCGGCCCCGGGGGTGAAAAGCCCGTGCCCGGCCAGGGCGAACACCCGGGCCGCGCCGGCGGTCAGGCACGTCTTGGCCGCCCGGACCATGGTGCCGCCGGTGCTGATCATGTCGTCCAGGACCAGGACCGTGGCGTTCGTGACCTCCCCGGCCAGCAGGTCGCCGGTGACCACGCCGGATTTGCGGCGCTTCTCCAGAAAGGCGAAGCCGATGTCGCGACCCAGGCGCGCGGCCAGGGTTTCCCGGAAAAGCTGGGCCCGCTTGATGCCGCCCGGGTCCGGCGAAGCCACCACCACCGGCCCGTCGGCCAAGTCCGGCCCGAGGTAGTCGGCAAAGAGCCGGCGGGTGTCCAGGTGCACGGTGGGGATGCGAAAGGCGTTTTGCAGGGCCACCAGGTTGTGGACCTCCAGGGTCATGAGCATGTCCGTGCCCATGGTCTCCAGGAGCTGGGCCATGTACCGGGTGGTGACCGGGTCCCGGGGCTTGGTCTGGCGGTCCTTTCGCGAATAGGCCAGGTAGGGGGTGATGGCCGTGATCCGGGCCGCGCCGTTTTCCCGCAGCGCGCCGATGAAAAAAAGCAGCCGGCACAGCTTGTCCGCGCCGGACTCGTCCGGGCCGCCGTGCAGGCTCTGGATGACGTAGACGTCGAGGTCGCGCACGCTTTCCAGGGGCCGGGACTTGTGCTCGTCGTCCTCGAAGGTCCGTTCCTCGTGGGCGGCCAGTTCCTGGCCCAGGCTCTGGGCCACGGCCTGGCCGAAATCCCGGCTGGCGCTTAAGGCGAAGAGTTTCATGTGAAGGACTCCCTATTGCGGCTAGTCGTCCAGGGTGGACACGTCTCCCAGGGGTTGGCCGAGCTCCTCGGCCCGCAGCATGCGGCGCAGAATCTTGCCGCTGCGGGTACGCGGCAGGGCTTCGCGCACCTCCATGGCCCGCAGGACCACGATGGGGCCGAGTTCCCGGCGCACATGGGCCCGCAACTCGGCAGCCAGGGCGTCGGCGTCGGCAAAATGCGCCTCCCAGCCCTCGGCCGGCACGATAAAGGCCTTGGCCACCTCGCCCTTGATCTTGTCCGGCAGGCCGATGACCGCCGCCTCGGCCACGAAACGGTGGCTGCAAAGCGCCCCTTCCACCTCGGCCGTGCCGATGCGGTGGCCGGCGATGTTTAACACCTCGTCCGCCCGGCCCTGGATCCAGTAATATCCGTCCTCGTCGCGTCGGGCCACGTCCCCGGCGAAATAGCTGCCCGGGAACCGGTCCCAGTAGGTGGCCCGGTAGGCGGCCTCGTCCCCGTTTAAGGACTTGAGCATGGCCGGCCAGGGCCGCTTGATGACCAGATACCCGCCCTGGCCCGGAGGCACGGGGTTGCCCTGGCGGTCCACCACGTCGGCCTGGACCCCGGGCAGGGGCCGGCCCACAGAGCCGGGTTTGAGGACCGAGACGGGCATGGGCGAGAGCATGGCCATGCCGGTCTCGGTCTGCCACCAGGTGTCCAGCACCGGGCAGCGCGACCGGCCCACGTGGCGGTAAAACCAGGTCCAGGCCTCGGGCCCCAGGGGTTCGCCCACGCTGCCGAGAAGCCGCAGGGTCGAGAGGTCGCGCTTTTTGGGGTACTGCGGCCCGTAGCGCATGAGCATGCGGATGAGCGTGGGCGTGGCGTAAAAGATGGTGGCCCCGTAGCGCTCCACGATGCCGAGCAACCGGTCGGCCTGGGGATAGAGGGGATGGCCTTCGTAGAGGATGACCGTGGCCCCGGTCAAAAGCGGGCCGTACACGCCGTAGGTATGGCCCGTGATCCAGCCCGGGTCGGCGGTGCAGAAATGGATGTCCGTGGGCTTGATGTCGAACACCGTGCGAAAGGTGTGGTGCGCCCCCACCATGTAGCCGCCGTGGCTGTGGGCCACGGCCTTGGGCTTGCCCGAGGCCCCGGATGTGTGCAGCAAAAAGAGCGTGTCCTCGGCGTCCATGATTTCCGTGGCCGCCTCGGGCGATTCCTGGCGCAGGAGATCATGGTAGTAGAGGTCCCGGGGCTCCTGCATGTCGATGTCGTCGCCCGTGCGGCGCACCACCACCACGGTCTCGGCCACGTCCCCGCGCACGCCGAGCAAGGCCTCGTCCACCACGGTCTTGAGGTTTAAAAGCCGCCCGCCCCGGTAAAACCCGTCGGCCGTGAGCAGCACCTTGGCCCGGCAGTCGTTGAGGCGCTCGCGCAAAAACTTGGCCGAATAGCCGGCAAAGACGAACACATGGGCCGCGCCGACCTTGGCCGCGGCCAGCATGGCCACCACGGTTTCCGGGATGGGCGGCAGGTACAGGCACACCCGGTCGCCCCGGGCCACGCCCAAAGCCCGCAGGGCCCCGGCCAGGCGGTTGACCTCGCGGGAGAGCTCGAAATAGGTGAACTTGCGGCAGTCCCCGGCCTCGCCTTCCCAGATGAGCGCCAGCTTGTTCTTGGTCCAGAAATGAACATGGCGGTCCAGGGCGTTGTGCACGATGTTGGTGCGCGCGCCCGGGAACCAGCGGAAAAAGGGCGCCTTGGAGTCGTCGAGCACGGCGTCCCATTTGCGGTGCCATTCGAGTTCCAGGGCGGCCTTTTCCCAGTAGGCCAGATGGTCGGCCTCGGCCAGCCGGTACGCTTCCTCCAGTTCATGGGGCTTGACGTTGGCCTCGATGACCGTGGCCGGGGCCGGCCGAAACACCCGTTCCTCCACGAGCAGGGCATCCAGTGTTCCGGTCGGTTCCATGCGTATCCTCCTTTACAGTCCCAGAATCTGCTTGAGTTCCCCGATGCGGCGGCGGCCGATGGGCAGTTCGATGCGGGTCTTGCCGGCTGTGCGCAGCATGAAGTTGCCGCCGGGAAGCGAAGCGATTTCCGTGACCAGATCCAGATTGACCAGGTACTTGCGGTGCACCCGGAAAAAGCGGTGGGGCCGCAGCCGCTCTTCCAGGTTTTTGAGGCGATACGAAGTGAGAAGCTTTTGCGTGGCCGTGTGCACGAAGGAATAGTCCTCGTAGGCCTCGATAAAAAGAATCTGGGTGTAGGGGAGCAGGATGGTGCGGCCGTCCAGGGTGATGGGCAGCTTTTCGATGTCAACGGGCCGCATCTGGCTGATGTCCCAGGCCTGGCGCAGGGCCGAGAGGAAGCGGTCCTCCTCGTCCTCTTCCAGGGGCAGGCGCACGGTCTCCTCGGCGTCGGCGTCGTGGTCGTCCCCTCCGGCCTCGGCCGCCATCCCGCTCTCGCGCCACTGGGGCGGCGCGGCTTGGCGAAAGGCCGGCCGGAAGCGGCCCAATCGCTCCACGGTCAGGCCGAAGCGCTCGGCCGAAAACGGCCATAACAGGTAATCCGCGGCCCCAAGCTCAAAGGCCCGGAAGGCCCGGGTCTCGTCGCCGGCAATAAAGACCAGGCCCGGCTGGCGCTTGGCCGCGGCCAAAGCCTCGGCCAACTCGAACCCGCCCACGGCCCCGGGCAAATCCACGCCGCAAAAAAGCAGGCCATAGGCAATGGCCCGCAGCAGTTCCGAAGCTTCGTAGGCATCGGCCGCCTCGCCCAGCACCCGGATGAAATCCACCCCGGCCAGATGGCGGCGCAGGGCCGTTCTGACTTCGGGGTCGGGATGCACGAGCAGGGCGGGCAGGCGGTCCATGGCGAATCCTAGCTTCCCCTGGGGGCGTCGAAAAGGGAGGCGGCGGCCTTGGCCCGGTCAAGAGCTGCCGCCAGCCGCCCGGCCGCATCGTCCAAGACCCGTCTGTCCAGCACCACGTCCGCGCTGGCGGCAAAGGCGGCCAGGGGATCGTTGTCCGGGGCGTCGGCCAGGAGCAGCAGGGCCAGGGTTTCGCGTTGCCGGCCGGTCCAGGCGGCGATGGCGGCCAGGATCGGGGCCGCTTCGGGCCTGTCCTCGATGACGGCCGCTTCGGGTGCGTGGCTGGCCAGCACGGCTGCGGCCTGGCCGGGGTCGCTGTCCAAGGCCGGCACGAACCACTGGGGAGCGGGAAAAAGCGCTTCGGCGGCCGCCAGCCAGGCCGCATCGGTTACGGCCAACAAAGCCAGCCTGGCCCCGGCCGGGATATCGATCCGGGGCGCGTCGGGCCGCGGCGCGGGAACCGGAGGCTGCGGCGCGGCTGTGGGAAGCGGATCAAAGACCGCGCCGTCCGGGGTGCGGGTAAAGGTCATGCGCTTTCCGCAGGCCGGACAGGTGAAGGTCGCCCGGCCGCCCACAGGCGGCATGTCCGGGGCCAGGGCTACGGCATGGCCGCCGCAGGGGCAGGCGGCGGAAAGCGCGCTCATGCCGAACCTCCCGGGGCGGGACGTTCTTCCAGGGTCAGGCCGGTGATGGAGGAGACGGCCTGGCCCCGGCCGGCCTTGACCGCATCCAGGGCCCGGGCCATGGCGGCCCGGTCCGTGGCCCGGGCCAGGGCCGCTTCCTCGGTGACCACGCCCGCGGCGAAAAGCGCGGCCGCGGCCGCGTCAAAGGTGACCATGCCGTAGGGCCCGCCCTGCTCCAAAATGTCGGCAAAGCCCAGGGCAATGGTTTCGCCCGAGGCAATGCGCTCCCGGGTGCGCAGCGTCCCGGCCAGGACTTCGGCCACGACTGCCTGGCCGCCGCCCAGGCGCGGCAGCAGGCGCTGGGCCGCCACATAGCGCAGGCACACGGCCAGGCGGGTCCGGGCCAGGCGCTGCTCGGCCGGGCTGAAAAAGGCCAGCAGGCGCTCCACGGCCCCGGCGCAATCGGCCGTGTGCAACGTGGCCAGGACCAGATGCCCGGTCTCGGCCGCGGCCAGGGCCGTTTCCACGGTTTCCCGGTCGCGCAGCTCCCCGACCAGGAGCACCTGGGGGGCCTGGCGCAGGGCGGCCCGCAGCCCGTCGGCGAAATGGGGAAAATCCGTGCCCAGCTCTCGCTGGGTGACAAGCCCCAGGCCGGCTCGGTGGGTAAATTCCACCGGGTCTTCCAGGGTGATGACGTGCACGGGCCGGGTCTCCACGATTTTGGCCACCAGCGCGGCCAGGGTGGTGGATTTGCCCGAGCCCGTGGCTCCGGCTGCCAGCACCAGGCCGTCGGCCAGTTCGGCCATGCGGGCAAAAACCGGCGGCAGGCCCAGGGACTCCAGGGCCGGGGGCGTCTCGGGCAGCCGGCGCAGCACCAGGCACAGGTCGTCCATGGTCCGGAACACGTTGGCCCGAAAGCGCGTTCCGCCCGGATGCCGGTAGCCCAGGTCGCAGGAGCCGCGCCGGCGCAGGTCGTCCAGGAGCCGGGCGCTGCCGCCTGCGATTGCCCGGGCCAGGGCCAGGGTCTGGGCCGGGGTCAGCGCGGCGGGCAGGTCCGGTCCGGCCAGGGGGGAGAGCGCGCCGTCCACCACGGCCAGAACCGGCCGGCCCGGGCGCAGCACCAGGTCCGAGGCCCGGGGCGCGGCGGTGAGGGCTTTGCCCACCACGGCGGCAAGGACGCGGCCGGGCATGGGATCAGCCTTCCCGGGCCGCTTCGGCCGGGGCCAGGTGGGCAAAACGGGTCTTGTTCGCGCCGTTTCGCCAGGCGTCCGACGCGTCGATGGCTCCGGTTGCCAAAAGCTCCAGCAAGGCGTCGTCCAGGGTGCGCATGCCGTGGGCCTTGCCCGTCTCCATGACCGAGGGAATCTGAAAGACCTTGTTTTCCCGGATGAGGTTGCGCACGGCCGTGGTGGCCACAAGGACTTCCAGGGCGGCCACCCGGCCCGGGACATCGGCCCGGCGCAGCAAGGTCTGGGAGATGACGGCGGTCAAGGATTCGGACAGGGCCGAGCGGATCTGGGCCTGCCGGTCGCCGGGAAACACGTCGATGATGCGGTCGATGGTCTTGGCCGCCGAGACCGTGTGCAGGGTGGACAGCACCAGATGCCCGGTCTCGGCCGCCTCCAGGGCCAGCTCCATGGTTTCCAGGTCGCGCATCTCGCCGACCAGGATGATGTCCGGGTCCTCGCGCAGGGCGCCGCGCAGGGCGGCGGCAAAGGAGCGGGTGTCGCGGCCCACCTCGCGCTGGTTGATCAGGCACCCGGCCGGGGCATGGAGGTATTCGATGGGGTCTTCGATGGTGATGATGTGGTCGCGCCGGTTTTCGTTGGCATGGCGCACCATGGCGGCCAGGGTGGTGGATTTGCCCGAGCCCGTGGGGCCGGTGACCAGGACCAGGCCTTTGGGCCGCAGGCTCAAGTCGGCCAGAAGCGGCGGCAGTCCGAGCTCGGCGATGGTGGGGACGTTTTCGGGAATGGCCCGGAAGGCGGCGGCCATGCCGCGCTCCTGGCGGAAATAATTGGCCCGCAGCCGGCCGATGCCCGGGGCGGCGTAGGCGAAATCCAGGTCCCCGGTCTCCTCGAAGACCGCGATCAGGCGCTCAGGGGCGATTTCATAGAGCAAAGCCTTGATGTCTTCCTCGCCGAGCACCTTGTATTTGACGCGCTCCAGCCGTCCGTGTAGCCGCAACAGCGGCTGGGAGCCGCTGGACAGGTGCAGGTCCGAGGCTCCGGTCTCCTGGAGCATTTTGAAAAAGGCGTCGATCTGGGCCATGGGCTCCTCTGGCTTCGCGGCCTGGACGGGTTTCGGAACGGGTGCGGCAGCATAGCATGAATGCAGGGGCTTTTGGAATCGCCCCCCAGGGCCTGGGCCGGATTGGGCACGGCTTTTGTAAGTCGTGGCTGGCGGCCAAGCCGCGTCGTACCCTTGGCGGCCGGATTTTCAGGGATATGCGACAGGCGCGGGCGGCGGGAAGGGTCGGCCGGGTTTTATTTCATAAAACGGTCAGGCGAACTGTTTAAAAAATGCAAACACACCTGGAAACCACGGGCGGTTGGCTGACTTCCGAAATTTTTTTTGCCCTGACCGGACGATAGTTATCGTTATGTAACGATAAGGAGTGAAATGAATGAACACGCGCGCAAGCGAGGTGAAGGAAACGTATACCGTGCAGGAAGTGGCCCGACTGCTCAAATGCAGCGACCAGACCGTGCGCAAGCTCATCAAGGGCAGGGAGCTGCACGGGGCCAAGGTGGGGCGGGGCTGGCGCATCAGCCATGAGGAAGTGCTGCGCATGACGCGGTTGCAGGGTTGAGAAAGGGCGCAACACGAGAGAACGGCGGGAGACGCAACGTGGCCAAGGACAGCAAAACCACGCCCAGCCAGCGGCTGCTGGAACTGATCCGCAATCCGGATCAGGCCCGAACCTTGCCAGCGGTTCAGGCCGGCCCAGGGGCCGCCAAACCGGCCCGGCCGCGCCGCCAGAGCCTGTTCTCCCTGGCCGGGCCCGTCAGCATCGGCGTGGACATCGGCTCCTCGCAACTGGTGTGCGTCAAGGTGCGGGGCCATGACGCGGACGCCGAAATCCTGGCCACCTCCGTTGTGCCGCTGCCCCCGGACGCCGCCCCGGGCAGCCAAGCCTTTGTCGCCATCCTGCGCCAGACCCTGAGCGATCTGTGCGGACCGGGCCCTGTGCCGCACATCTGGGCGGCCGTGCAAAGCCCCCGGGTCAACCTCCAGTTCGTGACCATTCCCAAGGTGGCCTCGCGCCAGGTGGACAATGCCGTCTTTTGGACGGCCAAGAAGGAAATGGGCTTTGACGAGGCGTCCATGGTGTTCGATTTCGAACGCCGGGGCGAGGTGTCCGAAAAGGGCGCGCAAAAGCTCGGCGCCCTGGCCTATGTCGCCCCCCGGGACGTGGTGCGGCAGACGCAAAACGATTTCGCCAGGGCCGGTTTTCCCTTAACCGGCCTGACGCTTGAGCCTTTCGCCCATCAGACCCTGCACCGCCGGCATATCGTGACCGGCAATGGCGGGGCCACGGCCAACCTGCACGTGGGCCAGGACTGGTCGCGGCTGGAAATTTTCAGCAACGGCGACTTGATGTTCGTGCGCGTCATCAAGACGTCCATGTCGGGCATGGAGCAGGCCGTGCTGGAGGCCCTGGAGCTGCGCCGGGAAGAAGTGGCCCCGGCTCCGGTCTCGGCTCCGACCCCACCCGGACCGTTGGCCATGGCCGCGCCGGACGTTGCCGAAGAATCGGTCATCGATCTCGATGCCAGGGGTGGCGACGAGAATGGCCTGGTGCTGGAACTCGAGGTCCCGGCCGAACCTGCGCCTGTCCCGGGCCCTGTTGCCGCACCGGTGCGGCCGGCCGTCCGCCTGGAAGAGGCCAGGGAGCTGTTGCGCGGCATTGTCTTTGGCTGCGACACCCTGGAAACCTGTCATCCGGGGCAGGGGGTCTCGCCCGAAGACGTCATGGACATGCTCGATCCCGTGGCCTCGCGCCTGGTGCGCCAGGTGGAAATGACGCTCAAGCATTACCGGGAGTCCCTGGGCTACGAGGCCGTGACCCGGCTGACGGTTTCCGGCTTTTTGGGAGCCAGCCGGCTCTTCGTGTCCTTTATCGGCGCCCAACTGGGGCTGCCCTGCGCTCCCCTGGACCCCCTCGGCCAGCGGCGCGCCTCGGGCAGGCCCATGCCCGAACTTTCCGCCCCTGCCGTCTGCTACACCCAGGCCCTGGGGCTGGCGGTCTCCGACACCGCCACCACGCCGAGCGCGCTTTTCACCTATCGGGAAAAGGCCGAGGCCAGGGCGGCCAAGCGCCTGGAGCAGGGCAGCCTGGTCGTTTTGATCCTGATTTTGGCCGGGTTGGCGGTCTCTTCCCTGGCGGCCCTGTCCACGCGGCGAACCCTGGCCGCCGAGCGGGAGGGCCTGGCCCGGGAACTGGCCGGCTTTGGCGGCCAGGCCGACACGGCCGGGCTGGCCCGGATGACGGCGGAACTGACGGCCAAGCGCGAGGCCGTGCGGATGTTTGTCGTGCGCAACCAGGCCGTGGGGGTCTGGAGCGAGGCTCTGGCCCTGGCCCCGGAAGGCGTTGGCCTGGGCACGCTGACGGCCGAGCTGGGGCCGCCCAAGGAGCGGGTGGCGGCCAAGGGGCAGCCGAGCAAGGAGCCGCCCGCCGCTCCCTCCCGGCTGGTGCTGGAGGGGGTGGTCACCGGGGACGGCCGCCTGTTCGACTCCAGGCTGGCCAGCTATGTGGTGGCCCTGGAAGGGTCGCCGCTTTTTGAAAACGTTTCCGTGAAAAAAAGCGAGCTCGAGCCCCTGGACGGCGGGGCCACGGGCTTGCGGTTCATCATTACGGTCGGTCTTCCGGAGAGCTGAGCCCATGACATTGGCGGACTTGAGGCGGCGTCTGCCGCCGCGCACCCTGGCCTATCTGGCCGTGGGAGCCCTGGTGGTGGCGGGGTTTGTGCTCGTGTTTCTGATCCCCGAGTACCGGGAGGCGGACCGGCTGCGCCGGGAGATCGCCGCCATCCGGGAGTCCATCGAGGCCCAGCAGCGGCTCATGCCGGTTCGGGAATCCCTGCGCCGCATCGAGGGCCAGTTGCCGAGCGTGGGGCCGGTCGGCGGGCAGGAACGGCTGCCGCTTTCCGATGTGGCCCGGCTGACCGACATCTTCGACAGCCTGGCCCAGCCCACGGGGCTGCGGGTGACCCAGGTCTCCCCGGACCCGGCTTCGGTGACCCGGGACGGGCTGTTGGCGGTCCGCCTGAACCTTACGGGCCAGGCCGACGCGTTCCGGGAATTCCTGCTGGCCCTGGGCCGGTATGGGCCGTTGGCCAAGGTGGAGTCCGTGGGGTCGCTTATGGGCCGGGACGGGCGTGAATTTTCCGTGAAATGCTGGCTGGCCGTGCGCTGAGCCGTCTGGGGGAAGGGTGCCATGACCCGGCGTGAAAAGATCATCCTGGCGGCAACAGGCGTGGTGGCCGTGCTTGGGCTGGGTTCCCTGTTTGTGGGAAACGGCCCGGCCCCGGCCCCGCCCGGGGTTGCCACCGGACAGGCGGGCGGCCCAGGCGCGGCCCAGGTCACGGGCATGCTCCAGGCCATCCAGGCCGCCACTCCGGCCAAGACCGAGGAAGCGTTGCTGGTGGCCATTGCCCGGCCCTGGCCGGCCGGGGCCTTGTACGACAAGCCCCTGGAGAGCAAAGCGGTGGCGGCCAAGCCCGCGGCCCTGCCCCGGTACATGGGCTATGTGGAACTGGGTTCGGGCCGGCTGGCCGTGGTGGACGGCTTTGAATACCAAGTCGGCGACAGCCTGGAGGGCGGCGGGTACAAGGTGGTGGAAATTTCTCCGGATCGGGTGACCCTGGAAAGCCTGGCCAGCGGCAATCGGGTGTCGGTTCCTTACGAGGGTCAGGAGGCCTTGGCCCGTTAAGCCATGGCGTGCCCCGCGGGCGCGCCTTTGGAGCGAGTATGCGGCGTTTCGCCACGGTTATGGGATGTCGGAGACGCGCTTTGGGCGTCGTCATGGTCCTGGCCTGCCTGGGGCTTACGTTTGCGGGCTGCGCCAAAAAGCCGCAAAAAGACGCCTTTATCGAGCACTGGCAGACCCAGTCCGAGAATTCCCAGGGCTATTCGCCAACAGCCCGGCCGCGCAAGGTGGAATTCGAAAAGACCGCCGTCACCGCGAAAAAAGAGGAAAAGGCCGAGGCCAAGCCGCCCAAGCCCCTGCCCAAGCAGAAGGTGACGCTTCGCATGTACGACACGGACCTGGTGGCCGTGCTGCGGGCCATGGCCCGGGCCGCCAACCAGAATCTGGTCCTGTCCTCGTCCATTCCCGGCGCGGGCGGCGCGGCCAAGGACGGCAAGCCGCTTCTGGTCAACGTCAACGTGGTTGACGCCCCCTGGGACGAAACCTTCCAGAGCTTGCTCGCCTCCAACGGCCTGGCCTATGTGGCGGAGGGCGACATTGTCCGGGTCATGACCCTGGAGGACATGGACAAGCAGAACAAGCTCAAGGAAGCCCGCAACAAGCTGGCCGCCGAGACGGTCAAGGCCAAGGAGCTGGAGCCCTACGACACCTGCAAGGTGGAAGTGAATTTCGCGGACCTGGACGAGCTGGCCGTGACGCTCAATGCCCTGTGCGGCAATACCAGCGCCATGCCGGGCCTCAACAAAAAGGAAGGTTCGGTCGAGGAAATCGTTTCCGGACTGACCGGAAATGCCAACGAGGCCAAGCGAACCACCAACATCGATGTCTCCAATCCCGGCAGCGCCCCGACCCCGGCCTTGCCGGCCCTGGGCGACTACAAGATGGGCCTGCTCAAGGGCTTCGTCATCCCGGACCATTACAGCAACTCCCTGGTCATCCAGGCGTCTCGGGAGGATGCCGAGAAGATGATCAAGCTCATCGAAAAGCTCGATCAGCCGCGTCCCCAGATCCGGCTCAAGGCGTTCATCGTCCAGACCAGCCGGGAAACGGCCCAGCAGCTCGGCATCCAGTGGGGCGGGCTGATGCACGCCCATGCCGCCAACGGCAACAGTCTCATCGTGGCTCCGGCCAAGGCCGGCGCCACCTACTCGGCCCAAAGCAGCCAATACAACATCACCGGCGGCTCGGCGGCCATCATCAATCCGCTCACCGGCCAGACCGTCACCTACTGGCCCACCAGCGTGACCGGCCCCTTCGGCAAGAACATCTACAATCTCGATCCCTGGAACAACGCCACGGCCGGGGCGTCCGCGCCAGGCACCAACACCGTGTCCGGAGCGGCCACGCCGTACTTCGGCGGCGGCATGTCCGGCCAGGGATTCGGCCTCAACTTCCCGGCCAACCTGACCACCACGGCCAACGGCCTGGGCTCCTCGGGCATGGGCCTCAATTTCCTGTTCGGCAAGATCGGCGAGAGCGTGCTCGAAGCCCAGCTCACGGCCCTGGCCGAAGAGAGCAAGGTCAAAATCCTGTCCAGCCCCACCATCACCACCATGGAGAACAAGCTGGCCTACACGGAAAACGGCAAGAAAATTCCGTACGTGTCCACCTCGCAAAACGGCACCAACGTGCAGTTCGCCGACGCCCTGCTGCGCCTGGAGATGCTGCCCCACGTCATCGACGGGACCAACCTGCGCATGAAGATCGTGGTCAAAGACGACCAGGTGGACGCCAACCAGAACAACTGGGTCCAGGGCAACCCGCCCATCTTCAAGCGGGAGACCCGTTCCACCCTGGTGGTGGAGGACGGCGACACCATCGTCATCTCGGGCCTGACCCGGGATACGGTCACGGACGGCGAATCCGGGGTGCCGTTTCTGCGCGATATTCCGGGCCTGGGCTGGGCGTTCAAGTCCAAATCCAAGGATGTGCTGCGCGAGGACATCCTGATTTTCGTCACGCCCACCATTCTCAAGGAAAAACCCATTGCCCCGGCCCCGCCCGTGGTGGAACGGGCCAGCGCTCCGGCCGCGCCGGTCGAGCTGGCCAGGCCCTGACCGAGGTCGCCATGAGTTACTACCAATGCCTGGGGCTTGTCCGGGAACCCTTTTCCAACTCCCCGGACCCGGAGCTGCTCTACGCAGCCAAAAACCACCTGGAGTGCCTGCGGCATATGGAGATCGCCGTGCGCCTGCGCCGGGGCCTCAATGTGGTGTTGGGCGATGTGGGCACGGGCAAGACCACCCTGGCCCGGGAACTCATCCGTATCCTCGGCCAGGACCCGACGCTGGCGGTATACCTGCTCGACGACCCGCATTTTCCTGGCCCGGGCCAGTTCCTCTTGGCCCTGGCCCGGCTTTTCGGCCTGGATGTGGCGGGCCTGGAAGGGGACCCGGGCCGGCTTCGGGAGGCGCTTAAGGACGCGCTGTTGCGCCAGGGCGTGGACGGCGGCAAGACCGTAACGCTTATTATCGATGAAGGGCAAAAGCTCTCTGGCCAGTGTCTGGAGCTGTTGCGGGAACTGCTCAATTTCGAGACCAACACCCACAAGCTCCTGCAGATCGTCATTTTCGCCCAAAAGGAATTCGAGCACGTGCTTGCCTCCCGGCCGAACCTGGAGGACCGGGTCAATTTCCGCTACAGGCTTACGCCCCTTGACCGCTGCCAGACCAGCCGCATGATCGCCGCCCGGCTGGCCCGGTGCGCGCCGGACGGCCAGGCTCCGGCCCTGCTTACCCCCCTGGCTCTGCGGCGCATCCATGGCCTGACGCGCGGCTATCCGCGAAAAATCGTGCGCCTGTGCCATTCGTCCATGCTTCTGGCCGTGGGCCTTGGCCGCCGGCGCATCGGCTGGCGGCTGGTGGGGCGCGCCGCCCGGGAGCTGCAAGGACAGGCCGCCGTCTGGCCGCGCCGCATCTCTCTGGCTGCCGGCCTTGGCGGCCTGGCTTTGGCCGTGGCCATGGTCGGATCGGACTGGCTCTTCGGGCTGCGCCAGGATTTCAATGCCGTGCCGCCGGTCCCGGCTGTCCAACAGGTCGATCCGGTCCCGCCGACCGCCAACGCGCCGGAGCCGGTGTCGCCGCCGATCGTCGCGGTCCAGGCCGCTTCCGAGCGCCTGGCCACGGATACGCCGGCTCCTGCGGCCGCGCCCGAGCCGGCCCAAACCCTCCAGGAAGCGGCCTGGGCCGCAGCCGCCACATTCCCGGCCCCGGGCAAGCCGGCCAATGCCGGCCCCGTGGCCGATGCGTCCGCCGTCCCGGCCGTCCCGGCCGCGCTGGGTTCGAGCCCGGTCCTGCCGGGCTGGAGCGTCAGCCGGCAGGCGGCCCGGCTCTACGGCTGCGGCGATTTGCGCATCCTGGCCCTGGTGGCCAAGGCCAACCCCCATGTGAACTTGGACCGCCTGCGCGCCGGCGAGGGCATCGTCTTCCCGGCCATCGAGGCCGCGCCCCTGCCGCCCGGGTCGTGCCTGATCGCGGTGGGGCAGGCCCAAAGCCTGGAGGCGGGGTTTGCCTTTTTGGCTGCAAGCCGGGCCGGCTGGCCGGGGCTGGGCCTTTTCACCACCTTCCAGCCCGGCTCGGGCCTGCATTTCGAGGTCATGGTCGAGAAAGTCTTTGCGGACCGCCCGGCAGCCGCCGCGGCCCTGGCCGCCTTGCCGCCGGAACTTGCCGGTGGGGCGCGCCTGGTGGAACACTATCCCCAGGGAACGATCTATTTCACGGACTTGCGTGACAGGTCCGGCAAACGGCCGCTGGCCAGGTTGGCCGGAACGGACGCCCCGGGTCCCCGGCTGGCTTCGGCCCAGAAGCCGTAGCGGCGTCAGGAGTTCAAGGAAACGGTATGGAGCCCAGGAAGCGATTGCGCCTCGGCGAGATGCTCGTGGCCGCCGGACTGATCACCGAGGACGAGGTGCGCCAGGCCCTGGCCGCGGGCAAGCGCAGCGGCGTCAAGCTCGGACAACAGCTCGTGCGCCAGGGCATGGTGCGGGAATCCGACATTGTCGACCTCATCAGCCGCCAGATGAACCTGGCCAAGTACACGCCTGACCGCTACCCCGTGGATTCGAGCCTGGCCGAGCTGATCCCGGCGGAAATGGCCCTGCGCAGCAAGCTCGTGCCCCTGTCCAAGGAAGGGTCGCTCATCCGGGTGGCCATGACCGATCCCATGGATATCCTGGCCATTGAGGACATCGAAATCTACAAAAACTGCGAGGTGGAGCCGGTCATCTGCACGGAGCGGGAGCTGGCGCAATTGACCAGCGCCATCTACGGCATGGGTGCGGGCATCGAAGGGGTGCTGGAAAGCATCGAGTCCATGCGCGAGGATGGGGACGAGTCCCAGGTGGGCCGGGCCGACGACGTGCGGGTGTCCTCCCTGGAGGACATGGCCGGCGAGGCCCCGGTGGTGCGCTTCGTCAATTCGCTGCTCTCCCAGGCCGTGCGCGAGGGGGCCAGCGACGTGCACATCAGTCCCGAGCGCGACCAGGTCCAGATTCGCCTGCGCATCGACGGCCGGCTCAAATCCGTGCCCTCGCCGCCAAAGCCCATGATCCTGCCCATTATTTCGCGCATCAAGATCCTGGGCCGCTTAGACATCGCGGTCAGCCGCATTCCCCAGGACGGGCGGTTCACCGTGTCCATGGACAACAAGGAGATCAACGTCCGCGTGTCCACCCTGCCCACCATCCACGGCGAAAACCTGGTGCTGCGCCTGCTGGACATGAGCGCGGGCGGCCTGACCCTGGCCGACTTGAGCCTTTCCGGGGAGAATCTGGCCAAAATCCGGCTGGTGGTGGAAAAGCCCTACGGCATGTTCTTGGCCACCGGTCCCACGGGCTCGGGCAAGTCCACCACGCTTTTTGCGCTCCTGCGTGAAATCAACCGGCCGGACATCAACGTCCTCACCCTTGAGGACCCGGTGGAATACCGCATGGAGGGGGTGCGCCAGGTGCAGCTTAACCGCAAGGCCGGCATGACCTTTGCCAGCGGCTTGCGCTCGGCCCTGCGTCAGGACCCGGACGTGGTGCTGGTGGGCGAAATCCGCGACGCCGAAACCGCCTCCATCGCCACCCAGGCGGCCCTGACCGGCCACAAGGTGCTCTCCACCGTGCACACCAACGATGCGGCCGGGGCCATTGTGCGGCTCATGGACATGGGCATCGAGCCGTTTCTGGTCTCCTCGGTGCTGGTGGTGTCCATGGCCCAGCGCCTGGTGCGGCGCATCTGCCCCCACTGCGCCGAGGAATACACGCCGCGGCCCGAGGTGTTGCGCTTCTGGGGCCTGGAGGGTGTGGCCACCCCGTTTAAGCGGGGCCGGGGCTGCTATCTGTGCGGGGACAGCGGATTCAAGGGCCGGGTGGGGCTTTTTGAAATCCTGGCCATTGACGAGGACATCCAGGATATGATCGTCAAGCGGCGCACCGCCCAGGAGATCACCCGGTTCGCGGCGGACACGGGCCGGCTCAAGCTCCTCAAGGACGACGCCCGACTCAAGATTTTGGAAGGCCAGACCACCTTTGAGGAAGCCTCTTCGGCGGTCATGGTCTAACCCGGGACAGCGAGGCGTATGTGCCGCAATTTGCCTATGAGGCCATAAACGAGGCCGGAAACACCATCACCGGCGAGATCGAGGCCGAAACCGCGGATGCGGCCAAAAACCGCCTGGCCGGCCTGGGCTATATCCCTGTGGCCGTGTCCCAGGGCGGGGCGGCTGCCGCGGGCGGCGGCTTTTTCGACAACCTGTCCACCCGCCTGACGTCGGTCAAGGCCCAGGAGTTGATCCTTTTCACCAAGCAGTTGCGAACCATGCTGGCTGCCGGCCTGTCCATGCTGGAAATCTTGAATGTCCTGGAGCAGCAGACCGAGAACGCGAAAATCCGCAAGATTTGCGGCCAGATGTCCGACGACGTCAAAAAGGGGGCGTCCATCTCCGATGCCCTGGCCGCGCACAAGCGGGTTTTTTCCGAACTTTATGTAAGCATGGTGCGGGCCGGCGAAGCAGCCGGAGCCCTGCCCCAGGTGCTCGAACGCCTGATCTACATCATCGCCCACGAACACCAGGTCAAATCCGACATCAAATCGGCCCTGCAATATCCCATCACCGTGGTCGTGGCCCTGGTGGGGGCGTTTTTCTTCCTGCTGACCTTTGTGGTGCCGGTCTTCGCCAGGATGTTCGCCTCGGCCAAAATCGAGCTGCCCTGGCCGACCAAGGTGGCCATGACGCTCAACGTCATCATTGCCGACTACTGGTACGTCACCTTCGGCATCATCGCCGCCGTGGCAGTCTCCCTGACCCTGTGGTTTCGCACCGAGAACGGCAAGGTCAGCCGGGACGCCTTTTTCCTGTTCATTCCCGCCATAGGGCCGCTTTTCAAAAAATCGGCCATGTCCCGCTTTGCCTCCATCTTCGCCATTCTCCAGGCCAGCGGCGTGCCTGTGCTGACCACCATCGACATCCTGGTCGGCACCATCGGCAATGCGGCCATAGCCAGGGAATTCAGAAAAATACAGGAGCGAATCCGGGCCGGACAAGGTTTGGCCGGTCCACTTTCTCATGCCAGATATTTTACGCCCATGGTGGTGACCATGGTGGCCGTGGGCGAGGAGTCGGGCAACCTGGACGAGATGCTGGGGGCCATCAGCGAACACTACGACGCCGAGGTGGCCTATGCCGTCAAACGGCTTTCGGACGCCCTGGGACCGGTGCTCATCGTGGGGCTGGCCGGCGTGGTCGGTTTTTTCGCCCTGGCCATCTTCATGCCCATGTGGGAAATGACCAACGTGGCCATGCATCGGTAGGCGGTCATGTGGCAACGGCGCGTGGACGTGAACCTGGCCATCCTGGCCCCCCTGATCCTGGGAGGCGTGGGGAGCCTGGCCGTTTTCGCGGCGGATTGGGGCCTGCGCGCCCTGGGGCGGCCCCTGGCCGAGGGGGACCGGACAACCGCCGTGGCCATGATCTGCGGGGTCGCGGTCTATGTCGTGGCCAGCGCCTTTGCCTGGGCCTTTTTGCGCCCCATGCGCCGCCTCCTGGCCACCGCCGCCTCGGCCCTGGCTCCCCGGAGCCAACCCCAGGGCGCGACGCGCGGCGAGTTCGACCGGCTGGGGGAGATGGTGGACCAGGTGGCGGAAGTGCTCGGCGCACTCGAAGCCAAGGCCCTTTTCCCGGAAATGGTGGGGGAGAGCCGGGCCATGCGCGGCGTCTTTTCCCAGATTCTCAAGGTGGCCGCCACCGAGGCCACAGTGCTTTTGACCGGCGAATCCGGCTCGGGCAAGGAGCTGGCCGCCCGGGGCATCCATGCCAAAAGCGGTCGGGCCAAGGGGCCGTTCGTGACGGTCAATTGCGCGGCCATTCCCTCGGGTCTGCTGGAGAGCGAGCTTTTCGGCCATGAGAAGGGAGCTTTTACCGGGGCCGTGGCCCGCAAGATCGGCAAGTTCGAGCAGGCCCAGGGCGGCACGCTGTTTTTGGACGAGATCGGCGACATGCCGCCCGAGACCCAGGCCAAGATTCTGCGCGTCCTGGAGACGCGGGAGTGCGAGCGGGTGGGCGGAACGCGCCCTGTGGCCCTGGATGTGCGCATCATTGCCGCCACCAATCGCAACCTCATGGCGCGCATGGGGCAGGGGCTTTTCCGGGAAGACCTCTATCACCGCCTCAATGTGTTCCCCATCCGCCTGCCGCCGCTTCGGGAACGGCGCGAGGACATCGCCCTCCTGGCCGAGCGGTTCCTGGAGGCGGCCGGCCGGCTGCGGGAGGTTTCGCTTCCGGCCTTGCAGCGGCTTTTGGCCCATGACTGGCCGGGCAATGTCCGGGAGCTCAGAAACGTCATGGAACGGGCCGGGGTGTTGGCCGGGGACGGGCCTATCGGACCGGAGCACCTGCCTGGGTTGGGGGCGGAGCCCATACGGACCGAGGCCGTGGGCGCGGCCGGGGACCTGGACAGCCGGGTGGCGGCCTATGAAAAGGCCCTGATCGAGGCGGCCCTGTCGCGCACGGGCGGCATCCAGGCCCGGGCGGCGACGCTACTCGGCATCAAGGAGCGCAGCCTGTGGCATCGGGTGAAAAAGCTGGGCATCGAGGCGGCCGCGTTTCGGATTTCCCCGGAAAGCTGAGCCGGTGATGCTGCATTTTTTGACGGAAAAGCAGCAAAGTTTGAAGCATTGGCCGGGCTACAATCCTGCGCGTCCCGGCGAGATATTTTGAAAACGATTGGAATCCAAACAGTTGCGAAAAAGATGGAAAGCCATGACGCAATCGGCATGATTTCTGCTTAGAGCTTGGGAATAGCGACAACGCGCCGGTTCGCCCTGGCGCGAGGCAACACGAACCAAACGGAGGAAGACGGAAATGGACGAACGGCAGAAACGGGCGCGCGGGCAAGGCGGCTTCACGCTCATCGAAATCATCGCGGTGCTGGTCATTCTGGGTATCTTGGCCGCCGTGGCCGTGCCGAAGTATCTGGACATGCAGACCGAGGCTCAGAACAAGGCCGTGCAGGGAGCCCTGGCCGCCATCGGGTCCCAAGCGTCTCTTGATTACGCGCAAGCGATTCTGAAAGACCCCAGCCAGGCCGAGAACTGGACAGTACCCACGACAGCCGCCGATTTGACAGTGGGCGATTTTAAGGGAAGCTACACAAACGCGGATGGAGTTGTAGCAGCTACGGTTACTGGTGCCGTGACAGGTTCCGGTCCAGAAGCATGGTTCGACAAGTCCAAAGCCAAACTTACTACGACGCAGAATTTTACAATTTATACAAAAACAAAGTAAAAAGGAACAGTCAATTGATGCAGGCGGCGAATCAACTTAAATGTATTCACCGCCTGCAGTGTAGTTAGGGCTTAACCCCCTCGGCTTCAGCCGGGTAGCTTTCAGCTAGTAGTTGGATTTGTCTTCAACTCTTTGGTTTTCTGCGAGTCTGGATGATGGATTTAATATTCATAATAACCGGCTCCGAAGACTACCCTGGACTTCCAGTCCTTTGGTTTTAAACCCATCAGCTTCAGGCTGGTGCTTGTTTAGTAATTAATCCTTGAGTTAGACTAATTTCATGGGCAATCGACCACTGAATATCGCCAGGAAAGGCCCTCAGGGTTTTACTCTTTTAGAGATAATTACTGTTTTAAGTATTGTTGGAATACTGGCTGCGGTGGCTGTGACCAAATATACCGATCTGCGTAAGGATGCGCAGACGCTAGCTCTCAAGGGCGCATTCGCAGCGATATCGTCGCAGGCGACCATGGATTACTCCAAGGCGCTTCTTTCAGATCCTTCTGTGGCCAATAACTGGTCGGCTGCGGCCGATGCCACCACTATGATGTATGGGGACTTCAGGGGAAATTACGCCTGTGTCACGGACGGTTCCTGCGTGGCCACGGTCTTGGCCGAAGGCAGTCCGGCCTGGGTTGCCACATTGGAAACAGGATTGACGCAAGCCTTTACATTATATGTTGATGAAAAATAGGCCTTATATGCTCAACTCCAAGACCGGAAAATCCTAAGCGCGCCGCTTGACCTCCGGGACGGGCAGCCGTAGTCGCTCTGAAAAGACAGGTTTGCAGCATGTCGTGCGTTGCCCGAAAGAGGAAGCCTGACGGCGGTTTCACAATAATCGAAGCCGTAGTCGTACTGTTGCTCCTAGGCATTCTGGCGGCCGTGGCTACGGTGAAATTTTCCAAGACCAACGCCTCGGCCGTGGCCGAGGCCGAGGCCCTCAAGGCGGCCCTGCGCTATGCCCAGGTCCGGGCCATGGCCGACATCTACACCTGGGGCATCTCCATCGGCGGAAACTCCTACACCCTTGTCGAGGACAACCCCAACGTCAATGGCGCGGTGCTGCCGGGCGGCACTGGGGCGACGCGCACCTTGCCAAGCGGCGTATCCATCACCACCGGGGCAGGCACGACGATCCGGTTCGACTGGCGCGGTGAGCCGGTATCGAACCAGATCACCGATCCCGCCACCCAGTCCCCCGTGCAGGTCACCACGCCTCAGACTATCATGGTAACGCAATCGGCCGGCGTGAACGTGACCATCACGCCGTATACGGGATTCATTCCATGACATCCCATCATTCGCGCGGCTTCACGCTCATAGAGGTCATCGCCACGCTGGTGCTGCTTGGCATACTGGCTGCCATGGCGATGGCATATTTCAACGTTGGGGTGACGCGGACGGACGTGCCCATCAGCCAACTGCAGACCGATGCCGCCTTGCAGCAGGTCCTGGAGAACATGATTCAGGATTACACCAAGAACTATAAGGCCAACCTCGATGGCTTGAAGACGAAGATCGGCGCGGCCGGCAGCACGATCACGACGGGCTACGCGCCGACGGGTTCTTCCTATTATGTATCCGTGAATAAATACGTTAAGCTCTCGGAAAATGCCTTTGTGGACGATACCGGGGCCAGCCCTCAATATCTGCTGGTCACGATAAAGCCGTCTTCCAGCACCGGGGTCAGCTTGACCTATCTGTTTTCCAAACAATAGTCAGAGAATACTGTGGGCAAGGGCAAGGCGATGAGGAAGAAATTTACTTGCGGGTTTACCCTCATCGAAATGATCGCGGTGCTGGTTATCCTTGCCCTGCTGGGGATAGGCGGAACCGAGATGCTGCAATCCGTTTTGGGAGGGTATTTGCAGGCCCGCAGTTCCGACGAAGTAGCCCAAAAGGCGCAGATGGCGCTCAACCGGATGACCATTGAATTCACTTACCTTACTCCGGGCTCAACGAGCGGGACCGGCACCAGTTTGACGTATGGTACGTCGGGGATCGGCCAACATACCATTTCACAAAGCGGCACTGCATTGCTGTACAGTGAAGGCGGACAAAATTTTATCTTGGCGGATGAACTGGCGGATAACGGCTTGCTATTTCAGTATTACGATACGTATGATGGGGCCGCGAGTTCCAGTTTTAATAGCGCTACCACAAGCATTATTGGCGTGACATTGATTATGCATGGTACGAGTTGGGAACCAGGCGTGACTAAAACGTTTTCCACACGCGTGGCCATCAACAAGATTCAGTAGGGGGGAAGCCATGAAACAAAGGCTGTTTCGGAGCGCTTTCCTGAGGTACGGATGTGGGTGGTTTGCATTGAATACCAGCGGCGCGGCGCTGTTGTATATTGTGGCGGCATTGACCTTGCTGGGGGCCATCGGCGCAGGAATAGCCGTCATGAGTTCTTCGTCGCTGCAGGAAAAATTGACTGGCGAACGAGAGCAACAGGCGTATTATGTTGCGTTGTCTGGACTCAATTACGTCAAGTCCCTAACACAAACGGATGTTGCCAGCTTGCTTGGAAAAAATAGTACCTATGCCTTGAATGGAAATTCTCAATTTAAACTATTTGTTTCAAATGCAGCTACACCACCGCCAAATTACATGGCGACTGTCGAGGGAGTGGTCAATAGCGCCACGGGTGCGGAAGCAAGCTTCAGAATTGCCAGTGTGACTTTTACATCGCAATCCAATCCAGATAGCGGCGAAGATCCCTCTCCTCCTGGCCATATCTCTCCGTCAGACTATGTCCTGGGCTCCTATGGCGGAAACCTTACGCTTTCTAATCAACAGACCGTGACTGGCGATATCGTCGGAAACGGCGTCACCTTAAGCAACCAATCTTCGGTCTCCGGCAAGGTACTTTCTTCCGGTAATGTCACTCTGGTCAATCATGCCACTGTTGGCGGATACGTCTGCGCCCAGGGAGATGTCAGCCTGCAAAACCAGACTTCCGTTGGCGGCGATATCGATGCCACGGGTGACGTGATCGTGGGCAGCAACAGCGCCACGGTAGTGGGGAGCATTCGGGCTACCGGCAATGTCACGTTGCAAAACGAAGCCGTGGTGCAAGGTGATGTCAATGCTGGGGGAAGCGTGACCTTGGGGTCCAACAATTCAAAAATTAATGGCAACGTTAAGGCCAAGGGCAACATCACCCTGAACAATGGCTGCATCATCGGAAAGAATGCCTATGCCGGCGGCAACATCACGGGAACCTGGAATGGGCGCATCAAAGGTGATGCCGTGGCCGGTGGAACCATTACTTCGAACTCAAGCTATCTCCGCGTGGATGGAACGAAAACGCAATATGCCTCAAAACCACCGTTGATCGATCCTGATACGCCCCATGCCTGCTCTATCCCGTCGGTTCCCAAGCGTACGGAGTTCACCGCCGGAGGAACGAACAGCAATCTGAATTGGAGTAGTGGAACATATAAATATTCTCCAGGTTCTTATGGAACGGTTACCGATAATGGCAAAAATACTATTGTCTTGACGGGAGACCCGACGCTATCTCCAGAAAAGGCCATTAAATTCAAAACATTCACCCTCGGCTGGCAATCGACGCTCAAGCTCGACGTATCTACGGGCTACATCACCATCTTAGTGGAAGGAGATGTGAACATCTCCGGGAGCAACGATATCTATATTTCCTCCGACGGCTCTTCCTGGAAGAAGTTTGATCAGGCCGATCCGGCGCTTGCCGCCAAAGTCTATATTGAAAGCCACGGCAGGGTATCCATGGGCAACCAAGCCCTGTGGTTCGGCGGAATGTTGAGCAAAGGCGATATTTCGTTCGGGAATCAAAACGAGTTGATTGGGTCGTTTGCAAGCTTAATTGGCGTTATCAATAACGTAAACCAAGTTGACACAACATTTGTCCAATCAGCCTACGCTGCAAAATTCTGGCAATAACTGCCTGATCCTGTCTTTGCCAGCCTTCAAATTCTAGACGGCCTCAATTGTATGTTGCTTTTTCCGTTTCCTGGACTGCTTGGAAAAAGCGGTTCTCTTTTTTACAGGAGGTATGCTGCTATAAACAAGAAGCATGGATTCGGAGCCGCATGACGCCATTTATGCGTTTTTAGTATATCTATATTTATATGTAAATAAATTGAATGTGTCTTGTCTTTTCTCCTGATTCTACTATCTTATAGCCGTTCCCGTGCCGTTACAGTATCGCGGCACCATCATTTCATGCCGTCGGCATATGGCATTGCCGGTGTATCTCGGCGGCGGGAGGCGCAGTGGTCTTCGGCAACGGAGTGGCCTCGCCCCATCCATTTCCGCGCCCATTGTCTGCGCCGTACCGCCTCCAATCCGGCGCCGTCCTCCTGTACTGCATCGCCGCCCTAGTCCTCCTCTCCGCCCTGGCTGCCGCCGTGGCCGCGCTGACGCCTGGTGCGGCCATGACCACCATTGCCGGATACAATGAGCAACGCGCCTACTACCTGGCCCTGTCCGGCCTCAATTTCTGGCAGCAGGGACGCACCGGCGTTTTCAACGTAAACGGCGACACCTTTACCCTGACCGAGTCCGGCCCCGACGCCTCGGGATACTACACCGTCAGTTGCCTGGGCCGCGCCTTTCCCAATACTCCTCAAGAGACCAACATCCATCTGACCGCCCGCCGCGCCGGTCTGGGACCCATCACCTTCGCCAATGACCTGGGCGGATTCCAGCTTCCCGTGGTGGGACAGACCACGAACAACCGCAACGCCATCCTCATCTTCGCCTCGGACCGGTCCGCCGCGCCCCCGGGCTTTACCGAAGCCGAGTGGGCCAGCCTCTGGTCCGAAAACGTCTCCCGCTACGACAGCGGCTGGATGCGGCTGGGCGGCGGGGTGGCCGATGCCCACGGCGCTGTCTGGTATGTCGGGGACCACGGCGTCTGCCCGGATGGCGTGTGCCCGGACGGCGCCTGCCTGGATGGGAAATGCGCCTTTGCCAACGGCCTGCGGGCCTATTTCGGATTCTCTTTTTCCGGTTACGACGACAGCGATGATTCCGGGGACCTGGGTGACGGCTTCACCTTTACGGTCATGACCGCCGACAACGATCCCGGCTTCGCCGCCGGCGGTCCGGCCTCGGATTTCCGGAGCGAATACCTGGGCTATGCCGGCCCAGGACCCAGCGGCCGGGGCATTGCGCCGCCGAAAATGGCCGTGGAAGTCGACGTCTTTCCCAACAAGGGAAGCAACCCGCCGGAGCGGATCAACTCCAGGCGCGACAACTCCAACAGCAACCACATGGCCGTGGTCTTTTGGGGCAGCACCACGACGAGCAATGACGACAACGTGCATGGCGTGGGCACGAGGCCCCGCAATCCCAATGCCGCGGACAGCGGCGGCTATTATGAGGTCGCCAAGCCCGATCACGGCTCCAACTGGCTGGAAGACGGCCAGGAGCATGCCATGCGCCTGGAAATCTGGCGCACCGGCGACGCCGGGCAGGGCGTTTACACCGTACTGGCCTGGGTCGATGGCGCAGGGGCGGAGTTTGCCGACGTGACCCGGGATTATGCGGCCGAAAGCCCCCAGCTCAATTACACGGCCCGCCTGGACGGAAGCGACCATGCCCGCCTGGACCGCGTCTATTTCGGCTGGACCGAAGGCACGGGCGAGAGCACCCAAACCGTGGCCATCCACGATTTCGCCCTGGACTTCAGGCGTTAGTGTTGCGTCTCTTAAAAAATACGTCAGTATTTTTTAAGAAAAAAATAATTATCCAAGTGAGTTGCCACTGGAAGTTGCGTATCCTCTTTTTGAGGACGCAACAGTAGACATCTGTTGCCAAACGAGCCGAGCCAACGCACAATCCGCCCATGGACATCCGTCGCCCGGCCGCCTGCCTTGCCTTGGTCTGCTGCCTCTTGGCCGGGGCCACGGCCTGCTTTGGCCAATCCCAGGTCATCTACCAGTACCGCGACGCCAAGGGCACCATCCATTTGAGCAACCGCCGCCTGGACAGGCAGTACCAGGCCTTTGACTCCATGCGCCTGCCAAGCGGTGCGGACCAAACCAAGGTCATGGCCTTTATCCGCTACTACAGCCGGCGCTACGGCGTGGACCCGAACCTGATCCGGGCCATGGTGGAAGTGGAGTCGGGCTTTTCCCTGGGCGCGGTCTCGCCCCGGGGCGCCGAGGGGCTGATGCAGATCATGCCGGCCACGGGCAAGGACCTGGGCCTTGCCGATCCCTTTGACGGCTCCCGCAACCTGGAGGCCGGCATCCGCTATTTCAAGTCCCTGCTCGATGCCTACGGCGACCCGCGCCTGGCCCTGGCCGCCTACAATGCCGGTCCCGGGCGCGTGGCCAAGACCGGCGGGGTGCCGGACATCCCGGAAACCCGGGCCTATGTGGACAAGGTGCTGGCCAAAAGCGGGGCGCGCTGAAAAAATCGAGGCTTGACCCTGTGGCCGGTTTGGGACAGCACCGAGGAGACGCCGGGGTCGGGGGGTCCGTGTCCCGGCTTAACCGCGCCGCCTGGCGGCGTCGCCCAAGGAGGACAGCATGCTCGTTGAATGGCAGGAACTGTTGCAAAACGCCATGAAAGGCTTTGGCGAACTGGCCAAGGGCAATCCCAAGATCATGGAAGCCATCCAGACCCTGGATGCGGCCGGAGCCACCCACGGCGTCCTGGATGCCAAGACCCGGGAGTTGATCGCCCTGGCCGTGGCCGCCACCACCCGGTGCGACACCTGCATCGCCGTCCATGCCAAGGCCGCGGCTGCCGCCGGAGCCAGCCGCCAGGAGCTGCTGGAAGCCCTGGGCGTGGCCGTGAGCCTCAACGCCGGGGCGGCCTTTGTGTATTCTTCCCGGGCCCTGGAGGCCTTTGACGCCCTGTCCGAATAATCCGCCCGAAAGGCGCCGGGGCCGCGCAGGCCCCGGCGCCATGGACAAATACCCCGGAACATGGTTTCTTCCCGCCGTGTCGGTTGGCCCGGCCCGAACCGGACGGCCCTGGAGGCGATCATGGCGGCGAAAGCGGCGCTGGCGATACTGGTCCTGACCCTGCTTCTTGGCGGGTGCGCCATGTTTTCCGAATCCCGGCCCGCCCCGGCCCCGACTCCGGCAGCCATGCCCCTGACCTCGGACAATGTGGGCCAGGTGCGCGCGGCCGTGGTCCAGGCCAAGTCCGCGGCCGGCCATCCCCAGGCCAAGGACGACTACATCCGGTATGCCCGCCTCGTGTATGCCGGGTCCCTCAACCGGCAGTGGTCGCCGGCGGCCACCACCGAAACGGCCCTGGCCAAGGCCAAGGCCGGGGATGCCGCTGCCCGCGAATACTTGACGGTCATGGTCTACGACCTGCAGCTCCAGGCGGCCATGGAAGGAGCCAGCCTTTCCGCCGAGGATTGGCACGACATTTACGTGGGCTCGGGCCTTATGTCCGAAGCCGGATTTTCCGGCTATGCCGCCATGCGTCGGGGCGGCAGGGTCCTGCCCTAGGGGCTTTAACCGTTTTTGCCTGCCATGCGTTTTGAACCTGCTTCCCTAGCCAGGGCCGCCTTTGCGGTCGTGGCCGATGCCGTACGCATCTGCCGTGACCTGTTCATGGTCATGATCCCCATCCTGGTCGCGGTCAAAGTGCTCAAGGAGCTGGGCCTGGTGGGCTACCTGGCCAAGCCCCTGGCCCCCATCATGGGGCTGGTCGGGCTGCCGCCGGAATGCGGCCTGACCTGGGCCACGGCCATTGCCAACAACCTCTACGCCGGCCTGGCCGTGCATGCCGCCCTGGTCCCGTCCATGCCCGCCCTGACCGTGGCCCAGGCCACGGTGCTGGCCACCATGATGCTCGTGGGCCACAACATCTTCGTGGAAGGGGCCATTGCCAAGAAATGCGGCGTGGGCTTCTGGGGACAGACGGTTTTGCGCCTGGCCGGAGCCCTGGCCTGCGGCGCGCTGCTGCAGGGGACCTTTGGCGCGCTGCACCTTTTTACCGAGCCGGCGCCGCTGCTTTTTACCCCGACCCCGGACGACCTGTCGCTGGCGGCCTGGGCCCTGGGCGAAGTCAAAAACCTGGGCCTGATCTTTTGCGTCATTACGGCCCTGGTCGGGCTCATGCGCCTGCTTGGCGCCCTTGGCGTCACCCGGCTCTTCGAAATCGTGCTGCTGCCGTTTTTGTGCTTCATGGGCATTGGCGGCGCGGCCGCCACCATCACGGTCATCGGCCTGGTCATGGGCTTGGCCTATGGCGGCGGGCTGATCCTGCTCGACATCCAGAAGGGCAAGGTGGAGCGGCGCGACGTGTTTTCGGCCATGAGCCTCATGAGCCTGTCCCATGCCCTGATCGAGGACACGCTGCTCATGTATCTGATCGGAGCCACGTTGTGGGGCACGTTCGTGGGCCGGCTGGCCTTTTCTTTGGTCGTGGTGGCGCTCCTGTCCCGGCTGATTCCGGCGGTGGCCCGGGTCAGGGCCGCCTGAGGAGCGCTTGAGCGAGATTTTGGTGTTGCCTATGTTTTCGAATCGATTTGCATCCATGGCGCGGCGGCTTGGCTGCCTGGTGCTGGCGGCGGTTTTGGCCTACGGGGCGGAATCGGTCCTGGCGGGGACGGTCGTGGACCCGGCCTTTGAGCCGGTGGTGCGGCGGCTTTGCGCCGACGGCTTTCCCGAGGCCACGATGCGCCGGCTGTTTTCCCGGTCCGAGGTGGTCTTTTCCCCCAAGGCCATGGCCGACAAGCTCACGGCCCTGTACATGAAAAAATACGGCCTGCGCCTGGTGTCCGACATCCAGGCCAAGCTGTTGGAACTGGGCTGGTTCCCGGGGCCGGCCGACGGCCAGCTGGACCGCATGACCAAATGGTCCATCAAGTCCTATCAGGCGGCCGTGGGCCTGCCCCAGGACGCGGCCGCCACCGAGGACCTGTTGGCCGAGCTGGGGAAAAACCCCAGGCATGCCCCGGCCGGCCTGGTCTTTCCGGAGTTCAAGACGGCCGAGGTGCACGAGATGGTGCTTTCCCCGGAACGCCTGGCCGAGGCCCGGGAATTCTACGCTGCCCACGCCAAGGCCCTGGCCCGGGTGCGCGAGCGCTACGGCGTGCCCGAGGAATACCTGGTGGCCCTTTTGACCGTGGAGACCCGGGTGGGGCGCTATCTCGGCGGCGAGGTGGCCCTGGTCAACCTGTCGAGCCTGGCCGCCGCCGAGGACCTCTCCCGCCTGGGCTCGGTCTTTGCTTATGAAAACCCGGCTGCCGACCGCCAGGCCTGGCTGACGGCCAAGGCCCGGGAAAAGGGCGAATGGGCCTATGGGGAGCTCAAGGCCCTGCTGCGTTACGCCGAGGCCCAAAAGCTCGATCCCCTGTCCATGCCCGGCTCCATTTACGGGGCCATCGGCATCTGCCAGTTCATGCCCTCCAATGCCCTCAAATACGCCGTGGACGGCGACGGCGACGGCAAGGCCGATCTGTTCGATCCGGACGACGCCTTGATGAGCCTGGGCAATATCCTGCGGGTCATGGGCTGGAAGCCGCCCATGACCGAAGAGGCCATGCGGCGGGTTTTTTTCGCCTATAATCACAGCCCGGTGTACGTAAACACCATCATGAGTGTGGCGTCGCGTTTGCGTGACGACGCCGCTTCTGGTAAATTGCAATAATGCCGCGGCGTCCGCCCGGCGTGGGGCCGGCCCATGGAGGGGAGACGCGTGGCGCGGGAACTTCAACGCATCGGGGGATCCCATGCGCGCCCCAAAGCCTTTCGCCGCGGCCATGGCCGCCGTTTTGCTGGTGATGGTATCGGTTGCGGGGCGCGCCTTCGCCGCCACCATCCTCACCTATCACGGATTCGGCTCCCACTCGGGCATGTCCATTTCCCTGGACGCCTTTGAGGCCCAGCTCGATTACCTGGAAAAAACCGGCCACAAGGTCATTTCCATGGAGGAATTGGCCCGGTGCCTGGACGCTCGCCAGAACCCGCCGGACGGAGCCGTGGTCATCGCCATTGACGACGGCTGGGCATCGGTCATGCGGGCCTTTCCCATCCTGGTGCGCCGCAAGTTGCCGTTTACGCTCTTTTTGCCCATGGCCTATGTGGCCAATGCCCAATCCTCGGCCACGTTGAGCCAGGCCGATATCGATGCCCTGCGGGCCTATCCCAAGATCACCTTTGCCAACCATTCCTACAGCCATTCCCGGCGGCTGTCCGGCAATGCCCAGGAAGCCTTTGTCCGGGAAGACATCCAGAAAAGCGTGGAGCGGTTCCGGAAGATTTTCGGGTGCGACACCAAATTTTTCGCCTATCCCTACGGCGGCACCAGCGAGACCTACAACCGGCTGCTGCGCCAAGCCGGCTTTGAATACCTCTTTGTGACGGGCTACAATCCGATATCCGGACAAACGCCGAAAACGGCCATTCCCCGTATCGCGGCCCACCGCCTGTCCCTTACGCTTCTGGCCTCGGTGCTCAAGGAGCACGAGGCCATTTTGGCCAAGGCCAAGACACGGCCCGCGCCCGATGCCGTTGGCGCGCTGCTCACGGAAACCCGATCGGACAACCGGGTTCTCCATCTTGTGGAATAGGAAGCAGGGCAGGGCGATAACGTCCGAGAACGCTTGACGAATCGAATCGACGGAAAAGCGCTCCGGCCGGGCTGTGGTCCACGAATCGTGGGCCGACCCGGCCGGTTTTTTCGTTTTTTGCCGGCCTGGCCCTGTCTCAGCTTTTTTCCACCCGGGTCATGGCCACCCGGCGGGCCAGCTCCCGGTAGTCCTTGGCTCCGGGCGAGCGGGGCGCGTATTCGAAAATGGTCTTGCCCTCGGCCGGGGCCTCGGACAGCTTCACGTTGTAGCGCACGGGCGGGCAGATGCGGTCCGGATACAGGGCGGCCAGCTCTTCGTGCAGGGCGGCCGGACCGCGCACGCGCTTGTCCAGAAACGTCGGCACGATGTGGGCCAGGTGCAGCTCGGGCCGGTAGCGGGAAACCGCCGCGAAGCTGCGCAGGAATTCCGAGAACCCTTGCAGGGACATGGCTTCCAGGGCCACGGGCACGAGCACCTCGCGCACGTAGAAAAGCACGTTGACCGTCAGCGGGTCCCAGCCGGGCGAGCTGTCCACCACCACCACGTCGAAGCGGGCGTCCAGGGGCGAAAGGGCCTCGGCCAGGGTGCGCTCGCCGCCGAAATCCCGCCGGCTGATCAATCGCTTGAGCCCGGCCAGGGCCTTGCCCCCGGCCAGCAGCCACAGGTTTTCCCGGGCCGGGGTCAGGGCCGAGGCTTCGTCCACGGTCCCTTCCACGAATTCGGCCAGGCCCTTGGCCGGGGTCAGGCCCAGGGCAAAGGCGGCCTGGCCCTGGGTGTCGGCATCCACCAGCAGGGTGCGCCGGCCTTCCATGGCCAGGGCCGCGGCCAGGTTGACGGCCGTGGTGGTCTTGCCCACCCCGCCCTTGCTGAGCATCACGCCAATGCGCCGGGCCTGGCCCAAAGCCGGTTCCGGCAGGGGCGGGGCAGCCGGCTCGGCGGCCAACTGGCGGCGGATGGCGGACAGGGCCGCCTCGGCCGCGCGCTGTTCCTCGGCATCGGGTTCGGGCCGGGCCGGCGCGGTTTCCTCCTCGTCCGGCTCCTTGGGCAGGGGTACGGCCGAAGCGAGATTTTGAGCCGGTTCCTGGCGGCCCGCGACCACGGCCGGCCGGTCAAAGACCCGGGCCGGCCGGCCCAGGCGCGGGAGGCGCGGGTCTGTCTGGTCCTCCCCGGCGGACGCGGCGGGCAGGGCAGCCGCGGCGGCCATGGCCGGCTGTAGCCGGCGGGCGGTCAGGCGGCGATGGCAGCCCGGGCAGGTCAGGCCGCGCTCCAGGCTTTCTTCCGGCGCCTCCTGCTTGTGCCGGCAAAAAGGGCAGATGACGAGCATGGGTGGCCTCCGGGGCGTTACGCTTTGGGCGCGGTTTTTTCCAGAGAGCGGCACAGCCGGCTGTTTTGGCCCTTGGCCTCGAATTCGCCGAGCAGGTCGCGCAGGGCCGCTTCCACGATGCGGGACCGGCTGACGCGTCCCCAGGCGGCGTGGTCTTGGGCCAGGCGGGACAGGGCGTCCTTGGCCCGGCCCAGGCGTTCGTGGGTGGCGGCGTCGAGATAATGGGTGGCCCGTTTGCGGGTCATGATTCGGCGGTTTGGCGCGGTTTCCCGGGCTTCTGGAGCTGCTGCCGGCGCTGCCTTGGGGGGCGCGGCCTGGGGCCGGGGCACGGAACGCAGCGGGGTCGGGGCCGGCGCGGCCGCCCGGCGGATCAGGCGGGCCAGGGCTTCCTGGCCCGGGAACGCGCCGGCGAAATCCGGGCAATCTGCAGTGTTACAGCCATCGGGGTCGGACAGGAGCGCATCCAGGATGTCGACAGGGGCGGCCGGGGGATCGGATCGCATGGGGTGCTCCCTGGGCTTTGGACCGCATGAGGCGGCCTGGTTTCCTTGACGCTTAGCAAAATCTTTGCCACAAACCCCGTCTTCCTTAAAAAGGTCCGCAAGGGTCTGAAATATCTCTGTGGGCTTTTGCAAAAAGAAACGCAGCATGAGACAGCAGTGGCTGTTTCGCTGCAACACACTGAACCCATTCCGGGTTTCCAAAGGGCAAAGCCCTTTGGTCGCCGAAGGCTTCAAAAACGACTTTTGTTGCAAAAGTCCGTAAGCCAGCGAGGTCGCGTCATGAAACGTTGGCAAGGCCCGGGCGGCTATGCCCATGTCTTGCGGGTGGGCCTGCCGCTTTTGGCCGGCATGGGCTCGATTACGGCCATGCACTTCACGGACCGGCTCTTTCTGGGCTGGTATTCCCAGGACGCCCTGGCCGCCTCCATGCCGGCCGGGGCCACCTTTTTCCTGCTGACGTCCTTTTTCCTCGGCACCGTGGGCTATGTGGGCGTGCTCATCGCCCAGAACGTGGGCGCGGGCCGGCCCGAGGCCATTGGCGCCATCCTGTGGCAGGGTATCCATTTCGCCGCCGTGGCCCTGGTGGTCCTGGCCGGCTGCGCCCTGGCCGCCGAGCCCATCTTCCGGGCCATGGACCACGGCCCGGAAGTCATGCGCCTGGAGGTGACCTATTTCCGGGTGCTCATGTTCGGGGCCGGGACCATGGTGCTGGAAGCCGGGCTGGCCGCCTTTTTCAGCGGCCGGGGCCTGACCCGGGTGGTCATGCTGGTCAACCTGGGCGGGGCTCTGCTCAATATCCCCTTGAACTACATCCTTATTTTCGGCCGCCTGGGCCTGCCGGCACTGGGCACGGCCGGCTCGGCCCTGGCCACGGTCATCGCCTGGACGGCCATGGCCGCTGTCTACGGCCGGCTCGTCTTCACCCGGGAAAACGACCGCTTGTACGGCGTGCGCCGCGCGTTCCGGTTCGACCCCAAGCTCTTTTCCAGGCTCATCCGCCTGGGCGCGCCGGGCGGGGCCCAGGTTTTTCTGGACGTGTTCGCGGCGGCCTTTTTCATTGCCTTGACCGGCCGGGTGGGGCAGGCGGAACTGACGGCCACCAGCATTGTGCTCTCGGCCAATTCCCCGGCTTTTTTGCCGCTTCTGGGCCTGTCCTCGGGCCTGGCCGTGGTGGTGGGCCAGGCCATGGGCGCGGGCCGGCCGGGCGAGGCGACGCGGGCCATGGGCAGCGCCCTGGGCCTTATGGCCGTGTACATGGCGGTCATGGCCGGCTTTTTCCTGGGCATGCCTGAGGTTCTGGCCGGGCTTTTCCGTCCCCGCCAGGGCGGGGAGCACTTTGCCGCGGCCCTGGCCCTGTGCCGGCCCCTTTTTGCCTGGGCCGCGGTCCTGGGGTTTTGCGACGTGGTCATCCAGGCCGCCTTTGGCGTGCTGCGCGGGGCCGGGGACACGCGCTTCCTCATGTTGGCCTCGGCCGGAGTGTCGATTGGCTGTCTGGCGCTTCCGGCCGTGGCCGCGGTCAGGCTTGGGGCCGGGGTCTTCACCCTGTGGGGGCTTTTCGTGGCCTATGCCGCCGTGCTGGCGACCGTGCTCGGGATGCGCTACAAGACCGGAGCCTGGCGGCGCATCCGCCTGGTATCGCGGCTCTGAACCAGTGGCGCATCCTCGAAATTCGTGTCTGCAAATTTCGAGAGCAATACAGGTAAGTAATTCTATATTTTTTAAAGAATATTGTCATAGGAGGCTCTTGCAAGAATCAAACGGAACGTGCCACAGCAATGGTGGAATCGGCTGAACCGATTATGGGTTTCCAAAGGGCAAAGCCCTTTGGTCGCCGAAGGCCTCAAAAACGACCCTTTCTGCAAGAGCCTCATATTTTTTAAGGGACGCAACACGAGCGGAGGCGGGTATGCGTGACTTCAAGGTGCGGCGCATGTTCGAGGACATCGCCTTTTCCTACGATTTCCAGAACAGCGCCCTGTCCTTGGGCATCGACGTCCTGTGGCGCAAGAAGCTGGCGGACATGATCGAGGCCCCGCCGGGCCCGATCCTGGACGCGGCCACGGGCACGGGCGAGGTGGCCCTGGAGATCCGTTGCCGCCGGCCGGAATTCACCATCCTGGGGCTCGATTTCTCCCCGGCCATGCTGGAGCAGGCCAAGGCCAAGATCGCCAGGCGGGGCGTGGCCGGCATTGCCCTGGGCGTGGCCGACTGCCGGGACCTGCCCCTGGCCGACGCCAGCGTCGGGGCCGTGACCATTGCCTTTGGCATCCGCAACATCACCGAGCGCGTGGCCGTGCTCAAGGAATTCCACCGGGTGCTCGTGCCGGGCGGCCGGGCCTATGTCATGGAGTTCGGCCTGCCCCGAAATCCCCTGCTCAAGGCAGCCTACCGCTTCTATTTCGACCGTATCCTGCCGCCTGTGGGCAATTTCCTGTCCCGCACGGATTACGCCTACTCCTATCTGGTGGAGTCCGTGGACGCCTTCCCGGACGATGCCGCGTTTCTGGACCGCTACGCCGAGGCGGGATTTACGGACAGGCGGGTGACGGACTTCACCTTTGGCGTGGCCAGGGTCTTTTCCGGTCGCAAGCCGTAGTCGCAAAAGAGATTCCCCTTGACATGCCCCCTGCCTCTCTGGTGCAACATGGAAGCATAACGCCAGGGAAAAAGGGAGAAAGGCATGGAGGTCAACTGGCCGGAGCGGTGGTACTGCTTAAGCCCGGTGCGCAAGCTCGCCCAGTGGCGCGAGGTCGGGTTCTTCCGGGCCGCCTGGCCCATGCGGCCCGGGGCCAGGGTGCTGGAGATCGGCTGCGGCGACGGCGGCGGGGCCATGCTCTTTCGCCGGGCCTTCTCCCCGGCCCTTTACCACGGCCTGGACGTGGACCCGGCCATGGTCCGGCTGGCCGCCGGCCGCTGCCGCAAGGCCAAGGCCACGACCAAGACCAAGGGCCTGCTCTTCCTGCGCGGCGACGCCGAACGCCTGCCGTACCGCGACGCTGCCTTTGACGCGGTGGTCAATTTCGGCATCATCCACCATCTGCCCGACTGGCGTCGGGGCGTGGCCGAGCTGGCCCGGGTGCTTAGGCCCGGGGGCGTATTTTATTTCGAGGAAATCTACCCGCCGCTCTACGCCAATCCCGTGTTCCGGGTCATGCTGGCCCATCCCCGGGAGAATCGGTTCCACGGCCCCGAGTTCCGGGCCGCCCTGGCCGAGGAAGGCCTGGCCCTGCGCCCGGGATTTCACGAGTCGCGCCTTTTCATCCTGGGCGTGGCCGTCAAGGCCGGACAAGCCTGACCGCGCGAGGAGTCCCATGCACCATCTGTTCGATCATCTGATGCTTTCCCGGCTCCAGTTCGCCATTTCCACCGGCTTTCATATCCTTTTCCCCACCCTGACCATTGGCCTGGGGCTTTTCCTGGTGGTCCTGGAGGCCTTGTGGCTGCGCACGGGCAACCTGGCCTACTACCGCCACTTCCGGTTCTGGTCCAAGCTGTTTGCCCTCAATTTCGCCGTGGGCGTGGTCACGGGCATTCCCCTGGAATTCCAGTTCGGCACCAACTGGGGGCCGTTTTCCGCCGCCGTGGGCAACTACTTCGGCCAGGTCCTCGGCTTCGAAGGCTCCATTGCCTTCATGCTGGAGGCGGCCTTCCTCTACCTCATGCTGTCCGGCTGGAACAAGCTTGGCCCCAAGATGCACTTCACCGCCACCATCATGGTGTTTCTGGGGGCCTCGTTTTCGGCCTTCTGGATCCTGGTGGCCAGTTCCTGGATGCAGACCCCGGCCGGCGGGCACATGGAAAACGGCGTCTTTGTGGTGGACAACTACCTGGCCGCCCTGTTCACCCCGGACCTGTATTTCGCCTCCACCCACATGTATGTGGCCTGTCTGGAAGTGTCCCTGTTCGTGGTGGGCGCCATATCCTGCTTTTATATCCTCAAGAAGCGGCATACGGCCTTTTTCCTGACGTCGCTCAAGCTCGTGACCATTGCCGCCGTGGCCATAGCGCCGCTTCAGGCCGTGCTCGGCGACGGCCTGGGACTGATCATGGCCAAGTACCAGCCGGCCAAGATGGCGGCCGTGGAGTCCAACTGGGACTCCAACCCCCCGGGCACCGGCGCGCCCTGGAACCTGGTGGCCTGGCCCGATGCCGAGCAGGAGCGAAACGTCTTTTCCATCCAGATTCCCTATGTGTTGAGCCTGCTCGTCACCCGCACGCTCACGGGCGTGGCCCCGGCCCTCAAGGACTTCCCCAAGGAGGACCGCCCGCCCATTGTGCTCCCGTTTTACGCCTTCCGGGGCATGGTGGGGGTCGGCTTTGCCATGATCGGGGTCATGGCCTGGACGCTGTACGCCTGGCGGCGGGGCCGGCTCTCCGCCGCGACCGCGCCGGACCAGAAAGCCCTGCTGTGGACCTGGATAGCCATGGCCGGGCTGGCCTACCTGGCCGTGGACCTGGGCTGGATCACCCGGGAGGTGGGACGGCAACCCTGGATCGTCTATGGCCTCATCCGCACCAGCCAAGGCGTCTCCAACCTGCCGGCCGGGGCGGTGGGCGCTTCCCTGGCCGCCTTTGTGGCCGCCTATGCCATCCTTTTTTCCGTGTTCGTCTATTACGTCCGGCGGCTTTTGCGCCAGGGACCCGATATGGACCAAACCCCGCCTCCGGGACACGGCGCGCGGTGATCCCGGCAACACCGACAAAGGGCAACGACCATGCAAGGGCACTCGGTTCTTCCCGATATCTGGTTCCTGATCCTGGGCTTGGTGCTGTATCTGTACCTCTTCACCGACGGCTTCGACCTGGGCGTGGGCATCCTGTGCCTGCTCGATCCGGATGAGGAACGGCGCGGGGTCATGATGGAGACCATCGAGAGCGTGTGGCATGCCAACCAGACCTGGCTGGTGATCCTGGGCGGCCTGCTTTTCGGCGCGTTCCCCGTGGTCTACGGCTCGGTGCTCCCGGCCCTGTACGTGCCGGCCGGGCTGCTCCTTTTCGCCCTCATGGCCCGGGGCGTCGGTTTGGACTACTGGTACGAGGCATCCTACAAGCCGACCTGGAGCCGGCTTTTCGGCTGGGGCAGCCTGGCCGTGATCCTGTGCCACGGCTTTTTGCTGGGCGGCCTGCTCCAGGGCATCCGGCTGGAAGGCTGGCACTTTGTCGGCGGGGTGTTCGATTGGCTGACCCCGTTTACCGGGCTGGTCTGCCTGGCCCTGATCTGCGTCTACACCATGCTCGGCGCGGCCTGGCTCATCTGGCGGACCACAGGCGAGGTCCAGTACCGGGCCAGGCTCTGGGGGCTTCGGGCCGGGGCCGGCACGGTCGTCTGCCTGGCGCTCCTGGCGGCCCTGGTGGGCCTGACCGACTCCCTGGCCCACCTGGCCGGCCGGGCCGGCCAGGGCGGCTTGTCCCCGCTTTTCCTGGTGTCCTTTCTGGCGGCCGTGATCAATGTGGCCCTGTATTTCCGGGCCCTGGGCAAGGGCTGGGAGCGCCGGCCGCTCATGTACGCCGGGGCCATGCTGGTCTGGCTCTTCCTGGCGTTTGGCGGCTGCCTCTATCCCGTCATCGTGCCGCCGAGCCTGACCCTGGCCGAGGCCGCCGCGCCGCCGGCCATGCTGCGCATCATGCTGGTGACCATTGGCCTTTTTTTGCCGGTGCCGCTGTACTACAACGCGTACCAGTACCGGGTTTCCTACCGCAAAACCGCGGCCCCGGCCGCTCCAGACGACGAGGCGCGCTAAGGTTCGACAGGAGCATACGTGTCTGACGTCAAAGAGCGTTTCGATGCCTCGGCCGTAACGGTCTACCTGGCCCTGTCCCGCACGCCCCACGGCCTGCTGGACCTGGCCGGCCCGTTTTGCGCGGCGCTTTTGTGCCGTGGCGGCATGCCCCCGGCCTCGGTCATTCTCCTTGGCTGCATCACGGTTTTTGCCGGCTACACCGCGGTCTACGCCCTAAACGACATCGTGGATTACCGTTCGGACAAGCGCCAGATGGAAAGTAGCGGCGAGGACGGCCGGTGCAACTACCTGGACGCCGCCTTCATCCGCCATCCCTTAGCCTGCGGCCGCCTGTCCCTGGCCGGAGCCCTGGTCTGGTTTACGGTCTGGGCCGTGACGGCGTTTTTCGGGGCCTGGCTCTTAAACCCCGTGTGCGCCGCCATCCTGGTTCTCGGCTGCGTCCTGGAGGCCGCCTATTGCCTGCTTTTGACCGTCAGCCATCTGCGGGCGGTCATAAACGGCGTCGTCAAGACCCTGGGGCCCCTGGCCGCGGCCTATGCCGTGGACCCATCGCCCCCGCCCTGGTTTCTGGCCGGGCTTTTCGCCTGGATATTCGCTTGGGAGATCGGCGGCCAGAACATTCCGGCCGATTGGCACGACGCCGAGCGCGACCGCATCACCGGCGCGCGCACCATGCCCGTGGTCCTGGGCTATGCCCGGGCCAGCCGGCTGGCCGTCTGGTGCCTGGCCGGGAGCCTCGTTCTGGCCGTGCCTGTGCTGGCCTTTTCCCCTTTGGCCGTGTCCGCGCCGTTTTGGCTGGCGGCCACGGCCCTGGGCGCGGCCCTGGTCCTGCCGCCGGCCGTCCGGCTGGCCCGGGGGCTGGCCGATATCGACGCGGCCGCGCTTTTCAACCGGGCCAGCCTCTATCCGGCCGCGGTCCTGGCCGTGCTCGTGGCCCAGATGCTTTCCCGCCGCTTTTTTTGAGCCTCAATCCCTATTGCTGCCCGCTTTCTATTCGTCCCCGTGAGCCGGAAAGGTCATGGCCGCCCCGTACCAGCCGATCAGCGACACCAGGGGCAAAAGGGCCAGCATGAGGGCCACGAAGCCCAGGTGGTCCCCGGCCTGGACCAGCACGTCCGGCACCCGCAGCCGCCAGATGAAGGCCCACAGCACAACGGCCAAAAGGATCGGAGTCAACAGGAGCTTGATGACCACGGGTTTGATGCGGGCGGCGGCATAGTTGAGCCACCAGGTGAAAAGGCCCGTGGCTATGGCCACCGGGGTGAAGACCACGGCCGCGCCCAGCAGGCACAGCATGGCCGCGTCAAATCCCGGCCAGCCCGAAACCAGAAAAAGCAGCATGAACATCGGCGCGACCACGCAAAAGGCAATGGGAAAATGCACGGTCATGGGATGCGGGTGGCGCTTTAGCATGGGGAAGCGCTTCATGTAGCGGGCCACGGCTTCCGGGACCCGGGGAGCCACGGGCTCCGGAGCCCGGGCCGGCGCGTCCAGCACCCCGACCTGGGGAAAACGTTCCAGCACGTCGGGATTGTGGGGAGCCTGGGCCAGGTCCAGGCCCATGTCGCCCCCGGCCTGGTGGCGGTTCATGTGCTTGCCGGCCTTCCACAGGCGGCTGCCCGAAACGTCGTAGACAATGCCCTTGTAGGCCACATAGGCGGGCTTGCCGTCGGTGCCGTCGAATCCGGCCAGTTCCTGGGACGTGAAGTGCTTGCTCGGTGGTTGGCTCATGTGGCGTTCCTGTGGGGCGGGGCAATGGGTGGTTAACGGGACTCGTCGCCGATGAGGTCGAATTTGCGCAGTTCGGCCAGCACGGTGTCGCTGGTGAAGGGCTTGGCCAGAAAGGACATGGCGTGTCCCTGGAAAAAGGCCCGGTACATGGTGCGCGGATCGTCCAGGGCCGAGATCATGATGACCTTGACCGCGTCGGACGAGGGCACGCCCTGTCCCCGTTCCACGTGGCGGATGCTTTCCAGGGCCTGATGGCCGTCCATGCCGGGCATCATCACGTCCATGAAGATGAGGTCATAGGGGGCCTTGGCCTTCAGGGCCGCGGCAAAGGCCGCCAGGCCCTTTTGGCCGTCCGTGGCGGTGTCGCACACGGCATACGGGGCAAGGATTTCCAAAAGGAAATGCGTATTGATGGGGTCGTCGTCGACAATAAGGACACGCAGCATGGTTGGCTCGGCGATGGGGCGCGGCCGCCATCGACGGTGAACCTATCAGAAAAGCCCGCCGCGTCAACACGCGCCGGGAATTTTCGATGCCGACGCGGCCCGGTCAGCCGGCCTGGCCACCGGCCCCGGCCGGGGTTCCGGCCAGGCCGCAATAGCCCGCATCCCCGCTTCCGGCAGACCGCCACATCATGCACATGGCGCCCTGGCAAAACTTCAGCTTGTCGTCGTGGGTCTTGAGCAGCGGACAGTACTTGAACTTGGCTTCCTTCTCGCTGATAAGCACCGCATCCTCCCGGGTGTTTCAGTCGGTAAAGGCCACGACCACCAGAGTCACGTCGTCGGCCAGAGGGGCCGGCCCCCGAAAGGCGTCCAGGGCGGTTATCAGCCCGGCCAGGACGGCCTCGGCCCCGCCTGCGGCCGTGGCGGCCAGGATGTCCCGGACCCGGCCCTTGCCGAACATCTCGCCGACCGGATTGGCGGCCTCCCACAGGCCGTCCGAGCCCACGAGCAGCACCTTGCCGGCCGTAAGGCCGGCCACGGCGCCGGTCTCGTAGACGGCCTCCTCGAAAACGCCAAGGGCCATGCCCTTGGCCGTCAGTTCCGACACGGTCCGGGTCCGGGGATCGTACAAAAAGGCCGGATCATGGCCGGCCCGGGCATAGGCGGCCGTGCGGCCGGCCGGGTCGAGCTCCATGTAAAACAGGGTCATGAACCGGCCCGTGCCATAGGTGTCGGCGGTGAGTCCCCGGTTGACGTCGGATACGACCTCGGCCGGCGCGCCGGGCCGGGCCGCCCGGGGGCGCAGCAGGGCCCGGGCCGTGGTCATGAGCAGGGCCGCCTCCAGGCCGTGGCCGGACACGTCGCCCACGGCCAGGCCGAGCCGGCCGGCCTTGGGGCCGTCAAAGGGGAAAAAGTCGTAGTAGTCCCCGCCCGTGGCGTCGCAGTAGCGGCTGACGGCGGCAATGGACAGGCCCGGAACCTGGGGCGGGGCCTTGGGCAGAAGGTTTCGCTGCACCTCGCTGGCCAGGGACAGGGTTTCGCAAAGCCGCATGTGCTCGTCCAGGCGCGGGGCCAGGTCATTGAAGACCCGGCCGAGCTCGCTGATCTCGTCCGTGCCGCGGGCCGCCACCCGGGCCGAGAAGTCCCCCTGGGCCAGCCGCCGGGCCGCTGCGGTCAGGGCCGAAATGGGCCGGGTCACGGCCCGGGAGGCGGCCAGGGAGACGAACAGCAGGGCCACCATGACCCCCATGACGATGACCAGGCCAAAGACGAGCTGGCGGCGGATGCTGTCGTGGACGAATTCGGCCGTGGCTCGGGCCTCGGCCAGCACGTCGGCCACGGGTGCGATCTGCAGGAGGGCCTCGTTTTCGGTGGTATGGGCGTAGGCCACGAGGGATTCGCGGCCGTCGCAGACCATGCGGCGCACGCCCGGCCTGCCGGCCGCCACGTCCGCGGCCATGGCCTGGCGGGTGGCGGCGTCCGGAGCGGCGAAGGGGGCCGGGATCACGTAGGTGTGCCAGCCGTGGCCGTGTTCCCGCAGCACCTGGCCGGCCTCGACCAGAAGCGTGGGCCGGCCGTCGCTGTCCGTGGCCGCGGCCACAAGCAGGGTCTGGACCGACTCGGCGATGTGGCCGCTGGGCGTCACCGAGGCCAGCAGGTCGTCCAGGGGCGTGAGAATGGCCGTGGCCCCGGCGGGTTTTCCATCCGGTCCGTCCACCCGCCGGGACACGGCCACGCAGATGCGGCCCGAGGCCGGATCGGCCTGGGGCGCGGTCCATACCGGGCCGGACAGGGCCATGGCCGCCACATACCAGGGGGACTGGCGCATGTCGTCATGGACCGGATAGCTGCCAATGGCCGGGTAGATGGCCGCCGCGCCGTTTTTGAGCAGGGTGGTCTGGAAGTGGGCCAGGGAGCCGGCCTGCCCGGCGATGTTCCGGTAGGTCGGAAGCAGGGTGGCCAGAGTCGTCAAATCTGTCGTCGCGTTTCGGGCTTCGCCCCCCAGCGGGGCGCGCAGGGACAGCCGGTCGCGGTCAATGGGCAGACTCACCCGGCTGCCGTCGGGCAGGATGCGGAAATACTCCGGCGCTGGCGTGAGGCCGGAAACGGCGGCAGTCATGCCCCGGCCCATGCCCATGCCGCTTTCCACCAACAGCACGGCCTTGGCCGGGTCGAACGGAGCCGGTGGCGCGGCGGCCGCCTTGGCCAGGGCGGCCGTAGCGGCCATGGCTTGCATGGAAACGGCCAGGCCCAGGGCCTGGCGGCGGCTGTCCAGGAGATGGGCGTGGTCTTCCACCAGCCGCTGCATGCGCTTTTCGGCGTCAGCCACCAGGTGGTCGCCGACGTTTTTGGACAGCGCAGCCGCCAGCCGCTCCATGGAAATTTGGCTGTTGGTCCGCAACAGGACCAATGGGACCAGGGAGATGGCGGCCAGAAGCCAGAAGAGTTTCCAACGGATGCGCACAACGGTCCCTGAGGTGAGTCCTGTTCGGCTGCGTTGCAAGGCGCTGTCCCGGAAGCGTTTATCCTATTCCCAAGGCCATGCTGCTTGGGGAAACGCGATCCTAGGAAGCCTCCTCCATTTCCAGATAATCGGCAAGAATGACCTTGGGGCCGAAATTGGGGAAATTGACCCGGTATTTGCCGCCGTCCAGGGCGGCGATGATCTTGCCCCGGCCGAATATCTTGTGGCGGCAGTAGCCGAGCTTGCCTCCCATGCTTCCATTGACGGGCGAGACAGGCCTGGCCGCATCCGGCGCGGCCCCATTTCGGGCCGAGGCCTGGGCCGAAACCTGGGGCGGCGCGCACACGGCCATGCCCCCGGAAGCGCCGCCGGAAAGCCGTTCCCGGCGTTCGGCAGCCAGGCCAGGGGGCAGCTCGCGCAAAAAGATGCTCGGCAGGGCCGGAGCGCAGCCCCCGGTCTGGCGCTGGTAGATGGTCTCGGGTGCAAAAAGCCCCAGATATTCCCGGGCCCGGGTGCAGGCCACGTAGAGCAGCCGCCGCTCCTCCTCCAGGTCTTCGGGCCTGGACAAGGCGTGGCGCGAGGGGAAGCGCTCGTCCACCAGGTCGATCAAAAGCACGGCCGACCACTCCAGGCCCTTGGCCGAGTGCACCGTGGACAGGACCAGATGGTCTTCCCGGGTCTTGCGGCGGTCCTCGTCCGGGTTCTCGATGACCAGGTCGGCCAGAAAGGCGTCCAGTTCGGCATAGGTGGCGGCGATTTGCAGGAGCTGGTCCAGGCCGGCCTGGCGGCGGGGATAGTCGTCCGGGTATTTCTCGGCCAGAAGCGGGGCATAGGCCTCGATGACGCGTTCCAGCAGGCTGGCCGGACCGGGCGGCAGGGCGCGCAGAATGTCCAGGAACTCGATCAGCGCCTGGAACTCGCGGCTTTTGGCGGCCATTTTCACCAGCACGGCCCGGTCCCCGGCCTGGATGGCGGTGAAGATCCGGGCAGCGGTCTTGGGGCCGATGCCCGGCACAAAGGCCAGCACCCGGGACCAGGCCGGAAAATCGGCGGTGTTGCGCACCAGGCGCAGGTAGGCCAGCACGTCCTTGACGTGGGCGGCCTCGGAAAACTTGAGCCCGCCGAACTTCTGGAAGGGAATGCCGCTTTTGCCGAGTTCCACTTCCAGGGGATAGGACTGGTAGCCGGCCCGAAACAGCACCGCGATTTCGTGCAACGGGTAGCGGCGCGACAGTTCCCGGGCCTTGGCCGCCACCATGGCCGCCTGGGTCAGGTCGGAAAACGGGCGCATGAGCTCCGGCTGGGGGCCGTCCTCGCGGGTGGTGAACAGGTGCTTTTCGTACTTGCGGCCGGCGTTGTTGAGAATGGCGTTGGTCAGCGTCAGGATGGGCTGGGTGGAACGGTAGTTCTGCTCCAGCTTGATGATGGCGGTGCTGGGAAACAGGTCGGGAAAATCCAGGATGTTGTCCACCGTGGCCCCGCGAAAGGCATAGATGGACTGGGCGTCGTCGCCGACAGCCATGACGTTGCCGGACGGGGGAGCCAGAAGCCGCACCAGCCGGGCCTGGACCCGGTTGGTGTCCTGGTATTCGTCCACCATGATGTAGCGGTGGCGCTGGCGCAGGTAGTCGGCCAGGTCCGGGGCCTCGGTGAGCATGCGCTCCAGGGTGAACAGCAGGTCGTCGTAGTCCAGGAGCCTATGCTCGGCCTTGAATGCGCCGTAAGCTTCGCCCAGGCGTTCGAGGTCCGCGGCATAGGGCAGCAGGTGGAAGGCTTCCCGGGACAGGATGTCCGGGATGTCGGCCTCCTTGTTGCGGGCCTTGGACAAAAGCCCGAGCACGGCCCCGCGCTTGGGAAAGGAGCGGTCGCCCTTGCCGATTCCCAGGCGCTCCTTGACCTGGCCCAGGATGTCCTCGGCGTCGGCCTGATCCAGAACCGTAAAGCCCTCGGAAAAGCCGGCCGCGGCATGGTAGCGGCGCAGCGTGGCAAAGGCGAAGGCATGGAAGGTGCCGCCGGCCACGCCCGAAACTCCGTCCGGCCCCAGGGCCAGCAGCAGGCCGGCCCGGGTGAGCATTTCCTGGGCGGCCTTGCGGGTGAAGGTCAAAAGCAGAATCGAGCCCGGGTCCACGCCCTGGGACACCAGATGGGCCAGGCGGTAGACAATGGTGCGGGTCTTGCCGCTGCCGGCCCCGGCAATGACCAGGACCGGGCCTTCGGTGGTGGTGACGGCCTGGCGCTGGGCCGGGTTCAGATCGTGTTCGAAATCCATGGGTGCTCGGCAGGCTCGGGCAGGTTGAAATAGCGGGCCACCTCGGCCCCGGCGTCGCGAAGCCGGGCCGGGCGCGCGCCGGCCGTGTCGCAATAGATGGCCCCGTGGGCGCAGTGGCAGCCGAATCGGCCGTGGCGGGAAAAGACTTCGGCGCGGTCGAACTTGCCGGTCAGGCTCATGCCCGGCCGGGCGAGGCACACCAGGTCCGGGGCCTTGCGCAGCATGGGGCCGTCATAGAGTTCCCCGGCCAGGTACACGGCTTCCATGACCGGCTGGCCCTCGAAGGTCAGGGCCGAAAGCTCGTCGCGCAGTTCCCGGCGCAGCTTGTCGGCCACGTGCTCGTGGAACACGCCCCGGGCGAAGCGCTCCTTGATGTTGATGTAGACGCGGCCCGGGTCCAGGGCAAAGGCGGCGCTCTGGTGGGGCAGGATGCGGGCGTCCCATTCGTTTTGGGCTCCGGGCGCGATGCGCAAAAGTCCCCGGCCCACCAGCCAGGCGTTGAGGTCCACCTCGGTAACCAGCTCGGCAAAGCCGTGGTCGGCCAGGGCGATCAGGCGCTTGGGGCCGGGCAGGGCCTCAAAGCGGTCCAGGACCAGGCCAATGGCCTTGTCCCAGTCCATCAAAAGGTCCAGAACCGGGCCGTGCAGGCTGTGTTCGGCATGAGCCACGGCCGGGAAGAAGAAGTGGAAAAGCCGGTCGGTCTCGGTCAAAACCAGCATGAAAAAGTCGAAGTCGCCGCTGGCCCAGAGCATTTCCAGGGCGGCCCGGCGCGCGGCCAAAGTGGCCCGAAGGCCCCGGGCCAGGGCGTCGAAGTCGGATGCGCCCCTGGCGGTGTCGGCTTCCAGGCGGTAACCGGCCAGCTTCAGGTTCTGGGCCAGCTCGGGCGGGTACACGGCCCGGCTGAGGTCGGTTTCCGGGAAACCGGCGATAATGGCCCCGTTTAAGGGTGAAACCGGGGCGGCGCAGGGCAGGTTGATGATCTTGGACACGAGTCCCGCCTTGGACAGGCGGTCCATGAGGGTGGGCGCGGCAATGGCCGAGGCGTCCACCGGGGCCAGGGCGTAGGTGGCGGGATCGATGCCCACGAAGCCGAAAACGCCGTGGCGTCCGGGGCCGGCGGCCGTGGCGAAGGAGGCCCAGTTGGTGGGCGAAAGCTCGGGCAATTCGGCCTCGATGGTGGCGGCAGCAGGCGCGCCAGATGGGGAAACCGGCCGGTGGCGGTGAGGTTGCGGGCCACATCCAAGGGCAGGCCATCGAGGCCGAGCACCACAAGTCGTTTGCGGTCGTTTGGCATGGGCGGCTTGTAGCAGGAAGCCGTGGCAAAGGCTACGCCGCGAATTGACGCCTGGGGCATCCTGGGGCAAGAGATGTGTTTCGGTGCCCGAGTGGCGGAATTGGTAGACGCCAGGGACTTAAAATCCCTTGTCCTTCGGGACGTGCCGGTTCGATTCCGGCCTCGGGCACCAATTATTTTAATGGGTTAGATGCTACAAAGAAAATTGACCTCAAGCTGAATTTTTCTGGAAGGTCATTCTGTCCATCTTCTGTCCACCCTTTGAAGCGTACGGGCGGGCGTGAGGGGATGGACAAGCCACGAAAAAGGGCGTCGCTGGTAACGACGCCCTTTCGTTTTTTCGTCGCTGGCTGCGGCGCTACTGCTTCGGCTTCGGCACCTGCCCGCCGGTCGCACGCCCGAGGTATTTTCCGTGCGCGTCGTAGGCTCGGGTTTCGCCGGTCGCCGGATCACTCATCACCCGCCCCACGTAGCGCCCGCTCGCGTCGTACAAGCTCCGCTGTTGGGGATTTGCGCTATCCACGCTCGCGCGCCCCTGGTACTGCCCTCGGCTGTCGTAAAACCGTTCCTCGCCACCCTGCCCGGCCAGTGCCGGCCCAACGGCCAGGAGCACCAGCACGGGGGCGATGGTCAGCAGGCGCATGTGGTTTCCCTCCGGGGCAGCACGGCAGGGGTTCCATCCGGCCACTGTAGCTGGATCATGGTGACCACAACTTCCGGCCCGGGTACGTCGCCGGCCACAAAACGCACTCCGAGGACGGACGGGGGTGTTTCGAGCACTCCAGCCGCCCGTAGCGCCTGGAAGATAAACCGGGCTAAGGGGTCGTGCGCGTCGTCCCGGGTGTTGTCGGTCAGTGCTGGGAGCGTCACCAGCACGTCGAAGCCGCCGGCTGGCAGAGGCGCGCGACCGCCCCAAGTTTTCTTGATGCCCGCGACGATATGGGAGGGGATGTCTCGGGGGGCAAGATTAGGGTTCGTGATGATGCTGGCGGGGATCGGAAAAGAAAAGGTCGTCATGTGAAAAGCTCCTAGTAGTTGAAGCATTTCGTGGCCTGTGAACCAACAATAAAGGCCACAAGGTCTTGCTTACGCCTACTAGAGCGCCCCGAGCCTTACGACAACGGGAGACCTTATGGCCCGGTATATCGCCATAGAAACTACGGCGCTATATCGCCAAAACAAAAAGTCCCACACGTAAGGGGGTGGGCCACCCTAGTAGATGCAAGCAAGAGGATACTGCCGGGAATTGGCAGAACTCGTCAAGAGAAAATGCACAAAATGATGGCTATGTGAATGATTTCCTGGTAAGAAAATGTCCACAAATAAAAGCCTGGGGCACTTTTTATAAGGAGAGCCAAAGCATGGACTTCTACATTTCATGGAATGCGTGGAATAATCCCGAGGAAGGAACCATTGTCATTGAAGAATTGAGCGTAGTTGGTGCAAGACACGAGAACAGGGATGGAACTAGCCGGCAAGACGCCTTTTCTAAACTAAAGAAATGGGCAGTGGTGCATGCAGTGCGTGAGCCAAGTAATCCGTATGATTCAAATGCAATAGCCATAATTTCCGAGCATGGACAAATAGGATACCTTGCAAGTGAGGAAGCTCTTAAAATATCTCAGAAGATCGACAATGGGTACAAGGCGCTTGCCAAGCTGTCTGGGCTATTCACCTGTCCAGATGACACTTTTGGTGGGAAAGTTGAGTTGCACTTGACACCATCAAAGTCCTAACAGGGGCCGCCGGTTATCCGCCCAGGCCTGGATAAAGTACAACCCTCTTGCTTTCAAAAGCTCGGCAGCAAGCCCCACCGAAAAGTTCCGTATCGCGGACGTCAAGTTTCGGAAATTTGCTGCAAAAACCAAGTCCTTCTACTTCGCTGCTCGGAAGAAAGTAGCGGCATGATTTGCAGCTTTTGTTTTGTACTTGATTCATAGTTTGTGTTCTGCTTTAAAATCCGGGCTGCGGGGCTGGATAGACGGTTTGTTTAGGTCGTAAGATTTCCAGCCCCCGCCCGCAAATTTTATTGCCGCGCCGACCGGGAGGTATGCGACCGGCGCGGCGGATATTGCAACGCGGGAAAAAGCCGCGCTGCAATGTGTTGTTATGCAGCGACCTTCAAGAGCTTGAGCGCAGCAGTGTCCACAAGATTGCCGCTGACGCGCTTACGCGCATCGAACAAAACGAAAGGCCGGGCGGTGAATGGGTCTCGCAAAAGCGTCTGGTTGCGGTCAACAATCGTGTAGGCGCTTTTCATGTCGCCGTATGCGACCGCATAAGCGTCGGCCGCAATGTCCGGCCAATCGCCACATTCCACAACCGGGCTGCCCAAAAGCATTTGCGGCTGCCCAGGGGCAAGGCTCGGCTGCCACAGGAAGGCCCCGGTAGAGTCTTTGAGCTTGCGAACGACAGCCAGCGTGGCGCTGTTCATCAGCCACACCGCGCTGGCCCGGTATTCGGGCTTGAGCGAGTATTGCAGAGTGATAAGCCCATCAGCCGTGACGGTGGACGCGCTGCCGCTGTTGACGCTTTGAATCTCGCCGTAGGTGCGCGTTTCGTCGGGATCAGCACTGACGGTGGCCGCCAGAATGCCCCGAGGCTGCTTCACGCCAGTGCCAGCGATGAAAGCCGCACCCTCGGCGCGGGCGTAGGCCTTGGCGATCTCGGTGACCAGCCAAGCTGCACCACCCATGGCGTCCTGTTCCCACCAGGCAGAGCATGAGATAAGGGCGTTCAACTCGGCGTCAGGGAATTCGACGGCAACGAGTCCCGGGGCGGTCGTCTGGCTCCGGGCGTCCGACTCGCCCACCCAGGACGTGCCGGCTCCGGTCGGGCTGAAGGGCTGCGTGAATTTCGAGTGCGCCGTGGTGATCGACACGACGTTGGAGACCTGCCGGATCGGGCTCAATTTCTGAACCTGGCTCATGATCGTGCTGGCGATCTCGCTCGGCACGATTACGGCACCGTCTCCCGATTCGGTGACGGCCCCGTAAATCCCCAAGTCCTCGACGCGGCCGGTGCTCATAAAACGGCCGAGGTCGCGCAGGGCGGCCGAAGTGGTGGGACCGCCGGCGCTGGTGGTCGGGTTTTCACCCCGTTGGAGCCGGCCGGCGGTCGCGGCCAGCACGGCGTCCATGCGCGAGAACTGTTCGTCGATGTCGATGATTTCACGTTCCAACGCATTGAATTCCTTCTCTTTCGCTGGGGACCAGTCCTTGCCGCCGTTGCTCGCGGCGGTCATTGCCTGCATCCGGGCGACCAGGGAGGCGCGTTTTTCGCGAGCTTCAGAGGGATCGAACATATTTACTTTCTCCAGTCGGCGTTTTCGCCGGTTTTTTGTTGTGTTAAAGCAAGAACTATGTGACTTGCGCCAATTGCTGATGCTTCTGGGCGGCTGCGTTGCTTCATAAAAAAGTGCGGCGGGTGACTGCATTTCCGTGAACTGCGGGAGGGGTTGCGTCTTATACTCGATGCAGTCTTATTCCTTTTCTTGGTGAAGCCGCCGCCCTCCACCGCAATCGAGGCAACCCATTTTGTTTTCCGGCCCGCGACAGGACGGAAAATTTATTTATTGTCTTTAAGCTCCTCGATCATGCTTCGCCGTAATTGTTCGCGGGCCGCGATGTCGTTGATTTTTGCCTGATCCACTGCGGCAGCGCCCCCGGGAACCACCTCGCCCATTTCGTCGGCGTCGTCATGGATGCAAGCAGAAAGCAGCGCAGGGGGGGCGGCGGCCAGAAGGTCCAAGAGTCGTTTGACCAGGAGCCCCTGGGGAAGCCCGTATTCCACGGCAGCCAGCTTGAGGCGTTTTGCGGTTTCGTCATCCATGCGGATATTCCTGATTTTATTAACCATTGCTGAAATCTCCTTAGCTGAAGCGGGCCGCCCTGTGCGGGCCGCATGTCATGTATATCAAGACATACACGAACGGAAAAGTTTTGCAAGGGGTATCGTGAAAAAAGTACATAAGGACAGTATTTTCTGAGCTTTTGAGGGGGCCGGCGGTCAGCTTTTCCGGGCCGGGCGCGGGATCATGGGTGGGGTATCGGGGAAGCGGGCGGGATGGGCGGCCCGCGAGATTAGCCGATGCGGGCCGTCGATTCAGTTGACACGGGCGGGGGGAATGCTTAGATTGCTTTCGAGCCTACCCACCGGCAGCGTGCTGCCGGTTCAGGGGCCGTCGGGGGTGACTCTGGCGGCCCCTGCTTTTTATCAGGGGTTTCGATTGAGCAAGCGGACAAACGTATATATTGACGGCTTTAATTTATATTACAGAGCCCTAAAAAGTACGCCGTATAAATGGTTGAACCTGCGCTTGTTGGTTGAACAGATTCTTGATTCGTCAAATGATGTAGCGTATATTAAATATTACACGGCCATGGTTTCAGGTCATGTTGACCATGACCAACCAAAACGACAACAAATCTATTTGAATGCCCTTTCGACAATTCGTGGTTTTTCTGTCTATAAAGGAAACTTTCTTTCAAAGGTAGCAAAGAGGCCACTTGTAAAACCGCTCCAGGACGGCACGAGATATGTTGAGGTTCGAGAATTTGAAGAAAAAGGTTCCGATGTCAATCTTGCCGTCCACCTTGTCAACGATGGCTGGAAAGATGAATTTGACGTAGCAGTCGTAATATCAAAAGATACTGACCTTGTTGAACCAATTAGAATTGTAAGCAAAGAATTAAAAAAGCCTGTTGGTATTATTTGCCCTGACAATTCACTGCCGCCGCCTCTTGGTGCTGTTGTTTCTTTTCGTAGATACATTCGCAATCAGCACCTTAGGGCAGCACAGTTTCCCGACCCCATTGTCTTACCCGATGGTACGATTATAGCCAAGCCTACCTCTTGGTAAAGGACATGAACAGCCCCCGTCCGAGCTATCCTTACCAAGTCGATGCAGAAAAACCTTCAATTTCGGCAGCGTGCGAATTTGGCGGCGCACTCGGTCAACTGGTTGAAGTTCCTAGAGATTTTGACCGCCCCTGGGGTTTTTCGTTTGTATCTAGCTGATTTTATTGAAACCCGCCAATCCGGCGGGTTTGCCTAAGTCGCAGTGAGGGTATTCAAGCCGGCATCGGCGCGGGTGCGCCCGGGGTGCGTGGCGGGTGCGCCCCCGGGTGCATGTTATCCCGCTGATTTTATTGAACTGGGTGCGGCGGGTGCGTTTTGCGTGTCCCATTTCAGGCGTATAGTAACAAGAACCCACCAAGGCGTTCATTGTCGCCATAAGCAATGATCGGATAAAAAAGCGCACCCAACGCACCCATGTTTTATATTTCAGCCACTTAGCCCGCACCCGAAGCGCACCCTAAACGCACCCGAACGCCTTCCAAGCGCACCCGAACCCACCTAGAACGCATCACCGGGGGCTTCGGCCACGCTCATGCCGCCTTTTAGGGCAAGCCCTACGAAAGCCCGGTACGTGCCCACGATCTCGCCAGACGCGTTTCGGACCTTATGGCTGTTGGTGCTCCGTATCCCTTCCCGCTGGTCAAGCTGCTCGGTCAACGTGGCGGTTGACCCCGGCGGGAAGCCGCCGCCCTTGGCGAAGTCAGCCCATCGCCGGAACGCGTCCGATCTCTTGCACCACAGGCCGGCTCCAAGCTCACATTCTTCCTCAAGGAAGGCCGCTATCACGTCCTGGTCCGAGAAGTACTGTTCCGTGGCTTCCAGCACCGCAGCAGGCCGCACAAGCCCATTGCGCTGCCAGTCTAAACAACCATCTATAAGCCATCGCAGTATGCCCGGGTATTCACGACGTAGCTTGTTCGCCAGTTCATAGTCCTTATCTTTCTCCTCCAGCTTCAACGTGAAAGGGACGATAAGTATTCTGCGGCGCATAGCGAGGTCAACAGCCGTGATATTAGGCTTGAAGTTGCCAACATAGAATAATTTAAACTTCGGCTTGTACGTGAAGTTATCTTTGTGCATAAAGCGGCATGAAATTTCATCACCTCCCGTTACACTCTTGATTCGTACTTCATCCCAAGCCTTTCCTTTCTTGGTTTCGGAAGCTACTACAACACGTGCGTTATGCAGCATTGCTAAATCGGTTGTGTGCCGGTCTCCTTTGGTTGTTGTGAACGCTTCGGCCGTAGCCGTCCTGGCATAGTCATTCAAGATGCCCTTGATTGCACCCTGTAGCTTTGACTTGCCGTTTTGTCCCTCGCCATAGATAAAGATAAACGCTTCGTCCCTTGTGTCGCCAGTAAGGCAACTCCCAAGGTACTGTTGAAGGAAGCGTTGCATTTCCTTGTCATCTTGCGTTACCTGATCCAGGAACTTCAAAAACACAGGCGCGTTAACAGTATCAGCGGGCGAACAAGCCGTCAGCTTTGTGATATAATCTTCTGGCCTTGCCGGCCGCATGATACCTGTACGTAGATCAACAGTGCCGTTCGGGGTGCCTAACAAATAGTCGTCCGCATCCCATATGTCCGGGGTGACTGCTATGCGTTGATCGGACGATGCAAGCACTTCAACGGCTTTGATGCTTTTTGCCGTCGCAAGAGAAGGCTTTTCATCGCTGTATGCGCGGCATATTTTGCGGGCATAGTCAAAAGCCTTTTTGGTTCGGTCTTCCTCCCACCGACTACCCGACCAGTGAAACCACGTTTTTCCCGTTGTATCGTAACGGAGGTCGGACTTATGGCGATACACAAAAGCAAGGGCAACGCCATCTTCGGTTAGTCCATTCTCTTCTGTCTCGGCAGCTTGCCAAGTTCCGTCATCAATCATTACGTCATCTGCGTTACCAATTCTTTCGGCTTCCCTGATTCGATCCTGCTCCATGGGGCAGGTCAGACATTGATAACCTTTGACATACGCCTTGCAAACTTTGCAATCAAAGGCGTAAGTGTTATTCGTCCACTCTTGCATGAAGTGCTCACGGCGAGCTTCATACGTGTCATACGTGCTGCTTCCAGCAAAAGAGATAAGCCAATCATCTTCCGCCTCAAGTGCATTATCAAGCAGAATGCCTGCGGCTTTGTAATAGGGTATTTTGAAAAAAACGATGAGCTTATGAAAGTTTAGCTTGTCCGTGTTGTCGCTGTAATCAGTCTTTGTACGCGCGACGGTTACACAAGCCGGCTCGCTTCCATCAAACAGCTTTCGAAACCGTTCGATTTGTTCACTAGTCATGGGGACGGCGCTTTCAAGGATACCTTCTTTCCTTTCAGCTTTCTTTTCCGCGCCGGCAACAAGATCAATTACGCGTCCCATTATTCAACTCCTCTTTTGGGAATCGGAGGAAGCGCAATCAATCGCGGCGATTTCGCAAGCTCCAAGATATCATTGACTGTAAGCCCACCGGCTGCAATCTCAGAAGTCCGCAAAGGAATCTTGTGCAAACCGGTAGACCGCTTAATGTTTGGCAATCGGTACATTTGACCATATCCCCACTTATACAGGGAAAGGTCAAGTGTGGGGATTTCTCGTTTAAACTTTCTAGCTATTTCACTGTGTATGTGAGAAAGTAATGTTCTACCTTTCTCTAGTCCAAGTGAAATATCAAAAACGGTAGCGTGAAACCCCTTCGATCCGCTAAAGTAAATCGGTACTGTAGGCGGATCAATTTCATAGCTTGGCAAAATGTTAAATACAAGTGTCCGTAAATCCTGAAGCGCAAGTTCGATGTTGCCTTTGCTGTCGAAATCAAGATGGAGATGCCCCCGGCGCACGATTTCTTTGTTTGCCTTGTTTTTTGTCGGCAAAGGCTTTTCGTCGAAACCGTGGATACTGAAAAACATTGCCCCTTGTGAAGCCGCTGCTACAGCTATATGAGACGGAGCGTACTTCTCAATGTTCCAGCGAGTTTTTTGCTTCTCAACTTTCCATATGAACCAATTCGAAGAATAGGGGATGAAGTGGCTTTCGTATCGCCAAAGCCACTCGAAAACCTCTTGACTTACGAGGGGATGCCCATTATTCAAATTTTGAAACTTTTCCTGCCAGGTTTTTGCAGCGCCGGCCGGGGCCGCCACCCCGTTGCCGGCGCTTCCGTTTTGCTCCTCCATGACTATGCCGCCTCCCCCACTTTGCCCCGGGTCCGGTCGCCGGTATGGCGCTTGAGCCACTCAACGAACGCTTCACGCCGATAGCAAGCTCTCCGATTGACAAAAAACACGCCTTCTGGGCCGGTCCCACGACTGTCGTGGTTGGCCATGGTGCCGGGCGCGACGATGCCGCCGGTCAGGCGGCCTACTTCGGTTCGGGCGAACACGGGCGGGAGAGAAGCGGTCAGGGTGTCGAGGGGGTTGGATAAACTCTGCATGGGAAACTCCTTGTTGAATTTCCCATCGTGAACCACAGTTAAACTTTTCTTCAAAGGTAAGCTAATTCCCGATTAGGCTTACCCCAAAGGGGCTATTTATGTATTTCTTTGTTGCGCGGATACAATTTCGACGAAACCCAATCCTCGGATTTGCCGTACTCTTCCGCAATTCTCCCGAAAATTTCATACTTCCCAAGGCCATCTTTTTTCATTGCATCGTATTTTGCTTTGATCTCTTCGGCTTCAAAATCACGATCCGAGAAAGCCAATTTAATTGACGCGTCTCGTACATCAATCGGCTTGCCCCGACGTTTCGGTGAACCGTCGAGCAGGCCAGCCGCATAATGCAAAATTTCTTTTGGGATAGGAACGCGGTCACAACGTAAAGCAGCGGCAATGTCTTTTGGCGGGACATTCTTGCCGGCACGAATAAACAAAAGCGTTTGTTCCAGAAGATATGCTTCGCCAGCTTCGGCCAGGGCTTCGTTTTCGGCGTCGTATTCGTTCACGTTCTATTCTCCTTCCGCCTTGCTGGCCGGAAACGGAAGAACCTTGCCGCACTTGTCTTCCATGAATGCGCTGGCAAGTCCCCTCATGGCCCGGCGTTGCACGTCCTCGGACCCCTTGGCGTAGCGGAAGACCATGCTCGGAGTCTTCCAACCGAAAATGGTCTGCATGTCCTTGACCGGCACGCCGCGTCTGGCCGCGTAGGTCGCCGCTGAGTGCCGTAGGTTATGGAAAGTGGCCCGGTCACGGGGGGCGCGCCCGTCGTTGAAACCAAGTCGTTTCAGGGCGTTTTTAAACGACGACGGCGCCGCGTCGTAGGTCGTGCCGTCCCGCTTGGTGAAAACGTACTCGCCGGTCTGGCCCGGCCCACGGCGTTTCAGCATGTCGAGCAAGTCAGGTGCGAGGAACACTTCGCGCGGTTCCCGATTCTTGGTTTCGGGGAACAGCGCGGCCTCGCGCACGAAGTCCACATTTTCCCACCGCAGCTTGAAGGCTTCGGATGCCCGGCAACCAGTGAGCAGCGCAAAAACGGTCAGGTCATGGGCGGTCTGGTCCACGGTCGCCAGTTCCGCCAGGAGGGCTTGAATCTCTTCCGGGGTCAGGACGCGAAGCCGGGTGTTGATGGGCTTGGGGATGTCCAGCTTGCCCACGGGGCACTCCACGGCCACGATCTTGCGCTTGAAGGCGTGCTTCCAGACGCGGCGGAAGGTGCCCATGATGTACTCGTGGGATCGGTCGGACAGGCCGGCGGCCCTGATCTTGTCTTGGACGCGCTCAAGGTCGGCTTCGGTGATTTCGCGCAGGGGTAGCTTGCCAAGGGCAGGGGACAACCAGAATTTGAAGTGGGCCTCTTCCTTTTGATACGACTCGGGCTTGACCCGGTTGCGAAGGGCAATCACGTAGTCATCTTGCCAAAAGACATCAAAGGTCACGCCTTGCCGGGCATCACGCTCCATGGCGGCTTGTTCGGCCTTGCGTCGGGCTTCGGCCTGTTTGCGCTGCTCGGCCAGGGTCGCCGGGCCGGCTCCCGTGGCGTGGGCCTCTTTGAGCTTGGCCAGGGCCTTGGCCGCCTTGGCGGCCGACCATCCTTCTGAAGACCAACCTAGGGCTTCCTCGTGCCGCTTGCCGGCAACCTTGTAGTAGATCGAAAAATACTTGTCCGGCATGATGCCGTGCTTGCGGCTCGCGTGTTCTCGGAACCGGACGCCCGGGTAGCTGGTCTGTGTCCATCTGGCCATGGCGGAAAAATCCCTTGCTTGAATTTTGTCCATCCCCTGTCCATCCTTTGAAGCGTACGGAAGGGTGAATCAGGGTGAAAAACCATGAAGGGAGAAGTAGGGAGTAACCCTTGATATGTCAAGGTGATTACGGCGTTTTTGGTGGCTTAGGGGAAGGTCTGTTAAGTACCGTGAAAACCTACAGAAAGGGACTTAAAATCCCTTGTTCCGTGAGGGACGTGCCGGTTCGATTCCGGCCTCGGGCACCAAATAATTTTAATGGGTTACTGGTGAGGCCGGTAACCCATTTTTTCGTTTTCTTGATTTTTTGCTGCACATTTAAAGCGAGGAAATTTGCAGTAAGACGGCGTGCGATTTGGCGCTGATTTGCGTGCTGTTCGGCACGCCGCCCTCATGCGGACGGGGCCTGCGCCGTCGCTGCAACGGTTGCCCTGCGTCACGGCTGTGGTCGAGCGCCAAGCCCTTCCGCCCTCGTATCCCGCTCCAACAGACCGGGCACGGAACGGCCTCTGGAACACTCACGCCAAAAGGCTTCCTGCGGGTGCGTCCTGATGGGAAGGCGTTGCAGGCCGCTGCACGTGAAAATTCTACCTGGGCAAGGCGGCCATCCCGATGCGGTGGCCGGGAGGACACTCGCTCTCCAGTTGCCTGTTGATGACAAAGGGCATGGCATACAATTCAAACAATCGGTCTTGGTTTTCGTCAACAGTGGTGTCGATGCTCAACCTGAGATCGAACAGCTTTTTTCAGCCGCACCCTGCCCTCATGATGTCGATGCGGATGCAGGCGCCGTCTCCCTTCTGGGCAAGGATCTGGCGCAATTTCGCCACTGCAGCGTCAGTGATGGTGATATCCATGGATTGCTCCTTTACCAGGCGAGAGGCGGGAAATAGGGGATCAACCGTATTTCCCCTCTCACGCCCCAGGAGAAGTGACGACCCGGCTTAGGCCAGAAGGGCCCGGACGCCGGAGGCGGCCATTTTGTCGCGAACGGCCTGCATCTTTTCCCGGGTCATGGCAGGAACCCCCTCGAGGGCGTACTCGCGGCCAAGCCGGCGGTAGGTGACGGCGCCCATCTGATGGTAGGGAAGCAGGTCGATCCGGTTAAACGCATCCCCGAGCGTTTTGATGAAAGCAACCGTTGCATCGATGTTTTCTGCCGAATCATTGCAGGTCGGAATAATCGGGTAACGGAGGATCAAGTCCTTTTCATGGCTGATCATCCGTATATTTTCGTGAATCTGTTGGTTGGAAACGCCGGTGAGCTTTTTGTGGGTTTTGTCGTCCATGTGCTTCACGTCGCAGCATACATGGTCAAGATAGGGCAGCAGTTCACGCATCTTTTCCATTGGAGCGTAGCAACTGGTTTCGATATTGGTGTCAATCCCGGCGTCGTGGCACTTCTGCAACAGGGCTTTGGAAAAGTCGAATTGAAACAGCGCCTCGCCGCCGCTGATGGTCAGGCCGCCGGCCATGCGGGTCCAGAAGGGGCGGGAGCGATTGACGATGTCGAACACCTCGTCCAGCGTCATCCTGGTCCCGGAAATCCGCATGGCATGGTTGAGGCAAGCCTCCACACAGTTGCCGCAAAGCGTACAGCGTTGGCGGTCAATGGTGACGTTGCCCGGAACAAGCCGCAACCCGCTTTCCGGACAGGAAGCGACGCAGCGGCCGCACAGGGCGCAGAGGGTTTCTATGCGGAGCAGTTGCGGTTCCCCGTGCTGGGATTCCGGGGTGGAGCACCACTTGCAGCGCAGGGGGCAACCGTTCAGGAACACCACAGTCCTCATGCCGGGACCATCGTGCTTGGAACACCTGTCGATCTTGAGGATCATACCTTCCATGCCTCACCTCTCTGCTTGCATGTATGCCGTGCGGACCATTGGCGAACACAATGGCGTTGTCAAAGGTGCCATGTCGGCCATACCAGTACAATACTCATTCCAGCAGGGCCGGCCAGATTGGCCATTGGCGTTTTCCTCTTTCTCGCAATAAAGGGTCGGCACTGCATTCCCGGCAAGACACAAGTGCGGCCTTGCCTGAAAACCGTATCTTCTGCCTGACGGAACGTGCCGGCCCGGAAACCCGGGCCGGCACTGGGTTACAGGTTAGGAATGAAGCGAATGCTCCTCGCGCTGGAGAACGAGATCCTGCACGGTGGGGGGCAGGGTAACGAAGTTGGCGCTGTAACCAACCACGCGCACGATCAGGTCGCGATAGTTTTCAGGATGCTTCTGCGCTTCGCGCATGGTATCGGTAGACAGGCAGGACACCTGCATCTGGGCGATCTTCTTGTCGACGAAGGTGCGGACCAGTCCGGAAAACTCCTTTCGGCCTTCAGGGGTATCGCAGGAGCCGCCGTCAATGCGCACGTTCCAGATGGTGTCGTAGTCGCCGAAGAAGTCGATCTTGCCCATGGAGTTGAAGGCGCCGACCAGGCCATTGGATTCGGCGCCGATAGCAGCGCCGACGCCGTTGGCCAGAGCCTCGCCGGCCTTTCGGCCGGAAGGCAGCGCGCCGCAGACAGCGCCGTGCGGCACGAAGACGGACATGGACACGCCGCCGGGCTGCAGTCGGCCGCCGCGGGCATTCTTGCGCTGGATGATGGAGTTGTTGTACAGTTGATGTACGTAGTTGCACCATTTGTCGGCAGCATCATTGTCGCTGCCGAACTTCGGAGCGTCGCACAGGGCCTTGCGCAGGCCTTCGTATCCCTCGAAGTTGGCGTCCAGGGCGTCGCACAATTCGCGCATCGTGTACTTCTTGTCGGTGAAGATGACCTTTTCGATAGCGGCAAGGGAATCGCCCGCGTCAGCAAAGCCCACGCATGTGCCGGGGCCGCCGAAGTTGTACCGGGCGCCGCCCTGTTCCTTGGCCAGGCCGCGTGCAACGCAGTCTTCCATGAAGGCGGACTGCCAGGTCGTGGGGTAGAATTCGCGTTCAATGGTTTCCTGGGATATGACCAGGCCTTCGTCGACGTCCATGATGTCCTTGAAGACTGTTTCGACGGCAGCGACAACTTCGTCCATGCTTTTGAATTCGCGGGCATCGCCGGGATCGGATTCAATCATCTTGCGCTTGTAGAGATGGCTGACGCCCTGGTTCAGCGCGAGTTCGATGACAGCGCCGTAGTTGATGTAGCTGTGCATCACGGTGCCGTAGTGGAAAGGAGTGGCGTGTTCGACGCAGCCCACGGGATAGTAGTTTCTGACGGCTTCAGAGGTCAGGTCGGGGTCGTTGTCGCCGCGCGGCAGGGCGAGCATGCCCGGGATGATGACGTCATCGTTGCAGATGGACGGCTGGCCGCCGCCAAGGGCCACCACTTCGCCGACCTTTTCCAGCAGGGCCTGCGGGGTCTGGCTGTGCACGCGCACGGACAGGGAAGGCTGGAACAGGTTGGTGTGGAGGTAGGCGTCAAGTATCATATAGGTGAGGTCATTGGTCATGTCGAAGCCGTTGGTGCCAATGCCGCCCACGGTCAGATTGTGGAAGGAGCCGGCTCCTGAGTACCAGGACAGCACGTTGGTCGTGTAGTAGTGGGCGGACTCGGCAAACCAGATGCTGAACTCTTCCAACAGGGCCATGGCGTCGTCTTTGGTCAGACGGCCTTCGCGGATATCCTTTTCATAAAAAGGCAGCAGCCAACGGTCGACCAGGCCTGGACCGTTGGCGTGGTCGATGCTCTCCATGCGGCTTAAGGTCTTGAAGAACATATAGGCCTGGAGGGCGTCGTGCATGCTGCGGGCGGGCTTCGCCGGCACCTGCTTGCAGGTGTCCGCGATTTCAAGCAGTTCCTTTTTGCGGACCGGATCGGTGCATGTTTCGGCCTGGCGGAGGGCTTCATCGGCAAAGCGGTTGCCGTAGGCGATGGCGGCGTCCATGCCGATGATGACAGCCTTCCAGAACGGCATGCTCTGCATCTGCTTGAGGTCGGACGGATTGATGTTGGCGAGCTTTTCTTGGGCTTCCTTTTTCACGCCCTCGGCGCCCAGGTACAGATACCGGCGCCAGGGGAAGTCGTAGTGGCCGATGTCGGTGTCGCGGCGGTGGTCATGGCCGCAGATGTTGGCCGGCATGGGCGGGAAGCAGGTGGCGTCGGCAAAGTTGGTGTTCTTCAGCTTTTCCGGCATGTTGTCGACAAGCTGCCGGATCATCGTACGGGCCCAGTCGCCATTGCCCTTCCAATAGGGGAAGATGTCATCGACAAGGATCTTTTCATCTTCGGGGCTCAGATCGAAGTGTTCGTACTGGCGGGCCTTGCAGGCTTCGATGTCGTCCAGGAATTCAGGACCGCTAAACTCGGGGAACACGCCGGCGCATTTCACATCGCAGTCGCGGTAGCCGACCAGATAGTCTTCCGGGTGGATGATGACGGGCATTTTGTAGCAGCAATTCGCGAACGCCTTGGCGCGGCGAATGACCATGTGTTCGCCTTCGGCCTGGGCGAAGCCCTCGGTGTAGGTCTTGGTGCGTTCAATGTTGATGCGCCACGGGGTGTCGAACCAGCGATCAAGACGTTTCTGGACACGCGTGTTCTGGATTTTTCCTGTTGCCATGTGCCGTCTCCTTTAAAGAAAAGTTGTTTTGCCTACTGCCAAACCTGAATCCGTATTGCATTGATGGATCTACAAGATCCTATTTTCTTTCCAACGGCCTGACTGTTATTCGGAGCTGATCTATTCTCCAGCAAAAATTATTCCAACAAGATTGGCAGCTGTGTTCTGCAAAAAATGCAAATATTGCATGGTATTACTAGACCTGGAATTTGTTCCAAACTGAATGTTCCCAACAAGAAACAATCTGTTGCAGCGTGCAGCGTAAGGTGTACCGAAACAGAGACATGGACGCCTTCCTCGGGAAGCGTTTCAGAGGCCTTCCTTGTCCGGCCTAGCGGAAAGCGGCAAAAGCTCAAGCGGCGCTCAAGGCCTTCGATTCGGAAGACCGGGCAGGAGGGGGGTGGCGTTCGGCCCCAACCGTGGCGCAGGGCAACCGTTGCAGCGGCGGCGCAGGCAGCGGCACGGCTCCAGGCCATTGGCTGCGGCGGTTTCGGTGAGGGAGTAGGAGGCGGTCGAGGTGTGGACGTCGCGCCGGGGTCGGAATCAAGCC
>CAZBER010000001.1:0-51906 GCA_964490985.1 uncultured Desulfovibrionaceae bacterium | reverse complement strand
GCTTTTGCGGCCCCCGGCACAAGGGCGGATGGCGTTTTCGGCCCGGTTGCCATCCGGGCGCTGTCGGCCGTTTGCCAGGGAAACCGCCAGCTGGTCCCGCTGGTTGCGGGCACGGCCCATGGCCTTGCCGGGAAGGCTTTGGCCAGGGCGGTCACAGCGCGGGCATGTCTCCCCGGGAGGCCTCCATCAGTTTTTCCAGGCATTGCGTCCATGCCCGGATACCTTCCCCGGTTCGGGAGGAAATCTCAAAAATTTGCAGGCAAGGATTTAAGAGCGCGGCCCGGACTCTAAGCTTTTGCACCGAGAAGCCGTTATCCGGGAGGCAGTCGATCTTATGAATGACCAACATATCCGCAACGGTAAACATCAATGGGTATTTCAGTATCTTGTCGTCGCCTTCCGGGACGCTCAGCATCATGATTTTTTTGTTTTCGCCGATGTCGAATTCCGCCGGACACACAAGATTTCCGATATTTTCCACGAAGATGGCGTCATACTGCCCCGGGGAGAGGCGCTGCAGGGCGCGCTGCACGACAACGGCATCCAAATGGCAGGCGCCGCCGGTATTGATCTGAATGGCGTCTGCACCGGCCTGCACGATTTTTTCGGAATCCACCATCGAATCCAGGTCGCCCTCGATGACGGCGATCTTCCTTTTTCCCTGCAGCTCCCCAATGGTCCGGAGCAGCAGGCTGGTTTTGCAGCACCCCGGAGAACCCATCAAATTGAACATGCTGGTCCGGCTTTTTCGTAAAAAAGTTCTGATTTCCGAGGCGCAGGCGTCATTGTCCTCGAAAATCTCCCGGCGCAGGTCGATCAATTTGATGTCTTCCATGGTCCAACCCGCTTTTTTCCTGAATGCAGATACCCACCAGGGTAAATTCCCGGCCGCTCCAGAGACGGAGTTCCGTGCAGCCGCATTCCCGACAGGCGACATCGTCCAGATGCCCCGGCGCAAGGGGAGTGACCGCGCCGCAGCGGCACATGACGCTCCCCGGCACACGGTCGATATGCAAAAGCGCGCCCTCGGCCAGGGTTCCCCGGCTGGCATAGATGCAGTAGCGCCGCACCCACTCCCCGATGACGCCGCGCAGGGCGCCGATTCGCATGTAAATGTCCGTGACCCTGGCGGCGCCGTTTGCCTCGGCATATTCGACAACCCACTGGACGATCCGCTTGGCAACGGCCAATTCATGCATGTCCGCAACCGCCGCCTTAGTGTCGTGTCCTCGAAGTTCGAGCCTACGAATTATGAGAATAACATACCAAGATAATTTGTTTTTTATTAAAAAATACTAGCGTATTTTTTAAGGGGTGCCGCCCGAGCGTTTCCCGCGGCCTTTGCCTTGGACGGCGTGCAAGTCGTAAAGGGTTTCCGGAGGCTCAAAAACAGCTTCAGGGTCCTTGATCCGCAAAATGAGCGCCCCTGTGGGGCAACTGCGCAGGCAAACGCCGCAGCCCACGCATTTTTCCTGCGTGTAGACGGGTTTTCCTCCCTCCAGGCGCAGGGCTTCCCGGGTGAAGCAATGGGCAGCGCACGCGCCGCAGCCCGTACAGTGCTCCTCGTCACACTCCAGCACATAATTCGTGATGTGCTTTACCGCCTTTCCGCCAAACTTCCGGAAAATCTTGACAGGCTCGCAGCAACATTCACAACAGGAGCAGATGATCTCCGCTTGCTTAGAACCAGCCACTTCCATGGCAATATGGTGTTCGGCGTTATAGCGCAACAGCGCCTTGATTTCGTCATGGGTGACGTAGCGCGATATTTTGAGGTCGTTTACATAAAAATCAGCGAATTCGTCCAATTGCAGGCAACATTCATACGGCGGTTCCGTATATGTGCAGGCCGTCTCCTGCACGGCGCGGCACATGCAGCTGCAGACGGAAACCCGCTTGGCCTCCAAAAGGATCCGTTCGGCATTGTCGTAGGGCAGGATGGCGTTGTCCGCTACGGCATCGGCGTTGATGGGAATCCAACGCCAGGAAGGCACATTCAAGTCGAACATGATGGGGCGCAAATAGCCGGAAACATAGTCTCCGGTCGCTTCGCGGTATTCCACGGAAAGCCGCCAGTCCTGAAATTCGATGATTCCCGGAATCTGTCCCACATGGCGGAATAAATCGACGCCATCCGTGCGCATGTGGAAAATACAGCCGCGACCGGCCATGGCCAGCAGCAACTCCAGAACCGCATCTTCCGGCATCGCGGCTTGCACAGCGATCTGCGCCGCCGTGCCAAAGCCGTCCACCGGCACATGGACAGCCAAGCGGACGTGCTCGGGCAGGAAGAGCGTTTTGAGCATGCGCCATTCGGCGCCTTCGGGCATGCCGGGAATTTCCGCAGCCTTGGGGAAGCCGGAACACACGGTGTCCAGCATTTCGCGCAGGCGGGCATAATACGGCTGGTATTCCGGAGCGTCGGCACGCGGGTCCATGGCGGGTACGCCTGCCCGCTCGTTGCGGGCAATTTTCGACATCAGCTCGTAATTCTTCCGGATCCTTTCCTTGTTGTCGTCCATGGAACCCTCGCGGAAAAAACAGGACATTTTACGCCGCGCCATACGGCGGCGTCACGACTCCGCCCGTTTTTCCGATATGTTTTGGGGATGCACTTCGAAACGCAACAGACGGGATTCCTTGCCGCCTTCCCTTTTCTCCGGAGGCAGGACCAGAACGTCTCCGCCGTTTTCCAGCCCTCCGAAAAGAATTTCCCTGGACAAGGGGCGCTCCAGGGATTCCCGGATCAGACGCTGCAGGGGACGCGCGCCAAAGGCGGGGTCATAGCCCTCTGCGGCCAGCCAGGCGCGGGCTTGCGGCGAAAGGGTGAGGCGGACGCCCTTTTCCTTGAGGCCGGGTTTCAACCGGGCCACATTGCTGTCCACGATGCGGCCCATGTGCTCGCTGGAGAGAGGACCGAAGGGCACGATCGCATCCAGCCGGTTGCGGAACTCCGGTGCGAAGACACGCTCCACGGCCTTCATGCCGCGCCAGGACGCGTCGGACGGGCCGGACAGGAAACCCACGCCGCCGGCGGCGATTTCCTGCGACCCCACGTTGGAGGTCATGATCAGGATCGCATGGCTGAAGTCGGCCTTGCGTCCGCTGCTGTCCGTAAGCGTGGCGTAGTCCATGACCTGGAGCAAAATATTGAAGATGTCCGGATGCGCCTTTTCGATTTCATCCAGCAGCACCACGCAGTACGGCGCGCGGCGCACGGCTTCGGTAAGCTGGCCGCCTTCCTCGTAGCCGACATAGCCGGGAGGCGAACCGACGAGACGGGAAACCGTGTGGGCTTCCATGTGTTCGCTCATGTCGAACCGCAGGAATTTCACCCCCAGCGCGGCCGCTATCTGCTTGGCGAGTTCGGTTTTTCCCACGCCGCTGGGACCGCAGAAAAGGAAAGAGCCCACAGGGCGCTTTTCGCGGGAAAGGCCGGCCCGGGCACAGACAATGGCCTGGCAGACCGTGTCGATGGCCTGGTCCTGCCCGAAGATCCGAGACTCCAGTTCCGGCTGAAGGCGGCGCAGGCGTTCTTTTTCCGTCCCTGAAAGCGTCTGGGGTGGGATGCCGGCCATGCGGGCCACGACCTGTTCGACGTCCCGGCGCAGCACCGCCGCGCCCGGCGTGTAGTCGCCCCGGAGACGAACAAGGGAGCCGGCCTCATCCATGACATCAATGGCCTTGTCAGGCAGCAGACGGTCCTGCACAAAACGAGCGGACAGCTCTACGGCTGCGTACAAGGCGTCTTCGGCATACCGCACCCCATGGTGTCCGGCGTACTTTTCCTCCAGTCCCTTGAGGATCTCCAGGCAGTTGTCGATGGACGGCTCGCGGATTTCTATCGTCTGAAAACGGCGGACCAGGGCCCGGTCCTTTTCCAGGCGGTTGCGGTATTCCTCATAGGTCGTGGAACCGATACAGCGCAAAAAACCTTGGGAGAGAACCGGCTTGAGCAGGTTGGCGACATCCATATCAGCGGAAGTTCCCAGGCCGGAACCGACAAGCGTATGGATTTCGTCAATAAACAAAATGGCCTTGGACTTGCCGGCCAACTCCTGCAAGACGGCTTTTACCCGGCCTTCCACGTCGCCGCGATAGCGGGCTCCCGCCAGCAAGGCTCCCATGTCCAGAGAGTAGATACGGGCCTTTTTGAAGTCCTCGGGCACATCCCCCTGCAGGATACGCAGGGCAAGCCCCTCGGCCATGGCCGTTTTGCCGGTTCCCGGCTCACCCAGGTAGAGCGGATTGTTCTTCCGGCGGCGGGCCAGGACCTCCAGGGTGCGGTCGAGTTCAGCGGCGCGGCCAATGAGCGGATCAAGCGCTCCCGCCTCCGCCCGGCGGCTGAGATCCACGGTGAATGCCGCCAAGGCGGAGGCTGTGGCCAATCCCGGGTCCTGGCCGTCTCCAGCCCGGCTGAGCACCGTGTTCCCCAAAACCGTGGTGCGGCTTTCCTCGTTTTGGGCATGCAAATTGCCGCTTTCGACCGCGGAACGGATGGCGCTGTGCGTAACGCCCTGTTCACGGATGGAATGCGCGGCGGCGCTGGTATCTTCCTCCAGTATGGCCAGGAGGATGTCACCGACGCCAATCAGCCGGGCGTCGGCCTTGTCGGCATTGATCCGGGCAATCTGCAGCACGCGTTCCAGGCTTTTGTGCCGGGAAACGTTCTCGGACTGCATTCGCGGCAACGGCGCTTTCTTGTCCAGATACCGGTTGAGGCCTTCTCGGATTTTCCCGGCGTCGCCGCCGGCCAGGCGGAGCACCTCGACGGCGACCGGTTCGTTGCACAGCGTGTAAAGCAGGTGCTCGACACTCAAAAAGGCCTGCTGGCGGGAACGCACCTCATTGACGGCGAGGTGGTAGGCTTCCTGAACCTGGTGTGTGAATTCGCTCACGGCATGCTTCCTGGAAACCGATCGACACGGCGGATGTCTCCCCCGGCTTCGCCTTGGCGGCGCTTCCGGAGGAGACATCCTCTCTCCGCGTCAGTTGGCCACCGGATCCGCCGCCACGCTACTGTAGGTGGCGCTGCGTTGCTTGGCGGCAATGAGCTTTTTCAGGAAGTAGAGGGTGGGGAGCATGACAACAACGGCGACCATGGCCGTCTCGATGAAGGCCATGCCCCAGGACGACCCTCCGGCGATCCAGGCGCTTAGCGGCGTCAGGAAGACCACCGGACTGTTGCCGACAAAGGTGAGCAGGCTGGCAGCCTTGCCGTTGAGCTCAGGGTCAGGGGGATAGACCACGCCGAGCAGCGTCCAATACACGGCAATGGCCGCGTAACAGGCCCCAGCCAGGATCATGGTCAAGATCATGGGGCCGAGGTCGGTCACGCTGGCGGCGGCAAACATGCCGATAAACGCAATGACCATGAAGACGAGAATGCAGCCGAGCCGGGAGCGGACGACATTGCCCGTCTTGCGCAGCATGCCGTCGGAAATCAGGCCGCCGATCACGGCAATAAAGCCCACGATGCTCACCCAGAGGTTGACCGTGGTGATCTGGCCGGCGTCAAAGCCGAGGGACTTGGCGTATTGGGGCCAGATGATCGGCACGGCCCAGTACGGGGTGCACATGGGAATGAACAGGAGCAGCAGCAGCCACGTCTCCTTGAAGGCAAAAACCGACTTGGACGAGGCGGGGGACGCCGCCGCGGCCTTTCCCGCCGCGCGATCGTCCTCGTCTTCGTCGGCATTGGCCTGGGCCGGGGTCTTGAGGCCAAGGGCGCTCAGGAAGAGCACCGCCAGGGCGAAGGCTCCGAAAAAGAACATGGTGGTGTTCATGCCGTGGCTGGCCAAGGCATTGGCCACGGCATCGCCGAAAAAGGCGCCGCAGTTGATGCCGCCGAGGAAAAGGCCCGTGGCGATGCCGCCTTCCCGGGCCGAGAACCAGCCGCTGCCGGCCACATAGGCGAACAGGACCGGGATGCACATGCTGCAAAGGCCCTGGATGACGCGAAGGGCCACAACCGCTTCAAAGGAGTTCACCATGGGAATGAGAAACTGCGGGACAGCCACGAAGACAAGGCCGCACAGCAGCGTCTTTTTGATTCCCAGTTTGGCGATGAAAAAGCTCGACAGGCCGAAGCCGAACCAGAGGCCCCAGGTCAGAATGTTCCCGGCGGTGTTCACCTGGTCCGGCGTCAAGGACAGTTTTTGCTGCAATTGTGGGGCGACGATCCCGAAGGAGGACAGCCCCGCCATCATGGGAAAGCTCGCTATGCACGCGAGCACCAAGATTATCCAACGATATCCGGATGATTTTGCCTCAGCCATGTTCCTCGCTCCTTGTCCAAGAGGTTTTTAGGGGGCCATCCCCCTTCTGGGCAAATAGGGGTGCGCCGGGTTCACGCCCCGACGCCGGTTGGGCCACGGTCAACCATTTTCGAGCGACGCCATGCAGGTGCGCTTTGTCGACCGCTTGCGTGATCTGCACGTGAGCGTTTCGGCCCCAATATTTGTCTGCGGTTTGACTCATACGATGCTGTTAACCCAAAATATGCTGCCAAGATTACTAAATAAATTTTAGATGTTGCCTGGCGTTCCCAGGCTCGGCGTTTTATTTTTCTTTCCGGCTTGTTTCTGCAATGGATTATCTCTTAAAATAAAGTGTTCTACGGCTCATGTATGCCAGACTGAAGAGGAAAAATCATATACGACGAATATAGCTTACATGCAAAATAACTTATAAAGGCATAATTAAAAAAATGTTGTTTGAATTTAATTAGTTTTTAAGTAGCATATTGCTTCAAGAATCACTCGAACGACCTCCTCAGAGGCATACTGCTGCAATGCCCATGCCGTGAGTTTCAATGTATATTCTTATAAAAGCAAAGTTTGTGCCAGTTATAATGATCAAATTTTCTGCTTAATTAGGCGCTTTACAGCAGTGAATCAGAGCCGACAGGCGGAAATGGAAGGACACTGTGTGGCAACAGACCTACGGCTTTTATAGTAATTATTTGAATTTATTATTAAAAATTAAAATAACGCAACGTTTTCCCAATCAAATTGTCCCGAAAGTGGTGCGAATTGTACCAGGGGGAGACTCCGGGAGCCGAAGGTCTTCGATACGGAGCGCAATTTGCGCCCGGCGATGGGCCTGTGGTGAAAAGGCGCGCCCGCCACGATCCAAAGAAAAAAGGCCGGCGTCCGAAGACCCCGGCCCAGGAGGAGTGCGTAAGGCCGTTTGCTAAAACTTGTACTGGAAGCCGAAAGCCACCTTCCAGGTATCCCCATTGCGGGAGGCGTCCACAAGGCGCTTGCCCCAGACGCTTTTCTGGAATTCGCCGTGCGCCCAGCCCGTTTCCAGAAGCAGGGCCAGGTTTTCGTAGAGCATGTACTTGTTGTCGAAGTTCACGCCGAACACGTGCTCGTTGGTGGTCAGGTCATGCCCCAGCTGGAAATAAGGGTTGCTGCCGAGGGTGGTGTTCAGGAAGCGGATGGCCCGGGCCGAGTTGTTGCCCTGGAGGTAGGTGAAGGTCAGGCGGTGGGACAGCTTCTCCATAAGGGAGATGTTTTCCAGCGAGGCGCCCAGGCCCCAGTTGCCCACGATGCTCATGCCCATGTTGCTGTTCATGTAGAGGTCCTGGTTGTTGTCGAACAGGAAGCTGTTCCCCGGACCCCAGCTCGATTCGAGGATCGGCAGGCGTTCGCTGCCGTTGTTGGTGGACTTGTCCTCGCCGGTGGACCACCAGCCGAAAACCTTCGGCGTAAGCGCATCGAACCCGGTGTATTCGGCGCCGAAGTCGACGAACCAGCCCTCGCGTTTGCTTTTTTTGCGGTCAGCCATGGCGCCGGCGCCGTAGATCACGTCGCCATAGAACCTGACGGGATCGAGCGCCGTGATCTCAAAGGTGTCGCCGACCCAGAAGTAGGCGTTCTGATTGTTCTTCCACTTGGTCGGGAAAAGCAGGGTCCCGGCAGAGAGCAGGTTTTCGGCAAAGGTCGTGTTGGCGTAGGAATAGTTGGTGTAATAGTTCGCATCCCGGCCGGCCACGGTGGCGGCGGCCCAGGGCGTGGTCGTAAATCCCTGGCCGGTGATGGGCAGGGTCAGGAAGTATAGGTCCAGCTCGTCGCCGGCCTGGGTCGTGGTCGTGTCGTACGTCCGATTGGTGTCGATCATCCGGGCAAAACCGGCGGTGACGTCCAGGCTGCCGGGGATGAGGGGGGCCTTGACGATGAGGGCGGCGGAACGGTCGCCACCGTAGACAACGGAGTCATTGAAAAACGCGCTGGTCGGCAATGACACGTTCTGCAGGCCGGCCGTAACCTCGACATCGCAACCGGGCCACTTGAACTGCAGGAAGGCCTGGTAGACCTGGATGGCCGCGGTGGGGTTGGCGGCGGTGAAGGTGCCGTGCCCCCAGATGTCCTGGATGTGCAGGCCCAGGCGGAACTTCACGGCCTCGTTGGCGATAAAGTCCGCGCGCACGCGGAACCGTTCCCACAACTGGAAGCGGTCCTCGGTCTGGGTGCCGGCGCCGGTCCAGGTCGGGGCGGCACTGGTCCATGCCGGTCGGTTCCAGCCGGTGAAGTTCTGGTTGGCAAAGAAATTCCCGAAGATCATGCTTTCGCCCACCATTCGAACCTCGGTTGCGGCCCGAGCCGTTGCCGCCGTCCCCATGACCAGGGTGGCGAGCAGAAAAAACAGGGCAAGTCGACGCATACATCCTTCCTCCAGGTTGCAGGTTTCGGGGACCGCCCCGCCCGAGGGAAGGCTTGCCGACCGGGCAGGGCGTGGCTCTGGACTCCTCTGGATTCTCTCGAACGCGCATCCTCACAGGCGCGTCCGCATGCGCACGCTTGTGGCCGGCCCTTGCAACAGTCGGCTGCTGCCCGGGGCGATCCGGCTGGCGAACGGCATTGGCGCAAGCCATCCGCAGCACCCGGGACAGGGACGGGGCAGGAGAGGCGCTGTGCCTGCCGGATCCGCGCAACACGCTCCGTCCAGCCCATGGATTTCAGGGCCGGTTCGGGCCGGTCCGTCTCGGCAGCGAGCCGGGTCAGCCTCGGTTTTGCCTCCAGCTCGTGGGCCAAGCGATCTGTTTTTCAACTTCGGTCCATTGCAGGACGCTTCTGCATGAGTCGCAAAACGTGTTACGAAAATCTCAAATACGAAAATTTTCCGTGTGTCACTTTTCTTGAGCAAAATAGGTGCCAAAAAAATACTATTAAATTTTAATATGTTAAAAGAAAAATCAACAAAGGGGCCTGGCGGCTGCAGGGTTGTCGCGTGAACGGCGCAATACGGCCGGGATGGGTCGATTGGTATAATAAAATGAATTTATTGAATAAAATTTGAAGGAATACGTGGCGTGCCCGAAACAGATTGCTCCAAAACTGGTGCAATTTGTATTCAAGCGGTATGGTGCCCAGACTATATCCACAGAGCCTGAGGAAGAGACTGCCATTAAAAAATAGAAAGCTTTAAAGCGTAAGGACAGGAGGGATAAATGTTTGGAGTGTGTTATATTGATACTGTATGTTCCTAAAATGAATCTAAAAAATACTGAAATTTAGAATTATAAATATAGAAAAATAAAATTGTACTGCTGCAATTCAAACAAAAAAATAGATGTCTACCGCCTGTTATCGAGAACAAGGCGATTACCAAACATCCGGATAATGCCATGGATTTTCTGGTGCGATCAGCCGTACAAGGCGCACCGTGCGGCGGGAACATCCTCGCAAAGCGGTACGATAAAGCACTGCCTCCACCTGAGCGTGCGCCTCAGGTGCCAACCTCCATCAGGATTGTGGCCGCAATGCGTCCGCAGCGGCCTCTTGTGCCGGGCGACTGCCCAAGGCCCTGGGAGCGGCTGCCCGGTCAGCCGCAGGCAGCGCCTGTCACGGCATCTCGTTCCCCTTCTCCGGTGAAAAGGGCCTCTTGGCCGGAGAGGCAGGACTCCTCAGCGTCCTTCCGCTGCGGCCAAGGACGGGTAGCCGTATTGCTTCACTTGATTGAGGAGCGTCATTTCCACTCCGTTTATGCCGCTTTTTTCCTGGCTTATGGTATGTTCATGCAAAATCCGTATGGTCTTCGGCGAATAGGTCTTCAACTCCCCTCTGAGATAAGTTTCAAATGAAGTGGCGTATTCCGTATCATTTTTTGTGTAGATACGCCTGCCCCTGCTATTGAGAACAGGATAGGCGCTTGTCATTTTTACCTTCCATTCCAGATTGATGACGACGATTTCCTCTATCAAGCGCAACGTCTCCTGGTCGATGCCGGGGAGCTTGTCGGCAAACTTTTCATATTCGGACGGGAAGGTGGATTCCATCATCCGGGCATACCGTTCGCTCATGAGATTCCTGCCGTCTTGCCGTGCCGACACAAGGTCCTCACGGTAGCTTTGCAGCAGTTCCTCAGGCCAGGTGTCGGCCTGGCTGCGCCGCATGATGCCGAAGGTGACCGGATCGAACTGGCAGGCCGCCTGCCCTCCCGCGTTGGAAACGTTGGAAAACATCTCCCATTCCAGCTTGATGATTTCCGATATGAGCGCGTTTTTCATTCCAGACCCCCTTTGGATTTCGGATTACCTTGCAACGATGCTGCTATTCCTTATGGTTTCATTGTATATTTTCGGGCCGCGCAGCAGTCGTTTCACAGGCGCTTATTTGCCCGATCTGTCAGAGGCATATCCCTGCAACGCTTAAATTGCCCGCACAAGAGGAAATCCGTTTTCGTCAAGCGAAATGGAAAAGCTGCTCCCATAAACCTGCAAAAGGTCGCTCCCGACAGTAAAAGGAATTCCCTGGACTTCGCCTTGCACGTCTCCGTTTTTGGGTCGTGTAATGACCAGGTCAAGCATCATTCGCCCACAGCACGGCGAGCCGATCCTGCCTTCGCGGATGGAGGCGCGGGTGCCTTTGCCGGCTTTGGCGAGTGATCCTCGAATCCGCGCCGCTGCATCGTCGGTAAATTTCATTGAAACCATAAGGGTTGCCCTTTCGTTTTGTTCAAAAATTACTTCACAAGCATGGGATTGAGACCATGCTGCACAAATTTATCCAGGACCTTTTTTAAGGTATCCGGCTTATAGGCATCCAGTGCAGGATCTTCGAGGCGAAGGGCTGTGTACTTGCTCTTCCCAAAGGCGTGATACGGCAATACATCTACCTCGTGCCTGTCAAACTCGTGCAGCATGGCGGCCATGGCGGCAATGTTTTCTTCGGAGTCATTCAAGCCAGGCATAAGCGGAACGCGGATTCGGACAGACACTTCCGCTCGCAATACCGCGCGCAGGTTGGCGAGGATGAGGACATTGTCCTGACCGGTAAGCCGGCGATGCTGCTCGGGGTCCATGTGTTTGCAATCGAAGAGGAACAGTTCCGTCAAGCCCATTACTTTTTTGAACTGGTCAGGGGCGCAGTGGCCGCACGTGTCGACGCAGGTATGATATCCCTCCTGGCGGCATGCCTGGAGAAGGGCAATGAGGAAATCGCCGGCGCTGGTAGGCTCGCCGCCGCCAAACGTGACGCCGCCGCCAGAGTTGCCGTAGAACAGGCTGTCCTTGCGCACAACCCGCAGCACTTCTTCCACGGTCATGTGCTTGCCGGACATGGTTCGGGCCTTGGCGGTACAGACCGCTGCACAGGCACCGCAGCTGCGGCAACGCGCCAGATTCCTGTTGTACTTCCCGTCATCTTTGATCACGGCCTGATGCGGGCACACCTCCATGCATTGGCCGCAACCTTGGCAAAGATCGCCAAACACCAGGAGCTGCGGCTGAAAATGTTGCGATTCCGGATTACTGCACCAGAAACAATGCAAGGGGCATCCTTTCATAAAAACCGTTGTACGCATACCAGGACCGTCCTGGGTCGACATCCGTTGGATGTTGTAGACAATGCCTGAGTGCATATCTTCCACTCCCTCAACGTGTTGATTCGTCAACATCCTCTTGCTGCGCATGGCTGCCGCATGGCGCCATGCCAGGGCGTTCGGGCCGTGCCCTCGAAAAGAGGGTATGCAGATTCCAGCGGTAACGTACTTGAACAAAGCAAGGCATATACCAAATGAAATAGTAAATGATTTTAAATAATTACCAAAAACAACAGGGAAAGGGCCTGAGACGGGAAGCGGAACGGCAGGAACGCCGCCCGGCGGTTTTCTTTTTTTTTCTTTCTAACTTCCTAATTTTATTGTAATACTATGCAGATGAGCCCTGGAGGGCCGCAAACAAATTGTCACGAAACAGGCGCGATTTGTGCCTTGGGCCCCAAACCAGGCCCAGCCGCGCCTGTGTTTCACGTCCTGCTCCGCCTTGACGGTTGCGCCGCGCGCAGGGACTTTGAAATGTTGGCTTGCAAGAGGAGAATCGGCCGCCCCTGGTTCCGTCGGAAAGGGGCCGTAGGGCTTTATCCGCCGCGCCAAAGGCGCGCTGCGTTCCACCGTGTCTTGGCGGCGCGCGGCAAGGAGCCGGGGAACTGACGGCAGCCAGGCCCCAGGGCTTCTTCCGAACCGTTGGCTGGCCCTTGATGCGGCGTCTGCGCACGCCGGGCCCGGGGCAATGGCCTGGCTGGAGGCTTTGTCCGGATTTTCAGGGAAACCCAGGGGGCAGGGAGGACGCGCTGCTGGGTGCAGCCGCCGTTTGGGGCTCTTGCGGAGAACCCGCGGCAGTGGCGGAGAGGCCGGCGGCCGAGTGCGGCTTAGGAGTTGTGCACGGACGCGTGCAGGCCGAGATCGCGCATTTTTTTGTACAGTTTGTTGCGGGAGATGCCCAGAACGCGGGCAGCCAGCGTTTTGTTGTATTCCGTGCTCGCCAGGACGGACAGAAGGGTCTTGCGTTCGGCCTGGGCGCTGGCCTTTGCCAGATCCGGGGCTTCCAGTTGGACTTCCTCTTCGGCAGTGGGTTGGTCGGTGCGCAGTTCCCGAAGGAACCGTTCCGGCAAGTGGCGAAGGGCCAGGATGTCGCCGTCGCCTTCCAGGGTGTAGAGGGCGAAGGTCAGCACGTTCTTCAATTCGCGAACATTGCCGCGCCACGGATAGAGGCCGAAGACACGGTAGAGCTCGTTGGAAATCTGGATTTCCCGCGCCCGCTTGTGGCCCATGATCTGCTCGATGAAATACCGGGTCAGCAGCGGAATGTCGCTGACGCGCTCACGCAAGGGGGGGATGTCCAGTTCGAGGATGTTCAGCCGGTGGTATAAATCCTCGCGGAACGATCCTTCATTGACGAGCTGCGCCAGGTTCTTGTTGGTTGCCGCAATGAGGCGGAAATCCGAATGCAGCCGCCCGGCGTGGGCGATCTTTTGGATTTCGCCGCTTTCCAGCACGCGCAAGAGCTTGGCCTGCATGGGCAGGGACATCTCGCCGATTTCATCCAGGAAGATGGTCCCCTTGTCGGCCAGTTCGAATTTTCCTTTCATGCCGCCGGACTTGGCGCCTGTAAAAGCCCCTGTTCCATACCCGAAGAGCTCCGATTCCATGAGGTCATGGGGCAGGGCCGCGCAGTTGACCGCCACAAAGGGTTTTCCGACACGCGGGCTTGAAGAATGCAGCGCCTGGGCAATGAGTTCCTTGCCGGTGCCGCTTTCCCCGAACAGCAAAATGGGTTCATTGCTTCTTGCAAAACGACGGCCGCGTTTTTTCATGGCCTCCATGGCTTCGCTTTCGCCCACAAGCGTGTCGAAAGTATGCAGCATCCCTGGCTTCTTCTGCGACTTGCGCTCGAAATAATCGACCTTTTCCTCGAGATTTCGAACGGTATCCAGCAAGGTCAGGAGCTTGTCCTTGTCGATGCTGGTGGAAATGCTTTCAATGATGACGCCGATGAGTTTGCCTTTGTCGTCCAACAGGGGATAGCGAAAGGATACACCTTGTGCGTTATTGTTTGTGACGCTGGAGCATATGGTCATTTTGCGCGTACGAATAGTGGCCATCACGCCCTGTTCTGCGGTAAGGAAAAATTCCGAAACATGCCTGCCGTGTACATCTTCCGGGAGGTTGAACATCTCCAAGAAGGCTTTGTTGGAATATAAGAAATTGCCTTCGGCAGACATGATCGCAATGCCAGTATGCAGAAGTTCAAACACACTGGTATAAGTACTTCCGGCAAGCTCTTCCAATGACTGCGGCGTATCGAAATTTTGTCCTGGCATATTTTCCTGTAGTTCCAAATGGCTCTCGCGCTGCGCTGTTGCCATGTTACAGGCTGAAGCCGTTATAGAACCCGACTGCCAAACATAAGGAAAGTGGCTGGTCTGGTTCTTTGCGAATCCGCTGCATTTTACTACTAGAATAGACTGGAAAGAAATAGCTGTCAAGAGCGGGGCGGTGTGCGCCGGTCGGCGCGGACCTTGGCGTGGAGAAGGCCTGCTCCCGGAGCCGCCTTCCGCTCCAGGCGATGTCCAGGCAAGGCCAAGCGATGCAGCAAAGGCATGCCTCTCTGGCAGGACAATTTACAACCATCTTTTTTTACTGTCTTTTTTTCGGGGACCGCCCCTGCGGGCGAAGCGCCTGTATCGACACCGGTACAATCTGTTCAGGCCTCCGGGATGTCCTGTTACACTTTATCGCAATAATTTTAATAAGTTATTTGCCTATCCCTCGAACAGGCTCTGCTTCGTCTCTCGGTGTACACGCGACGCGAATTTGGGAATTTCTTCAAGATATAACGTAATACGGTAAAATTTAAAATTATTTTGAGTGGTATGCCCCTTGCTTGGACCAGGTCAGGGTGAGTGGCCAATGATCTTAACCCACTGCGAAAGGAGATAGGCAAATGTTATTGGAAAGCAAGGAAACCCAGAACTCGGGCTATGCCTTGAACTGGGACACCACAGATCAGCGTATCAAGGAGCTCAAAGGTTTTCTCCTGGAAGCCCCTCAGAAGATGGATCCCCAACGGCTCGAAGTTCTCATGCAGGTTTACGAGGAATGTCAGGGTGAGCCGAACGTCATCATTCGGGCCAAGCTTCTGGAACGCTTGCTGGCCCAAAAAAATATCTTTCTCGACGGCAACCCCATTGTGGGCACCATGACCGGCATTCGCGCCGGCGTGTATGCCTACCCCGAATGGCAGGTCAATTGGATCAAAGACGAAATCGACATGGTCAAGATGTCTTCCCTGGGCGAAGTGAGCATTCCCAAGGAAACCGAGGAATTGCTCAAGTCCGTGTACAAGCGGTGGAAGGGGCGCACCACCTATGACCGCGCCAACAAGTTGTATAAAGAGATTTATGGCGAGAATGCCGAGCTGCTTATCAAGTCCGGCTGGCTTTACCCCGTCAACGACAACAGCACCGGTTCCGGCGCATGCAATTATGCGAAAGTGCTGCAACAGGGCCTTTCCGGCATCCTTGAGGAGGTGGAGGCGCACATCCGGAGCCTGCCGAAGAAAGCCTGCAACATCAGCACGCTCGAATTCTACCGGGCCTGCAAGATAGCCCTGAGCGCCATCATCGCCTATGCCCGGCGCTATGCCGACCTGGCCGAAACCACGGCCGCGGCCGAAAGCGATCCCAAGGTCAAGGCCGAGCTGCTGGAAATCGCCGAGGTCTGCCGCCGCGTGCCGGAATTTCCGGCCCGCAACTTCCGCGAGGCCGTCCAGGCCTTCTGGTTCATCCACCTGGCCATCGAAATCGAGCAGGCCGGCTGCGGCACCTCTCCCGGCCGCTACGGCCAGTATATGTACCCCTTCTACAAGAAGGACATGGACGCGGGCACGCTCACCCGCGAACAGGCCCTGACCCTGCTCAAGTTCCAGTGGGTCAAGCACCTGGAAATCGCCGTCTACCAGGGCGCGGCCTATACGCTCGCCCTGTCCGGCCACACCGGCCAGACCATTTCCCTGGGCGGCTACACCGCCGACGGCGACGACGCCAGCACGGAGCTGGAAGAACTGCTCATGGACACCCAGATCGCCATGAAAAACATCCAGCCCACCCTGGCGCTCTTCTACCACCCCAAGATGTCCCAGGCCTATCTGGACAAGGCCGTGGACGTCATCCGCGGCGGCTCCGGCCAGCCGCAGCTCATGAACGCCAACGTGGCCATCCAGCGCTCGCTCGTGCGTTTCGCCAGCCGGGGCGTCACCCTGGACGAGGCCCGCACCTGTCCCGTTATCTTCGGCTGCGTGGGCACCGGCATGGCCGGCAAGGGGTCCTACGTGACCTTCGAAGGCCAACCGAATTTGCCCAAGATCGTGGAACTGACCCTCAACGACGGCTTCGACCCCCACATCAAGAAGCAGCTCTTTCCCCCGGTGGGCAAGCCGGAAAGCTTCGCCACCTTCGAAGACCTCTACCAAGCCTACCTGAAGCATATGGCCCACGGCTTTCTGGTGCAGCGCCGGATCAGCGACCTGGGCAACATGACCAGGGAGGAGGTGGTGCCCAGCATCTTCCGGTCCTGCGTCATCGACGGCTGCCTGGAGAAGGGCCTGTACGAGGAACAGGGAGGCCCCCTGTACGCCCAGTCCCTGTGCATCACCACGGGCGGCATGGACGCGGCCAACTCGCTCTACGCCATAAAGCACCTGGTCTACGACACGAAGCAGCTGACCTGGGAGCAATTGCTGGAAGCCCTGAAGGTCAACTTCGAAGGCCACGAGGACATCCGCACGATGTGCTACGAAGCGCCCAAGCACGGCAACGACTATCCGGACGTGGACGCCTTCGTGCGCCGCATGATGCGCGACATCGAAAAGATCTACCGCGCCTCGGGCACGGACTTCTTCGACTATGAAGCGCACATGGACCCCTTCTCCCTGTCGTTCCACAACTACTTCGCGCCCATGACCGGCGCCTTGCCCAATGGTCGCAAAAAGGGCGTGGCCTTGACCGACGCCAGCGTGTCCGCCATGCCGGGCACCGACGTGGAAGGCGTCACGGCGCTGCTCAAGTCCGCGGCCCAGGCCATCGACACGACCCGCAATAACTGCAACCACCTCAACGTGAAGTTCCTGCCTTCCGCCTTGGAAGGGCCGTCCGGGGCGCGCAACCTGCTCACCCTGGTCAGGACCTACTTCGACCTGGGCGGCTCCCATGTGCAGTTCAACTGCGTCAGCTCCGACACGCTGCGCGCCGCCCAGGAGCATCCCGAGAACTACAAGGATCTGGTCGTGCGCGTGGCCGGGTTCAGCGCCTACTTCACCCGCCTGGACAAGGGCGTGCAAAACGAAATCATCAAGCGCACCCAGTACGCGGCCACCATGTAAATAACCTCCAACGCGGGGCAGGCCGGCGGCACGAGGCTGCCGGCCTGCCCGGGAAAAAGGATTTTTCGGATGCGTATTTCCATGACCAGCGACGTTGCGGACAAGCTCAGGTCCCTGCTTGACCAGGAAGGCGCGGATGCCGTCGTCCGTGTGCGCGAAACCAAAATCGGTTCTGCCTGCAAAAGCAAACTGGTGCTGCGGCTTAGCATCGACGAGCGTGAGGACGATGATGTGGAAGGCCAGGTGCAATCCCTGCCGTTTGTCATCAACAAAGAGCTGGTAGAGCAGTACGGAAGCAATTTTTCCGTCTCCCTGGACGAGCACCAGGCCTTTGACGTGAAGGCCCTGGATTAGCGTTTCCTTATTCTTACCCTCCTTACACTGGCGCAGGCCTGCGGATTCCGCGAGCCGCAGGCCTGCGCCGCATTCAAGGGAACTCCATCATGCTTCACATTACCCTGAGCAGCGAAGCGGCGGCCCGACTCCGGGCTCTTCTCGACAAAGAGGGCGATTCCTCGTGTCTGCGCCTGCGTGAGATGCGATGCGGCTCTGCCTGAGAGAGCAAAATCATGCTCAGGCTGAGCATTGACGCACGCGAGGACGACGACGTGACCGGCGAAGCGCAATCCCTGCCTTTCGTCATCCATAAGGAACTTGTGGATCAATACGGCAAGCGTTTTTCCATTTCGCTTGATAAGAATCAGATGCCTGTAGTGGTTGCGCTGGATTGAGCGAAGTCAGGAGGATCGTGGACGACTGGCTGAAGCAAGTAAGCGAACAAAGGCCCTCTGAATCGTTCGGAGATGCTTGCCGATGAAACGCCTGGGAAACGCTAACCCCTGGCAAACCGATGCCGTAGTCGCAGGAGACACAAAAAGCTCGGCATCGCTGCCAAAAGAACCCTGTGCGCCGATTCGCCCGGTTGCCTATCCCTGTTCATCCTTTTGCGGTGACAGGGGATGCAATCGGGGAGGGGCTTCAGGCTATTCCCGGTCTTGATCTTGCCTGCGACGCCACGTGCTTTGACGGCGCCAGCCGTTTTTCATGACGAAAACCGTCAGGGCGAAAACAGCGCCAAGGGTGTCCGCCAGCATATCCTTCTGGGCGTCCCAAGGGTCACCCTGGCTGCCGAGAAATTCCACCCCGGCCTCGCCGCCTTCGATGGCCGCATAGCCCCACTCGATGATTTCATAGGCGCAAGCCACGGCCATGATGGTCGTCAGACCAAAAAGGACGATGACCACCGGATGCGCCAGCCGCTTGCGCCACAGCAATTCCGCCAGGGGGTAAGCGTAAAATCCTACGGAGAAGTGGGCAATGCGGTCAAAATGGTTGCGCTTGAAGCCAAAGAGGTCAGTGATCCAGCCAAAGGGCACGTTGGCAAACGTATAATGCCCGCCTATGGTGTGCAGGAAAAGCCAGACAGCCATCATCCCGTACGCCAGGTTGGAGTAACGAAATTTCAGGTACGTGGCGGCAAGCAGCACGAACATCCCCATCACCGGAATGTTTTCCGCCCACCAGACCTCCCGAGAGGCCGGCGCGATGGCCAGGACCGTGAAAAAAACTACGAACGTCGCCCCAAGGAAGAGTGGAAATCTGGTATTCATGGAATGCAAACATACCAGCTTCTTCGGTTGAAGGCCACAGATGGGAACAAGTCTGCCTCCTGTGGCGCATGTTGAGAATTCTGAGCGCTATTTCTAACCCGACTCTCCAGTCCTGTTCGAGCGCATCCGCGCCACATTGCGCGAACAGTTCAAAAAGAAGCTGGCCGAGCGCCTGGACAATCCGCGCGTCCCGTCAGCGGCGCTTGCCGGCATGCCGGACTGCTACAAAATCAAGTTGCGCCGGGTCGGCTATCGGCTGGTGTATCGCATAATGCCCGTTGCTGTTTCATAGTGCGTTTGATTGTTGCAAGAGCCCCGGCTTCTTTTTGAGGACACGGGGCCGACATGCGGGAGCGCGCAGTGGGCGCTTGGCCTGGCCTACTTATTCCGAATAGTGGCTGTTGCAGTACTGGATGCACAAGCGGTTGATCTGGCCCAGGGACGTCAGGCAGCGCTCGTAGATGCTCTTGGCGTACAGCCGGTCATAGAGACTGGAGCAGGCCGCCACGCAGGCATTGCGGCCGGCAAACTCCTGGGACAGGGCGGTTTCGAACTCCGTGCAGATGGGGATGGTGTCGCAGGAGGTGCGGCGGCCGTAGGCGCCGTAGCAAAAACCGCGAAAATCGGAATCCGTCATGGGGCGGCCGGCGCAGGCTGTCAGGCCGACGACGCCGAGGAGCAAAACGCAGCAGCAAAGTATCTTCATGGCAATGCTCCGGGCCGGAATTTGGCGTCCGCTTCGGCCGCGCCCAGACTCAGCCTGGAAGGACGCAACGGCCAAGGGATTTTCTTGCCCTGTGACCGCAGCATACGCGAAAATACGGACTTGAAAAGTGCGGCGCATGCCGAATTTCCCTATCATCCATGACATGAAGCCAGCGGCGTTCTTGCAAAAATCAGACGCGGCTCTTGGTCATCGCAAGCTCGTGTTGCAATACCGCAAACCCGTTATGGGTTTCCAAAGGGCCAAGCCCTTTGGTCGCCGAAGGCCTCAAAAACGACTTTTTGATTCAATTGTTGACAGCCGCCCCGGCTTCTTGGGGCGCATCGAACCGGCCGATGCGGGACAGCACCGTTTTCAGGGCTTCCAGTTCCAGGGGCTTGGCCAGGTAATCGTCCATGCCCGCATCCAGGCATTTCTCCCGGTCGCCCTTCATGGCGTGGGCCGTGAGGGCGACAACGGGAATGGCCCGTTTGGCCCCGAGCGTATCGGACGTGCGTATCAGGCGGGTGGTTTCCAGGCCGTCGAGGTCCGGCATCTGGACGTCCATGAGGACGCAGTCGAAATCCTCGCGCTGCAGCAGGGCCAGCGCTTCCTGGCCGTTGGCGGCGCTTTGGACCGCATGGCCGAGTTTTTCGATCAGCTTGGAGGCCATGATCCGGTTGACGGCCTCGTCCTCGACCAGCAGCAGGCGCAGGCTTTGCTGCGATTCCAGGGCGGCGCGCTCGGCTTCTTGGCGCAGTTGTTCCTGCTCGGCCGCCGATGCCTGGCGCAACACCAGCTCGCACGCAAACGTCGTGCCCGCGCCGACTTCGGATTCCACGTCGATGCGCCCGCCCATGAGCTCCGTCAGCCGCCGCACAATGGCCAGACCCAGCCCCGAGCCGCTGCGGTTTCTTTTGTAGGAGCCGTCGACCTGGACAAAGGGCTTGAAGATTTCCTCCAGTTTGTCCGGGGCGATGCCGATTCCCGTATCCGTGACCAGGAAGCGGAACCGGTGCGCGTTTTGCGGCCCCGGCAGGGCCTTGGCCGCCACGTCCACGCGCACGCCGCCGGCATCCGTAAATTTGAGGGCGTTTCCCATGAGGTTGAACAGGATCTGGCGCAGCCTGCCGGCATCGCCCCGCACCACCAGCGGAACGTCCGGGGCCAGGGCAATGTCCAGGCGCAGGCCCTTTTTCACGGTCTGGGGCCAGAAGGCGGCGCGCAGCACGGCCATGGTCTCGGCCAGGGAAAAGGGACGGTCCTCGAGTTCGAGCTTGCCAGCCTCGATCTTGGACAGGTCCAGGATGTCGCCGATAACGGCCAAAAGGCCCCGGCCCGAGGCCAGGGCGGTTTCCACGTATTCCCGCAGCGTGGGATCCAGGGGGCTTAAGCTGGCCAGTTGCAGCATGCCCAGGACCGTGTTCAGCGGCGTGCGGATTTCGTGGCTCATGTTGGCCAGAAACTCGCTTTTGGACCGGTTGGCGTCCTCGGCCGCCTGTTTGGCCTGGCGCAACTCCTCTTCCCGGCGGCGTTCCTCGGTGATGTCGATGTTGATGCCGAGAATCCCCTCCAGGCGGCCTTCGCCCAGAATCGGGGCAACGGTCTGGTGGAAGATGCGGGTGCGGCCGTCGCGGGTGGTCAGGCTGACATCCCGGGCCAGGGTCTCTCCGGACAGGATGTGATCCGCCTGGCGCATCCAGGCGTCCTGGCTTTGGAGAGCCAGGGGCTTGCCCACCAGGTTGCCCCAATGCCGGATGGAGATATTGCTTTGCATGATGCAGCGCATATCCCGGTCCCGGGCCCAGAAATCCAGGGGAATGCCGGCCAGCATGGCCCGCAGCAGGGCCTGGTTCTCCTTGAGCTGGGACACGGCCAGCCTTCTCCCGGCCAGCAGGTCGTTCACGGCGGTCACGGCCTGGCCGATCTCGTCATTGCCTTTGATGAGAAACGGGCGGCTCGTCTCGGGGTTGTCGCCCAGGCCGGTGACGTGCCTGGCGAAACGCAAAAGCGGCGAGACCACCATGCGCTGGGTGAAAAAAAGCAATCCCCCGGCCATCAGCGCGCTTAGGCCGACAAAGGCCCAGGCGACATACTGCAAAAGTTCCCGGCCCATGCGGGTGATGGACCTGGGGTAGTCCAGGCGCAGGGTCAGGGCGGGCCGACCCAGGATGTCGGCCTGGGTGGCGGTCACCACCAGGGTGTTGTCGTCCAGGGGATTCATGGCCAGGGGCGCGGGCCGAGCCGCCCCGGGCTTTCCGGAGGCTTTGTCCGGCGGCACGGTCGGCAGGGGCGAAACCGAGAAGGAAAGATGGAGCTTTTCCCGCAGGGCCGAAAGCAGGGCCTCGTCCAGGAGACGCCCCATGACCAGGGTGCCCCGCGACGGCCCCCAGCCCTGGGTGTTGAGCACGGGCCGCGCCGCCACCAGCATGGGGCCGGCCTCGGTCATGAGCAGACCCTTGACCGGAGTGAGCGCGCCATGGGCAAGGACCAGGGGATTGGCCGAGGCGGGTTGGTCCTTGTCGAAAAGGCGCAAGTGCAGCTGTTCCCGGGAGCCGAGGTCAAAGGCCGCGCCTTGCAGCAGCCGGTCCGAGGCGTCGTACAGGGCGACCAGGTTGACCTGGGCCGCTCGAAGCGCTTCCCAGGAAAAATAGGTGGCAAAGGAGGATTTGTCCTGGACGGAAGCGAAACGGTACAGGGCGTCCGAGGAACTGATGTTGTGAAGGATGACGTCGAGGTGCAGGTTTTCGTTGTCCAGGGCGTTTCGGATGCGATCCATGTCGCTGGCGGCGTTGGACCGTTCGAGCTGAGTACATCCATCGAAGATGATGTTGTTGAAAATGAAATATTCGGCCAGAAAGCCGAAGGCGGCGATGGCAAACACCGTGGCGAGTATCTTTACTTTAAGGGACATGGCAGGCTGTTTTGAAAGAATATGCTTTGTTCATGCACTGGTGACGGCCGCATGCCCGCGCTGCCGCGAAACCCGATTATTCCGCCACTCTGGACACCGCGCCGTCCTTCCAGGTGCCCAGATAAAGGTTGTCGATTTTGTACAATTCGTGCTGCGTCTTGCCAAAGGGCTTGTCAAAGACCGCGGCCAGGCCTTCGAAGGACGATATGTTTTCCAGGGCGTCGCGGATGGCCTCGCCGTCCAGGCTCCCGGCTTCCCGGATGGCCTGCAAAAGAAGCCTGGTCCCCTCATAGGCCGCGGCAACGAACTTGAACGGGTAGTAGCCCTGGCCGAGATATTTCCGGCGCACTTTCGCGTCGATGTCCCGGGCCTTGGGGCTGTCATCCGGAGCCGCGCCGAGAACGCCCACCAGACCGTTGGAGAGCCGGGTCGGCAGCTCGGCGATGGAGGGCAGGAAAAAGGGGTAGAGGCCGAAAAAAACGGCGCGCAGGCCGATCCGGTCGGCGCTGCGGACCATGTTGGCGATTTCCGGCCCCATGGAGATGACCGCCACGGCGTCCACGCCCTGTTCCTTGAGAACGGCGGCCTGGCCGGTCAGGTCCACCTCGCCCAGGCTCAGGTCCACCGTGGCTGCCGGGGCCAGGCCGTGGGCGGCCAGGGCCTCGATCAGGTCTTTTTTGGCCAAGCGTCCGTAGGGCGTGGTGTCCGAGGCGATGCCCAGGCGCTTGAATTTGCCGGCCGCCCAGGCGGCCAGGAACTTGAGCTGTTCCGCATCCGGCAGGGTGGCCCGGAAAATATAATTTTTGGGCTGGCCGGCATAGATCGTGGTCAAGGTGGTGGCCGACGCCGTCAGGAGGATGTTGGGCACCCGGCGTTCCTGAAGATAGGGGATAAAGGCCAGGGCATTGCCGCTGTTGGCCGGGCCGAGAATGGCCAGGACATGGTCCTTTTCCACCAGTTCCCGGACGTTTTGCAGGGCCTTGTCCGGATCGGTCTCGTCGTCGCGGACCAAAAGATTGACCGGCCGGCCCGAAACGCCGCCCTGGGCATTGGCCTCGGCCACGGCGATCTCGGCCCCCCACAGGAGGTAATGCCCGATGGCGGCAGCCGAGCCGGTCAGCGGAACGTCCAGGCCGATGCGTATCTCCTTGGCCCGGGCCGGCGCGGCCCCAAGGAGGATGGCCAGGCCTGGGACAAGGAAAAACGCGCAAAACAGGCGTCTCATGGGCGTCTCGATTCCTGGGGTCGATAGGGACATCGTACGGGCCGGAAGATCAGTTCATGTGTATGCGCAATGGCATGCTCCTGCAATGGGCTGGCGGCATCCGACCGCGAGGGCCGGATGGAGAGGGCGGACGCAGCTTTTGGAAATTTCGGCTTCCTGTTACGGTGGCGCGGCATCGAAACGCACCCCAAATCCTGCGAGTACGCCATGAACGACGCCTTGTGGCGGGAAGAATTCCCGGTTGTTGCGGATACGGTCTTTTTCAACCATTCGGCGGTCTCGCCCCTGCCCCGGCGGGCCTGCCGGGCCGGATCGGCCATATTCGAGGACCGCTGCCAGCGGGCCTCGCGCGACTATTTCCGGTGGCTGGCGACTGTTGCCGACGCCCGGGCCCGCGCCGCCAGGCTCCTTGGGACCATGCCCGACTGCGTGGCCTTTACCGGCAACACCTCCTCGGGCCTGTCTTTGGTGGCCGCCGGCCTGCCTTGGCAGGCCGGCGACAGCGTGGCCGTGACCTGGCCGGATTTTCCCACCGTGCGCTTTGCGTTCGACAACCTGCGGGAGCTCGGCGTGCGTCTGGTGGAACTTCCCCGCCGCGACGGCCGCATCGACCTGGACGAAGCGGCGCGCCTTGTTCCCGGCTGCCGGCTGGTGGTGGCCTCCACCGTGGACTGGATGACCGGCGCGGCCCTGGACGCAGTGGGCCTCGGGGCCATCTGCCGGCGCGAAGGGGCGCTCTACTGCCTGGACGCCATCCAGAGCCTGGGGGCCATGCCCACGGACGTGTCGGCCCTGGGCGTGGATTTTCTGGCCGCCGGCTGCCACAAATGGCAGCTTGGCCCCATGGGGCTCGGGCTTTTTTACGTCTCGCCAAAAGCCAACGACCAGCTCCGCACGGCCGCCGTGGGCTGGCGCTCCATGCACGACGAGGAGACGCTGGGCGACGCGTTTCGCCTGAAAACCGGGGCCGGCCGGTTCGAGGCCGGCACCCTGGACATCGCGGCCATCGCCGCCTTGGGCGCGTCGCTCTCGCTTCTGGAAGAGGTGGGAATGGAGCAGGTGCGGCTGCGCATCTTCGCCGTACTGGACGAGCTGGCCGCGGGCCTGGGCGAGCGGGGGTTGCGGGTGGTGTCGCCGCTCGGGCCGCAGGAGCGGTCCACCATCCTGGCCTTCGAGCACCCGGACCCCAAGGGCCTTTTCCACCACCTGGACCAGGCCCGGGTGGCGGTGTCGCTTCGCGGCGGCCGCATCCGCCTTTCCCCGCACTTCTACAACGACGCCTCGGACGTGGCCCGGTTTTTCAAGGCACTGGACGCTTTTTCTGCCGCTCAATGCAGGTAATCATACGTTGACAATGGTAACTTTTGCGTTACCATAAGCCATGAGCATCGCCGTCCGAGAATACGTGGATGTAAGGGGAAAATCCCCTTTTGCACGTTGGTTCGCGGGGTTGGATGCTGTGGCTGCATCAAAGGTCGCGGCGGCTTTATACCGCCTTGAACAAGGCAATTTTTCGAGAGTCGAGGGCGTCGGGGGCGGTATTTACGAGTATAAAATAAACTTTGGTCCTGGATACCGGGTCTATTTTGGAAAAGACGGCGAACTGCTCGTTATTTTGCTTGGCGGCAGCTCTAAAAAAAGACAAAGCGCTGCTATTTTTGCCGCGCAAGCCTGTTGGCAAGATTACAAGAACCGGAAAGGTTAAGAGGAAAAACCATGGTTCTTACAAGGGATTTTCGGGCAACCTTGCAGGCGCGAGCCCGGCATGATGCGGCGTTCCGTCAAGCCATGCTCAAAGAGGGCATCGACACCATGCTTGCCGGCGATGTCGCCACAGGGAAGGCCATTCTGCGCGACTACATCAATGCATCCGTCGGTTTTGCCAAGCTGGCGGAAACAACCAATATTCCCGCAAAAAGCCTGATGCGCATGTTCGGGCCAAAAGGAAATCCCAGGGCAGACAATCTGTTCCACATCATTCACCAGTTGCAAACGCACGAAGGCATCAACCTCGGCGTGAGCCCCTGTTAAGGCCAAGGTTTTTTCAATCAGCAAAAGGCTCCCCGAACGACAGACCGTTCGGGGAGCCCTTTTATTGGCTTTTTCAAGCGGCGTTTAGCCAAACGACCGGGCGAACAGGTCGGCAATGGCCTGGCGGCCGATCTCGTCCAGGAAACGGGTGCCGGTGCCCGTGAAATGGAGCTGGGTGATGACCGGGTCCTCGGTGGCCACCCAGGTGTCGTTTTCCCAGGTGAACCAGTCCCCGCGGTCCTGGCTGAAGACGAAAAGGGGCTTGTTGCAGAGCTTGGCGAACTCCGCGCCCCAGCCCGTGCCGCCCTTGACCGTGCCGTCTTCCTGGATGTTTCCCACCACGAACACCTCAAGCCCGGCGTCCACCTGGTGCATGATGGTGCGCAGCACCATGCGGATCTGCTGGGCGTTGCTGAATTTGCGGTGCAACAGCTTGGAAACGTAGGTGAGACTTACGTCCTTGCGGGCCAGTTCCTCCTGGGTCAGCACCCGGATGCCGCGTTCCCGTTCAATCCTGTGGCCCTCGAACGTGAAATTGACTTCCTGGACGCCGTATTGCTCGGCCTGGCGCCCGAACTCGGCTTCGGCGCCCTGGGCGCCGCCACTGAAAAGGGTATGGTTCGAAGCTTGGGACATGGGGACTCCTTGGCGTTTGGTTCCTGGGAACAGGAACGCGGCGGCCCGAGGCCGCCGGTTTCCGGGCATAGTGCACGTTCCGGCCGGCCGAGGCAACAACCGGATGGCGCATATCGGATTTACGGGGTGGGCAGGCCGAGCAGGCGCAAGAGCCCATCCAGGGTGGTCAGGGGATGGGGCGGACAGCCCGGGATGTAGAGGTCCACGGGCAAAAGCCCGGTCGCGCCATTGTGGGTCTCGGGGCTGCCGGCGTACAGGCCGCCGGAAATGGCGCAGGCCCCCACGGCCACGGCCAGGCGCGGGTCGGGCACGGCGTCGAAGGTGCCGAGCGTGGCCAGGCGCATGTTCTCGGGCACCGGGCCGGTCACGGCCACGCCGTCGGCATGGCGCGGCGAGGCCACGAAGTCGATGCCGAAGCGGCCGAGGTCAAAGACCACGGTGGTCAGGACGTTGAGATCCGCTTCGCAGGCATTGCAGCCGCCGGCGCTTATTTGGCGCAATTTGAGCGACCGGGCGAAGAGCTTGCGCCGGGCCGGCTCCAGGGGCGCGACCGCGGGCCGGGCGCCCGGGCGCAGGATGAGCCCGTCCCGGCTGGTCGAGGCCAGGCGGTGGTCGTTGGTGAAGGCCACCCGATGGCCCGGACAGGCGGCGGCGCAGGTGCCGCAAAAGACGCAGCGGCCCAGGTCCAGGAAAAGGCCCTGGTCGTCCGCCCCCAGGGCCCCGGTGGGGCAGGCCCCGGCGCAGGAGGGACAGCCCTCGGCGCACGGGCCGTCCGAGAGCACGGGCAGGCCCCGGAAGCGCGGGGGCAGAGGGGGCACGGCCTTGGGAAAGGCGATGGTGCGGCGTCCCTGACGGGCGCGCTCAAAAAGGATGTTCTGCATGGCCGCCCCCTTTGGCAAAAAAAGTCGTTTTGAAGCCTTCGGCGACCAAAGGGCTTGGCCCTTTGGAAAACCACGAAGGATTCGGAGCAGTGCGATACGAGGTCCGCTGGGGCCAGAAGTCGCGGCTGATTTTCGCAAAAGCCAATGAATTGTTTTGCTGCATCGATCTGTAATGGAACATGGCGGGGCTCCCGAACGTCACGCTACAGATCGTGTCCGCAGTACGAAAGATTGAAGCTCTTGTTGCACAGGGGAAAATCCGAAATCTGCTGGCCGCGCAGAGCCACGGCCAGGCCGAACCAGTTGTGAAACGAAGGGTCGATGATCTTGTAGGCCGCAAAACGTCCGTCCGGACCGGTCACGGCCACGTGGCGGATTTCCCCGCGCCAGCCTTCGATCAGGCCCACGGCCAAATGGTCCGGGGACAGGCCCCTTGGCAGGTCCGCCCGGATGGGGCCGGCCGGCAGATCGGCCAGGCAGGCGTCCAGAAAATCCAGGGAGGCCTCCATCTCCAGGCGGCGCACCAGGGCCCGGGCGTAAACGTCGCCGAAATCGTGCAGGCTTAATGGAATGTCCCTGGGGCCGGCCCCGGGCTGGGGAAAGGTGCGCCGGGCGTCCCGGGCCAGGCCGCAGGCCCGGGACGGCGGACCCACCAGGCCCAGGTCCAGGGCGTCCGTGGCCGTCAATTTGCCCGTGCCCTCGAAGCGGGCCAGCACCGTGGAGGAGGAAAAAAGCAGCTCCGCCGCCCCGAACGCGGCCCTGCGGCCGGCTTCCAGGCGGTTGCCCAGCTCCCGGGCCATGGCCTCGTCCATGTCCCAGGCCGCGCCGCCGGGCCGGACAATGCCCCGGCCGAAGCGGTTGCCGCAGACAAGCGCCGTCATGTTCAGGAAATCGCCCCGGATGCGGCCGCAGTAGGAGGCTGTGGGCAGATAGCCCACATCCCCGGCCAGGGCGCCCAGGTCGCCGGTATGGTTGGCCAGGCGCTCCAGCTCCAGGGCCATGCGGCCGATCTGCCGGCCCCGGGCCGGGGCGGTTACCCCGGTCAGGGCCTCCACCACGGCGGCATGGGCCAGGGAGTGGCCGATGGTGGTGTCGCCGGCGGCCGTTTCCATGAAATGGACCGTGCGCGTATCCGGGCCGCCCCACAGCAGGCGTTCGATGCCCCGGTGCTGGAAGCCCAGGCTGATTTCCAGGTGAAAGACGTCCTCACCCGAGCACTGGAAGCGGAAATGGCCGGGCTCGATGACGCCGGCATGGACCGGCCCCACGGCCACTTCGTGGATCTCGTCCCCCCGGACCTGGAAATGGTCGGTCACGCCCGGGCCGGGACGCGGGCCGTCCGGGTGGACAAAGGACGGCACGAACCGGATGGGCTTGAGCCAGGGATGGCCCTCGGGCACGATCTCCCATTGCTCGAAGAGCTCGCGCTCGAACCAATGGCACTGGGGGCACTCCGGGGTCAGGGCCGGATAGCGGGACACCGGGCCGGTGCGCCAGGCGGCCAGGCGGCCGTCGTGGTCCCGGCCGGCCAGGGCCACCAGCCCGGTCCCGGCCGGTCCGGGCAGGCCGAACAGGGCCAGCACGCGCCAGCCCTCGGCCACCCGGTCCAGGATTTTGCGGCGAAAGGCCGGCACGTCCTCGACCGGCAGGTCGGCCAGGGCCACCGAGGCATGATGGGAAAATTCCATGGCCTACCCTCCCAGGGACACGGCCCGGGCGGCCTGGTCCAGGAAACGGACCAGGGGCTGGGGCAGATACAGGCCGAAAACGAGCACCACTGCCAGAAGGGCCAGGGGCGGGGCCACGGCCAGAACGCTTTCCCGGCCCGGCGTCCGGGTGGCCGGGGGCAGCGGTCCCTGGACCATGCGGGTCACGGGCAGGGACATGCCCACGAAAATGACGGCCAGGCAGGCCACGTAGGTGATGGCCGGGACATAGCTCCCGGCCGCCAGCATGGCCCGCAGGATGGCCAGCTCGCTGACGAAAAGGCCGAAGGGCGGCGAGCCGACAATGGCGAAAAATCCGGCGGTCCACAGGGCGGCGGTGACGGGCAGGCCGCGGGAGAGGCCCCGGGCGTCGTGGCAGGAGCGGGTGTGGTACAGGGCCAGGATGTTGCCGGAAAGGAGAAACAGCGTGCCCTTGGCCAGGGAATGGTTCACGGCATGGAGCATGGCGCCGAAGGCCGCCCCGCCGCCGATGCCCACGCCCAGGGCCAAAATGCCCATGTGCTCCACGCTGGAATAGGCCAGCAGGCGCTTGTAGTCGCCCTGGCCCACGATGAAGACGGCGGCCAGGGCCATGGAGAACAGGCCGAAAAGGACCAGGAGTTCGCCGCTGAATGCACTCATGCCGGCCGCGCCGCAAATCTGGTGGGCGCGCAGGATGCCTAGAAAGGCGCAGTTGAGCAGCGCCCCGGACAGCAGGGCCGAGACCAGGGACGGCGACTGGCTGTGGGCGTCGGGCAGCCAGTTGTGCATGGGGGCCAGGCCCATCTTGGTGCCGTAGCCGACCAGAAGGAAGATGAAAGCGGCCCGCAGCCAGGGTTTGCCGGCCGCAGCGGCCCGGGGCAGCATGTCGGACAGGCTCATGGAGGCCAGGGGACTGGCCGGATCGTAGAAAGCCACGGAAAAAAGGATGTTGCCTAAAAGGGCCAGGGCAATGCCCACCGAGCAGATGACCAGGTACTTCCAGGTGGCCTCCAGGGAGCGGCGGTGGCGGTGGAAGTAGATGAGCGGCGCGCTGGACAGGGTGGTGGCCTCGATGCCCACCCACAGGACCGACAGGTTGCGCGTGGCCGTGACCAGGGTCATGGCGGCCAGAAACAGGCACAAACAGGCGGTGAAAATCCGCTCGGGCGCGTTCTTGAAGGCCGCGCCGTCCTGGAAGTCCCGGCGCGGGCCGGCGTCCTCGTGGCCCAGGTAGCCCACGGCGTAGACGGACACGGCCAGAAACAGGGCGCTGGCCAAGGCCAGAAAGAGCTGGCCCGGCGCGTCCAGTTCCAGGAGGCGGCCGAAGGCCGGGGCTGCGGGCACGACAAAGGTGGCGGCCGTGAGGACGGCGTGGGCCAGGGCCGTGGCCACGAGCACGGTCCGGCGCGGGCCGGGGGCCGGGATGGCCAGGACCAGGGCCGCTCCCAGCAGGGGGATAAGCAGAAGGGCCTCAAGCATGGTGTTCTAGTCCCGCAGGGTGCAAAACCGTCCGACGTCGATGGACTCGAAGGTCTTGTTGATGTGGTGGATGGCGATGCCCATGACAAAGACGGCCACGAACACGTCCAGGAGCACGGACAGTTCGAGCCAGACCGAACCCTGGCCGGAAAATGCCGTTTTCGGCGGCCAGGTAGCCGATGACCTGGGTCAGGGCCTTTCTGCGCACGATGACCAGGGTCAGGCCCGTGAAAATGGTGGTCAGGGCGGCGGGGAAGAGAAGCGGCGGGAAAAGATCGGGTGGAAAGGGCAGCCGCGTTTCCAGCCACAGGGAAAAGAGCAGTCCGGCCACGCCGGCCAAAAGGGAAAAGTTGAAGCCCACATAGGGCTCCACCACCGGGTTGACCTCCAGGCGGGACAGAGTGCGGGCCAAAAGCCAGGGAAAGCCCACGCCCTTGATGGCCAAAACGGCCAGGGACAGAAACAGGGCATGGCCATGGGCGGCCGGGCCGGCGAAAAGAAGCGGCACCAGGGCCAAAAGCGCGCCCTGGACGGCGGTGAGACGGGCCAGGGCCCGCAGCCGCGTCAGGGCCAGGTAGGCCAGGTTGACGCAGATCAGGGCCACCATGACGGCCTGGAACAGTTCCACGATCCTACCTCCACACCGTGAGGATAAGGGACAGGGCGGCCAGGGCCCCGGCTCCGCCGAGAAGCCTGGGCACGCGCTCCATGCGCAGCCGGGCCATGATCGATTCCACCACTCCCACCAGCGCGGCCAGGGCCAGGACGGTGGCCAGCCACAACCCCCAGGCGGCTGCGGGCGGCAGGTTCTGGAGGGGAAGCACCGAGCCGGCCACCAGAGCGCAAAAGAGCCAGAGCTTGAGCGACGCGCCGTAGACGATGAGCCCCAGGTCCGGGCCCGAGTGGTCCAGGACCATGACCTCGTGGATCATGGTCAGCTCCAGGTGGGTGTTGGGGTCGTCCACCGGGATGCGGGCGTTTTCGGCCAAAAGCAGGACAAACAGGATGGCCGGCACGAAAAAGCCCTCGGGTCCGACCGCCAGGGTCGCCGCGGGAGAGGCCACGGGGCCGGCGAACATGGACGAGAGGGACAATCCGCCGCCCGAGCTGGCCAGGCCCAGGAAGCACAGAAAAAGCACGGGCTCGGCCAGGGCCGAAAAGGCGGCCTCGCGGCTGGCCCCCATGCCCTCGAAGCTCGACCCGGTGTCCAGGGCGGCCAGGACCAGGGCCAGGCGGGAGAGGCCCAAGAGATACGCCATGAACATGAAGTCGCCCGGAAAGCGGACCAGGGCCGGCGCGCCTCCGGCCGGCACCAGGAGCAGGGCGCACAGGATGGCGGCCAGGGACACGGCCGGGCCGGCGGCAAACACCCAGGAGGCGGTGTGGCTTATGACCGCGCCCTTGCGCGCCAGCTTGGCCAGGTCGAAATAGGTCTGGAGCAGGGGCTTGCCCTGGCGGCCGGCGAAGCGGGCCTTGACCCGGTTGATGATGCCGGGCAGCAGCGGCGCCAGGACCAGGGCCACAGGAAGGTGCAAGAAGGTCGCATTCATGATTAGAGCTTCCAGGCCAGCAGGATGACCACCGTGGCCAGGACGTAGAGGATGTAGAGATGCACGCGGCCGTGCTGCACCACCTTGAGCGCGTCGCAGGCCCGGGCCACGGCCTCGAAGGCCGGGGTGAAGATCGAACCCTTGAGTCGGTCCGGGGCGGCGGACGTGAGCGCAGCCCGGGCCGGGAAATAGCCCGGAGCCATGTCCAGGCGGCGGCGAAGGCCCATGACCGATCCCAGGACCTTGGCCGTGGGCTCGACGAACGAGGCCCCGGTATACTGCATGCGGGCGGTGGGGGCGGTGTAGCCGCAGCCCCAGGTCGGCTCCCGGCGCAGGCCGGCCCTGATCAGGAGGCCCCGGCGGACCAGGAGCAGGGCTACGGTCAGGGCCAGCAGGCCCAGGGAAACCTGGACCACGATCAAAAGAATGCTTTGGGCCTGGGCCAGGGTGGCCCGGGCCAGGCTGGGGTCTGCGCCGGGCAGGGCCAGGCTGGCCTTGGCGGCCAGGACGAAAAGGGCCGGCGCGCCCAGACCGGCGGCAGCGCAGCAGAGGGCCAGGAAAGCCACCGGGGCCAGGGCCGGAAATCCCGGGGCCTCGGCCCGGGCCGCGGCCGGGGTGCGCGGCTCGCCCAGAAAGCCCAGGCCATAGGCCTTGGCAAAGGCGGCCAGGGCAAAGCCGCCGATGGCGGCCAGGCCGACCAGGGCGGCGGCCATGCCCACCCGGGGCAAAAGCCCGGGCAGGTCGATGCCCTGGACCATGGCCAGGGCCAGGGTCAGCTCGCCGGCAAACCCGGCCAGGGGCGGCAGGCCGGCAATGCCGGCCGCGCCCAGGGCAAAGGCGGCCGCGACCAGGGGCAGGCGCTTGCCCAGGCCGCCCAGGTGGGCCAGGCGGACGCTGCCCACGCTGTGAAGCACCTCGCCGGCGCACAAAAAGAGCATGCCCTTGAAGGCCGCGTGGCTGAGGACATGAAAAAGCGCCCCGGCCAGGCCCAAAACGGTGATGGCCGGCTGGTCCATGGCCCGGCCCACCAGCCAAAGGCCCAGGCCCAGGCAGATGACGCCCATGTTTTCCACGCTGGAATAGGCCAGCAGACGCTTGATATTGCCCTGGGCCAGGGCCTGGAGAATGGCGAAAAGTCCCGTGACCAGCCCCAGGCAGACCAGGGTCCAGCCCCACCAGGGACGGATGGGGCCGAGCAGTTCCAGGGAGCGGAGCAGGCCATAGACGCCGGCATTGATCATGGCCCCGGACAGCACGGCCGAGACGTGGCTGGGCGCGGCCGGATGGGCCTCGGGCAGCCAGACGTGGAAGGGGACGAACCCGGCCTTGGCTCCGAAACCCACCAGGGCCAGGAGGAACAGGGCCGAGGGAGCGGCCAGCCGGCCCGTAGACGCGGCCTGGGCCAGGGCGGCAAAGCCCGTGCTCCCGGCCTGGCCCCAGAACCAGGCGAAAAAGGCGATGACGCACACCGCGCCCAGGTGGGCGGCCACCAGATAAATCCAGGACGCCTCCCGGACCTCGGCCTCGTCGTCATGAAAGCTGACCAAAAAAAACGGGGCCACGGACATGATTTCCCAGGCCACCAGAAAGCACACCGCGTCCCGGGCGGTCATGACCAGGGCCAGGCCCAGAAGCAGGATGTTATAAAAAAACCAGTGCGGCCCCAGGGCGTGCTTGCCGGTGTGGCCGTGGCCCAGGGCGGCCGCTCCGGAGACGGCGCAGGCCGCGCCCAGGACGTAGACCGGCAGCAGAAACAGGCGGCTGACCGCGTCCAGGCCCAGGCTCAGCCCGCCCAGGGGCAGGCCCCAGGGCAGGGCCACGGACAGGGAGGCGCTAAACGGGCCGGACAGGACCCCGGCCAGGCCGGCCAGGGAGCCGAGCAGGGCCGCGCCGGCGCCCACCGTATTGGCGGCCGGACGGCTGCCCAGGCACAGGGAAGCCAGTCCGCCGAGAAGAAAAAACAAGGCCGAGGCCCCGAAAAGTTCCATGCGCAGACCTTTCGTGACGGGGCCGGTCGGCCGGCGCGGTGCGGCCAGGCGGGTCCCGGAATGCCAAAAATGTGGAGGCAGTAAGCGCAACGCCCGAGGATGTCAAATGCCCGGCCCGGCCGGTCATTCCAGGCCGTACTGCTTGAGCTTGCGCCACAGGGTGGTGCGGGGAATGCCCAGAATCTGGGCCGAAAGCCCCTTGTTGTAGCCCGTGCGTTCCAGCACCCGGGCGATGTAGCGCCGCTCCATCTGCTCCAGGGAGACAAGTCCCTCGCCCTCGATGGAGTCGAAGGAGAGCTGGCGCAGGTCCGAGGGCAGGTCCTGGATGCGCAGGGTGTCGCCGTCGGTCAGGGCCACGGCCCGCTCGACGATGTTTTCCAGCTCCCGGACATTGCCCGGATAGCTGGAGGCGGACAGGATGCGCATGGCCTCGGGGTCGATGCGGGTCACGTCCTTGTGAAAGGCCAGGCTGTATTTCTCCAGGAAATGGGCGGCCAGGGGGGCGATGTCCTCCCGGCGCTCCTCCAGGCGGGGCAGGTGGATGGTGACCACATTGAGGCGGAAAAACAGGTCCTCGCGAAACGCGCCCACGGCCGCCTCGTGCTTGAGGTCCTTGTTGGTGGCGGCCACGATGCGGATGTCCAGGTCAATGGGCTTGGTGCCGCCCACGCGCAGGATGCGCCGCTCCTGGATGACCCGCAGGAGCCGCACCTGCATGGCCAGGGGCATCTCGCCGATCTCGTCGAGAAAGACCGTACCGCCATTCGCGGATTCCAAAAGCCCGATCTTGGTGGCCGCGGCCCCGGTGAAGGCCCCTTTTTCATAGCCGAACAATTCGCTGCTGATGAGCTCGTCGGTGAATCCGCCGCAGTTAAACGACACGAAAGGCCGGTCGCTGCGCCGGCTTTGGCGGTGGATGGCCCGGGCCACCAGCTCCTTGCCCGTGCCGCTGGCCCCCAAAAGCAGCACGTTGCAGTCAATGGGGGCCACCTTGTCGATCAAGGCAAAGACCTTGTGGATGGCCGGAGACACGCCGATCATGGCCTTGCCTCCGGATTCGCCCCGCAACGCCTCGCGAAGGCGTACGTTTTCCCGGCGAAGCTCGGCCCGCTCCAGGGCCGTGGCGGCCAGGCTTCGCACCTCGGCCAGCTTCACGGGCTTTTGCACGTAATGAAAGGCCCCTTCCTTGATGGCTGCCACGGCCGTCTCGATGGAGCCGTAGCCCGTGACCAGGATCACTTCCGTGTCCCGGGAGGCGGCCTTGATCCGGGGCAGCAGGCTGATGCCGTCGGCGTCGGGCAGGCGCAGGTCCAAAAAGACCAGGTCGAACGGGGCTTCGGCCTGGCGGGCCAGAAACGACCGGCCTTCGGTAAAGGCCTCCACCGTATCCCCGTCCTTGGACAGGGCGCGGCTTAGGCGGTTGCAGACAATGGTTTCGTCGTCCACCACGGCGATGCGGTGCTTCATGTCCGGCTCTCTGGTGACGCCAAGGTGGCGTCCTCAATGGACGTTACGTTGGAACGCGCTCCATCCGTTACGGGCTTCCAAAGGGCAAAGCCCTTTGGTCGCCGAAGGCTTCGAAAACGGCTCTTTTTGCAAGAGCCCCTCAGGTCGCTGCCTGGGACGCGGCGGCGGGCAGGCGCACGGTGAAGACCGCGCCGCCGCTGTCCGGGTTTTCCGCCTCGATGCGCCCGCCGTGGCGCTTGATCAGGGAGTAGGCCACGGCCAGGCCCAGGCCCGTGCCCTTGCCCACGCCCTTGGTGGTGAAAAAGGGCTCGAAAATGTGTTCCCGGGCGGCCGGGGGAATGCCCGGACCGGTGTCGGCCACGCTGATGCGGACCTGGCCGTCTGTCCCGGCGCAGGCCTCCACGCGGATGGTCCCGCCCGGGGGCGTGGCCTGGACGGCGTTTTGCAGGATGTTGACCAGCACCTGCTGGAGGCTTCGCAGGTCGCCCCGGATGGGCGGCAGGTCCGGGGCGACCTCCGCCTCCAGGCGGATGCCGCCGGCCTGGATCTGGTTTTTGACCAGATTGCAACTGGTGCGCACCACCTCGGCCACAGCCAGGGGCACCAGGGGCGGGCGCTCGGTGCGGGAGAAATCCAGCAGGTTTCGCACGATGCCGGCTGCCCGGTCGGCCTGGCCCGTGATGTCGTCCAAAAGCTCCCGGCCGGCTGCGTCCAGGCTGTCGGCATAATCCTCGCGCAGGGCGTCGGCCGTGAGCGTGATGTTGTTGATGGGGTTGTTGAGCTCGTGGGCCACGCCGGCGGTGAACGTGCCCAGGGCGGCCATCTTGCGGGCCTGGAGCAGGTCTTCCTGGTTGACCTCGATCTGGTGGGCCATGCGGTTGAATGCCCCCATGAGTCCGGAAATCTCGTCGGAGAGATCCGGCCGCAAGGCCACGGGCCGGAAATCGCCTTCGCCCACCCGCCGGGTGGTTTCCCGCAGCAGGGCCAACGGCCGCAGCACCCGGGTGGTGACCAGGGCCACCACGGCAATGGTCACGGCCAGGAAGATGGCGGCAAAGGCAAAGGGCAGGGCCAGGGACTGGCCGATGGTTTCGTGGATGCGGGCCCGCTTGGCCGACAAAAGCCGAGTGGCGAAGTCGGTCAGGGCCTTGCCCTTGGCCCGCACGGCCTCGGTTTCCTCGGCACTGGGCGCGCCTTCGGCCGGCAGCCGGGCCAGGGCCTGGCGGTAGGCCGAAAGATCGTCGAAAAATTCCCGATAGGCCGCGTCGCCCAGTTCCCGGGCCATGCCGCCGGTCAGGCCGCCGGCCAGCCGATCCACGGCGTCGAGGTAGTCGAGGCCTTCCCGCAGGCTGGCCCCGTCGTGGTAGAGCAGGTAATTTTTCTCGAACCGCCGCACTTCCAGAATGTCGTTGAGCAGGTCCTCGACCCGTTCGCTGACCAGGTAGCGCTCCCGCAGGGCCGACAGGCTGCCGAGATGAAACGCGGCCAGGGCCAGCACGGAAAACAGGCTGGCCGCAAAGGCGAAGATCATTTTGGAACGAATGGTGCGCAACATGGCGTGTATCCCCAAAAGAGGCCCTGAGGCAGGAGCCGCAAGGCTAGCCCTTTTTCGCGGTCCGGAAAAGCGACCCCTGGCCCATGGCCGGTGTACGGCGGCTCAAGCAACCCCCGTTCCAATGCCAACTGCCTGATATTTTTAAGCCCTTCCTTTGAGCCGGATCGCGCATGTTCCACTTCGGAACAAAGTCCGCTCCCGCATCCGCCAAGCTTTTCAATTTGAAACACCCGCTTTCCGGCCGCGCCACGCCCGGCTGCGACAATCCAAAGCGTTTCCGGCCAGTTGCGGCCGTCCTTTCGATTGGCCCGCGGGTTGCTTTGGCCGGGCAATGACCACGGAACACATCCTCGTCGGCATGACGCCCCGGCACGGGGCCTTTGGGGCCTTGAGCCGGGCCGTTGCCCTGGCCAAGCGGATTTCGGCCCGGGTTTACGTCCTTTTCGTGACCGCCCCGCCCGACGGCGAGGCCCGGGCCACCCCGCCCCTGGATGGGGCCCTGGCCCGGCGGCGGCTTCGCCTGGTGGTGGAGCGGGCCCAGGAGGAGGGCGTGTCCATCGAGTGGTTCGTGGCCGAGGGCAATTACGAGGAAGCGGTGATTCGGTTTGCCCGTGATCGCAGGATTACGCTCCTGGTGGTGGAAACCGCCGACGGAGAGGGACGGCAACCGGAGCGGGAGGCGCAGTCCCTGCGCCAGATTCTGCACCGGGTTTCGTGCCGGGTGGAGCTCGTCACCCCGCGCAAGGACGAAACGGCAACGCAAGCAAAAGGAAAGGCGACATGAGCATTCCCATGACCATGTACCTGCCCATCGCCGGAAATTCGGTGAACATCCTGGCCGTGCTCGGCCTGGGCGTCGGGGTGGGGCTTCTCTCCGGCATTTTCGGCGTGGGCGGCGGCTTCCTGATGACCCCGCTGCTCATGATGATGGGCATTCCGCCCACCGTGGCCGCGGCCTCGGATTCCAACCAGATCGTGGGGGCCTCCACCTCGGGCACGCTCATTCACCTGCGCCTGGGCAACGTGGACGTCAAGATGGGGCTGTTGCTTTTGATCGGCGGCGTCATCGGCGGCACGGTAGGGGTCCAGGTCATCAAGGTCCTGCGGGCCATGGGCAACGCGGACTTTCTCATCAGCATCACCTACGTGCTCATGCTCGGGGGCGTGGGCTCCTACATGTTCGTGGAGTCCATCGCCTCCATGCGCCAGGCCAAGGCTCCGGCCCCCCAGCGCGCCGGGAGCCCGTCCAAGCCCTCGGGCTACGCCCGCCTGGTGGCCAGCCTGCCGTTCCAGATGGATTTCCCCCGCTCGGGCATCCGCCAGTCCGTGCTCATGCCCCTGGCCCTGGGCGGCCTGGTCGGCGTCCTGTCGGCCATCATGGGCGTGGGCGGCGGGTTTATCATGGTGCCGGTCATGGTCTACCTGCTGCGCATGCCCATGCACGTGGTGGTGGGCACGAGCCTTTTCCAGGTGCTTTTCACCTGCATCAACGTGACCATCATGCAGGCCTGGGAAAACCACACCGTGGACTTCGTCCTGGCCCTGATCCTCTTGGTCGGCTCCTCGGTGGGGGCCCAGGTGGGCGCGCGCCTGGGCCGCAGGCTCCAGGGCGACCAGCTCAAGGTCTACCTGGCCTGCATCGTGCTCCTGGTCATGTTCAAGATGCTCTACGAACTGCTGGCCCGGCCGGACGTGCTGCTGGCCGCCGTGGGAGGACACTAGCATGCGACGTCTGATCATTGCTCTGGCCTTGTTGTGTCTGGCCGCGCCCGGCTTGGCCCTGGCCGATGCCGTGTCCTTTGACGTGACTCCCCCGGCCATTGCCATCGACGCCCTGTACAACGGCGAAAACCTGACCTTGACAGGCGCGGTCCCGGCCGGAAGCCAGGTCGTGGCCCGTCTTTCGGGCGAGGCCGGCACCGTGGGCATGAAGCGCAAGGGCAAGGTGTTCGGCCTGTTGTGGATGAACCTGGACAAGGTCACCTTCACCAATGCGCCCAAGGTGTTCCTGGTGGCCGCCTCGCCCGAGGCGCCGGCCGAGGCAGTGGCCCGCCTGGGCGTGCCCGGGCTGGCCGAGCGCATTGCGGTTGCGGCCAAGGACGCGGACGAGGCTTCCCTGGTGGCCGAGTTCCTGCGTTTCCAGAAGGCGGAAAAGCTGTACAAGGAAAACGCCGGGGAAGTGGTCCTGTCGCCTGATTCGGGCGACAGCCGGCCCTTTACGGCCACCTTGCAGGCGCCGTCGCGGCTTTCTCCCGGGGCCTACAGCGTGGAAGTCTTCGCCCTTCGCGACGGCAACGTCGTGGCCCAGGGTGAGGCCACCGTCCAGGTCGCCTTCACGGGCGCTCCGGCCTTCCTGGCGGACATGGCCTTTGGCCACGGTGCGCTCTACGGCATCCTGGCCTCCATTGTGGCCATCCTGGGCGGCCTGGCCATCGGCCAGTTGTGCAGCAGCTGCAAGGGCGGAGCCCACTGATTTCACGCGGAGCGGCCATGGGCGTGCTGGGCGGAATCTGGGAAGCCGTGCGCTTCCGGCGTCGGGGCAAGGCCCCGGTGCCCTTTGTGGTGCTCTTTAAAAAATTCAAGAGCATCCTCGAACGCAACAACCGCATCCTCACGCTCATGGCCGACATGGGCGACAAGCTCGGCGGCGAATACGTCTTTGACCGCCGCTACATCGAATCCGCCTGCGAGGAACTCTCCGACCAGGTCTTCAAGCTGGTCTCCGATTTGTCGGTCCTGGACCAGGGCCGCAACGTGGAGCTCTTCGGCGCGTTTGAGCGGGTGCGCCAGTGCGTCCTGGACGAGCTGGCCGGCCGGCACCATTTCCCGGACACGTCGCCCACCTTGCCCCTGTCGGCCCTGGGCGCGGACATGGGCGAGGCCGTGGGCGGCAAATTCGCCATGCTCGGGGAGCTTAAAAACGTGCTCGAACTGCCCGTGCCCGACGGGTTCGTCATCACCACCGGCGCGTTTGCCAATTTCATGGCCAAAAACGGCCTGCCCGGGTGCATCCGGGAGCAGACCAAGCTTCTGGACGCGGACGAGGAAGGCAACATCTGGGCCGTATCCGAGGCCGTCAGAACGCGCATCCTGGCCGCCAGCCTGCCCCGGTCCCTGTCCCGCAGCCTGGCCGAATCCCTGGACGCTTTGTCCAGGCGGCTTCCCGGGGGACTTGCCGCATTGGCCGTTCGCAGCAGCGCCTGGGACGAGGACGGGGAGACCAGTTTCGCCGGCCAATATGAGAGCGTCATCGGCGTTTTGCCCAAGGATTTGCCCGAGGCCTTCAAGCGGGTGGTGGCCAGCCTCTATTCCCCGGAAGCCTGGCTCTACCGCCGACGGCGCGGCTTTCGCGAGCACGAGGCGGTCATGGCCGTGGGCTGCCAGGCCATGATCGATTCCCGGGCCAGCGGGGCGCTGTATACCTATGCGCCCATGACCCAAAAGGAAGAGGGCATTTTCGTCAGCGCGGCCTTTGGCCAGTGCGCGCCCGTGGTCGGCGGCGAGGTGGAGACCGACACGTTTTTGCTGGAGCGCCGCTCGCCCTTTGCCGTCAAGTCCCGGGAAATCGTGGCCAAGACCCGGCAGATGGTCCTGTCTCCAGAGGGCGGGGCGCATTTCGAGGATGTGCCCGCCGATCGGGCCGAGGCCCCCTGCCTGACCGACGCGGATTTGCCCAGGCTGGCCGAGGCGGCTCTGTCCCTGGAGAAATATTTCAAGCGGCCCCAGGACGTGGAATGGACCTTTGACGCATCGGGCCAGCTCTACGTGTTGCAAAGCCGGCCCATGGTCTTTTCCGGCCAGCCCGAGCGCCGCACCGGGGCCATTGACGCGGCCACCAGCCAGGCCGAGGTGCTTTTTTCCGGACGCGGGGACGTGGTCCAGCGCGGCGTGGCCATGGGCCGGGTCTACGTGGTGCGCACCGACGCGGACCTGGACCGGTTTCCCTTTGGGGCCATCCTGGTGTCGCACCACACCTCGCCCCGCTATTCCCGGGTCATGTCCCGGGCCCAGGGCATTTTGACCGACATCGGCTCCCCGGCCGGACACATGGCCACCGTGGCCCGGGAGTTTCGCATCCCCACGATCGTTGGCTGCGGCGTGGCCACCGAGATGCTGCGCACCGGCGACGAGATCACCGTGGACGCCACCCAGAATGTGGTCTACCGGGGCATTGTCAAGGAACTGCGCTACTTCGAGCTGACCGAAGAGGCCGTGTACGAAGACTCCTACGAATACCGGCTGCTGCGCCGGCTGCTCAAAAAAATCACGCCGCTGGCCCTGGTGGACCCCCATTCCCCGGATTTCACCCCGGCCGCCTGCCGCACCTACCACGACATCACCCGGTACATCCACGAAAAGGCCGTGGCCGAGCTCATCGAGCTCAGCGAAAGCCGGCAGGGTCTCCTGGACGCGGCGGCCAAGCGGCTGCGCTCGCCTTTGCCGCTTGGCCTCTCGATTATCGACCTCGACGGCGAGGCCGGCGGCGACGCGGCCGAGATCATGCCCGAAGACCTGCGCTCCCTGCCCCTGCGCGAGCTGCTTCGGGGCCTGACCGCCTCGGGCATGTGGGCCACCGAGCCCGTGCCCGTGGACATGGGCAGCTTCATGGCCAGCCTCACCCGCACCTTTGGCGCGCAAAACCCGGGTTCCGGCAAGCTTGGCCGCAACCTGGCCGTGGTGTCCAGGCAGTATATGAACCTGAACCTGCACCTGGGCTACCACTTCGTGCTCGTGGACGCCTATGTGGGCGATACAGGGGCCGACAACTCCCTGTACTTCCGGTTCCTGGGCGGGGTAACGGACTTCTGGAGGCGGGCCAGGCGGGCGAGCTGCATTGGCAAGATCCTGGAGCAGGCCGATTTCCGGGTGGAGGTGCACGGCGACCTGGTGGTGGGGCGGCTCAAAAATTTCGACAAGGCCAGCATGCGCGCCAAGCTGCGCCTGCTCGGCGGCCTGGTGGGCTTTACCCGCCAGCTCGACGTGCGCATGGGCCGCGAGGACGACACCCACTGCTTTGCCGAGGAATTTCTGGCCGCCATCAAACCGGTGCTGGAGGAAACGCCATGACCATGACCGAAAACGCCGCAGGCGGTCCGCCCAAACGGCGCATCCTCATCCTCGACGACGAGCCCATTGTGGTCAAACGCCTCAAACCCGCCTTCCAGAAGGCCGGCTACGAGGTGGAGGCCTTTACCGACAGCGCCGCTGCCCTGGCCCGCTTCGAGGAAAAGCCCAGCCACATCGTCATCACGGACCTCAAGATGGAAGGCCTGGACGGCATGGGCTTTCTGGACAGGGTCAAGGCCATTTCCCCCACAGTGGGCTGCATCGTCATCACCGGCTTCGCCACCCTGGAGACGGCCAAGGAGTCCTTTCACAAGGGGGCCTTTGATTTCGTGGCCAAGCCGTTCAAGCTGGCCGACATCCTGGACGTGGTCAAACGACTGGAAAGCGTTTTGCCCGTTTTGCCGGACGCCGCCCATGAGCGCTGAACCTGGACTGGCCGCCAAGGAGTCGGCCCGGTCCCTTTTCTCCAAGTTCCGGTCCCTGCTCGAAGCCAACACCGCCGCCCTGGCCAAGATGGCCGAGATGGAGCGCATGCTCGGCGGGGAATACATCTTTGACCGGGCCTTTCTGGAAAAAGCCGCCCGGGACGTGGCCGGCCTGGCCCACCAGGCCGTGTACGCCGTCAACGCCATGACCGGGAACCGCTACGTGGACCTGTACGACCGCTACATGGCCGTGTCCGTGGCCGTGGAGGACATCCTGGCCGGCCGCCAGGGGCCTGGCGACGACGCCGTGGTGCGCCCCCTGGCCTCGCTGCGCCTGGAGGACCGAACCGTGGTCGGCCACGGCCCGGCCGCTCTGGGCGAGCTGGCCGGACAGCTCGGCCTGGCCGTGCCCGCGGGCTTTGTCGTGGCCGGGGCGGCGCTGGAAAACGGCCGGCTGACCGAAGCGGCCCGCCAGGCTGTGGCCCTGGCCCTTGCCCATTGGGACCACGGCCGGGAGCCGGCCGTGGTCACCGTGGCCGCCGAGGCGTCCGCCCCGGCCGGGCAAGGCGAACCGTTTCGATCTCCTGGCCGGATCGTGTCCTGCCGGGCCGAGGCCGTGCTGCCCGCCCTGGAGGCGGCCTTGTCCGAGGCCGTGGTCCGGGCCGGCGGGACAACAGGTGCGGCCGCCTTGGTGCTGGCCGCGCCGCCGGCCGTGCTGCGCGGCTGGGTGCGCACCCTGGCGGTTGCGCCGGAAGGAGGGGAAGACTGCCTGGAAATCGAGGCCTGGCCGGCCGATACCCCGGACGTGCGCGACACGCTGTGGCTGGCCCGCTCCCATCCCTTTGCCCCCCGCCGCTCCCGCCTGGCCCGAAAGCCCCTGGACCGCCGCCTGCCCGACGGCCTGATGCCCCTGGACCCCGGCCCGGGCGGGCTGTTGCGCGGCTCCGGGCTTTTGCCCTTTGACGCGGCCGCCGCCCTGGCCGGCCAGGCCCTGGCCGCCGAGCGGCTCCTGGGCGGGGCCCTGGGCTTGGCCTTTTCCCGGGACGCCTCGGGCACGGTCGCTTTCGAGTCCGTGGGTTTGCTGCCGGCCCTGGCCCAGGGGTCGGGACAACAGGCGTCGGAAAAGGGCGAAACCATGCTGCGCGGTGGCGAGGCCGCCTGCCTGGGGGCTGCTTCCGGCACCGTGGTCCATGTCACCGAGAAGACCGCTGCCGCCTCCTTTCCCTTTGGAGCCGTGGCCGTGGCCCGGGCCGCTGCGCCGGCCCTGGCCCCCATCCTGCGCCGGGCCGGGGCCATGGTGACCGAGGTGGGCGACGCGGCCGGCCATCTGGCCGCCGTGGCCCGGGAGTTTCGGGTGCCGGCCCTGTTCGGTTTGCCCGGAGCCTTGGCCGCGCTGCCCCAGGGCCTGGTGGTGACCGTGGACGCCGAGGCCGGGGAAATCCGTTGGGGCGCGCAGGCCGGCCGGCCCGCCCCGGACGTGGGCCTGTCCCCGGACGATCCCGAATACCTGATGCTGCGCTGGCTCCTGCGCCGCATTGCCGCGCTCCATCTCATCGACCCGGACGATCCGTCCTTTGTTGTGCAAGGCTGCCGCACCTTTCACGACATCATCCATTTTTCCCACGAAAAAGCCGTGGCCGCCCTGGCCGACCTGCGCCAGGCCGGGGTATCCGAATCCCTGGCCCGGCCGCTGTCCCTGCCCGTGCCTTTGGACCTGCGGGTCCTGGACATCGGCGGCGGCCTGGACGCCGGAGCCGAGGGCCTTGAGGCCGTGCGCTCCCGGCCCCTGCGCGCCTTTCTGTCCGGCGTCCTGGCTCCGGGCCTGTGGGACGCCACGCCGGTTCGGGTGGGGCTGCGCGAGGTTTTGGGCAACATGGACAAGCTCATGGCCGGCCTGCCCGGGAAAGAGGCCCTTTCCGGCGGCAACCTGGCCATTGCCGCCCGGTCGTATTGCAACGTGAGCCTGCGCCTGGGCTATCATTTCAGCGTCATCGACGCGTACGTGGGCGAAAACCCGGACAAGAACGTGGTCTATTTCCGCTTCGTGGGCGGCCTGGCCGATGCCGCCGGACGGGCCGCCCGGGCGGCCTTTTTGCGCCGGGTGCTGGACCGGTTCGACTTCAAGGTTTCGGTTGACGGCGATCTGGTGGTGGGGCGGCTCAAGATGGTGGCGGCCGAGGCGGCCGAAGAGGCCTTGCGCCTGCTGGGCCGGATCACGGCCTTTGTGCGCCAGCGCGACGTGGGCCTTTCCGGCGGCCAGGGCGTCGAGGCCCTGGAAGCCGAGTTTGACGCGGCCGGGGGCAGGCCGTGATCGGTCGGTTGTGGCAAGCCTACAAGGACCGGCGCGAGGCCAGGCGGCATGCCGCCCTGGATGCCCTCAAGGTGCGCTACCACACCTTCCGTATCCTTTTGGCCAATAACGAACGGGCCCTGGAGCGTCTGGCCAAGGTCGAGGCGGCCCTGGCCGGGGGAGCTCCGGCCGGCGAACTTATAAGCCTCGTGGAAGACCTGGAAGCCGTGACCTTCGAGTTGGTGGACGGAGTGAGCCGCCTGACCGACGGCGGCGAGCAGGGGCTCTACGCCCGGCAGCTGCGCCTGGAAGACGCCCTGCGCCTGGCCCTGGATGCCGTGGAGGAATCGGCCCGGCCGGCCTCGTGCCTGCCCCTGGCCCAGGCTGCCGACCCCGAGGTTGTGGGCGGCAAGGCCGCCAGCCTGTCCCTGCTTTCGCGAAACGGCTTTCCCGTGCCCCTGGGCTTTGTGGTGACGGTCCGGGCCTGCCGGGACATGCTGCGGGAAACCGGCCTGGACGGCCGCATCCGGGCCGGCCTGCGTCCGGCTGCCGAGGCCGGGGCCTCCCTGGCCGGGGCCTGCGCCGACATCCGGCGCGACATCCTGGCCGCCCACATCCCGGACTGGCTGCGCTTTGATTTGCGTCAGGCCGCCGAACGGCTGGCCGCCGGTCGGGACGTGGCCCTGGCCGCGCGCAGCAGCGCCCTGACCGAGGACAGACCCGAGCATTCCTTTGCCGGCCAGTTCGCCACAGTGCTCAACCTTGCGCCGGCCAGCCTGGAGCAGGGCTTTCTGGAAGTCATGGCCGGAGCCTTTTCCGAGCGGGCCGTGGCCTATCGCCTTCAGGCCGGGCTGCCCGCCGCTGCCCTGGACATGGCCGTCCTGGTCCAGGCCATGGTCCCGGCCGCTGCCGCCGGCGTGCTCTTTACCCTGGACCCGGTGCGGCCCGGGTCCGGCCGCATGCTCGTCTCGGCCGTGCCCGGCCTGGGCGTGCTGGCCGTGGACGGCGAGGCTCCGACCGACATCTACCGCGTCTCCCGGTCCGATTTGGCCGACGTGGAGGCCCGGGTGGCCGCCAAGACCGTGCGGGCCGTTGCCGATGCCGGGGGCGGCGTGCGCCGCGAGCCCGTGCCCGAGGCGGAGCAGAACCGGCCGGTGCTGCAAAGCGAGACCCTGACCCGCCTGGCCCGGCTGGGCCTGGCCGCCGAGGCCCTGGCCGGCTCGCCCCAGGATGTGGAATGGGCCGTGGACGCGGCCGGAAAAATCGTTGTGCTCCAGTCCCGGCCAGCCCGCCTGAGCGGACCCGGAGCCGGCGCGTCCCGGCTGTCCGGCCGGGAATATTATCGCGGCGGCATGGCCGCTTCGCCGGGCCGCTGCCTGGGCCGGGTCCGGCGCGTGCGCGGGCCGGCCGATCTGGATGCGCCTGTTTCCGGCCCAATGGTGGCCGTGCTGCCGGCGGCCACGCCCGAGGCGGCCCGGGTCCTGGCCTCCTGGCAGGGAATCGTGGTGGCCGGCGGCAATCCGGCCGACCACCTGTCCACCGTGGCCCGGGAAACGGGCCGGCCCATGCTCACCCGGGCGGCCGGGGCCATGGCCGCCATTCCCGACGGGGCGGTGGTGGTCCTGGACTCCGGCGCGGGCACGGTTGCGGCCGCGCCTTCGGCCGTGGGCGATCTGGCCGAGCTGCTTTCGTCCCCGCCTGCCGCGCCCGAACGGTCGGCCCCGGCCAACCTGTCTCCATCCCGGGTCAGAGTGCGCGACCTGGTGGCCCCGCTCAACCTCACCGACGCCTATGGCCCCACCTTTTCCGTGCTGGAGTGCCAAAGCCTGCACGACGTCATCCGCTATGCCCACGAGACCGCCGTGCTGGCCCTGTTCGAGGCCGGGGACGCACTGCTCGACGAGGCCTTTTCCCATGTGCGCATCCTGCGCGGTTCGGTCCCCTTCGAGGTCATGGTCATCGACCTGGGCGGCGGCATCCGCGAGGGAGCTTCCGGCCGATTTATCGAGCCGGCCGATGTGGCTTCCGCGCCTTTGGCCGCCCTGTGGCAGGGCCTGGCCACGCCTGGGCTGCGCTTTGGCGCGCCGCCCTCCGGCCCGGGCGGCCGCGACGTGCGCGGGGTCATGGGAAGGGGCGTCACCGACGGGCGCGGCCGGCGGCCCGTGGGCCAGCCCAACTACGCCCTGGCCGCCCGGGATTATCTCAACGTCAATGCCCGGGTGGAGTTTCATTTCGCCATGATCGACGCCGTGTGCGGCCCCCGGCCTGCGGGCAATTACGTGCGTCTGCGCTTCAAGGGCGGGGGCGCGGCCACTCCGTTGCGGGAGCGCCGGGCCGCCTGCCTGGCCGAAATCCTGGCTGCCGGCGGATTCTATGTGGACCGGCGCGGCGATCTGGTCACGGCCAGCCTGGCCGGCGTGGCCGAGGCCACGGCAGCCGAGGCCCTGGTCCTGCTCGGCCGGCTGCTGGGCTTTACCCGCCTGCTGGACGCGGCCATGACCACGGACGACGCCCCGTCCCGGGCGGCCCAGGCTTTTTTGGACGGCGACTATGGCCTGGCCTCCTTTGCCGCCGCGCCGCCGCCCCGGACAGTCGAGGAGCGGGCATGAACGGTCCCCAAAGCGCGCCCGGCGCGGTCCTTTTGGGTCTCCTGGAACAGGACGAGGATTTCGTTGTCCCCAAGGAATTTCGCGGCCGGGGAGCCCTGGCCGCCATGATCGAGAGCCAGTGGGTTCCCGTGGCCCGGGACGGGGAAACGGCCGTGGTGGCCGCCGTGGCCCCGGGCGACGAACTGGCGGCGCGGGTGCGCTCCGCCCTGGGCCGGGAATCGGTGCGGCTCGTCCCGGCCGACCCGGCGGTCGTGCGGCGCATCCTGGACAACACCCTGGACGTCAATCCCGGGTTTCCGCCCGAAGCCTCCCGCACCGACCTGGCCAAGGTCCGCACCTACCTGGCCGGCCGCCGCTCGTTTCTGTCCGGATTTCGCACCACCCTGGCCCGGGGCCGCACCGGCCTGGCCATGTTCCGCACGGGCGTGGCCTTCCTGACCGTGACCCTGGTCTTTTTGCGCGTCTTCGGGCTGGGCCTGGTCGTGCCCCTGGAAGCGCTGCTTTTGGGCGCAGGCCTTTTTTTCCTGGTCGACGGCCTTCTCTGGTACCTGCCGGCCCGGCGCGCCTCGGGCCGGGGCCTGCCCGACCCGGTGCCCGAGCCTGATCCCGCCTTGGGCAATGTCGGCGTGCTGGCGGTATCGGCCAATACGCTGTGGCCGTGTTTCCGCTGGCTGCCGGCCGTGCCCGGGGCCAAGGCCCTGCGCGCCGGCTGGTCGCTGCTTTCCCCGGTCGCCCGCCGCCGGTTTCTGGCCATGGACCGCACGGCCCTGGCCCTGGAGCGCACCTCTCTGGCCGAGCTGCGCTCGATCATGGCCCGCTCCCGCACCGGCCTGGCCCTGGGCCGCACGGGCATTGCCGTGGCCGGCATCGGCATCGCCATGCTCCGCCAGTTTCCGCGCGGCCCCTGGGACCTGGGCAGCGGCGCGCTGGTGGCCATGGGAGCCGTCATGACCCTGGAAGGGCTCTATTGGTATCTGCCGGCCCGCCGGGCCGGGACCTTGTGCCAGACGGCCATGCGCCGGGCCGAGGCTGCGGGCGGGCCGTGGACCGTGGCCGCGCCCCCGGCCGGAGCATCGGGCGGGCCGCCGCCGGTGTGGCCGGACATGGCCCCAGGCGTTTTCGGCACCACGGGCCTGGCCCTGGAACGCACGCTTCTGGCCGAGCGGCGAAACGTCATGGCCCGGCTGCGCACCCATCTGGCCAAGGCCCGGACCGGGCTGGCCTTTATCCGCACCGGGCTCAACGCCGTGGCCGTGGGCCTGGGGCTTCTGGCCTGGTTCGGCACGGCCTCCACGGGCTGGACCGTCTTCAACCTGGTCCTGCTTTTCGGCGGGCTCATCCTGGCCGGCGACGGCCTGGCCTGGTACCTGCCCTCGGTCCGGGCCGGGCGCAGCCTGCCCTTTTGCCATGCGGACTTCGAGATGGACGTGCCGGATTACGCCGCCCCGGCCGTCACCTGGGGCCGGGCCAGCGCCGGCCTGGAAGGCGACGATGTTGCCTGACGCGCCCATGGCCTTTTCGTATGACGAGCGGCTGCGGATGCCGCCCGAACTCCTGGCCCGGCTGCCCCAGGCGGCTTTTGCCCGGGCCCGCTGGTTTCCGGTGGCCTTGTGCGCGGACAAAACCGTGCTGGTGGCCGCCGCCGCGCCCGACGATCCGGCCATGCGCCGGGAAGTCGCGCAAACGTATCCGGAGCTCACACCCCGATTTCTGGCCGCTTCCTCCCTGGACCTCAAGCGCCTGGCCTCGGATTTCGCCCCGTCCGTGACCGGCGCGCCCGTGGGCGTGGTGCGCACCAACCTGGCCTCCTGGCGCAACACCATGGCCCATTGGCGCACGCGCCTGGCCTGCTGGCGCACGGACATGGCCACGGGCCGCACCTGGCTCAATGTCATGCGCTTCGGCCTGGGTCTGACCGCCCTGGGCAACACGCTCCTGCGCTCGGCCCATGCCGGCGGCTCCCGCGCGGCCGACATCGCCTGCCTGGGGCTGGGGCTTGCCCTGGCCGTCCTGGCCGGGCGGGCCTACCTGCGCCTGCGCCTGTCCCGGCACCGCCTGCCGGGCATCCAGACCCTGGTGGAAGTCTCGGCCGCCACGCTCCAGTTCCTGGAGGAATACCATTTCATCGAATCCGACAGCCAACGGCGCAAGGCCTCCAAGCACACCATGTTCGGCCGCCTGGGCGACCTGCTGGAAAACCACGCCACCATCCTGGAAGTGGCCTCGGGCGCGCCCGAGCGCATCCACCTGGCCCGGGAGCGCAATGTCCTGGCCGCCCAGCGCACGGTGTGCGCCTGCTACCGCACCATCGCCGCCCGCTCCCGCACCGGCCTGGCCTTTATCCGCACCGGCGTGGCCATCTTAAGCCTCGGGCTCGGACTCATCAGCGTGTACGGGAGCAGCCTGCTCTCCGCAGTCGACTGGCTTCTGGCCGTCTCCGGCGCGGCCATGATCGTGGATGGGCTGCTCTGGTATTGGCCCGTGCGCCAGGAGCCGGCCCGCACGCCCCGGTGCATGGACCCCCTGGGGGACCGGTCGTGAAGATCAAGACCAAACTCGTGGTGGGCAGCCTGGTCAGCCTGTCCCTGCTGGTGGTTCTGGCCGTGCTGGCCCGGAACGACATGAACCGGGTGGTGGACAAGCTGCGTTTCGTGGAGGTCCAGGACGACCTCAACGCCGGCTTCCTGGAGATGCGGCTGTCGGAAAAAAACCTGTTCCTGTTTCATGACCAGGCCGCCCTGGGGGAGATCGCCGCCAAAATCGACGAGAGCTGGGACGAGCTGGCCAAATCCCGGGAACGCATCGTGCGCGGGGCCGGCGAGGCCAACTACCAGGCCCTGCGCCGCCATCTGGCGGATTATGCCGCTGCCGTGGAGACGGCCCGCAAAACCCAAGACCCGGGGCCGGACGTGGAAGAGGCCATGCGCGAGGCCGGCCGGGCCATGCGGGAATTCTCCACTTCCCTGGTGGCCCGGGAGCGGGAACAGGTGGGCGAGATCATCGCCATCTCCCGGCGCACCATGAGCGTTTCCCTGGTGGCCGTGGTGTGCACGGCGGTTCTGGCCGCGCCGCTGCTCTTTCGCAAGGTGCTGCGCTCCCTGGCCCAGGTGGAGCGCCTGGCCGGGGCCATAGCCGAAGGCAAGTTCGAGAGCATCGCCGTGGCCCGCCACAGCCACGACGAGCTGGATTCGGCCATCACCGCCCTCAACACCATGTCCGAACGCCTAAGCTCCCGGGAAGCCGAAATCCTGCAGTCCAAAAAGCTGGCTTCGCTTGGCACCCTCACCGCCGGCGTGGCCCACGAGATCACCAATCCGGTCAACAACATCTCCATGATCGCCGAGACCTACGAGGCGGCCCACGAGGACCTCTCCCAAGGCGAACGCCTGGACATGATGCGCCAGATCCAGAAGGAATGCGAACGCATCCACGCTATCGTCACCAGCCTGCTGGAATTTTCCAAGCCCAAAACGGCCAGCATGCGCCCGGTGTCGGTCAATGCCCTGGTCGGCGACACCCTGCCCCTGGTGCGCAACATGCTCCATGTCTCCAACATCGACCTGGACCTGGACCTGGCCGAGGAGCCGCCCCAAGTCATGGCCGACGCCTCCCAGATGCACCAGGTCCTGGTCAACTGCATCACCAACGCCATCCAGGCCATGGGGCCGGGCGGCCATCTCTCGGTGGCCACCGGCGTCGAGGACGGCCTGGCCCGCATCAGCATCGCGGACTCGGGCAAAGGCATCGCCCCCGAGGTGTTGCCCCATATCTTCGACCCCTTTTTCAGCACCAAGGGCACCGAAGGCACGGGACTCGGGCTTTCGGTCAGCTACGGCATCGTCAAAAACCACAACGGCCAGCTGCGGGTGGAAAGCGGGCTGGGCCAAGGCACCACCTGCGTCATCGAACTGCCGGCCGTTCCCCCCACGGAGGAATCCCATGCAAGCGCAACCGCCGAGAATCATGGTCATTGACGACGAAAAGGTGGTGGGCGACATGATCCGCATCCACCTCGGCAAACACGGCTGCCGGGTGGAAACCTTCCTGGCCGCCGCCCCGGCCCTGGCCCGGCTGGCCGAAGAGCCCTTCGACGTGGTGGTCACGGACCTCAAAATGAAGGGCATGGACGGCATGGAGCTGCTTAAGGCCGTCAAAAGCCGCTACCCGGACATCCAGGTGATCATGATCACGGCCTTTGCCCACCTGGATACGGCCATCGAAGCCTTCCGCGGCCAGGTCCACGACTTCTTCCCCAAGCCCTTCAAAATCAAGGAACTGCTCCAATCCGTCGAACGCGCCCTCGGCCGCCCCTGCGCCGAATGGAAGAGTCGGGGCGCTGCCCCGAACCCCTGAAGATGAAGATGCCTCCGGCGGCCGGGAGGGGGTCACCCCCTCCCGAACCCTCCCGATCTGGGCGGCGGATTCGGGCCGGCTGTCAAAGCCCAGCCGGCCCGAATCCGCCGCCCAAACCGAGAGAATTCGAAAGCGGATCACGCCCTTCCGCCAGACTTCCATATTTCTTGTGTGCGCCGCAGGCGCAGGCCACACGACGGTTGCGCGTCCACCCCCACCGCCCCGCCCGGCCAAGCGGTAACGGGGGTCCGGGGGGCCTCGCTCCCCG